>NZ_JBFBAY010000009.1:0-296605 GCF_040682415.1 Micromonospora sp. NPDC051196
GCGCTGCAGCCCATCCCGCACAACCGCGATCGTGCAAGCCATCCTCGTCCTGCACCACGTCGAGAACCCGACCTACCCAGGATGAAAAACGCTCACTGCTCAATTGCCATGGTGGCAGGAAGTCCGATGGTGTTGGCTTCCCGGGGAAGCAAGCCGCAAGATCACGCCGTCAGGATCAGCAAAACGCTGTTGGGATGAGGGCGACGGACGAGACCGCGGCGTTCAAGTTCCTTGACTGCTGCGGTACGTACACCTTTGACCTGACGCCTATCAAGGCGAAACTCTGCCATCATCCAGGGGTAGAGCGGCTCGCGACAGACCCGGCGACCATCTTCGATAGTGGCGTGTTCCTGAATGAACTGGTAGACGGCCTCCGCATACCCGAAGGTTCTCGGCATATATTCCTCCTCCGAGCCCAGCCACAGGCTACAGCGACACTCGCCAGACCGGCATGTTCTGACAGCGTAGATCCGAGTAGGCTGTTCGTCGATCCCGCAGCCCCCTGTGGTCAACTTCGCTGGCGACCAGGACGCGCCTCTGGACTTGCTCATGCCGTGTACGGGTGGCACTGGCCGCAAGTTCGGGTGCGCGCTCATGCCGCGGAGCGCGCGCGTCGCCAGCCGGGAGCCGTCACGTCGCGCCGCCGGTCTGTCATGCCGGCTGCCGTGCGGCCCGCTGGCGTCCGCAGCCAGTCGAAGAAATATGACGCAAGGTGTCAGGTTTTGGGTGGAGCATGGGTTCATCGGTCGGCGCCGGTGAGAGGCGCGGACCAGGGCACAGATAGATGCGGAGAGACAAGGCCTCCATGCGCGAAACCCCAGAAGATCTCGAAAAGCTCCAAGCCCTCCTTGACGCCTCCCTCGCCGGCTCCACCTCCCACCTCCGCTCGATCATCAACACCGCGCGCACACTGAACGCGGAGCAGCTCACCCAGGTCCTCACCGGCATGTGCACCCTCGCTCTGTCCAGCGTGACGGCGAAGGGTGAGCCGCGGATCAGCGGTGTCGACGGGCACTTCCTGCGAGGCAAGTGGTACTTCGGCACGGCGCCCGACGCCGCCAAGGCGCGCCACCTCGCGGCGCGGCCCGCCGTCAGCGCCGCACATATGCGCGGTGAGGACCTCGGCGTCTTCACACATGGCAAGGTGGAGATCCTCAACCCCCGCAACGGCGACCAGGCCACGGACTGGCCGGACGTGCTCGCGTACTTGAAGGACTTCTACGGCGACGACCCCTTCGACTGGGACAACGACGTGGTCTACTACCGGCTGCATCCGCACTGGATGACCGTCTATGCCCCAGACATCGCAAAGCTCACCGTGGCGTCCCGGCCCTGATCCACAGCACCGGCCAACCGATGCGCGTCCAAGATCCGCTTCGTCAGAGGTCTCGTTACCGTCTAGCCAAGGGCGACCCGTTCAAGCCGGGAGGCGGCCTGCTCGCTTCGGACAGGCCGATAGCATCCGCGATGTCCTGGACGAGCTTCAGCTCGTCGGGAAACGTCCGCCGGTCACGGCCGGCGACCCGGCCAAGATCCCCGGGCGGAGGTGACCAGCAGCGGTAGAACGCCAGCTCGCCGTCGCTGATCCGTCGGCGGATCGGCAGCCAGTGATGCCCGCCGGTCTCGCCTTCGGGTGGGGTGATGGTGATCCAGGCGGGGGTCCGCCTTTCGTAGGGGGGCGCGCCCTCCGCGCCGGCGCGGCTACAATGAGCTAAATATTTTTGCGCGTCAATGTATATGTGGGATTATCGATGACCGCTACCCGAGCGGAGGATGCGTCCGCCGCGATGCCCGACCCGGGTCGGGCCCGCACGCTGGATGAGCTGGTCGCAGGGCTGCGGTCGTTGAAGGTCTGGGCGGGAAACCCGTCCTACGAATGGATCACCGGCCAGGTCAACAACGCGTGGCGGGCCGCCGGTCGCCCGACCGGCGAGTTGACCAAGCGACCCACGGTCGTGGACTGCTTCAAACCCGGTCGGCGACGGCTGAACACCGACCTCGTGACCGCGGTCGTGCAGGCACTGCACCCGGACGAGGGGTACGTGCACCAGTGGCGCCAGGCGCTGCGGGTGGTCGGCGGGGAGGCTCTGGCCGCCGTGGTGGTACAGGTCCAGGACAGGCTTCCACCCGACCTGGCCGGGTTCACCGGTCGTACCGCCGAACTCGATCAGCTCCGCCGCGCTCTCGGCCGCAACGGCGCGGTGGCGATCTCGGCGATAGAGGGGATGGCAGGCGTTGGTAAGACCCAGCTCGCCATTCACGCCGGGCATATCCTCATCCGGGAACGTCAATTTGATCGGGCGCTTTTCGTCAACCTGCGCGGATTTCACCCCGACCCCGCTCGACCTCCAGCGGACCCGGCCGCCGTCCTGGACGGCTTCCTGCGGCTGCTCGGTGTACCGCCGCAGCGCATCCCCCACGCTCTCGAGGCCCGCACCGCGGCCTACCGTGACCGGCTCGCCGGTACCCGCACCCTGATCGTGCTGGACAATGCCGCCGACCTCGACCAACTCCGCCCGCTGCTCGCCGAGGTGCCCGGCTGTCTCACCGTGATCACCAGCCGGCGAAGCCTGTCCGACCTGCCCTCGGCCACGCAGTTGGTGATCGACGTGTTCGCAGCGGACGAGGCCGTTCGATACCTGGCCCACGCCGCTGGCCAGGTCCCGGTGGGCGACGATCGCACCGCTGCCGCCCGTATCGCACGGCGCTGCGGCTACCTGCCGCTGGCGCTGGACCTGACGGCCGGACACATGCGGGCCACACCCGACTGGACCCTCACCGATCACGCCGACCGGCTCGACGAACGCCACGACCAGCGACGCCTGGAAACCGGTGTCGAGCTCGCCCTCGACCTGTCCTACCACCGCCTGCCCGCCGACCAGCGCCAGCTGCTCCGGTTGCTGGCGCTGCACCCCGGGCAGGACAGCGAGGCCTACGCCGCGGCTGCCCTGACCGGCGCCGACATCGAGGTCACCCGTGCCCATCTGGACCGCCTGTGCCGCGACCACCTGCTGCACCAGTCCAACGCGGGCCGGTACACCTTCCACGACCTCGTCCGCACGTACGCCACCACCCGAGCCCACGACGAGGTCCGCCCACGCGACCGTCGCGCCGCCCTGACCCGCCTGTTCGATTACTATCTCGCGACGGCCGCCTCCGCGATGGACGCTCTGCACCCTGCCCAGGCGCATCTTCGACCCCACATCGCCCCGTCCGGTACCCGCGTCCCCGAGCTGACCGACCCGGACACCGCCCGCATCTGGCTCGACACCGAACGGCCATCCCTGGTCACCGTCGTGGCCCACGCCGCCACCCACGGCTGGCCCGCCCATGCCATCCGGCTCTCCCGCGTCCTTGTCCAGTACTTCGCCGGTGGCCACAACAGCGACGCCATCACCGTCCACAGTCACGCCCGCCGTGCCGCCAGCCGCATCGGCGACTTCACCGAACAGGCCCACGCCCTCACCGACCTTGGCGTCGCCCACCTCTGGGGCGGCCAGCACCAGGCCGCAGCCGAACACTTCACCGAGGCTCTGCTCCTGTTTGAACAGACCGGCGACTCTCCCGGGCAGGCCCGGACCCGGACCAACCTCGGCATCGCCGAACAGCGGCTCGGCCGCTACCGCGAGGCCGCCGCCCACTTCGCGCAGGGCGAGATCCTGCACCGGCGAGCCGGCAACAAGGTCGGTCAGGCCCGCACGCTGACCAACCTCGGCGACATCGAACAGAAGGCGGGCCAGTACGGCGAGGCCGCCACACACCTGCGGCAGGCGCTCGCCCTGTTCCGAGAGACCGGAGACCGGGCCGGCGAGGCGGTGTCGCTGGTCAACCTCGCGGAGGTCGACACGCGGTTGGGCCGGCATGGGGCGGCCGCCGAAAGCCTGGCCCAGGCGCTTGTCCTGTTTCGTCATGCCGGGCATCGCAACGGCGAAGCCTGGACGCTGGACGGGCTGGGCACCCTCCACGCTGCTCGCGGCGAGCCCGCCAAGGCCGCCGAGTACCACCAACAGGCCCTGACGATCCTGCGGGCGACCGGCGACCGGCACGGCGAGGCATACGCGCTCAACGGCATCGGCGAGGCCACGCTCGCCGCAGGCCGCCCCGCCGACGCTCATCGCCATCACACCGCCGCGCAGCGGATCGCCGCCGAGATCGGTGCCCGCGACCAGCAAGCCCGCGCCCACACTGGGCTGGCCAATGCCCACCGCGCCCTCGGCCATCCCGACGAGGTCCGTGCTCACTACCACCATGCCCTCGCCATCTTCATCGACCTCGGTACGCCCGAGGTCGACCAGATCCGCGCCTGCCTCACCGCCCTCGACAACGCCGGTATCCACACCTGAGCGAGATCCCCGGGAAGCCCGCCCGGTGGCTCTCAACCCGGGGATCTCGCGTTTACGGGAGTGGTCGAGAATGACCAACCCCGTGGGTCAGGTGGTGCAGGGGGAGCCGTTCAGCGTCCACCCCACCGGTGGCGGGTTGGAGATGCCGCCATTGCCCAGGAAGCCGAACGACGTGGAGGCGCCGGGTGCGAGCGTGCCGTTGTGGCTGAGGTTCCGTGCCGTCACCAACGCGTTGGACTGCGTCACGCTGGCGTTCCAACTGCTGGTGATCCGCTGCCCGTTCGTGAACGAGAAAGTCAGCGTCCACCCGTTCACGGGCGTGTTGCTGGTGTTCGTGATGGTCACGTTGCCGGTGAAGCTAGCGGACGCCGAGTTGGAGTTGACTGTGTAGGCGATCCGGCACGCGCTGTTGCCTCCGGTGGGCGATGGGGACGGGGATGGTGGCTTGGGGTTGCCGTCCACCGTGGGCTTCGGAAGTCCATCGAAGACATCAGCAGCCTTCCGGCCGAGTACGGCGAAATCCAGCTCGCACGAGATATTCCACGTCGGCTCGAGGCGTAGCGTGGCGCAGTACTCCTTCGCCCGCTGAAGAACATCCGCGGGGAGGTTGTGGGAGTAGAACGGCGCTGCCGGGTTGCCCACGTCTACGGCTTCGCAGAAGCGCAACAGTGAGGTGGTGTGGCTGACCCGCCAGCTGTTGCCGAAGACCCCGTACATGTCGGCGAAGGAGAGCGGCACGCGCAGGGGGTCGCCGTTGCTGGCTTCGAGGAAGTTAGGGTCACCGTTGTGGTTGCCCAGCAGGCCCCGTACCGCCGGGGTCTCGGACCCCAGGTTGATGCCCAGGTTTACGTACGGGACGGTGCCGGCGATGGCGGTGCTGCGGACGAGGTTGCCGGACGGGTCCCTGAACGTGTAGACGTCGCCCACACGGTCGATCGCCACTCCGGTGGAAAGCAGCAGTGACTCGCCGGAGGGCAAGTTGGTGTCGACTCCGTTCACGACCAGACGGGTCCCGGCGCACACCGCCAGCCTGGTGTTGCCCATCCGCACGCCGACTGACTGGTTCATCGATGCGTTGGGCCAGGTCGGGGCGCCAGACTTCTTGCGTGTCTGCACCTCGAACGTGGTACCGGCCCGTGCCTCGACGAAGTCACCCGTAGCCTGGAAGTCGTAGTACGTACCGGCGAAGGTGTACTGGTGAGTGTCGCCGACGGCGACGGCGGCCCTGCAGCCCGCCAGCTCCCGATTCTTGGCTGCCTGGTTGATGATGAGGGCTGGCGCCGGCGATGTGGGGGTCGCACTCGGTTTGGCGAAGTTGAGGTTGTTCCTCTCCTTGCTGTAGCCGACTTGTTTGCATTCGGGCGCCTTCGGACTGCCGTCGACTATCGTCGTGCGAAGGTTGAAGTCGGCCTCCTTGTTGAAAACGGCTGTGGATCCGTTGCCAAAGCCGAACACGTTGAACTCGACCTGCGTCCATCCCGGTCCCGCCTGGTCCGGCCGGGATTCCCCTGGCAGGACGTGAAGGACGTCCGAACTGGACGTCGAGGCGGCGTTTTGGTTTCCATCGTTGAACGTGACCACGTCGACGACGGTGTCCGCGCCGATCGTCTGCGTCTGCGCTTCCAGCTTGAAGCCCGGAAGCGCGATGTTCCCGATCGGTACGTAGGGAAGCGGGCCCGCCGCCCTCTCGCGCCTCAGCCAGCAGTGGACCTCGCCGTCGTCCGGGATCTCAGTCCAGTCCCTCGGGCAGGGCTTGCCCTGGCTCGCATCCGGGTTGTAGGCCAGCAACCAGTAGTCGATGTAGAGACGGCTGGGTGGCTCATTCGGAACGGTTTGCGGGGTGTTGGCGAAGATGAATTGCTTCCAGCCCTCACACAACGCGGGAGTCGGTGAACTGGCGCACTCCCTGACCTTGAGGTGGTTGGTGTTGAGCTGGAGCGTGTAGCTGTTCGCCATCGCCGGCCCGCTGGTCGGGGAGGAGTTCACCGTCAGCAGGTCTTTGTCCTTGACATCCTCGAACGTGCCGGTCGCCCTGGTGATGTCACCGGCATCCGCGGGTCGCTCCGTCACGATGCCCATCCCGGTGCCACCACCGATGTCCCTCCGCGCAGCCGGTACACGGTTCGGGGACATCGGGATCGCCGGCTGGTCCACGCACGCGGTCTCCCGCCATACCACCTTGGGATAGGTCGCGTCGAAGCACCCGTCAAGCGATGGCCGCGGGGCCTCGACGATCTGCGCGTTCCAGGTCAGGAGGTTCTCCTGTGTGGCGGGTTGCTCCGCTGTACTGCTGGCGTGGACTCCCATCGTCAGTAGGACAGCCGCGATCGTGGCACCGATCAGCCCGAGTCGTGCTCGGCGTTTTCGCGGTAGCAATCTCAGCATCGTTTCCTCCCCAGCGCATGTGAAACCGCCTCGCGCCCGTCTGCGGGCGGGTCTTGCTGACGAGGGTCGCGCGGTGGGGGGCAGGGTGGGGAAATCCCATACAAACCCATAAACGCCTTCGTGATGCTGGCACTCCCAGCCATGTGACGCACCAGGTGACCGGAGACCACGGGGGTGGGCCGCCGCTGTACGGTGCCGCCGGCGCTGCTGGTCACCACGCCCAGTTCCGCTACACGCTTTGGTCAAGGTGACCGGAACCCGCTGGAACGTGGAGACCTGCTTCCAAACCGGCAAGAGAATCGGACTGGACGAGCCGCAGGTGCACCGGCGTCTGCCTTGGCGCCCCAGGCGTGGCCGACCGAGGGTGATTATGTCAGTGTGGGGATTCGCCGGATCGTAGTCCGTCGACGAGGAGCGCGACCATGCGCCGGCCGTAGTCGGGTTCCTGGTTCGGCATGGGCGCACACAGTTTCGCTACGGCGTACAGCAGGTCCTGGGCACTGATCCGGGCCTGGATGTCGCCGTTGGCTGTCGCGGCTTCGAGCAGGGACTCGAGGGCCGGTCCTAGCTTCTGCATGAGATATCCGGGCAGGCCGTCGAACGCCGGATCGCCGGAGTGTAGGGCTGCGACGAATCCCCGTTTGGTCGCGACGAACGCGGTGAACCGGTCGAGCCACTTCGCGAGGGCGACCCCCGGCTCGTGCGCGGCGGCCAGCGCCGGGGCCGCGTCGGCGCAGGCGTCGACGTCACGCTCACCGACGAAATCCTCGACCGGATCGACGAGATCGTCCCGCCCGGCACCGCCGTCGCCGGCGGCACGATCCGAGCGGGGAGGCGGGTGCGGCGGGCTGGGATGATGGGCCGATGATCCATTCGTTTCATCTCGCACTGCTTCCGCCGGCCTTGACCTTGCGCACCCTGGGTCGTGGGCCTCGGGCGGCTGGGCTGCGGCATGCCGAGTGTTTCCCGCTCATGCGGCTCGGCTCCCCGGTGCTGTCGGTGGAACGGATGCAGCTGCGACGCCTTGCGATGTTCGCCGAGTGGGACGACGAGTCGGCCTTGGAAAGGTTCCTCGCAGACGACGCGCTGGGGCGGCGGCTCGCCGACGGATGGCATGTGCGCTTGCAGTACCTGCGGCGTTACGGCGGGGTGGCCGCGCTCGCCGGCCTGCCGGTGCGGGCGGGCCGGTGGGATCCGGAGGAGCCGATGGTGGCGGTCACCCTCGCCCGGCTCAAGCTGCCGGAGCTGCCCCGGTTCCTGAAATGGGGGCGGCCGGTCGAGCGTCTGGTCGCCAGCCACCCCGGCACCACCTTCGCCACCGCAGCGATGCGCCCGCCCCACACCTTCTCCACCTTCACGATCTGGCGCAGCGTCCGCGAGATGACCGACATGGTCCACGGCCGTAGCGCCGTCCCGCAGGCTGACACCCACGCCGTCGCCATGGTGGAACAGCGTCGCCGGGACTTCCACCACGAATCCGCGTTCATGCGGTTCCGCCCGTTGTCCGAACACGGAACCTGGGAGGGGCGCCGCCTGCTCCCCTGAGCGACTCGGGAACCAACGGTGTCGGGACCGGCGCCGTGGTGCGACGCCGGTCCCGATCGGTGCTGTCACCGGTCAGCTGTGGCCGGTCAGGCCGGGCTGAACCGCCACTGCTGGTTGGTGCCACTGTGGCAGTTCCACTGCAACAGTCGGGCCCCGTCGGTGGTGGCGCCGCTGTTGACGTCCACGCAGAGGCCGCTCGGCACACTCTTCACCGTGTAGATGCCGGAGGTGCCGGTCGGCGTGGCGGTGAACTTCTGCTGGTTGCTGTTGTTGCAGGTGGCCTGTTGAAGGAAGGCGCCCGGCGTGGTGGAGCCACCGATCACCTCGGCGCACTTTCCGCTGTGCACCGCCTTCAGGTAGACCGCGCCATTACCGGCGTCGACCGCCTGCCACTTCTGGTTGTTGCCGCCGGTCGCCGCCCACTGGTGGATCTGGGCGCCGTCGGCGGTGGAGACCCCGCTGACGTCCATCAGCTTCCCGCTGTGCTGCGCGGTCAGCGTCCAGGTCTTGCCTGCCACCCCGTCACCGGGAGGAGGGGTGACCGGGCCGCCGGTGCCGACGCCGGGACCGCCGAAGGTGTGCGAGTCGAGGTCGAACCAGTTGTTTCCGCTGCCCTTGAAGACCAGGTACAGGGTGTGGGTGCCGGCCAGGGGGGTGACGTTCACCGGCTGGGTGGACTGGTAGTTGTCCCACCCTCCGGTGCTGGGCACCGGTGTGGTGGCCAGCAACGTACCGGTGGGTGAACCGGCCCGTAGCTCGATCGTGCCGCCGCCCGACGGCGACGACAGGCGGTAGCTGACCGTGTTGATCCCCGACAGGCTCATCGGGGTGAACGCCACCCAGTCGTTGTTGGAGATGTCCCCGATGCGCTTGCCGCTCTCCGCGCCCGCCTGGTCGATCACGCGGGTGCCGGACTGGCTGCTGTAGTACTCGGCCTGCTTGTGCTTGGGCTGGAGGATCACCTGCGCGTGGCCGGTGAGCGGCGCCGCCCCACCTGCACCGCCGTCGTCGGTGTACCGCGCGTTGAGCACGTAGAACAGGTTTGCTCCGTCCGGGTGCCCGCCGAGCAGGTCGGTCGGGATGGTGCCCGAGCAGCCGGCGTAGTCGGTGGTCTCGTGCGCGTGGTCGTCGTGCCCGAGAGCGGGGTTGAGGAACACCTTGGCGCAGTCGACCGGTGCGCCACCCGGATCGGAGACACTGATCTGGTACGAGACCCGGTCGCCGAAGGTGAGCATGCCACCGTTGGCCGGGGTGGTGATGGTGACCACCGGAGCGGTGTTGCCGACGGTGATCTGGACGTTGGCGAAGCCGCTCTTGCCGGTGTTGTCGGTGACCTTGAGCTGGGCGGTGTAGTTGCCGTTACTGGTGTAGACCTTCGACGGGTTGGCCGCCGTCGAGGTGGTGCCGTCACCGAAGGTCCACTGGTAGCTGATCGTGTTGCCGGGGTCGGGATCCATCGACCCGGCGCTGGAGAACTGCACGGTCAGCGGGGCGTTGCCGCTGGTCGGCGTACCGGTCGCCTTCGCGATCGGCGATCGTCCGCCCTGGACGTAGTCGATCCGGTAGAGGCCCGAGTCGCTGTTGCCGCCGCCGAAGTTGGTGCCCCACTCCAGCAGGTAGAGCGATCCGTCCGGGCCGAATTCGAGGTCCATCGGCTTGTTGAACCGGGTGCTCGGCAGGAACGGGTTGGTCCGGGTGACCGCTGTGGCCGAGTCGAAGTGCACCTCCTTGAGGTAGCTGCGGGACCACTCGTAGAAGAAATGCACGCCGTCGTAGTACGGCGGGAACTTCGTCGCCGACGGGTTCGCCGGGTCGTACCGGTAGACCGGTCCACCCATCGGCCCCGAGCCGCCGGAGCCCAGCTCGGGGAAGGTCTGCGAGGTGCCGTAGCCGTACCAGATGTTGGGGGCGACCACCGGCCGGAGGTTGGTCAGGCCGGTGTTGTTGGGTGAGTTGTTGACCGGCGCCGCGCAGTTGAACTTGGCGCCGACCGCACCGGTGTCCGGGTTGTACGGCGCGTACGGCTGGTTGTCGCCGTGGCAGAACGGCCAGCCGTAGTTGCCCGGTGCCTTGATCACGTTGAGTTCGACGAGACCTTCGGGGCCCCGGTTGGTGGTCGGGGGATTGCGGTCGGGCCCGTAGTCGGCCAGGTAGACCCAGCCGTTGGCCGGGTCGATGGAGAACCGGAAGGGGTTGCGGAAGCCCATCGCGTAGATCTCCGCGCGGGTCTGCGCGGTGCCCTGCGGATAGAGGTTGCCCGACGGAATGGTGTACCCACCGCCGGCCGAGGGCCGGATCCGCAGCAGCTTGCCGCGCAGATCGTTGGTGTTGCCGGCGGTACGGGCGGCGTCGAGCATGTGCTTGCCCGACCGCCAGTCCAGCGGGGCGTAGCCCTGCCAGTTGGGGTCGAGGTTCGGTGCCACGTCGTCGCCGGTGCCGATGTAGAGGTTGCCGTCCGGGCCGAAGTCGAGGTAGCCACCGGTGTGGCCGGGTTCCGGGTACGTCCGGTCCCGGTACGCCGGAATGTCGATGACGGTGACACCGCTGGACATGTTCAACGTGTCGCCGGTCAGGGTGTAGCGGGACACCCGGTTGACGTCCGTACTGCTGCTGGCCGGCGAGTGGTACAGGTAGACGTACCCGTTGCTGGCGAAGTTCGGGTCCAGCGCCAACCCGGTCAGCCCGTCCTCGCCGCCGGTGTAGACGCTCAGCGTGCCGGCGGTGACGGTGCTGTTCGTACTCGGCTTGAAGATCTTGACCTGGCCGCCGCGTTGCACGTAGAGCACCCGACCATCGGGTGCCACCGCCAGCGCCATCGGGTCGACGGTGTTGTCGTCGAGGGTGCGCTTCTCGAAGTTGCCCCAGACGGTGCCACCGCAGTCGCCGGGCTCGTTGCCGGCGGCCCATTTGACGCCGCCGAGCACGTGGTTGCGGAAGTGGGTCTCGCTGTAGGACGCGATGGCGTGACCCATGGCCGTGGCCCAGACCCGACCGCCGCCGACGCTGCGGCACCAGGAGATCGGGTGGTCCGGGCCCATCGCCCGGGAACCGGGGTTGTACGTCCGTTCGTCGGCGGTCACCAGCACGTGCACGTCGCCGCGGGGGTTCTTGTCGAAGTTGTACCACTCCTCGCTGCGGTTCCAGCGGTCCGGCAGGCCGGCCGTGGAGGGGTGCTTCTTGTCGGCCACGATCGCGGTGCCGGGCAGGACGCCGGGGGAGTGCTCGGGCATGTGCGCGCCGGCGTTGATGGTCTGGTCCCACCACGGGTACTCGCCCTCGATACCCATGTCGGTGGCGTTGTGGATGGCGACGATTCCCTTGCCGGAGGCGAGGTAGCCCTCCACCGCCTGGCGTTGGGCGGCCGAGGTCCAGACCATGCCGGAGGTCTGGAACATGATGAGGACGTCGAAGGTGGCCAGGTTGGCCGGGGTGAAGACGTTCGAGTCCTCGCTGTGCACCAGCTCGAAGTTGTCGGCCGCCGCCTGCTGCTGGAACATCGAGACCCCGGCGGGGATCGAGTCGTGCCGGTAGCCGGTGGTCTTGGTGAACAACAGCGCCCGGAAGGCGGGAGCCGCCGATGCGGGGTTCACCAGCGCGAGGGCCAGTAACAGACCCACGATCACCCCGATGATTGTTGTTTTACGACGCATACCGTCTCCTTCTGGGCGGGCGGAGCAACTGGTGGTGGTGCGACCACGGGCCGGTCACCGGACCGGGCACGGCGTGGACACCCGGTCGCGTCGTCGTGCCTGGTGTCGGCAGATCGAGCTGCCTTCAGTCACGCAGCGTCATGCCAGGGACGGCTGCCGACCCGTGGTCGTGAGGGGTTGGGTCTGGCTCTCTATATAGGAAATCGCTGATGTTAGCGACAACATCACGATGATGCGCGTAGCGGTTGCGCGCTTCCTGAGTGTGCTCCGGTGCGCGGTCACCTGGGCTGCGGCTTGATCGAAAGTCGCTGCCAGGTAGGGGATTGCGAACTCATTCCCGAACATCTATCTTCATACGTGTGATGTTTTGGTCATGTCAAGCGAAAGTTTGAGCACGACCACAGAAAGTGCCGCCTTCGACAGTGAAACCGGGCGGGCTGTCGGCCTGACGATGGCCCCGTGCACCGGGCGGGCCCTCGCTGCTGACTACTATGAGTAAGGATTGTCGATGTCGGACCGACGCCAGGATGCCCTGCTCGCCCTACGAGGCATCAGCAAGTCCTTCCTCGGCGTCGGTGTCCTCGATCGCGTCGATCTCGACGTCGCGGCCGGGGAGGTGCACGCCGTCGTCGGCGAGAACGGCGCCGGC
Source organism: Micromonospora sp. NPDC051196 (assembly GCF_040682415.1). Classification (NCBI taxonomy): domain Bacteria; kingdom Bacillati; phylum Actinomycetota; class Actinomycetes; order Micromonosporales; family Micromonosporaceae; genus Micromonospora; species Micromonospora sp. NPDC051196. Next base: position 12,573 of record NZ_JBFBAY010000009.1, read on the forward strand.
AAGTCCACCCTGATGAAGATCGTCTCGGGCGGGTACGCCCCGGATGCCGGCACCATCGCCCTGGCCGGGCAGCCACGGGTGTTCGGCAGCCCCCGCGACGCGCAACGGGCCGGCATCGGCATCATCCACCAGGAGTTCAACCTGTTGCCGGAGCGCACCGTCGCACAGAACGTCTACCTGGGCCACGAGCCGGTACGCCGCGGCCTGGTCGACCGGCGCCAGATGCGCGACTCGACCCGGCGCCTGCTGGCCTCGGTCGGCGAGACGGCCCTGCCGGCCGACGCGCCGGTCGGCCGGCTCAGCGTCGCCCAGCAGCAGGTCGTCGAGATCGCCAAGGCGCTCGCCCTCGACGCGCGACTGATCATCATGGACGAGCCCACCGCCGCGCTGGCCGACCACGAGGTGACCCTGCTCTACGGCCTGGTGCGCCGCCTCCAGGAGCAGGGCATCGCGATTCTCTACGTCTCGCACCGGCTCACCGAGGTCTTCGACCTGTCCAGCCGGATCACCGTGCTCAAGGACGGCCGTCGGGTGATCACCCTGCGCACCAACGAAACCACGCCCGACGAACTGGTGCGGCACATGGTCGGGCGGGAACTGTCCCACTACTACCCGGACCGGGCCACCCGGCAGGACATCGGCCCGATCCGGCTCGCCGTCCGGCAGGGCGGTAACCGGAAGCTGCGCGACATCGACCTGACGTTGCGCGCTGGGGAGGTGCTCGGCGTTGGCGGCCTCCAGGGCTCCGGTCGCTCCGCGCTCGCCCGGGCCCTGTTCGGGGCGGCGCCGTTCACCACGGGCGAGGTCACCGTCGACGGCATCCCGATCCGGCTACACTCCCCGCGTACGGCGATGCGGGCCGGGGTCGCCTACGTCAGCGAGGACCGCAAAGGCGAGGGGATCGTCGCCCGCCAATCCGTGCTCGACAACGCGTTGCTGGCCAGCCGCGCCGTCTTCGCGATCCGCTCCGGTCGCGCCGCCCGCACCGTACGCGTCCGGGAACTGCTCGCCGCCGTCGAGGTCCGCTGCGCCGGTGACCATCAGGAGATCCGCTACCTGTCCGGCGGCAACCAGCAGAAGGTCGTGCTGGCCCGCTGGCTCGCGGTGAACCCGAGGATCCTGCTCTTCGACGAACCCACCCGGGGCATCGACGTGGGTGCCAAGTCGGCGATCCACGACCTGGTGCGCCGCCTCGCCCGCGACGGTGCGGCCGTCCTGATGATCTCGTCCGACCTGCCCGAACTGCTCGGCATGAGCGACCGGATGATCGTCATGCGCGACGGTGCGATCGCCGGCGAACTGCCGGCCGGCGCGACCGAGGAGGACGTCGTCGCGCTCGCGGTCGGGACGGTACGGGAGACGGCGGCGTGAACGCCCTGCCCCTGTCGTCGGCCCGCCGGCCGCTGCCGGGCGTCTTCGTGGCGCTGGGCCTCACCCTGGCGATCGGCTGGCTGGTCGTCGCGATCGACGGCGGCCAACTGTTCAACCAGTCGACGACGGTGAGCCTGCTGCACGTCGCCGCCGGGCTCGGGTTCGTCGCGGTCGGCCAGACGCTGGTCATCCTCGGCGGCTCGCTGGACCTGTCGGTGGCGTACGTGGTCAGCCTGAGCACGCTGGTCGCGGCCGAGACGATGAACGGCCGCGACGGCGCGTTGCTGCCCGCGATCGGCCTGACGCTGCTCGTCAGTGCCGGCATCGGGCTGTTCAACGGACTGCTCGTCACCAAACTTCAGATCAACTCGTTCATCGCGACCCTCGGCGTCGGGCTGCTGCTCAAGGGTTATCTCGACAGCAGTTACGACGGTCCGGCCGGCAGCACCGCCCCGGCTCTCGTGCAGACCCTCGGCTACCAGCGTGTCGGGCCCGTACCGTTGTCCTTCCTGCTGCTGGTCGTGGTCGCCGGGGCGTGCTGGTTCCTGCTGTCGCGGACCCGGTTCGGCCACCATCTGGTCGCTGTCGGCGGTGATCCGGAGGTCGCCCGGCTCTCCGGTGTCCGCAACGACCGGGTACGCGTCACCGCCCACGTGCTCTGCTCCCTCTGCGCCGGGCTCGCCGGGATCTACCTCGCCAGCCGACTCGGCTCCGGGGCGCCCCGGGTCGGCACCGAGGGCCTCTACGACCTGGAGTCGATCGCCGCCGTGGTGATCGGCGGCACCGCCCTCGCGGGCGGGCGGGGCGGCGTCGTCGGCACCGTCGGCGGTGTGCTGCTGCTCGCCGGCATCGACGCCATCTTCAACCAACTCGCGGTGGACGCCTTCGCCAAGCAGGTCGTCCGGGGCGTGATCATCATCGCCGCCGTGGCCGTCTACGCCCGTCAACACCTGCGGAAGGCGGCCCGGTGACCATGCAGACCGTCCAGCGTCGCTCCCTGCCGCTGCGGTGGAGGTGGTCCGGTGGACTGCTGCCGATCCTCGCGATGATGATGGTGCTCCTGGCGCTCATCGCGGCCCGTCAGCCCGACTTCCTCACCCCGCCGTCCCTGATGTCGTTCCTCGGGCGGTCGGCGCCGATCATCCTGCTCGCCGCCGGCCAGTACTTCGTGATCGTGTCCGGTGAGTTCGACCTCTCCGTCGGCTCCCTGGTCACCGCGCAGGTGGTGGTCGCCGCCCGGCTGATCGACAGCGACGGGTCGCGGACCTGGCCGGTGGTGCTGGTGCTGCTTGCCGGCGGCGCGCTGGTCGGCCTGGTCAACGGTCTGATCACCACCCGACTGCGGGTGCCCTCCTTCGTCACCACCCTCGGCATGTTCCTGATCCTCGTCGGCGCGGTCTACCTCTGGTCCGACGGCGCACCCAAGGGCGGCCTCTCCGAGCAGTTCCGCCAACTCGGCCGACGTGCCGTCGAGGACGTGCCGGTGCTCGGCCGCGTCCCGTACGCGCTGCTGATCCTGCTGGTCCTCGCGGTGGCTGCGGTGCTGTTGACCCGCTCCGACTTCGGCCGGACCCTGGTCGCCGTCGGCGACAACCCGCGCACGGCACAGCTGAGCGGAGTGCGGGTCTGGCGTACCCGCACCATCGCCTTCGTCCTCAGTGGCCTCGCCGCGGCGGTCGCGGCGATCCTGATCGGCGGCTACGGCGGCGTCTCCTTCCAGGCCGGTGCGGGCCTGGAGTTCGGTGCCATCACCGCGGTCGTCCTCGGCGGGGTCGCCCTGGGCGGCGGCCGAGGCTCGGTCGTCGGCGCGATGCTCGGCGCACTGACCCTCGAACTGCTTTTCGCACTGATGAATTTCTACGGCGTCTCCGGCGCGCTCAGACCGACCGTTCAAGGCGCCATCATCCTGTTCGCCGTGGCGGTCTCGGCCCGGCGTCTCCCGTCCAGATAAAGGGGATTGCCTGATGAAACGTTGTCTGGCCGCGCTCGCCGCGGTGACCCTGTTGACGCTCGCCGGCTGCGCCACGGACACGCCGGTGGCCACCGGATCGGGCACCGGGTCCGCACCCGCCGGAGCCGGTACCGGCGAGCAGTCGAAGTTCTTCGACCAGACCGACTACGACAACGAGTTGGCCCTGCTGGACGCCGCTGCGACCGGGCCGGCGGACAAACCGTGGGAGCAGATGCTCAACCCGACGATGGTGGACACCGCGACATTCAAGAAACCCGGCCCGTACAAGATCTGTTTCTCCAACGCGGCCTTGAACAATCCGTGGCGGCAGGTCGGCTTCAAGACCATGCAGGCCGAGGTGGCGGCGCAGGGGAGCCTGATCAAGGAGTTCGTGCACGTCGAGGCCGAAGGCAAGGACCAGAAGCAGATCGCCGACATCAACGACCTGCTCGGCAAGGACTGCGACGCCCTGATCGTCTCGCCGAACACGACCGCCACCCTCACCCCGGCCGTGGAAGCGGCCTGCCGCACCGGTCTGCCGGTCGTCGTCTTCGACCGTGGCGTCGACACCGACTGCCCGGTGACCTTCATCAACCCCATCGGCGGGTACGGCTTCGGTCACGTCGGCGCCGAGTTCGTGAGCCAGCGGATGAAGCCCGGCGGCAAGCTGCTCGCCCTGCGCATCCTGCCCGGCGTGGACGTGCTGGAGACGCGCTGGTCGGCCGCGAAGGTCGCCTTCGACAAGGCGGGCGTCGACGTCGTCGGGGTCGAGTTCACCGACGGCGACCCGGCCAAGACCAAGAAGATCGTCGACGACTACCTCCAGCGGTACGGCACGATCGACGGCGTCTGGATGGACGCCGGTGCGGTCGCGGTCGCGGCGGTGGAGGCGTTCCAGGACGCCGGCAAGCCGGTGCCCCCGATCAACGGCGAGGACCAGCTCGACTTCCTGAAGGTGTGGAAGGAGGTCGGCCTCACCGCGATCGCGCCGACCTACCCGACCTACCAGTGGCGTACGCCGATCATCGCGGCCCTGCGGATCCTCGACGGCCAGCAGGTGTCCAGCCCGTGGAAGCTGCCCCAGCCGACGATCACGCAGGAGAACCTCGACAACTACCTGGACGCGGACATGCCGCCGCTGCACTACGCGATGTGCGGCTGCACCGACCTGCCCGGATACCCCCAGCGCTGGAAGTAGGCCCGATGTACGAGATCGGCGTCAATCCGTGGGTATGGGCCTCTCCGGTCGACGACGCGGCCCTCGCCGAGCTGGTGCCCCGGATCGCCCGGTTCGGCTTCGACGCGGTCGAACTGCCGATCGAGCAGCCGGGGGACTGGGATCCGTCGCGGACCCGGGACCTGCTCGCGGCCCACAGCCTGACCGCGGCCGGCGTCTGCGCGGTCACCCCGCCCGGACGGGACCTGGTCAACGCGGCGCCGGCGGTGGTGGAGGCGACAGCGGCGTACCTGCGGGGCTGTGTGGACGCCGCGGTGGCGGTCGGCGCACCTACCGTCGGTGGGCCGGTCTACGCCTCGGTGGGCCGGACCTGGCGGATGACCGTGCCCGAGCGCGCCGCCTGTTACGCCGACTTCCGTCGCGCCCTGGCACCGGTCGCCGACCACGCGGGTGAGCAGGGCGTGTCCATCGGTGTGGAGGCACTCAACCGCTACGAGACGAGCGTGGTCAACACCATCGAGCAGACGTTGGACCTGATCGACGGTCTGCCGCCGAACGTCGGCCTCATGATCGACACCTATCACATGAACATCGAGGAGGCCGACCCGTACGCCGCACTCGCCGTCGCCGGCCCGCACGTCAAGCATGTGCAGGTCAGTGGCACCAACCGGGGGGCTCCCGGCGCTGACCACCTGGACTGGCCCCGGTTTCTCGCCGTCCTGGCCACGACCGGATACCGGGGTGCGGTCTGTATCGAGTCGTTCACCCCGGACAACGAGACGATCGCCACCGCCGCCTCCATCTGGCGACCGCTCGCCCCCTCGCCGGACCGACTCGCCCTCGACGGTCTGGCGCATCTACGCGGAATCCTCGGTTGAACTGCGCCGATCCACCGCCCCCACCACACTCCGTCCCGGGTAAGGAGACCCTCGTGTCCGTACCTCCCCCTGCCACCGCACCCAGACGGGTGCTGGCCGCGATCGCGGCGGTGGCGCTCACCAGCGTCGTCACCGCCGCCGTCGTGGCCACCTCCGCCGCACCGGCCCTCGCCGCCACCACCACCCTGTACGCCGCACCGACCGGTGGCGGCAGCAGTTGCAGCGCCGCCCAGCCCTGCTCGTTGACCGGCGCGCAGACCGCCGTCCGGGCGCTGAACAGCTCGATGTCCGGCGACATCGTGGTGCAACTGGCCGACGGGGTGTACCGGCTCACGTCACCGCTGCGGCTGACCGCCGCCGACTCCGGCACCAATGGGTACCGCGTGCTGTGGCAGGCCGCTCCGTCGGCCCGACCCGTGATCAGCGGCGCCCGCGCGGTCACCGGATGGTCGTTGGTCGACGCCGGACGCAACATCTGGCGGGCCAACGTCGGCGCCGGGCTGGACAGCCGGCAGCTGTACGTCGACGGCGCCGTCGCCACCCGGGCGCGTACCCAGGTCAACCGGGCCGACTTCACCGCCGACAGCACCGGCATGCGGTTCACCAACGGCGCGTTGAGCTACCTGAACAATCTGGCCAACCAGAGCCGGATCCAGATGGAGAGCGTCAACTCGTTCACCGACCGGTACGTCTCGGTGCAGAGCATCAGTGGAAACCTGATCAGGATGCAGCAGCCCGGTTGGAGCAACAACAACTTCGGGTACGACACCTTCACCAGCCCGCACCGGCCCGGCCCGCTCTACCTGACCAACGCCTACGAGTTCCTGGACGCTGCGGGTGAGTGGTATCTCGACCCCGCCAGTGGGGCACTGTCGTACATCCCGCTTGCCGGGCAGGACATGAACACCGCTCGGGTGGAGCTGCCGACCCTGCAATCCCTGATCCAGATCGGCGGCACCTACGCCGCACCCGCGCATCACGTGACGTTCAGCGGGATCACCTTCACCGGCACGAGCTGGCTGGGCGCCAGCAGCAACCAGGGCTACGTGGACCAGCAGACCGGCGCGTACATCTACGGCAACTGGAACTGGCCGAGCTTCACCTCGTGTCACAACGGCTGCCCGCAGTTCGAGGCCACCCGCCCGAACTGGCAGCAGATGCCGGCCGCCGTGCAGATCTCGGCCGCCGACAACATCACCTTCAGCGACTCCGCGTTCGTCAACCTCGGCCAGACCGCCATCGGGATCGGCAACGACGCCAACGCCCACGCCAGCGGCGTCGGCCTCGGGGCCAGCAACATCACCATCACCAGGTCCGAGATCGCCCGCAACGTGGCCGGCGGCATCGTCGTCGGCGGGGTACGTGCCGACGCCCACCACCCCAGCGACCAGCGGATGGTCAACCGGGACATCACCATCAGCAACAACCGCCTGCACGACCTGGGCATCGAGTACCGGGGCATCGTCTCGGTGCTGACCACCTACGTCACCAACGCCACCATCTCGTACAACGAGGTCTACAACATGCCGTACACCGGCATGTCCGTCGGATACGGCTGGGGTTCCAACGACGCCGGTGGTAGCAACCACTACGCCGACCGTGGCCTGTACAACTACCAGCCGCGCTACACCACCGCCACCACCGCGTCCAACAACCGGTTGATCGGCAACTACGTGCACGACGTCATGCAGCAGATGAACGACGGCGGTTGCATCTACACGTTGTCGGCGAACCCCGGCGGGCTGATCAGCGACAACTACTGCCTGCGGACCAACGGCCACTTCGGGCTCTACTTCGACGAGGGCTCCCGCTACTTCACCGCCCGCAACAACGTCTTCTCGTCGACCGGCACGTGGGCCACGGCCAACTACTGGTTCGCCGAGAACATGGGCAACTTCACCGTCACCAGCAACTGGTCCACCAACGGCAGCACCAACGTGACCAACGGTGACCGGGGCAACGTCGTCTCCGGCAACGTGACGGTCACCAACGGCAACTGGCCCACGGGCGCCCAGGCCGTGATGGCCGCCGCTGGCCCGCAGAACGGCAGCCCGCCACCGCAGGCCGTGCAGATCGTCGGCGGACAGTCCGGCCGCTGCCTGGAGATCGGCGGTTCGAGCACCACCAACGGCACCCAGGCGCAGCTCTGGGACTGTCACGGCGGCAGCAACCAGCGATGGACGTACACCGCCGGCAAACAACTGATGGTGTACGGCAACAAGTGCCTCGACGCGTCCGGTCAGGGCACCGCCAACGGCACGCTGGCGATCATCTGGGACTGCAACGGCCAGACCAACCAGCAGTGGAACGTCAACACCAACGGCACCATCACCGGAGTCCAGTCCGGACTGTGCCTCGACGCCAGCGGTTACGGCACCGCGAACGGCACCAAGGTCCACCTCTGGGCCTGCCACGGCGGCACCAACCAGCAGTGGAGCATGCGCAACTGACCCCGCGTGGTGGGGTGGGGGTCGGGCCCACCCCACCACGCGGTTCCGCGGCCGCCCTACCCGGCAGGCGGGTACCGCGTTTCCGCTCGACGATTTGTCACCGGCCTGCTCGGGCGTCAGGTCGGCCGCAAGTGCCTGTGGTACTTGCGAGCGAGGCGACGTGGACGAGGGCCGTGACGTTGTCGTTGCCGACCGGATCCGGTGTCACCGCGGTCGCGGGCCGGCCTCCGAGGTCTGGGATATCTGCTGGGTCACGTGGCAGGCCACCTCGCGTAGGGCTTCGATCTGGCTCGGGGTGAGGCCGTCGATGACGTAGTGACGGACGGCTGCCACGTGACCGGGGGCTGCGGTGACCACAAGATCCCATCCCGCGTCGGTGAGCGTGGCGGCGGTGTAGCGGGGATTGTCCGGATCTGGCGCGCGACGGAGCAGTCCGCGCTGTTCGAGGCGCTTGACGACGTTCGACAGTCGGGACAGCGAGCAGCTGATCTGGTTGGCCACGTCGCTGAGCCGCATGGTTCGTCCGGGTGCCATGGACAGGCCGCTGAGCACGAAGTAGTCGAACAGCGTGAGGTGGTTGTCCCGCAGGAGTTGGGCGTCGAGGGCGCTCGGCAGGTTGAACATCAGTTTGGCCAGCGCAAGCCAGGCGTCGCGCTCGTGGTCGGTCAACCACCGAGGTTCGTCAGGCATGCCCCAAGAGTACGGGCCGGATCGATCGGCAGAGTGAGGGATGTCTCTTCCTGTTCAAGCTTGAACAATCTAGTCTAGGCTGGATTCAACCTTGAACCTCGTACCCGGGGAGTACCTGTGACCTTGTTCCGTCTTGATGCCAGCATCCGTTCCCACGACTCGGCGAGTCGCGAGATCGCCGACATCGTCGAGGAGGAGTGGCTGGTCACTCATCCCGGTGACACCGTCAAGCGCCGTCATGTCGGCGTGGACACCCTGCCGTCGACCGTCTGGGCTGCGGCGGTGTCCGCCTCCATGACGCCGGTCGAGCAGCAGACTGCCGAGCAGCGGGAGGCCGTCGCCCTCGCCACGACGTTGGTGGACGAGCTGCTGGCCGCCGACGCCGTGCTGTTCGCGGTGCCGCTTTACAACTACGGTGTCTCCCAGCACTTCAAGACGTACGTCGATGTGGTGTTGGCCGACCCGCGGACGACCGGAAAGCCTTTCCTGGCGGGTAAGCCCGTCGTGCTCGCCACGGTGCGTGGCGGCGCGTACGGTGCCGGCACGCCCCGAGAGGGCTGGGACCACTCGACGCCGTACCTGCGCCGGATCATCGCCGACTGCTGGGGCGCCGACCTCACCGTGATCGAACGCGAGTTCACCCTCGTCGGGGTCAACCCCGCGCTCGACTCCTTCACCGACCAGGCCGCGCAGATGCACGCCGGAGCCCTGCAATCCGCCCGGGAGGCCGGTCGCGCCCTCGGCGCGCTGCGCGTCCCGGTCTGAAGGGCTGCCCTCATCGGGAGAACGGCGGGCAGTCGGTCGGGGAATCAGAGGCTGGGATCCCCGAACTCACCGGCATCAGCCGGCTGATTCGGGGTGACCGGCGTCGTCGGTGTCGAGGCTGTCGAGCAAGGGGGCGAGAGTCTCCCAGTTGGCACGGGTGGCGGCCGTGGCACCAGCCACGTCGCCGGCCTCGCAGAGCGCGATGATCCGATCGTGCTGTGCGACCGACTCTCGACCGCTGAGCGAGGAGAAGCGTAGCCGCTCCAGGCGACGCAGCATCGGGGTGAACTGTTCGAGCACATCGTGCAGGGCCTGATTGGCGCTGGCGATCACAAGTACGGCGTGGAAGTCGTCGTCGGCGGCGGTCGCGGCGTCGACGTCGTTGCGTCGCAGGGCGTCGGCGAAGCGCGCGTTGGCCTCGCGCATGGCCTCGATCTCGGTGCCGGAGAGGTTGGGCAGGGCCTCGCGAACGGCCAGCTCGTGCATGGCGGACGTGACCGCCTGGGCGTTGCGGGCGGCGCGGACGTCCAGCGGGCTGACCATGGTGTATCGGCCCGGCTTCGTCTGGACCAGACCTGCCTGTTCCAGGCGTGCCAGCGCCTCCCGGACCGGCGTGCGGCTGACGCCGAGCCACTCGACCAGATCGCTGTCGTTGAGGCGTTCGCCGGGGGCCAGCGTGCCGCCGACGATGGCGTCGCGGATCGCCCGGTAGGCGTCATCCCGAAGAAGTGATCTGGGAGCGAGTCCGCGACCTTGTGGAACAGGCATGCAGTATGTTGTGCACTGGTTGCTCCCACTGTCAACCGGACTCGCCTCACCCCACGCTGGCCCTTCTCGCCGGCGAACCCCCACGTCACGGGCATCGGGCCAGCGCCGTGACCGGTCCGCGAACCGCGCTGTGTCGCTCAGCGTTGTGCGGAATCGCCTGACTCGAAGAGACTGCTGTACGCGTTCAGTGCGGGTTGGCCGCCCAGGTGGGCGTAGAGCACGTTGGAGTCCTTCGGGATGTCGTTGCTGCGGACGAGGTCGATGAGCCCGGCCATCGACTTACCCTCGTACACCGGATCGAGGATCACGCCTTCCAGCATCGCCGTCAGCCGGATGGCGTCGAGCGTCGACCGGGTCGCAATGCCGTAGCGGTCGCCGGCCCAGCCGGGCAGGACGACGATCTCGTCGTCGTGAAGGTCGCGCCCCAGGTCGATGAGCGCGGCGGTGTTGCGGGCGATCTTCTCCACCTGACGGCGGGTGTCGTCGATCTTCGCGGAGGCGTCGATGCCGATCACCCGCCGTGGTCGGTCCTGACCGGCGAATCCGGCGATCATGCCTGCCTGCGTGCTGCCGGTGACGCTGCACACGACGACGGTGTCGAAGAAGACGCCGAGTTCGCGTTCCTGTTGCTGGACCTCGTAGGCCCAGTTGGCGAAGCCGAGTCCGCCCAAGGGGTGGTCGGACCCGCCGGCCGGGATCGCGTAGGGTACGCCGCCGCCGGCCCGGACCTCGTCCAGCGCCTGCTGCCAACTTTCCTTGAACCCGATGCCGAAGCCGTCTTTCGCCAGCCGCACGTCGGCGCCCATGATGCGCGACAGCAGGATGTTGCCGACCTTGTCGTTGACCGGGTCGGGCCAGTCCACCCAACTCTCCTGCACCAGCACGGCCTTCAGGCCGGCCCGGGCGGCGGCCGCGGCTACCTGCCGGGTGTGATTGGACTGCACACCGCCGATGCTGACCAGGGTGTCTGCGCCTTGGGCGAGGGCGTCGAACAACAGGTACTCCAGCTTGCGGGTCTTGTTGCCGCCGAAGGCCAACCCGCTGTTGCAGTCCTCCCGCTTGGCCCAGATCCGGGCGCCACCGAGGTGATCGGTGAGCCGGTCCAGCGGGTGGACCGGGCTGGGGCCGAACAGCAGGGGAAAGCGCTCGAACGCGTCGAGGGGCATGGGCTCTCCTTCAGGGGGTGCTGCACCGGAGATGCAGTGAGGAATGCAAAATATTGCACATCGTAGGTTGACCTTGTCAAGGTTGACCTGGGATGAGGGCCCCGCTCAAGCCACGCGGCAGCGTTTTCGCAGCGGCGCTACGGTGACTCGACGTCGGATCGGTGCACCTCGAAAGCTGCCTGGAACTTTCGCAGCTGTCGACCTTGATGCCTGGTGATCGGCCGACTACCGAATGCACACCTGTCGCCTGTGAGCTCGGATTGCTGCTACTGGGCAGCCGCAACGATTGCGCTGATCGACGGGCTGTCCGGCCATAGGTTTCGGAAGTATTTCCGGAAGTTGTTGACGCGTCGACCAGGGCGTGTCGATACTGACCATCGACGCAGCTCAATCGCTAACCATTGCGACCTGCTGCGCCGGTCATGCAGCAGACGATCGGCACCCCACCACCACCACGGTACGACGCCGACAGCGATGGCGGTCGTCAGAGCGCCGGATCTCGCCGGCTCGTAGCGTTGCTGGCCTTCAGCCAGCCGTCATGAGGAGGAAGTATGCACGAGGGGCTCGTCCAGAGGAGACGCCGCGGACGCGTGCGCCTCAGGTCTCTCATCGGTGCTGCCTGCGCGGCAGCGCTGATCACGACCGGTAGCACGGCGATCGTGGCCAGCCCTGCCCACGCCCAGACCGTGACCAGCAACCAGGAGGGGAACCACAGCGGTTTCTTCTTCTCCTTCTGGAAGGACAGCGGCAACGTCTCCATGACCATGGGGAACGGTGGCCAGTACAGCACCCAGTGGAGCAACGTCAACAACTTCGTCGCCGGTAAGGGCTGGAACCCGGGCACGCGCCGCAGCGTGACCTACTCGGGCTCCTTCAACCCGAACGGCAACTCGTACCTGACGCTCTACGGCTGGACCCGGAACCCGCTCGTCGAGTACTACATCGTGGACAGTTGGGGCAGTTGGCGGCCCCCGGGTGCGAACTCGATGGGCCAGGTCCACACCGATGGCGGCACGTACGACATCTACCGCACGGAGCGCGTCAACCAGCCGTCCATCGACGGCACCCGGACGTTCTCGCAGTACTGGAGCGTCCGGACCTCGAAGCGGGTCGGCGGCACCATCACCACGGCCAACCACTTCGACGCCTGGGCCAGCCGTGGCATGAACCTCGGCAACCACTACTACCAGATCATGGCCACCGAGGGGTACCAGAGCAGCGGTAGCTCCAACATCACGGTGCAGGAGGGCGGTAGCAGCAACCCGCCGCCCACGACCCCGCCGCCCGGCAGCGGTGGCTGCTCGGTGAGCGTGAACCGGGCCGACGAGTGGGGTGACCGCTTCAACACGACCTTCTCGGTCAGCGGCACCAACAACTGGGTCGTCACCATCCGCACCAACGGTGGCCAGAGCCTGCAGAACAGCTGGAACGCCTCGGTCAGCGGCAACAGCGGCACGCTCACGGCCCGCCCGAACGGCAACGGCAACAACTTCGGCATCACGCTCTACAAGAACGGCAACAACACGACGCCCACCGCGACGTGCTCGACCGGCTGATCTGACCAGCCATGGGATGGGGTGCCGGCGACAGCCGGCACCCCATCGCCGTGTCTGCCCCCGTCCGCGGTCGATCGCCGTCGGGTGCTGCCGCCACCGCTGAGCGTCCACACAGGACAACGGCTTGTTACGATGATCTTACGCCTGGTTTCGTTTCGCGAGATCCGATTTCGGATGGGCTGGGGGGCCTTCATCGCGAATCGCCAGCGCGGTCAATTCGACGCCGTTTGGGGGGCGCAGAGTGTCGGCGCATGTCTTCTTCGGGGTGCTGGGTCCGCTCATCGCGAGCGTGGACGATCACCCCGTCAATCTCGGTGGACCACGTCAACGTAAGGTCCTCGGCTGTCTGGTCGCCGCCCGTGGACGGATCGTCTCGGTGGAGCGACTGATGGCGCAGGTATGGGACGACACAGTGCCGCCGACCCCGGCGACCCTGTTCGGGTACATCGCTGGCCTGCGCCGGGCGCTGGAACCCCGACGAGCGGCCCGCACCCCGGCCCAGGTGTTGGTTCGGGAGGGGCCGGGCTACGCACTACGGGCCCCGGCGGCCGCCGTGGACGCCGAACGGTTCACCGCCCTGGTGATGCAGGGCGACCGGGCAGCCTCGGCCGCCGATTTCAGTACGGCCGCGACGGCCCTGGACGAGGCCCTGGGACTGTGGCGTGGCGCGGCGTACGCGGACTTCGTCGACGCGGACTTCGCCGTCGCCGAGATCGCCCGGCTGGACGCCCTGCACGTCGCCGCCCGGGAACAGCGGCTGGCGGTCGCCCTGTCCGACGGCGAACACCAGCGGGTCCTCGGCGACCTGGAGGCCCTCGTGGCGGAACAGCCGCTGCGCGAACGGGGCTGGGAACTGCTCGCGCTCGCCCTCTATCGGACCGGCCGACAGGGGGATGCCCTCGCCGTGCTGCGCCGGGCCCGCGAACAGCTGATCGCCGAACTCGGGGTGGACCCCGGTCCGCAACTGCGCCGGATGGAGGCGGCGGTGCTCAGCCAGGACGTCTCCCTGGAGATGCCACGGCCCTCCGCCGTTCGGACGCCGGTCCTCGCGCCGCTCCGGAGCAACATCCCGGCGGCCCTGTCGTCCTTCGTCGGCCGGCAGCGCGAACTGGTGGTGCTGCGTCGCGCCCTCGCCGAACACCGGCTGGTCACCCTCACCGGGGCGGGCGGGGTCGGCAAAACTCGGCTGGTGCTGGAGCACTGTCGGACCCGTACCGATGTGGACGGCCCGTGGCTGGTGGAACTGGCCAGCCTGCGCGACCCGACGGAGGTGCCCCGGGCGGTGTCGGACGTGCTCGGTCTGACCGGGGTGGCCACGGCGGGGCAACTTGCCCAACGGCTCGTCGACCGGGAGGCGGTGCTCGTCGTGGACAACGCCGAACATCTGGTCCACGGGGTCGCCGACCTGGCCCGGACGGTCCTCGGCGGCTGCCCGGGACTGCGTCTGCTGGTCACCAGCCGGCAACCGCTGGGTGTGCCCGGCGAGGCGGTCCTGGAACTCCTGCCGTTGCCCCTGACCGAGGCCGTCGAGCTGTTGGTCGACCGGATCAACACGGCCAACCTGGCGGTGGGCGCCGGCGAGCCGGATTCGGCGTTGGCAGCACGGGTCTGCCGGGATCTGGACGGCCTCCCGCTGGCGATCGAACTGGCTGCCGCCCAGTGCCGGATGCTCTCCCTGCGGGAGATCGCCTTCCAGCTCGACGACCGGCTCGGCCTGCTCACCACCGGCAACGGCGAGGACGAGGACCGGCACGCCGCCGTCCGCAACGCGATCGGCTGGAGCTATCAGCTGCTCACCGGCGCCGAACAGGCACTGCTGCGGCAACTCTCCGTCTTCGACGGTGGGTTCGACCTGGACGCGGCCCGGCAGGTCGGTGCCGGCCCCGACCTGCCGGAGCCGGTGCCGGCCCTGCTGGGGCTGGCCCGCAAGTCGCTGGTGATCGCCGACGCCGCCACCGTGCCGCGCCGCTACCGGATGCTGGAACTGGTCCGCGAGTACGCGGCCGACCTGTTGACCGGTGCCGAGCGGGCGCAGGCGCTGGCCCGGCACCGGCGATGGCTGCTGGGACTGGTGGAGACCGGGGAACAGCGGCTGCCGACCGCCGACGGGTCGCAGTGGCTGCGGCGGCTCAGCGCGGAACGCGACAACATCCGGGCCGCCCTGGTCTCCGCCCTCGCCGCCGGTGAGGACCTGACCGCGGCGCGGATCTGCGGGGCACTCGCCTGGTTCTGGTACCGCACCGGGCAGATCGCCGAAGGCGAGCGTTGGGGCGGACGGACCCTCGCCGCCCTCGATGCCCGTCGGCTCGCAGCCGCCGATCCGATCGGTAGCGGACAGTCGGCGGAGTGGACCCTGGCCCGGGCGCGGCTGTTGATGGCCGTCGGGGGCTGCGCGTATCTGAGCGGGGACCACGCCGGCAGCGTCGCGGCGTTGAGTGAGGCGGCTCAGCTCTGTGCTCGGGTCGCGGCCCGGCAGCCGCACACCACCGCGGCGATCTACCTGGCCTCGGTGACCGCGATCGGCGGTGACGTCGCCGGGGCGCTGTCGCTGGCCGACGAGGCGGTGCGGCTGGCGGACCTGGTGGGGGAGCCGTGGGCGCAGGCCGAGGCGCTGACCGTACGCAGTCAGCTCAGCCGAGCCTGCGGAGACCTGGCCCGGGCCCGCGACGAACTGGCCCGCGCCAACGAACTGGCCCGATCCTGCGGCCACCAGTGGGCGATTCTGTCGTCCGGGTGGATGGACGGCAAGGTCAGCACCGATCTCGGTGAGCCGGACCGGGCCCTGCGCACGTTGGCCGACCTGGCCCGGGAGATCGACCCCGAGCAGGACCGCTCAAGCTGGCTCGCGCTGGTGCATTCGATGGCCGGGGCGCTCGGCCGCACGGGCCGGGCCGGCACCGGTGCGGTCCTGCTCGGCGCGGTCGAGGCGCTGGGAAAGCTCATCGGATACCACCCGGAGCAGATGGACCCGCACGACGGACCGGGCAACCGCGCGGCCGTGGCAGCTGCTCTCGATCCGCAGGCGTACCAGACCGGGCTGGCCAGTGGTCGGCAGCTGAGCTGGTCCGACCTGGCCGACCTGGTCGCCGACGAGGGCAGGTGGTCGGCCAGCCTGAACTGAGCCTCCCAATCGGTTCCCATTGGATTCCCAATGCCATGTCCCAGGGTGGACGGCGGTCGTGAGAACGACCTTGCAGATTGGGGGGACAGGGGAACATGGCAAGACAGACAGCGGTTCGGGGGGGCTCCGATCCGGCTGGTGACGAGGTCCGGATGTCGTTGTTGCGGGCCGGCCGCCGCCGACCCGGCGTACGCGCAGGGCGGGTCGTCACCGCACTGGTCACGGCGATGGTGATGACCGTGGCCGGGTTCGCGGTGGCCCCGCCGGCCGCGGCGACCAAGGCGACCAGGGTACTGATCAAGAACGATGAGTTGCGTGCCGGCCTGTTCGGCCTGCACATGCGGGCGCGGTTGGCCGGTGTGGACGGCTTCAAGGATCTGATGGCCAGCGCATCGCTGGTCGGTTTCCGGCAGGCGAACCCTGCCGCGACCGAGCAGCAACTCACCGACCACGTGGTGGCCCTGCGTAACTACTACGACAGCAAACTGACTGCCGGGGACCTCCAGCGGCCGGCGTACCAGTTCGCGTTGCGGATGTTGGAGCTGACCGCGCTGGCACCCGGCGCGGTGAAGAACGCGCCGGTGATGCGGGAGCTGCTGGAGGCTACCGTCGGCACCCAGTTGAACAACTACGGCGACATGCTCGACCAGGTCAAGGCGTCGCAGTTCCAGCACTCCTGGTACCTGCAGCAGTACGGCGTCCAGGACCAGGTCTGGCAGTACGTGCACGATCTCGCTCTGGCGGACGCCACCTTCCGTGCCGCCTGGAACGCCCAGTTCGGCACCCGGTACGGCGTGGATGCCGCCGCCGATGTCGAGACCCTCAGCGCCGACCCGCAGTTGGCCGACTGGGTGGACATTCCCGCGATCATGGAGAACAGAAACGACACGGTGGCGTGGACCGACGAGGGGGAGCGGCAGGCCGCGGAGCTGATGAGCCGCGTCAACGCCCGCATCGTCGACTACAACGAGGATCTGTTGACGCTGTCGGAGCAGTACCCGCTCACCAATGGCGGCGCCAAGCCGAGCGAGCAGGTCTACCAGGCCACGATGGCGAAGGCCACCACCGCTCAGCAGTGGCACAGCCACGCGTCGACCGCGTTCGAGATCCTGGCGCTGCTGGTCGGATTCGCGAATCCGGCGGCCGGCAAGGTGATCTCCGGAGTGGGTAAGGGAGCCATGCAGATCGCCTCGGCGATCATGGGGTACCAGACCACCACCGCCTCGAAGGACCTCGGCAAGCTGCTGACCGCGTTCACCTCGCAGGCGCTGGCCGGCAACATCGCGGGCGCCATCTCCGCCCTGTTGCCGATCTTCGGCGGGGGCAACAACCCGGATCCGGCGATCCGCGCCGAACTGATCGCCCTGCGGCAACAGGTGGCGCAGCTGGAGACCAACATGCACGCCCGCTTCGACCGGGTCGACCGGGCGTTGGCACGTATCTACGTCGACATGCTGCAACAGTTCGAGGTCGTCGTGAACCTGCAGAACGCGACGAACGCGCAGCTGCGGCAGATCAACACTCAGCTCGCCCGGATCACCGAGCGGATCGACCTCTGGGGCAGCCTGCTGCTCAACGTCGAACGGGACGACAAGATCAACGAAACCAAGGAGTTGGTCGACAGGTTCGTCGGATACCGTACCCGGGTCGGCCGCGAGATGGACTACGTCAATCACTATGAGCCGGCTTCCTCCGCTTTGACCTTCGACCTGACGACCGAGGCGAAGTCGCTGCTCTTCGCGGCTCCGAGCGACCCGAGAAATCCGGACTTTCCGCGTGACCCGGATGCCGCGCTCGACCTCTACGGGCCGTACGGCTCGATCAGCTACCTGCACGCCGACGCGGTGCGCAAGGGCAAGCTGAGCGGGTCGGTGGGCACTCCGGCGAACCCGGAGGTGTGGCTGCTGGCGGCGACCGGATACCAGATGCTGCTGGCGCAGAACCCGCAGCATGCCGCCCAGATGAGCGGTCAGGCGGAGACGGTGGTCACCTCCGGCGAGGCGATCCAGGACGCGGTCAGGGCGTTCAGCGAGCCACGGGAACCGACCTCCGACAACCCGCGCTGGATGAACGACTTCCTGTACGACGCGATCATGGCCTATCGCTGGACGGGGTACTACATGGCGCAGCGGATGGCCGCCATCCGCGACGAGATCGCCCAGGGCGGTCAGCACGACATGTTCGGTAGTCCCACCCAGCCGGTGCCGGCGAACGAGAAGCCGACCGCCGAGCCGACGACGGTGCCCTCCTGCGCGGGCAACTCGCCCGCCCTCACCCGACCGGCCCAGGTTGGCTACACGGACCTGCCGCAGGAACTGTGGGTGGCCCAGTGGGGCAAGCCGGACTCGAAGGTGACCCTCTGCCACGCCTCCGACTGGGTCAACGTGCTGACCCGCAACATGGGGGGCTGGGAGGTCACCACCGCCGACTTGGAGATCAAGTTCCAGGTCCGGCAGCGTTGGAACGGCAGCAACCGGATCGTGCGCGAGTGGAGCAAGGTCTTCAAGCAGGGCGTGATCTGCCGTACCCACGAGACGCAGACCGGCGAATGCCGTTTCCTGGACCAGGAACTGGCCAAGTGGGACAGCACCTACCGGGGTGACTTCCAACAGTCCGCCAGCTCTGTCGACAACACCGAGGAGGCGCGCGAGCGGTCGCGGGACTGGTTCTACGGTCAGGCCGCCCGCTACTACACCACCATCACCGAGGAGTTGGCCAACCCCAACCCGGCCAACCCCCAGGTGCAGACCCTGCATCGGCTCAACACGCAGTTCACCTCGCAGGCACGGCTGATGCAGACGTACCTGAAGCTGGGTTTCGCCACCGCCCTGACCCAGGACGAGCTGCTGGCCCTCAACCTGCTCGGCGTCGACCGGTTCCCGGCCGACCTGGACGGGCGGAACATGATCACCGACTCGTTCGAGCGGGCCCGCGCGAACTACTGTGCGGACCGGCAGTCGCCGTGCACTCTGAAGGACACCATCGAAGGGCCCAAGAAGAACCAGGTCATGTTCAGCTGTGCCAACCCCGCCAAGACGGATCCGATCTCGTACTGCGCGGAGTGGCTCATGTACGACCGGACCGACACCATGATGCGTCGGTTGAACTTCTGGTCGGAGAAGATCCAGAACGGCGAGTACGTCGAAGGGCTGCCCGCCGTGGACCTTGCCCTGCGCAGCATCGAGACCGCAGAGCGCATCGCCAAGGGGTCGAACGCGTAGTGGTCGGGGGTCCGCCGGCTGGCTGACGGGCCCCGGGTAGCACGGGAGGGCACATCCGATGGATGTGCCCTCCCGTCGTACTGCCGTTACAGGTTGGCGCAGTAGCCGACGCTGAAGGTGCTGGCCCCCGGCTTCAGGGTGCGGTTCCAGTCCACGCCCCTGATCCGGTAGCTACCGTCGTCGAGGCGCTCCCGTTTGAAGTTCCACGCGTCGTAGATGTCGCCTTCGAGTTGCACGACGGCGGACCAGTCGACCGGCTTGTCGCCGGTGTTGGTCGCGGTGATGGTCGCGCAGTAGCCGCCACCGCTGTCCGAGTACCACCGGGTGATCTGCTTCAGCGCCACCTCCACGTTCGACCCGGCCACCAACCGGCCGACCCCCCAGCGTGCGGTGCTCTGGTAGCCCGCACCCTCCTGCTCGGCCCAGTTGCGGATGCTCGTGCGGGCGCCGTCGGAGGCGTCGTTGACCTGGAAGTCCAGGCCGTGGAAGGTGTCCAGGCCGCCGTATTCGAGCAGGCTGATCGCCGCCTCGACGGTGTAGCCCGTCGGGGTACGCACCGTCGCGCTGTCCAGCCGGTTCGCCTGGAACCCCTCGTCGCCGGTGCCGAACGACACCACGTTGTCGGCGTTGATCCGGATCTGCGTGTCGTCGTACCGGAAACTGCCGTTCTTGTAGTTGCCGGCGTCGACGTAGATCTCCACCGAGTCCTGGATCCATGGGTCGGAACCGGAGACGTCCACCACCGGGTCGGTGACCTCGGCCAGCACGTAGAGCGTCTGGCCCCGCCAGAGGGTACGGACCTGCGCGGTCGCACCGTCGGTGCCGGAGACCTGCTTGGCCGTGGTCACCGTGGTGGCGTTCGCCCAGGCGGCGTCGACCGCACCGTCGATCACCGGCGCCTGCGCGGCCTGCCGCACCTCCACGTACGACAGCTCCTCGACCAGGGTCAGGGTGCCCACCGCGCCCGGGGTGTTCCACCCGGACGTGGTGTCGTTGTCGCGGACCTGCACGTCCAGGGTGCGGGTGTCGCCCTCGCTGACCCCGGAGAGCGGCAGGTGGGCGACCAGGTGGTAGCCGCCGTCGCGGCCGGCCGCCACGGCCGGCACGTCACCGCTGCCGTCGCGGGCGACATGGTAGGTCTCGCCGCCCAGCACGAAGCTCACCCGGTCGTTGTCGGAAACCGTGGTGTCGTCGACCGTGACGTACGCGGTCAGGTGATCCGGCGCCCACCGCAACTGGAACCGGGCGGTGTCCTCGATCAGGTGCAGCGGCAGCTTGCGCCAGGTCAGGTCCGTCGGTGCGGTGGCGTTCAGCGGCACGTCACCGGCGAAGACGTTCGCGGTCCGCAAGCGAGCGGGCAGCTCACCGTCCACCGCACCGTAGTAGGCGGGCTTGGCGCGCAGGTTGTCATCGAACAGCAGCGGCCCACCGTTGGCGGAGCGCCAGGAACGGCCGTCGGTGAGCCCCCAGACCGTGACGGCCAGCAGGTCGTCGGCGTAGGCCCGGAAGATCCGGAAGGCGTCCCGGTAGTAGTAGCCCTGGTCGATGAACTTCGCCTGGGTGGCCGGGGTGCCGGTGGTGACGTCGAGTTCGGTGACGGCCTGGGTGACCGGCAGGTCCGCGAACGCCTCCAGCGCGGCCTCCAGCGCGCTGACCGGCATGGCCAGCGACACGTGGAACTGGTGACCCACCCCGTGCACCGGCACGTCGCGGGCGAGCAGTCGCTGTACGAGCGCCAGGTAACGGGCCTGCTTGCCGCTCTGCTCGGTGTTGTAGTCGTTGATGAACAGGGTGACCGGACGCTCGGCGCCCTCGGCGGCGTGCACGTCGTTGAACGCCTCGTCGGCGTATTCGAAGGTCAGGTCGATGAAGCTCTCACCAAGGATCCGGTACCACTCGCTGCGCCGCAGACCGTCGCTGTACTCACCACTGTCGCTGACCACCTCGTTGACCGCGTCGAAGGCGTACAGCGGGTTGGTGGAGGAACCGAACCTGCCGTACCGCTCGCTCAGCGACTCGGCGACGTTGAAGATGTGCGTACGCAGCCGCTCCCGCAGCACCTGCTGGTCGGCCGCCGAGGTGGTCAGCGGCTGCCCGGCGGAGTCCTGGAAGAACCAGGCCGGGGTCTGGCTGTGCCAGACCAGCACGTGGCCGTAGACGCGCAGGTCGTTGTCGCGGGCGAAGTCCATCATGGTCAGCGCCTGCTCGTGCGGACGGAAGTTGCCCGCCTCGTCGTACCACGCCTCGGGCTTCATGTGGTTTTCGGCCGTGATCTGGTTGAAGTGCCGGGTCAGCAGCTGGGCGGGAGCACCGATCGTCTCCCGGCTGTCGATGGCCACGCCGACCGGGAAGTCGGTGGTCTCGTACAGCGGGGTGAGGTCCTCGATGACCGGCGGCTCGGGCACTCGTACGACGATGTCGTCGGCGAGGAAGTCGCTGGTGTTACCGGTCACGTCCTCGCCCTGCCAGCGGGTCTCGAAGTAGAGGAAGGCGCTGTCCGCGGCCGGCATGCTGAACCGCGCGGTCACCTCCGTCCACCCGGAGTTGGTGATCGTGTCGAACTGGGCGAGGGTGCTGAACGACTGGCTGTCGCCGCTGGTGCTGGCCAGGCTGAGCCAGATCTGATCGGTCGGCTGGCCCTCGGCGAACCGCAGCCAGGCGCTGAGCTCGTAGGTCACACCCGCGGTGAACAAGCCGGTCACGTCGCGGCCCAGGCCGGCGCCCTGGTTGACCCGGTCGCTGACCAGCGCGGCGGAGGTACCGCCGTGCGCGACGTCGGTGAGGGTGACGCTCGGGGCGCCCGGACCGCCGTCGCGCGGTCCCCAGCCGTCCAGGCCGTCCTCGAAGTCGGTGTCGATGACGATCGTGCCCGGCTCCGGTCCGCCCCCGCCGCCGTCTTCCGGCGCGGTGATCAGGACGTCGTCGAGCAGGAACGAGGTGTTGCCCTCCGCCTCCACGTAGAGGGTGGCGGCGTCCAGCCCGGTGGGCAGGGTGTACTCGCCGCCGATGCGTACCCACTCGTCGGCGGTGGTGGTGACGTTGCCGCCGATCCAGGTGTAGGTGTTGTCACCGCCACCGGCCGGGGTCGACTCGACGGTGAAGTGCACCCCGGCGCTGCCCTCGGTGCCGGCCGGAAGCTTCGCCCACGCGCTGACCGTGTACTGGATGCCGGGGCGCAGCAGCGTGGTCGCGTTCGTCGCCGGGCCCTGCCAGTTGGCGGTCCGGCCGGTGACCGACAGGCTGCTGTCGCTGTCGCGCCCCTCGTCGGCGATGGCGAGGGTCACGTCACCGCGTGGCCCCCACGGGGCGTACGAGCCAGCCTCGAAGTCGTTGCTGAGCACGACTTCGGCGGCGGCGGCCGGGGTGGGGGCAACGGTGATGGCCGCGACGAGGGCGGCCGAGCAGAGTACGGCGAAAGTTCGTGATCGGCGTCGTGATCGATGGGACAGATTCCACAGGCGCATCGGCTGGTCCCTTTACGCGAATTGGATGGTGATGGGGGGTGCCTGACATCGGGTTTCCTGACGGATCCAAGCGCGTGCATGCTATGTCGAGCCCATCGGCATGACCAGAACTTCCGGAAGTTTTCGGAAAGTTACGTGGTGCCCTCCCTGCCGGTGCGTGTTGTCGCACTCGGTCGTACGCCGATGTCGAAGCCGATGGCGACACAGCATCTGGTGTTGAGATTCCTGGCGCGTTCCCAGATATAGTGTCGCTCGCAGCTGGTTCGGCCATCGCTCCACGATGGTCGAGGCAAGAGGGAACCCGGTGAGATTCCGGGACTGCCCCGCAGCGGTGAGTGGGAACGACCGCCGTCAACGAAGCACTGGACCGTGAGGTCTGGGAAGCGACGGCCAGTAGACGCGAGCACCACGCCCACGAGTCCGAAGACCTGCCAGTGCGCCGTACGCGTTCGTGTACGGCGGTCGAAGGCCGCGTGGGACGGCCGACGCCAGCAGCTGGTCAGTGACGGCAGGTGCCGTCGGGTGGCCGGCGGCGTCCTCCCGCGTGCCCGTCGACCTTCGGAGCAGGCGTGAGGAGGGGGAACATGACGGTGACCCGGGAGCAGGCGGGGCCGGAGCAGCGCCGGCAGGTGATGCAGGTCCGCAAGCGCGACGGCGACACCGCGCCGGTGGACGTGAACAAGATCGTCAGGGCGGTGGAACGCTGGGTCGGCGACCTGGACGAGGTCGACCCGTTGCGGGTGGCGACGAAGACGATCAGCGGTCTGTACGACGGTGCGACCACCGCCGAGCTGGACAAGCTGTCGATCCAGACGGCCGCCGAGCTGATCGGTGCGGAACCGCAGTACTCCAAGCTGGCGGCGCGGCTGCTGGCGGCCTTCGTCGACAAGGAGGTGCGCGGCCAGCAGGTCGCCAGCTTCAGCCAGTCGATCCGGTACGCGCACGGCCTGGGCCTGATCGGCGACGCCACCGCCGCGTTCGTGGCCACCAACGCCCGCAAGCTGGACGACGCCGTCGACCCGGAGGGTGACCTGCGGTTCGAGTACTTCGGACTGCGTACGGTCGCGGATCGGTACCTGCTGCGGCACCCGCAGACCCGGCTGGTGGTGGAGACTCCGCAGTACTGGCTGTTGCGGGTGGCCTGCGGTCTGTCGCAGTCGCCGGGCGAGGCGATCGACTTCTACCGGCTGATGTCCAGCCTGGCCTACCTGCCGAGTTCGCCGACGCTGTTCAACTCCGGCACCCGGCACACCCAGATGTCCTCGTGTTTCCTGGTCGATTCGCCGCGTGACGAACTCGACTCGATCTACGAGCGTTACCACCAGGTGGCGAAGCTGTCGAAGTTCTCCGGCGGGATCGGCATCTCCTGGTCGCGGGTCCGGGGGCGTGGTGCGTTGATCCGGGGCACCAACGGCCGGTCCAACGGCATCGTGCCGTTCCTCAAGACGCTCGACGCCGGGGTGGCGGCGGTCAACCAGGGCGGCCGTCGTAAGGGTGCCGCCTGTGTCTATCTGGAGCCCTGGCACCCGGACGTCGAGGAGTTCCTCGAACTGCGGGACAACACCGGCGAGGAGTCCCGGCGTACCCACAACCTGAACCTGGCCAACTGGATCCCGGACGAGTTCATGCGGCGGGTCGAGGCGGACGGTGAGTGGTCGCTGATCGACCCGTCCGACGCGCCCGAGCTTCCCGACCTGTACGGCGAGGCGTTCGACGAGGCGTACCGCGCGGCCGAGAAGAAGGCGGTCCGCACCGTCAAGGCCCGCGACCTGTACGGGCGGATGATGCGTACCCTCGCGCAGACCGGCAACGGGTGGATGACGTTCAAGGACGCCGCGAACCGGCTGTCCAACCAGACCGGCGTCCCGGGCAACACGATCCACCTGTCGAACCTGTGCACCGAGATCCTGGAGGTCAACAGCGACACCGAGACCGCGGTGTGCAACCTCGGGTCGATCAACCTGGCCACGCACGTCACCACCGACGGCATCGACTGGGACAGACTGCGCGCGACCGTACGCACGGCGGTGCTCTTCCTCGACCGGGTGATCGACATCAACTACTACCCGGCCGAGCAGGCGGCGGCGTCGAATCCGCGCTGGCGTCCGGTCGGGCTCGGGCTGATGGGGTTGCAGGACGCCTTCTTCGCCCTGCGGCTGCCGTTCGACTCGGCGCCGGCCCGGGAACTGTCGACCCGGGTGCAGGAGGAGATTCTGCTGACCGCCCTGGAGACGTCCGCCGGGCTGGCCGAGCGGTTCGGCCCACATCCGGCGTACGCCGAAACCCGGGCCGCCCGGGGTGAGCTGCACCCGGATCTGTGGGGTGCCGACGTCGTCCAGGTCGAGCGGTGGGCGGCGCTGCGCGAGACGATCGCCGCGCACGGCCTGCGGAACTCGCTGCTGGTGGCGATCGCGCCGACGGCCACCATCGCCTCGATCGCCGGCTGCTACGAGTGCATCGAGCCGCAGGTGTCCAACCTGTTCAAACGCGAGACGATGTCGGGGGAGTTCCTCCAGATCAACACGTACCTGGTCGGCGAGCTGAAGGCACGCGGGCTGTGGACGGCGTCGATCCGCGAGCAGATCAAGCGCGCCGAAGGGTCGGTGCAGGGCATCGCCGAGCTGCCCGAACAGGTGCGGGAGTTGTTCCGTACCGCGTGGGAACTGCCGCAACGGGCGTTGATCGATCTGGCCGCCGCCCGTGCCCCCTTCATCGACCAGTCGCAGTCGCTGAACCTGTTCATCAGCGCGCCGACCATCGGCAAGCTCTCCTCGATGTACCTGTACGCCTGGAAGTCCGGGCTGAAGACCACCTACTACCTGCGCTCGCGTCCCGCGACCCGCATCCAGCAGGCCACCGTCGCCGTCACCCCGGCTGTCCAGCCGATCGTCGCCGTCGGCGATGACGAGGCGCTGGCCTGCTCCCTGGAGAACCCCGAGAGCTGCGAGGCCTGCCAGTGACCATCGTTTCCGAGCCCCACACCCGGCACCTGCTGCTCGACCCGGGCATGGACCTGACCCTGCGGCCGATGCGCTACCCGCAGTTCTTCGACCGTTTCAAAGACGCCATCCGCAACACCTGGACCGTCGAGGAGGTCGACCTGCACGCCGACCTCGCCGACCTGGCCAAGCTCTCCCCGGCCGAACAGCATCTGGTGTCCCGTCTGGTCGCCTTCTTCGCCACCGGCGACACCATCGTCGCCAACAACCTGGTGCTCAACCTCTACCAGCACATCAACTCCCCGGAGGGGCGGCTCTACCTGTCCCGGCAACTGTTCGAGGAGGCGGTGCACGTCCAGTTCTACCTGAACCTGCTCGACACCTACGTGCCCGACGAACGGGAACGGTTCGCCGCGTTCGCGGCGGTGGAGAACATCCCGTCGATCGCCCGTAAGGCGGAGTTCTGCTTCAAGTGGATCGACTCGATCTTCGAGTTGCGCGAGCTGAAGACTCGCGCGGACCGGCGGGCGTTCCTGCTCAACCTGATCTGCTTCGCCGCCTGCATCGAAGGGCTGTTCTTCTACGGCGCCTTCGCCTACGTGTACTTCCTGCGGTCCCGGGGCCTGCTGCACGGGCTGGCCTCCGGCACCAACTGGGTGTTCCGCGACGAGTCGATGCACATGGCCTTCGCCTTCGACGTGGTCGACACCGTACGCGCCGAGGAGCCGGACCTCTTCGACGCCGAGCTGGAGCAGCAGGTGCGCGACATGCTCGCCGAAGCGGTCGACTGCGAGGTCCAGTTCGCCGCCGACCTACTCGAACAGGGCGTCTCCGGCATGCCGCTGGCCGACATGCGCGAATACCTGCAACACGTGGCCGACCGGCGGCTGGCGGTACTCGGCATCGCGCCGATGTACGGCTCGACGAACCCGTTCGCGTTCATGGAGTTGCAGGACGTGCAGGAGTTGTCCAACTTCTTCGAACGCCGGGTGTCGGCCTACCAGGTGGGCGTGACCGGCACGGTGGCCTTCGACGACGACTTCTGATCTCGGTCTCATCCGATCCGCCGTTTCGGCGGGATGGCGGTCACCCCACCCACCCGGATACCGCCATCCCGCCGAAACGGCCTCAGCCAGGCCGGCTTGCCCGCTCATGGGTTGAAGCAGAGGGTGGAGTCAGGACGCAGAATTCGTTGCCGTCGGGGTCGGCCATCGCCACCCGGCCGGTTTCGCTCCGGCGGGTCTCAGCCAGGTCGGCGTCGATTCGGGTTGCGCCGAGGGCGAGGAGGCGATCGACCTCTGCCTGCTGGTCACCGCCGGGCGGGGGAACGAGGTCGAAGTGCAGGCGGTTACGGCCCAACCTCGGCATCAGTGGTGGGCCGCCCCAGGTGATCTTCGGGCCGCCGTGCGGCGATCGGACCGCGGTCTCCTGGTCCTGGTCCCACACCAGCGGCCAGCCGAGTGCGGCACCCCAGAAGTAGCCGACCTGCTGCGAACCGTCGCAGGCCAACGCGCCGACAAACCCGCATTCGGCGAGGAAGTTGTTGCCGGGCTCGATGACGCAGAACTCGTTGCCCTCGGGATCGGCGAGGACCACGTGCTGATCCTCGGGGCCCTGCCCGACGTCGACGTGCCGCGCGCCGAGCGCCAACGCCCTGGCCACCGTCTGCCGCTGGTCCTCCAAGGAGGTGCTGGTCAGGTCGAAATGCATCAGGTTCTGGCCGATCTTGGGCTCCTGGCTCGCGAGGAAGCGAAGCCGGAAGCCGGTGTCGTCGGTGGGCAGGAGGGCGACTCCGTCGAGTGGATCGTCCGTCACGTTCCACTGCAGCAGTTCCGACCAGAAGCGCGCGAGCCGCGCCGGTTGATGGGCGTCGACGCAGAGCGCGAACAGGTGACATGCCATCTCGTTGCTCATCTCCGCTCCGCAGACCGACCATCGTCGACCGCACCGCCGGTCCGGTCACCGTCGACCGACCATCGCTGGACGGAAGCGTAAGGCCGAGCCACGACGGGCGCAGCTGAGTAATTGGCCTGAGCGGTCAGCGTCCGAACCTCCCGAGCAGCTCCGGCCCGATCGGGTGGTGCAGCAGGTGCAAGGGCGCGGCGTCGATGCCGGCCTCGGTGAGCGTCCGCGCGTACGCCGCCGCGGTCGCGTCGTCCACCAGGCCGTGCACCAGCGGCAGGTCCGCAGCGGTCGACCACAGTAGCGATTCCAACCGGCAGGAGGCGATCGTCCCGGGCAGCCCGAGCACGTTGCCGTCGACCGGCACCGGCGGCAGGTCCCCGGGTATGTCGCGTTCGGTCTCGCCGACGTGCAGGAGCCCACCGCCGACCACCAGGATGTCGTGGTCGCGGCGCATCCGGGTCAGGGCCTTCGCGGTGTCCAGTGCGGGCGGGAACGAGTCGTCCACCACGATGGTGCCGGGTGCCAGCCGGTCGATCTCGATCGGTGTGGTGGCCGCGCTCGTCGCCGCGATGATCACGTCCGCCGTGTAGCCGGCCGGGGCGATTCCCGGTGCCGACGGGCACACCTCGATGGTGCCGGCGAAGCCGTCCGCCCGCAGCCGTGCGGCGTGCTCGCCCAGTCGGGGCGCGGCGGCGGGAACGTCGCAGAGCACGAGTCGCGCGGGCGGCTGGTCGGCCCGGGTGAGCAACAGCCGCAGCGCGGAGAACCCGATCGAACCGAGACCGACCACGGCGAGGTCGCGGCCGGCGAGGCTGCGGCCGGTGGCGGCCAGCGCGGCCTGCACCGTGCGGACGACGGAGACGACGGTGACGGCATGGCCGGTGGTCACCGCCACCCCGCTGTGGGTACGGCGCAGCACCCCGAGGCCGTAGCCGGTGCGGGCGGGAATCATCCCGGCCAGCGACACGCAGCGGGCGCCGAGGCGGGCGGCCAGGTCCACCGCCTCGGCGGCCTCGTCGGCGAGGGCGTCCCCGGCGGCGGTCAGCTCGTCGGCGAACCGGGGCAGGCAGACGAAGCCGGAGACGCCCAGCGGGGTGGTCAGCTGCTCCAGCAGACGCGGACGGCCACCGGGAAAGAGCAGCTCGCGTAGCTGGGCCCGGGGCAGGCTGCCGGCGGGCAGCCCGGCGATCGCGGCGAGCTGGGCCGGCGGCGGCAGGTAGCCGACGATGGCCGCGGTCAGCCTGGTCGGTCGGCCGGGAATGGCCGTCGTCGCCGGCACGGCGGCGGCGTCACCGGTGACCACGGCAGGCGTGGCCGGCTGGTTCCCAAGGGCCGGGTCGGTGTGCTCGGCGGCGGCGGTCAGGTCGGTGCGGAGCCAGTCGGCGAGCCGGCGCAGCTCGGCCGGGGTGACTGTGGCGGGACAGCCGCGCAGGGTGACCCGGAGCCCGTCCCGCTCGGGGCGCGCGGTCAGGAACAGGTCGGTCCCGAGGGGCGGTGGCGCCAGTTCACTGTCGGCGTCCCAGTCGAGGCTGAGCCGATCGGCATCGGTCGGCTCGGGGTGCGGCGTGCCGACTACCGCTGGCGATGGCGCATCGACGGCGTCGCGCGCTGCCGTGTCCGCTGCGGCGGCCGGTGGCGCGGTGCGGGCGGAGAAGTCCAGGAAGCTGAAGAAGAACTGCGCTCCGATGGGCGTGCCGCCCGGGCCGGTGGGCACGGCCGCCGCGATCGACGGCGGGTCGTCGTACCGGCGGGCGGTAGCGACCTCGGCCCCGACGTGGGCGAGCTGTTCGGCGAAGCCAGCCGAGCCGCCCAGCCGTAGCGGCAGCATCGCCGCGCACGGGCCGAAGATCCGGTGCAGGTCCGGCAGCGGATGATCCCGACCGGTCAGCGCCAGGCCGAAGACCAGGTCGTCCTGTCCGGTGAACCGGGCCACCGCCCGGTGGTACGCGGTCAGCACCGGGGCGTACAGAGTGGTCGCCGCCGAGGCGGCCAGCCGGCGCAGCCCGGCGACCACGGTCCCGTCCAGGGTGAAGCCGCAGACCGGCTCGGACGTACCGCCCGGGTCGGGCGCGCTGCCGAGGGCGGGCAGCACCGGCGGCCGGTACGGGGTGCCGAAGCGTCCGCGCCACCAGCCGTGGGCGTCCGGGTCGGGTGGGCCGGCGGCCCGGTCGGCCAGCAGATCGACGTAGTCGCGGAAGTGGGTGCGCAGCGGAGGCAGTCCGTCGGGCTGGTCTGCCACCAGCCGGTGGTAGACCGTCAGCAGTTCCTGGCCGAGCAGGGCGGCGCTGTAACCGTCACCGATCAGGTGGTGGCCGTGCACCAGCAGGACGTGGTCGTCGGGGGCGAGCCCCAGCAGCCGCAGTCGCAGCAGCGGCCAGGCCCACGGCTCGAAGCGACGGCGGCGCTCCTCGGCGACCAGGGCGCCCACCTCGGCGGGACCGCCGACCGCCCGGTAGCCGACCGGCAGCCGTAGCGAGGCGGGAAGTTCCTGCTGGACCGGGGGACGGGCCCCGGCGGGAAAGACGGTACGCAGCATCGGGTGCCGGGCCACCAGCAGGTCGACGGCGCGCTGGAAGACGTCGCGACGTAGCTGGCCGCGCAGTCGTAGCCGGGCCAGCCAGGCGGTGCCGTCGCCCGGTGCGATGGCGTCGGCGAGCAGGAAACCGCGCTGGGTGGCCGTCACCGGGTAGGGCCCGTCCGCACCGGCGTCCACCGGGCCGGTGACCCGGTCCATGGCTGCGGTGGTGCGGCCCGTACCGTCGGTGGTACGGCGCGTGGCAGCGGTGGCGTCGATCTCGGCGGCGAGGTCCCGCAGGGTTCGGTGCTGGTAGATGACGGTGGGGCTCGGTGTGGCCGGGAACTGCTGTTGGACGCGGGCGAAGACCTCCAGCACCAGGATGGAGTCGCCGCCGAGGGCGAAGAAGTCGTCGTCGGGCGCGATCGTCGGCAGGTCGAGCAGATCACCCCAGATCCGGGCCAGTCTCGCCTCGGTTGCGGTGTATCCGCCGGCAGCGGCGTCCGGACCGGCGGGTGTCGGGAGTCGCTTCGGGCCGGCGGGTGCCGCAAGCCGCTCCGGAGCGGCGGGTGCCGGGAGCCGCTTCGGTACGGCGGCGGGTGCGAAGCCGCCGAGTGCACGCAGCCGGTCCCGGTCGACCTTTCCGGTGGGGGTCAACGGAAGCGTGTCGAGCAGGTGGATGCGGGCCGGGACCAGTTGCTCCGGCAGCCGGTCGGCGAGATGTTCGCGCAACTGAGCCACCGTCGGCTCGGCTTCCGCCGTGGGGGCGACAAAGGCGTGCAGCCGTGGATGCGGCTCGGCCTGGTGCAGCACCGTCGCGGCGCTCACCGCCGGATGGGTACGCAGCACCGCCGCGATTTCACCTGGCTCCAGCCGGTACCCGTGGATCTTCACCTGGTCGTCGAGCCGACCGAGGAACTCCAGCGTGCCGTCTGCGGTGGCCTGAACCCGGTCGCCGCTGCGGTAGTACCGTTCGCCGTCGAGCCGGGTGAAGGCGGCGACGGTCAGCTCGGGTTCGTCGAGGTAGCCGGCGGTGACGCCGACACCGCCGATCAGCAGCTCACCGGCCATCCCAGGCGGGCAAGGGTGCCCGTGCGGGTCGACCACGCGGATCCGGGCCCCGCCGACGGGTCGACCGATGGGCAGTCGGCGTACCGCCTCGTCGGGGCGTTCGTCGATCAGATGCCAGGTGGCGTTGATCGTCGCCTCGGTGGGGCCGTACAGGTTGGTGATCCGGCAGCCGTCGCCGAACAGGTCGAACCAGCGGCGTACCGGCACCGGCGACAACTCTTCCCCGCCGACGTGCACCCAGCGCAGGGCACTGAGATCCGGCCGTACGCCCTCGCGGGTCGTGCGGTCCTCGGCGGCCCGCAGCAGCCGCTCCCAGAGGGTGGGCACTGAACTCCACACAGTGAGTCGGTCCCGTTCCAACCGGGACAGCAGCACCTGCGGGTCGCGCAGCTCCGACCGGGCGAAGGTGACCACCGTGGCCCCGACCAGCAGCGGCGCGAGGATCTGCCGGACGGAGGCGTCGAAGCAGATCGACGAGGTCTGGGCCAGCCGGTCACCGGCGTGGTAGCCGAACGTGTCGATCGCCCAGTCGAGGTAGTTCGTCATGGACCGGTGGGTGATCGGCACCCCCTTCGGCCGTCCCGTCGAGCCCGACGTGAAGATCACGTACGCGGTGTCGTCCGGCCCGACCGCCGGGGCCTGCCTTCCGTCCGCGTCGAGCCGGACCGCCGTGCCGTCGAGCCGGACCGCCGCGCCGTCGAGCCGGGACATCGTGCCGTCGAGCGGGACCGCCGTGCCGTCGAGTCGGGTGACTGCGGTCGCGCAGTCGTCGTCGTGCAGCACCACCCGCACGCGGGCGCGGCGCAGTTGTCCGTCGAGCCGAGCCGGGGGATGGGCGGCGTCCAGCGGCACCCAGGCCGCTGCCGCGCGCAGGATCCCGACCACTCCGATGATCGAATCCGGGCCGGGCGCGGTGAGCAGCCCGACGTGTTCGCCGGGGCGTACGCCGTGGGCGACCAGCAGCGCCGTCACCAGGTCGGCGGCCTGGTCCAGTTCCCGGTAGGTCACCGTACGCCGGCCGTCGGTGACCGCCGTCGCGTCCGGGGTACGCCGGCAGACCGCCCGGATCCGGGCGCTGACGTCCCCGGCGTCGGGCTCCGGCCGTACGCTCCGATCCTGATCGTCGGACCGCTGCCGCCCGGCGGCGAGATCGACCAGCTCCCGGTGGTGCTCGGCGGCGAGCCGGGCCACCGTCTGCCGTCGGAACAACCGCAGCGGGAAGTTCCAGGACAGCCGCAGTGTCGTCCCCGACTCCCACCACAGCAGGCTGAGCCCGGTGGCGGCGGAACCGGAGCCGGCCGCCGTCGGGGTGACCGTCACCGGGCAGTCGGGATCGGTGTCGACCGGGAACCGGGCGAAGCTGAATCCGGCCGGGCTGGCGGTGCGCGGGCCGCTGTCGGTCGCGGGTAGCAGCCGAGCCAGGTCCAGGCTGGATACCGAGCCGTGTCGCTGTGCCTCGGTCCAGGACTGCCGGAGACGGTCGGCCAGCCGGGCGGCCGACTCGGTCGGATCCACCTCGACCAGCAGTGGCAGGGTGTCGGCGAACGGACCGACGAGCCGCTCGATGCCGGGCATCCGGGCGTCCCGGCCGGCCCGCGCCACGTTGACCGGTACCCGGCGTTGCCCGCTCCACCTCGCCAGGCATCGCAGGTATCCGGCGAGCAAGAGGTGGAACAGGGAGACACCGGCCTCGGCGGCCCGCTCGCGCAGCCGCGCCACGAGCGCGGCGTCCAACTCATCGGGGTGGGTGACGCAGGGCGGGGCGGGCAGGCCCGCCGGGTCGCCGTCGTACGGCAGTCGCAGCGTCCACCCGGGATCGTCGAACGTCCGACGCCAGTAGGTCAGATCCGTCTCAGTTGGCGGAGCGAGGTCAGCGGCGAAGGCGGCGAAACTGCCGGTGGCGGGCAGCGCCGTGGGGGTGCGTCCGATCGCCAGTCTGCTGTAGTCCGCCCAGAGTTGCTCGCTGAGCACGTTGAGACTGAACCCGTCGGCGGCGGCGTGGTGCAGCACCAGGATCAGGTGCGAGCGGTCGGGTCGCTCCTGGGCGAGCACCGCCCGCAGCGGCGGTTGCCGGGTCAGATCCACCGGGGTGTTGCAGAGTTGCTCCTGCAGTGCGGTCAGCTCGCCGGTCAGTGGCCGCACGTACAGACTGATGGCGGCGGCGGCCGGGGGCACGATCACCTGCTGGGGGGTGGTGACGTCGGCAAGGAAGCGCACCCGCAGCATCGGATGCCGGGCGACGAGGCCGGTCAGGGCGCGGTCGAGCAGCCGCACGTCGAGTGGACCCGTGACGGTCTGCCGGACGAAGGCGTAACCGGCCACGCTCGGATGCAGTCGTTCGTTGACGAACCAGGCCCGCTGCACCGCAGTGAGAGCGAACGGCTCCCCGTCGGCGAACGCACCGGCCGGTGATTCCTCGCCCGTCGCCTCCGGCGGTGGTGCGGCCTGTTGGGCCGGGGGTTGCCCGGGGAGGGATTCCGCCAGCGCGGCGGCCAACGTGGCGACCGTGGTGTACTCGAAGAACAGGGTGACCGGCAGTTGCCGCCCGAGTTCGTCCTCCAGCCGTTTGACCAGGTCGACTGCGGCCAGCGAGTCCAGTCCGAGGGCGAGGAACGAGTCGTCGTCGGCGATCTGGCCGCTCGCGCGGTGCAGGGGCTCCGCGAGCAGTCGGCGCAGCAACCGCGCCAATTCCTCGACGTCCGGTTTCTGATGACGTTCCGGCATCGTGGCCGGGACCTCGGCGGTCCCGGGGTCGACCGGCTGGGTGGCAGGACCGGTGGTCCGGTCGGCGCGTGCGATGCCCGCCGGGGGTGCGGTCGACGGTCGCCGGTCCGCGACGATCAGGTGGGCGGCGTCGACGTCCCGGGCAGCCAGCAACGCGTCCAGCGCGGCCCGCGCGGTCAGCGAGCCGGGGATGTCGTGGCGGGCGCCGCCTCGGGCCGCCATCCCCGTGTCGCTGACGGCGGCGAGGCCGACGGCCTGGAAGGGGCGGCCGGTTGCCCGCTGGGCGGCGGCGAAGGCGTCGAGGAAGGTGTTGGCCGCCGCGTAGTCGCCGATCGCGGCGGCCAGGCCGGGCAGCACCGCGCTGACCGAGGAGAAACCGACAAGCGCCGCCCGGTCGTGACCGTGCCGGCGTAGTGACTCCGCCACCAGGTAGCTGCCGCGTACCTTGGGCGCCAGTACCGCCAGGATGTCGGGGAGCGACTTCGCCGCCAGGGTGCCGACCCGGACCGTGCCGGCGGCGTGCCAGACGGTCCCTACCCGGGGCAGCCCGGCGAGCAGCGCGTCGACGTCGGCCGGCACGGTCACGTCGCACCGCTGGTACGTCACGGTGGTGCCGCCTGCGGCCAACTCGTCGAGCAGGCCCGCCGGTGCCTGGGCCGACCGCCCGGCCAGCAGCAGGGTGGGTCGTCCCCGGCGGGCGAGGGTACGGGCCAACTCGGCACCGAGCCCGCCACCACCGCCGAGGATCACGTGCACGTCATCGGGCTGCGCCGCACCCGGCCGCGAGACCGGGTGCGGGACCGCCACCAGGTGCCGGCCGAGCCGGCGTCCGGCCCGCCAGGCCAGCCCGGTCAACTGGTCGACGGGGTGCGCCGTGGCTTCGGCCCGGTGCAGGTCGGACAACTCCTGGCACACCGACTCCACCCGGACCGCCAGGTCGTCCATGCTGGACAGGTCGACCACCCGGGCACGCAGGCCCGGCCGCTCGTCGGCCAACGCCGTGCCCAGCCCGCTCAGCACCGCCTGCACCGGTCGGGGATGCTCGTCGTGCCCGGTGACCTGGACGTCCTCGGTGACCACGAGCAGCCGACCCAGCCGGGTGTCCGGCTCGTCGAGCAAAGCACGCAGCGTGCCCACCTGCTCGGCCACGGCGCGATCGAGGTCAGCCACGTCCGAGAGGTCGACCGCGGCGCCGGCCAGCAGCACGGTCAGCTCCGGCGGCGTACCGTCGTCGACCTGCGGTGCGACCTGGACCGTGACGCCACGTTCGCGCAGTGCCGTGGTGAGTCGGGCGGCCAGGTCACCGCCTGCGCCCGGGCCGCGCAACCGCACCCGGGCCGGCAGGTCGCGGCCGACTGCCGCCCCCGGCCCGCTGCTGGTCGACGGCGTCTCCCGCCAGGTGACCCGGTGCAGGGGCAGCACCGGCGACGGCGGATGGGACCGTCGTTGGAACGGGTACGTCGGCACCGGCACCCGCCGTCGGCCGGCGTGCAGAGCGGTCCGGTCCAGCGGGCCACCGAGGGCCCACAGCTGTCCCACCGCCGCCAGCAGGGCCCCGCTGGCCTGCGGCCCGTCTAGCACGGTCACCACCCGCGCCGGGTCGACGCCGACGTGCGGCGACACGGCGCGCAGCCGGCCCGAGGCCCCTAGGTCGACGATGGTGTCATACCCGTCGGCGCAGAGCTGTTTCAGCGCGACGTGCAGCTCCGGCTCGGTCGGTGGGGTCGCCGTGGCGGCGCGCTGGATCGCCTCGGCCGGCTCCAGTTCGCCTCGACTTGCCGCAGCCGCCAGGTCACCGACGCCGAAGCCGAGCAGCCGGTCCGGCCGTACGCCCCAGGCGGTGAGCTGACCGAGCAGGGCGAGCCCGACCGCCACCGCCACCTGCCGGACGACCTGCGGATCGTCGGCGCCGCTCAGGCACCAGGTCAGCAGTGGTCGGCCCTGTACCGGCGTGGCGGTGACCTCGGTCAGCCGGTCACGGAAGGCCGGCAACCGGTCGTAGAGGTCACGTACCGCCGCCGGCGGCACCGTAGCGCCGTCGTCGGTGAGGACGAACACCGCGCGAGGTCGTCGGCTGACCGGCGCGACGTGCTCGCCCAGTGTGTCGGCGGCCTGGTCGAGTCGGACGGCCAGCTCGCCGTCGGCGACCAACGCCAGCCGGTACGCGGCGTCGTCGCGGGCGGTACCGGCGCTGGCGCAGACGTCCGCCTCGGCCAGGTGCGGATGGGCCCGCAGGTGGGCGGCGAGGTCCCGAGCCGCCTGCCGAAGCGCCGGCACCGAGTGTGCGCTCAGGGTGGCCAGGCCGAACTCCGACCCGCCGGACCCGCCGGACCCGCCGGGCGGGGGTTCCCGCAGGATCGCGTGGGCGTTCGTCCCGCCGAAGCCGAATCCGTTCACTCCGGCGATCAGTGGACCTGGTGCGCTCCACCGCCGTCCCTGCGTGACCACGGCGAAGCCGGCTCCGGTGAGGTCACAGCGGGCCGCGGGCCGGGCGTGGTGCAGGGCGGGCGGCAGATGCCGGTGCCGCAGGGCCAGCACCACCTTCACCAGCGCCGGCAGGCCGGCGGCGTTGAGCAGGTGACCGAGGTTCGTCTTCACCGAACCCAGCCCACGCGGCACTCCGTCGACGGGCGGTGGGTACGCCGCCGCAAGTGACCGGACCTCCACCGGATCGCCGAGTTCGGTGCCGGTGCCGTGGGCCTCCACGTACGACACCTGCGCCGGGTCGATGCCCGCCTCCCGGTACGCCCGCGTGATCACCTCCCACTGCCGGTGCGGATTCGGCGCGAGCATGCTCAGCGCCCGCCCGTCGTTGCCGACGGCGGTCCCGGCGACCACGGCCAGCACCTCGTCCCCGTCGACCTGCGCGTCGCCGAGGCGGCGCAGCACCAGCGCGGCACCGCCCTCGCCGGGGACGAAACCGTCGGCGTCGGCGGCGAAGGCGCGGCACCGTCCGGTGGGGGAGAGCGCCTCGGCGGCGTCCAGCAGCCGGTATCCGGTCTCGGTGAGGTTGAGGTTCACCCCGCCGACCACCGCGATGTCGCACTCCCTGGCGGCCAGGCTGCGGGCCGCCAGGTGCAGCGCCACCAACGCCGACGAGCACGCCGTGTCGACCGCGATCGCCGGCCCGGTGAGATCCAGCGTCTGCGCCAACCGGGCCGGTATCAGGTTGCGCAGGTTCCCGACCAGCGCCGTCGCCCCGCCGGCCAGACCATCTGCCGCCAACATCTGCGGGTACGCGCTCTCCCCGACGGCCGCGAAGACGCCGATGCGGTGCCGGTGCCGACGTGGCCCGGCGTACCCGGCGCGTTCCAGCGCCTCGTGGCCGATCTCGAGGAACAGCCTCGCATGCGGATCGGTGAGCCGCGCCTCCTCGTCGGTGAGGCCGAAGAACCCGGCGTCGAAGAGCATCGGATCGTCGAGGAAGGAACCCCACCGGACGGTCCCGTCCGACGAGGTCCACCGGTGTGCGGGCACCACGTCGACGCTGTCGACACCGTCGACCAACTGCCGCCAGAACTGCTCGGGGGTGTCCGCGCCGGGAAACCGACAGGCCATGCCGATCACCGCGACCGGCGCCGGGCCCGGCGCCGGGGCACCGGAGGCGTCACCGGTCGGCCGGGACACCGGTGCGTCGGCCAGCCGGTCGGCGAGCGTGGTGACGGTCGGACAGTCCCGCAGGTCGGCCGGGTTCAACGGGGTACCCAGGGCATCCTCCAACCCGGCGAGCACCTCCATGGCCTTGAGCGACGATCCGCCGATGGCCAGGAACCGGTCGTGCGGGCCGATCGTTTCGGGCGGACGGCCCAGCACCCGACCCCAGACGTCGCGGACGAGCGCCGCCAACTCCGGTCCGGACCGCCCGGCGGCGGACGGGGCATGACCCGCCGAATCCCTGGCGACCGGCGCACACCAGCGCCGCTCGCGGTCGGCGAAGTCGCCGGCCAGGTACCGCTCGCGCATCCGGCGTCGGCGCAACTTCCCGCTGGTGGTCCGGGCGAACGCGCCGGGCGGCAACGGCAGCACCCGGACCTCGTCGTGACCGCACGCCTCGACCACCCGGGCCCGCACCGCGGCGAGCGCCGTCCCGGCGTCGGCCGGTGGACGGGCCCACGGCACGAACACCACGATCCGTTCCCCACCGGAATCCGGATCGGTCGCGCCGACCACCACGCTCACCTCGCCGGGTAGGCCGGGGGTGGCCACCGCCACGGCTTCCAGGTCCGCGGCATGGAAGGTGCGGCCGTTGACGAACACCACGTCCTTGGCCCGGCCGGTGACGCAGAGCCGCCCGTCGCGCAGGAAACCCAGATCGCCGGTACGCAGCCAGCCGCCGACGAAGGTGTCCAGGCTGGCCTGCGGATCGCGGTGGTAGCCACGGGCCACGTTGGGGCCGCGTACCTCGATCTGGCCGACCCGTTGCTCGGGCAGCCCTCGGCCGTGTTCGTCGACGACGCGTACCGCGCAGCCGGCCACCGGATGGCCCAGGTCCATCAGTTCGACCGCGTGCGGACCGGGCCGCGTCGGCACCGCGACGCCCCGGCTCAACTCGGCCCGGTCCAGCACCTGCGGCACGGCCACCTCGCCGGGCGGCGGGAAGGTCACCGCGAGGGTCGCCTCGGCGAGCCCGTACACCGGTCGCAGGGCGGCGGGGTCGAGCCCGGTCGGCCGGGTGTGGGCCAGAAAGGACCGCCACACCGCAGGTGAGATCGGCTCCGCCCCGACCACCACACAGCGCACCGCGCTCAGGTCGAGACCGGCGAGGGTTTCCGTCGGCACCCGGCGCACCGCCAGGGCCAACGCGAAGTTCGCGGCGGACAGCAGGGTGGCCCGGTGCCGGTGGGCGGTGGTGAACCACAGGGCCGGGCGCTTGGCGAACGCCAGCGGACCGATACGCACCTGCTTGAGGCCGACGGCGAGCGGCGTGAGGTGGGTGCCGATCAACCCCATGTCGTGGAAGTACGGCATCCAGCTGACCAGTACGTCATCGGGGCGGGCCTCGCTGGCCGACCTGGACTGTTCGAGGTTGGCCAGGACGTTGTCGTGGGTCAGCTCCACACCCCGGGGCGTACCCGTACTGCCGGAGGAGAACTGGAGGAACGCGATGTCGTCTCCGGCGGGGGTGGGCAGGTCCGCCGGTGCGGTTGCGGTGCGTAGGTCGGCCAGCCGCAGCACCGGCTCGGGCAGGCCGGACGCCACGGCTGCGGTGGCGTCGTCGGTCACCACCACGGCGTCGGGGAGCAACTCCCGCACGGCGCGTACCCGGTTGGGCTCGGGGGGCAGGGGTACCGGCACGAGTCCGGCGGCGAGCGCACCCCAGAACATCGGCTGGAAGTCGTCGCCGGCGTCGGCGAGCAGGA
The DNA here is from genome assembly GCF_040682415.1 of Micromonospora sp. NPDC051196. Classification (NCBI taxonomy): domain Bacteria; kingdom Bacillati; phylum Actinomycetota; class Actinomycetes; order Micromonosporales; family Micromonosporaceae; genus Micromonospora; species Micromonospora sp. NPDC051196. Next base: position 51,665 of record NZ_JBFBAY010000009.1, read on the forward strand.
GGGCGGGAGCGCCGGGCGGGACCGCGGCTGCCCGGTAGCCGCCGGCCACCCGCAGCGACTCGTCGCGCAGCTGGCGGAAGCTGACCGTACGTTCCGTGCCGTCCTCCCGGACGTGCACGATGACCTGCTCGGGGGCCCGGTCGGCGGCGTCGAGGAGTACGCCTAGCAGGCCTCGGAGGCCCCGGGGCCCGATCGTAGTCGACACAGCAGGATGGTAGGTGGCCGAGATCTTGCGGCGAGACCCGGCGTTTGTCGATCGTCAGCAGTGGATGGCCCGGCGGCCCGGCTCCTCGGCCGGGTTCTGCCGTCGCGGGCGGATCAGTGTCGGAAACGGCCGGCGCGGAGGTCACCGGTGTTCGAGTGTCCACTCCCGGGACTGCTGCCCGGCGACCGGGGCCGAGCGCGTGACCGGGCGGGAGACGATCTCGCGTCCCGGGATCGGTCCCTCGCAGGACGGGCAGAGCACGACCAGTTCGATCGGCTGGTCGCAGGGGGTGTGCATCATGAGGTGGCCGGGTGGCTGTTCGGCGGGGCAGTGCCGGTCTCCCCACTGCATCAGCGCGGCCAGCACAGGCGACAGTTCCCGCCCGCGTACGGTGAGGCGGTACTCGTGACGTACCGGCCGGTCCCGATAGGGGACCCGTTCGAGGATTCCGACCTCGACCAGAGTGTTGAGTCGCTGGGCGAGGACGTTGCGGGCGATGCCGAGACTGTCGAGCAGCGACTCGAAGCGGCAGTCACCCGCCATCGCGTTGCGGACGATGAGCAGCGTCCAGCGCTCGCCGACGACCTCCAGAGCTCGTGCGATCGAGCAGTCCTGTCCGTACCCGCGAAGTGCCATTGATGCATCGTAGAGGTCACCGGAGCGGCCGGACCGAGCGAACGTTATGCAGCTCTCACGTTCACTACCTGGGTACGGGGGCAGTCTTGTGTCGCAACAGCAGCAGCGCGGCCAACAGGCCGACCGCGGCGAGACCAGCGGTCACCACGAAGGCCGTGCGCAGGCCGGCGTCCACCGCTGCCGAGGGTGCCGCCTGGTGTGCCACGAGTACGGCCGAGATGGCCGCCAGGCCGAGCGCCCCGCCCAGGCTGAACGACACGTCGGTGAGGCCGGAAGCGGCGGCGGAATCGGCCTCGTCGGCGCCGAGGGTCACGGCGATCTGCGCGGCCACGAAGGCGGCGCCGGCACCGATGCCGACCACGGGCAGCACCCTGAGGAAGTTCCCGGTGGACAGTGGGCCGTTGACCATGGCCAGCGCCAGCAGGCCAGCACCGGCCAGGGACATGCCCGTCAGCGCGACCGCCCGCAGCCCGTGCCGCAGCACCACGGCCTGACCGAGGTAGGAGCCGATGACCGAGGGCAGGGTCAGCGCCACCATCAGCGCACCGAACCCGGTGGCGGACAGCCCCAACGTCTCCTGCCCGTACAGGGTGATCAGCAGCAGCAGCCCGTCGACGACGGTGCCGGCGGTGAACAGCACGACCAGGCCGCCTATCCGGCTTCGGGACCGCAGTAGTCCGGGACGGAACAGCGGCCGGGCGGTCCGTGACTCGATGGCCAGAAAGAGCAGCAGCAGCACCAGCGCACCGGCCAGCCGCAGCAGAGCGATGCCGGTCGAGCCTCCGGGGACGAATGCCGCGACGACCGTCCAACCGATCAGGGCCAGGGCGCCGATCAGGCTGGCTGCGCCGGCCACCTCCAGCGGATGGCCGGAGCGGGTGCATCCGTCGGCGGGCAGGATCGGGACGAGCAGTGCGGCGGCGACGCCCACCGGTACGTTGACCAGGAACACCCACCGCCAACTGAGACCGTCGGTGAGCAGCCCGCCGAGCAGGAGCCCGGCGGTGCCGCCGAAGGCGCCGATCAGTGTCCACAGGCCGAGCGCGCGGGCCCGGACCGGGCCGGGGCGGAAGGCCATGGCGAGCAGTGGTAGCGCGGTTGTCGCGACCAGTGCCGCGCCGACGCCCTGCAACGCGCGGGCCCCGATGAGCACCCCGGCCGACCAGGCTGCCGCCGACAGCAGCGAGGCGGTGGTCACCAGCGCCAGGCCGATGGTGAAGAGTCGGCGACGGCCGAACAGTTCGGCCAGTCGGATGCTGATCAGCAGTACGCCACCGAAGCTGATCAGGAAGGCCGACATCAGCCACTGCACGGTCGCTGTGGACATGGCCAGGGCCTGCTGGATGCTCGGAATCGCGACGTAGACGATGGTGCTGTCCACCGCCACCATCAGGAACGACGCGCCGAGTGCCCCGAGGGCCAGCCATTGCCGTACGCCGAGATGCGCCGCCGCCGCTCCGCTGAAGTTGTCCACCATCCAGCCCCTTGGTTCCCCCTTGTTGCGGGAGCTAGTCGCGTCTGGCGCGCGTGTCAGACGTGCCATGAGCAGTTCACGACCGAGTGGCCACGGGTACGACGAACGAACCCGGGATACGACCGGGTTGTGTCTGGGTGGATGGCCCAGGCTGCCGCATACGCAGAATCGCCACAGCCACGTCGGTCCGGTTTTGAAACTTACGTGGGCCAATGAAGATAGCAGCCGTGCGTCCCCAACACGAGCCTGTCGTTTCTGGGTTCCCGCCAAGCCTTACCCACCTTGCGCTTATGTCGAACCAAAGAGGGCCCCTGGAGCACGACCGCTGAGTGCAGTTCGTGGCGATTTGGTGCCCCTCGGACGCTGGCCCGAGCGCAATTGCTCCATCTGGGAAAAGCGTGGATTCTTCGCACGTGGCAAAGTGCGCAGAGGTCGGGCGGCCCCCTCGGGGCCTGCTCGCGTACGTGACAGCGACCGCTTCGACCGGCCCACCGGGTGGGACCGGCGGGCCGGGTGGGGCCGCGACGTCATGGATGGCCGCGCCGGCAGGGCGGATCCGGCCGGTGCGTACCAGGGCGCCGGGCCGTTGCGGCCTGGCTCCTGGGTGGAACCCCACGTCCCGGGGTGTGCTCCAGGTCGGCGCCGGTGTGCTGGCACCGGGCCGACGCTGCCTGAATCGGCGGGGGTGGTCGAGGTGGGTGGCGGTGATGGTCTGGTCGTGCTCCGGGACGAGGCTCAGCGCACCGGGAGGGCGAGCAGGATCGGTGGGTCGAGCGGGGTCATCCGGCGTAGATGCAGGTCAGCCTCCATGGATCCGGGCCGGCGGGAGATGGTCAGTGGCCCGTGTGCGCCGATCAGGGCATCGTCGTCCGTCGAGTTGGCCAGCCAGTAGTCCTGGCGTTCCCGTAGCCGGGAACAGGCCAGCACGTACCACTGCCCTGGGGGCGGACTGTCCAATCGGTAGGGTCCCGGCTTGTCGAGTATGGTGCACCGCACGGGACGTCCGAGCGGTACCGGATCGCGGAAGAGCCCGACGAAGGTCAGCCGGTCTTCGTTCTGCTCGGACTCAGGTGCGTGGACCATGCCCTGGATCGCCGTGACCGGCGGCTGGGATACGGGCCGGTGGTCGAGGGGGACCTGTGGTGTCACCCCGCGCAGTCTGCGGTAGGTGCTCGGTGAGACGCCGACGCTGCTGCTGAAGCGGGAACTGAAGGTACCCACGCTGGCGTAGCCGACCTCGTGGGTGATCTCGGTGACGCTCATCGAGGTGGACAGCAGCAACTGTTTAGCTCGGTGCAGCCGCATGACCATGAGGAAGCGTCCGGGGGAGATGCCGGTGGTGCGCTGGAAGATCCTGGTGAAGTGGAACTTGCTGAACATGGCTGTTCGAGCCATACCGTCCACGGTGTGTTGCTCCGATAGGTCCTCCCGGATGGCTTCGATTACCCGACTGACGGCTCGTTGGATACTGTCTTCCATCGCATCCCCCAATCCGATGGCTGCGCTTGTGGCGACGGTTTTTGTGTCTGTGGCATGGACACGTCAGATGTGGCGCGTGGCGATACGCCATCCCGCAGACCGGTTCTGTTAACGCGGCTTCTAATTGCGGGAAGATACATTGACGGTTGACGGAGGGAAACTACGCGATGACGCAGGGTTATGCTATCTGGACCGGGCGCCGCAATCAACTGCGAAGTCATGCAGGTCAATGCGGGCTTCCCGCCGAGAGTGGTCAGGGCAGGAGAAACTGGACGCTTGCCTCGTATGCCGCGACAGCAGCGCCTGTTGCGGGCGGCGACTGACTGTTCCACCCAGTTTGTCGGATGCCCACCCGACGGAACGTTGGTAAATGGGACGATCCGACGTCCCGGCGGATGGACAGAACTGCGACAGACGGTCATCCGACGCCTTCTTGTGTGATATCTGCTTGACAGAACGGCCTACGGCTGGTTTGCGCGGGCGAACTGCCCCGGGCTGCGTCCCGGCCCGGCGGGGCCCCGGTACGCCTGAGCGATGTCCAGCCAGTGTTCGGCGTCGCTGCCGACAGCCTGGACAGCCAGGTCGTCCCGGTGCCGGCGGCGGGTGACGAGCAGGCAGAAGTCCTCGGCCGGGCCGGTGATCCGCTGCTCGGCGTCCTGCGGGCCGAACGCCCACAGCGCGCCGGAGGGGGCGGTGATCTCGAAGCGGAACTCCACGTCCGGTGGCGTCAAGCCCCGGGCCAGATACCCGAAGTCCCAGGTCCGCACAGCGAATCCGACCAGGTGGCCGAGCCGGTCGGTGGGCGTCGGCCGGATGCCGAGCGCGTCCGCGACATCCCGGCCGTGCGCGAAGACCTCCATCATCCCGGCCGCCGCGAGCACCGGCGCCGGCAGCGGCCGTACCAGCCACGGGACTGGCTGGCCGGGCGGGACCGCGGCGAGCGCCTTCTCCGCGGTGGCCCGCTCGGCCCGCCAGCGGGACAGCAGGACCGCGGGCGGTTCGACGACGAAGTCGGCCATCGCGGCCGCCACGTTGGCGTCGAAGTCGTTGCTGAGTCGGGAGGCCATCTGCTGGAACGTGGCCGGTTGGGCGGCGGCCAGTCCGGCGAGCCGGAAGGTGGCGGCCAGGTGGGCGATCTGGTGCCGGATCGCCCAACCGGGAGCCGGCGTTCTGATGTCCCACTGGTCGTCGGACAGCTCGGCCACGATGGCGTCGAGAGCCGCACTGTCCGCGGTGAGATCGGCGATTACATCTGGTGCCTGTGCCACGTCGATACCTCTTCCTGAATGGTTGGACGGCGGCCCGTTCCGCCGCGCGGTTCGTCCGGCGTATTGCGGCATGCTCGCCAATTGGTGGGCATCATCATGATTGCTGTTGGGTGGATATAGTGATTTTTGTGGGCGCAGTCGATGCGCGGAGAAAGTTCTTTGGCGTGCGACGATGCGCCCCGGGTGTGTGATCACGTCGAATAGACTTTCCGAGTGTGCCCCAGTCGGCGACCGTATTCCTTCTTTGTTCGTGCCGTCAGGCAGTTGACCCGCTTCCTATTTGCAACCGGTTGTGCGCGTCGGCGTCGGCCAGTCGTGGCAAACTTGCGTGATTAGGCGGTCACTCTTAGCAACTGTGAAGTAGGCGGCCGTCGGGCGATTCCCATAGCCTCGGCTCGTCTGGAGATACCGGACGAGGACCCGGACGCGATCGCGTCCGTCTTCCCTGGGGAGGGCCCCATGGCAGGCCTGTGGCGCAGCATCCGTGCGCAGCTAATCACGCCGGACACGGCCGAGACGACAATGAGCCGGCGTGGATTCCATGTTAAGGACGAGCCCACCCGGCACCGGCTGGAGTCCGTCGGTGCCAGCTTCCTCACCGGCTTCCGGGCCGCGGTCGAGGCCCGCGACGAGGCCGACATCGGCCGGCTCGACCTGATCGAGCGGCAGTTCCGTGGCTTCGCCTACGAGGGGGCCGCCATGGGGTACGCCGTTCTCGACGGGGTGACCGGCGGTGGGCGTACCGCCCGGTTCCTGACCGGAGTCGGCGCCCCCCACATCTACATGGCCTACGTCGGAATCGGTTGGGCGTACGCCAAGCTTCCCCGTTGGCGCTGGCGGGCCGTGGCCGCACCGGACCCGTTGCTGCGCTGGCTGGTGCTCGACGGACTGGGCTTCTACCGGGCCTACTTCGAGACCGACCGGTTCGTCCGCCGCCAGGCGGTCGCACCGGTGCCGTGGCCGCCGGACGTGCCCGGTGACTACCCCCGGCGCGCGCTCGACCAGGGCATCGGCCGGGCCAGCTGGTTCGTCGCCGGGGCCGATCCCGACGTCGCCGCCGAACTCATCGGCCGCTTCGAGACCGAACGCCACGGCGACCTGTGGAGTGGCATGGGCCTGGCCGCCACCTACGCCGGCGGCGCCAATCCCGACGACCTGAAGAAGCTGTACGTCCACGCCGGCCGGTACCGCCCGCAGCTCGCCCAGGGCTCCGCGTTCGCCGCGCAGGCACGACTACGCGCCGGACTGGTCACCGAGCACACGCCGCTGGCCACCGACGTCTTCTGCGGGTGCAGCCCGGAGGAGGCTGCGGCGGTCACCGATCGGGCGCGCGACGACCTTCCGCCGGACGGGACCGAACCGGCCTACGAGGTGTGGCGCCAGCGGATCCAGGCGCAGTTCGCCTGAGGCGGCGAACTGCCGGAGAGAGTGGGACGCGGTGGAGCCCATGGCGACGACACACGACGGGATGTCCGACACCCTGGCGTTCGCCGCGCGCTTCACCCGCGCGGTGCTGGTCCACGAGCCAGGTCGGTTGCTGGTCACCACGACCACCCTCAGCCCCGGCGAGGCTCCGGGCCTCGACGAGCCGACGGATCCGGCCTGTCCGCTGCTGCCGGCCGCGTACGTCCTGGAGGCGCTCGCGCAGGGATGGGCCGCGCTCACCGGACACCGCGGTCCGCCGGTGTTCGAGGCGGTCGAGTTCGGTGTGCCGCTCGTGGCCCACGAGGGCGTCGTACGGCTGCGGCTGACGGCGGCGGCTGAGCCGGCGACCAACGCCGTCGTGGTCACGCTGCGCGGTGAGCACCGGGGCCGGCAGTTGACGTACGCGTACGCCCGGCTGCGGCACCCGGGTGCCGGCCGGTCGGATGTGCCGGCTCCGACCGGCGTGCGTCCGGCAGCCAGCGTGCCGGTGCCCACCGCGCTGCCGGTGGCGCCGGCCCGGTCCGGCGGCCCAGCCATGGACCGGCCGCCCCGCGCGTTGTTCGCCGGTGTGGGGGCACCGGGTCAACGGCTGCGCTACCGCGAGATCACCGCGTCGGGCGCGGTGCTGGAACTGGCCGGGGGCGGTGCGGCGGGATCGCTGGCCGCCATGGCGGGCCCCCTGGTGCTCGGTGACCCCGGCGTACGGGACGCCTTCCTGCGCGCCCTGCGCCCCTGGGCGCCCGACACGGTGCTGCAACCGCTGGGTGTCGACCGGATCTGGCTGGCCGGCGCCGGCCCCTACGAACAGGTGACGCTCCGCGCGACACGCCGGGTCCAGGACGACGAGGTGCACCGGTTCGACCTGGAGACGCTGGCCAGCGGGCGGATCGTGGAGCGGTGGACCGGGCTTCGGCTGCGTCTGCTGCCCGCGCGCCGGGCCCCCGGCCCATGGCCGGCACAGGTGCTCGGACCGTACCTGCACCGCAGGCTCGCCGACCTGATCTCCCGCGACGTGACCGCCGTGCTGGAGCCGGGACTGCGCCGCGGGTGGCGTCGGCAGCACACCGCCCTGGCCGTGTCCCGGCTGCTCGGCGACGGTACGACCGTGCGCTACCGCCGTGACGGTCGCCCCGAGGTGGACGGCGGGTGGTGGATCTCGGCTGCGCACGGCGCCGGGCACACGCTCGCGGTGGCTTCCCGCACGCCGGTCGGCTGCGATCTCGAACCAGTCGTGGGGCGCGAGCCCGCCGAGTGGCGCCAGTTGCTCGGCGCGCACGTCGCTCTGGCCGAGTTGATCGTCGCCGAGACCGGCGAGTCACCGCACCGGGCGGGGACCCGGGTCTGGTCGGCACTGGAGTCACTGCACAAGGTCGGTGTCACCGCGTTCACCCCGCTGACCTTCGACCGGGACACCACGGACGGCTGGCTGCTGTTCACCGCCGGCGGATGGCGGGTGGCCACCTGTGCCGTCGGGTTGCGCGGCGGACCGGACGAACTGGTGGTGGCGGTCGCCTCCGCCCGCTGAACCAGCCGCCCGTGCACAGTCGGTTGCGGTCCGGGCAATTGTCATCGCCTGCCGGGACCGGCCGACGCATTATCGCGTCCGTGCCATTCCCATCTCGCGACCGTCCTTTATAGATACGGACAGCATGACGCGAGATGTCGAATCACTGATCGCCGTACACGATTGGTGTACGCCAGGCTGAATGGATTTGGCGGGGCGTCAGACGCCCCCCGGAAGTGACCTGAATTGTGCTCGGTCGCCGATTCGCGCCCTGCGTTTCCTGTCAATTCGAGTTGAGCGTCAGAGGTGATGCCCGTGCCCCCGGCAATCGAAACCAACCAGGGACGAACGATGGTGCTGGAGGCGTACGCCGACACTATTCTACCGGGCGACAAGCGATGGCCGGGAGATCGGGCGGTGGCCGGCGTCTCGTCCGACGGCGGTGCGGTCGCTGCCGGCGCGTTGCTGGCGCTGCGGTCCGTCGAGGGTGGCATGGCTCCGGCGCTCGACCCGTTGGCCGACGAACTGGAAGAGCACGCCCGAGCGTACGCCGCCGAGACCGGGATCGACCTGGACCCGGAGGTGCCGGCGTTCGTCTCGCTCGACTTCCCCGATCGGATCCGGCTGGTGCAGCGCCTGACCGACCCGACGCACCCGGAGCGGGAGGCGTGGATCAGTCTCGCCATGTTCAGCGTCATCGCCTTCGACGCCGCCGCACACTCCAACACTGTGGAGGCGCTCGCCGCCGGCCACGTGGGGCTGAACATCATCGGCTTCCGTCCGCCCGACTCCGACGGGTTGTGGCGGTTCGACACCTACAGCTACGGCCGGCAACTGGCCCAGCCGCACCCCGACACCACCGCCTCCGGGAGCCCTGCATGACGAGTTCCGAGAGCACTGACGTCCTTGTGATCGGTAGCGGCTTCGGCGGCGCGATCACCGCGTACCACCTCGCCGCCGGGGGCGCGCGAGTGGTCGTGCTGGAGCGCGGGCCGTGGCTGTCCGGTGAGGAGTTCGAGCACGACTTCAAGTTCGGCTCGTCCTCGACGCGGGTCTTCGACTTCGTCGTCGGCGACGGCATGAGCGTGCTCAGCGGCAACTGCGTGGGCGGTGGCAGCGTCGTCTACTTCGCCGCGATGCCCCGCGCGCCCCGGTTCGTCTTCGACCGGCAGGGCCGCTTCGGCCACCGGATGTGGCCGGCCACGATCTCCCGCGACTCGCTCGAACCCTGGTACGACCGGGTCGCCGAGGCGCTGCCGGTCACCCAGACCAGCTGGGACACCGTGCCGTTCTCCGGTGGGCTGTTCGGCGCCGCCTGCAACCACGCCGGGCGGACCGCGAACCCGGTGCCGGTGGCGCTGGACCAGGCCAAGTGCACCAACTGCAACTGGATGATGGCCGGCTGCCGGTTCGACGCCAAGCGTTCGCTGCTGCTGAACTACCTGCCCGCCGCGCTGGCGCACGGTGCGCAGATCCGTCCGCTGCACGAGGTGCAGTACCTCACCCGCACCGACGACGGCGGTTACCGGGTGCACTACACCGTCCTGGACGACGTCGACTACCGCGTCGAGGTGGGCAGCGGCACGATCGACGCGAAGATTGTCGTCATCGCGGCCGGGGCCGGAGCCACACCGGTGATCCTCCAGCGCTCCGAGCCGACCCTCGGCACCATGCCGCACGCCGTCGGCCGATACTTCTCCGGCAACGGTGAGCGGCTCAACACCGCCATCTTCGACGAGGAGCGCATCCGCGAGGTGCTCGGCCTCAGCCGGCCGGACGGGGTGCCCTACGAGGCGTACCAGATCGGCAAGGGCCCCTGTGTGGCCAACTGGGACCGGCTGGACGGCTCCCTGCCCGAGTACGAACGGTACTCGCTGGAGCAGCTGTACTTCCCGCCCGGCTTCGGCACCATCCTGGCCCAGGTGCCCGACGCCGTCGGGCCGACCTGGTTCGGCGCGGAGAAGAAGGAGCTGTTGCGCACCTGGCAGTCCTGGCTGACAGTCTTCACGATGAGCGAGGACGACAACGAGGGTGAGTTCGGTGCCCTGCCGCCCAGCGGCAACGCCGTGCGATTGTCCCAGCAGATGCTGGCCCGTGGTTCGCTGCGCTACGAGCCGACCGAGAACACGCTGCGCGGCTGGGCGCTGTCCGACGCGGAGGTGCGGGACATCCTCGAACGCGACGGGCTGTCCCGGGTGATGCCGTGGACCAACGACGTGGTGGGGGCGTACACGGTGCATCCGCTGGCCTCCTGCCGCATCGGTGACAACCCGGCCACCTCGGCCCTGGACGACCGGCACGAACTGCGCGACCACCCCGGCATCTTCGTCACCGACGGCTCCGCCGTACCGGGCGGCCTGACCGTGAACCCGGCGATGACCATCGCCGCGTTGGCCGAGCGGGCGGTGCCCGGCATCGTCGCGGCGGCGCGGGCTCGTGGGGTGGATGTCCGCTACGGTGCTCCCGCCCCGGACGGGGCCACGAGCAGCCGCAACGCCGTGCTGCCGCTGGTGCGCGGCACACTGCGCCGATGAGTGGCCTGTACGCCAGGGTGGCCCGGCGTCCCTCCCGGGGACACGTACGCCGGGTCACCCCGGTGCCCATCGAGCAAGCCGACGGCCTCACCGCCGTCGTGTACGGGCAGGTGGAGCGGGACTTCGGCATGCTCGCCCCACCGGTGAGCCTGCACTCGCCCGCGCCGCAGGTGATGGCCGCGTGCTGGATCGTGCTGCGCGAGACGTTGGTCGCCGCCGGCCGGGTGGACCGGGCCACCCGGGAGGCGGTGGCCGCCGCCGTTTCCGCGGTCAACTCCTGCCCGTACTGCGTCGAGGTGCACTCGGCGACGATGGCGGGCCTGCTGGGCTCCGCCACGGACCCGGCCGGTGACACCCGTCGGAGCCGGGTGGCCGAGTGGGCCCGGGCCGGCACCGACCGGTCGCAGGCCCGGCACGCCGTGCCGCCGGTCGCCGCCGTCGAGGCCGTCGAACTTCTCGGCGTGGCCCTGGTCTTCCACTACCTGAACCGGATGGTGAACGTCTTCCTCGAACCGTCACCGCTGCCGCCCGGCCTGCCGTCGGTGCTGCGTGGCGGCGTCCGCCGGGTCTTCGGCCGACTGATGGCCCGGGGTGCCCGCGGCGACCGGCCGGCCGGTGCCGCCCAGGAGTTGCTGCCGGCCGCGCCACTGACCCCGGATCTCGCCTGGAGCGCCGGCCACCCCGTGCTGGCCGACGCTCTCGCCCGGGGCGGCGCGGCCATCGACGCTGCCGGCCAGCGGTCGGTGCCCGGGTCGGTCCGCGAGCTGGTCACCGCCCGGCTCGACGGCTGGGACGGTCGACCGCCCGGAATCAGTCGGGCCTGGGTCGGCGAGGCGCTGCGCGACCTGCCCGCCGCCGACCACCCGGCGGCGCGACTGGCGTTGCTCACCGCCTTCGCCTCCTACCAGGTCGACGACCAGGTGGTCGCCGACGTACGCGCCGCCGGAGCCGACGACCGGGCGCTGGTCGAGCTGACCGCTTGGGCCAGCATGGCTGCGGCTCGCCGGGTGGCGGCCTGGGTCCCGCTCGACCCGGCCGCCCCCGCATCCTCGTGACCGCCGAGCCGTTGGCGGGCATGCTGTCCGGTACGACTCCGTCCAGGGGAGGAACACGATGTCCACCGTTATGGGCTCGTTGCGCAGGCTGGCGCTGGCACCGGCGCTGAGTGAGGTCGGCTTCGCCCGCCGGGGCTTCCCGGGACCGCCGTCGCCCGCCACGGCGCGGCTGGAGGCGATTCCGCGGGCGGTGATCTGCGGCTTCGAGTGGGGGATCGACTGTCGCGGCCTCGACGAGGTGCAACAGCGGGTCGAGCTGGTCGACGAGGGCATGCGTGGATTCGCCTACGAGGGCGTCACGATGGCCTTCACCGTGCTCGACGCGATGGGTACTGGCCGGCGGCGCCGGACCCGTGAGCTGCTGCTCGGCCCGGGCGCCCCGCACCTGTTCCTGGCCTACATCGGCATCGGCTTCGCGATGGCCCGGCTGCCTCGACCACTGTGGCGCAAGGTGGTGCCGGAGTTGGAGCCCGGCCCGTTCCACCCGACGATGACCTGGCTGGCCGTGGACGGGTACGGCTTCGACCTGGCCTACTTCGACGTCCGCAAGTGGGTCGACGAGCAGCGCGTACCAGCACCGTACGACTGGCAGGGGCACCGGGACTACTTCGGTCGGGCGGTGGATCAGGGCATCGGCCGAGCCCTGTGGTTCATCCACGGTGCCCGGGTCCTCGATGTCGACGCCGCCGTGCGGCGCTTCGCCCCGGAACGCCGGGCGGACCTGTTCAGTGGTGTCGGGCTGGCCGCCACTTTCGCCGGTGGCTGCGGTGACGCGGACCTGGCCACGCTGCGCCGGATGGCCGGCGAGTACGCCTCGGAGCTGGCGCTGGGCAGCGTGTTCGCCCTGCGTGCGCGGGTGCACGCCGGCTTCGTGCCGGAACACTCGGCGGCCGCCGCCGCGACGCTGACCGGGCTGTCGGTGTCGGCGGCCGTCGCCCTGGCCGACGACACCGCGCCGGGGCCGGACGCCGGCGGCTCCGTCCCACCCTATGAGCGGTGGCGGGCCAACATCCGTCGGCATTTCGACCGGGCGGCGACCACCGCAGCGGAGTAAATGCCCGACCTTTACACGTCCTTCCCAGTCCTTTTTGGGGACTCAGTTCCTCGTGGATTGGGAAGGCGTGTCTTTATGTGTCATCAGTTCCATGAACAGCAATCATCGGCAATTTTCGAGTAGCCCGACTTTCTGGCCTCCTGTGAGGATCTGCTGACACGCCCCCTCGAATGGCGGGACGGCGCAAAGGGGTCCGCACGAGCATCTCGCAGCGGGCGCCACGTGCCGCCCGTCAACCGGAGAGGGCGCCAGCCACCGGCGATGCGGGTGGTCGAGAGGCCCGCGATCCGACCGGTCCGGCCGGTAGTCCACCGTGACGAGCGGTGGAGTCGACACCGACGAGTCCGTCACCAATGGGAGGTCTTGAGTTCATGTCAATGACGATTGGCTTGCTGCGTAGGCAGTTGGCCGGAATCATCGGCCTCGCACTCGTGGTCGGGATGTTTTTCGCTGTCCGCCTGCCCAGTTCCTCGGCGGCGGAGCGGACGGAGTTGGCGTCCCGGTACGCGTTCGAGCCCATGGGCATCGCGTTGCCCTCAGCTCAGAACCAGCAGACCGTGCGCAAGGTGAATCAGGCGTACACCCACATCGACGCCTGGATTTCCTCGGTGGGCGCCGGTGTCGCGATGAACGACCTGGACGGTGACGGCCTGGCCAACGACCTGTGCCTGACCGAGCCGCGCACCGACCAGACGATCATCACCCCTACGCCGGGCCTCGGTGAGCACCGGTACAAGCCGTTCGCGTTGGACGCCGCCCCGCTGCCGATCAGCCGGATCACCGCACCGATGGGGTGCGCGCCGGGTGACTTCAACGAGGACGGCCGGATGGACCTGCTGGTCTACTACTGGGCCCGGACCCCGATCCTGTTCCTCAACAACGGCGGGGCCCTCAGCCTAGGCGCCGCCGCCTACCGCCCCGTCGAGCTGGTGCCCGGCGTCGGCGCCGAGGAGTACAACGGCCCGCTGTGGAACACCAACGCGGTGGCGATCGACGACTTCGACGGTGACGGCCACGTCGACATCTACGTCGGCAACTACTTCCCGCACAGCCCGGTCCTCGACGACACCGTCAACGGTGGTGTGGAGATGAACGACTCGATGTCCTACGGCCTCAACGGGGGCGAGGACTACGTCTTCCGGTGGGCCGGCGGTACCGGGGGTGCCGAACCCACCGCCGCCTTCGAGCGGGTGGACAACGTGATCCCGCGCAGCGCTTCCAAGGGGTGGGCGCTGGCCGCCGCCGCCGCCGACCTCGACGGCGACATGCTGCCCGAGCTGTACCTGGCTCATGACTTCGGCCCCGACCGGTTGCTCTACAACCGTTCCACTCCGGGCAACATCGAGTTCGCGCTGGTCGAGGGGGTCCGCACGGCGACCATCCCGAAGTCGAAGGTGCTGGGTCAGGACTCCTTCAAGGGGATGGGCGCCGACTTCGGTGACATCGACGGCGACGGACTGATCGACCTGTTCGTCAGCAACATCACCACGCCGTTCGGTATCCAGGAGAGCAACTACACCTTCATGAACACCGCCGCCGACAAGAGCGAGGTCAAGACCGCGTTCAGCAGCGGCAAGGCCCCGTTCCGCGACCGTAGCGCCGACCTCGGCCTAGCCTGGTCGGGCTGGGGCTGGGACGTCAAGATGGCCGACTTCGACAACGGCGGCCGGCTCGCCATCGCCCAGGCCACCGGCTTCGTGCGCGGCGAGGTCAACCGGTGGCCCCAGCTTCAGGAACTGGCCACCACCAACGACACGCTGGTGCGCCACCCGAGTTGGTGGCCGAACGTGCGGGCCGGTGACGACCTGGGCGGCAGCCAGCGCCTGCACTTCTTCGTCCGGGGTGAGGACGGCCGGTACGTCAACATCGCCCCCGAACTCGGCCTCGACATTCCGCTGCCCACCCGCGGTATCGCCACCGGTGACGCCGACGGCGACGGCCGGCTCGACCTGGCGGTGGCCCGGCAGTGGGCCGAGCCGATCTTCTACCGCAACACCAGCCCGGAACCCGGCGCCTTCCTGGGCCTGCGGCTGACCCACGAGACCGCCGACCCGGCCGGTTCCGGCTCCCCGGCAGTGGGCGCCCAGGTCATGGTCACCACTCCAGACGGGCGGCAGTTCGTCTCCCGGGTCGACGGCGGAGGCGGGCACTCCGGCAAGCGCAGCAACGAGGTGCACATCGGTCTCGGTGCCGACGTCACCGGTCCGCTGCAGGTCACCCTCTGCTGGCGCGACCGCACCGGACAAATCCGTGAGCAGGACCTTCAACTGACCCCGGGCTGGCACAACGTGCAGCTCGGCTCGCAGGCCAACGAGAGGTAAACGGAGATGGCCGAGACCAAGACCAGCCCCGTCCGACACGACGCGAAGACCACGACGGCCCTCCGCCGCTTCGCGATCTCGATTACGATCTTCAATATCGTCGGCTACGTTTACCTCGGTTTCGAGCAGGCCTGGCTGTGGCCGTTCATCGCACTCGCCACCGGTTACACCGTGGAGATCGTGCTGGAGATAATCGGTGCCCGAGCCGAAGGTCGCGCCCCCCGCTTCCTCGGTAACGGAAGACGCGGCTTCATCGAGTTCCTCTTCCCGGCGCACATCACCTCGCTGGCCGTCAACATGCTGACCTACGTCAACGACCGGGTCTGGGTGATGATGTTCGGCGTTACCGTGGCGATCGCCGCGAAGTGGATCCTGCGAGCCCCGGTCCGGGGTCGACTGCGGCACTACATGAACCCGTCGAACTTCGGCATCGCGATGATCCTGGTTCTCTTCCCGTGGGCCAGCATCGCGCCTCCCTACCACTTCACCGAGCACACTCCGGCGTTGGGCGACTGGCTTGTCCCGGCGATCATTCTCACCGCCGGGACGATGCTCAACGCCAAGCTCACCGGCCGGATGTGGCTGATCATGGGATGGCTGTCCGCGTTCGTGCTCCAGGCGGTGGTTCGTGGCCTGATCCTCGACGTCTCCATCCTGGGCGCCCTGGGCATGATGACCAGCGTGGCGTTCGTGCTGTTCACGAACTACATGATCACCGACCCCGGTACCAGCCCGTCCAGTCCGGCCTCGCAGATCGCCTTCGGCGCCGGGGTGGCCAGCCTCTACGGCCTCATCACCGGTATGGGCATCGCGTACGGTCTGTTCTTCGCGACCGCGGCGATATGTCTCATCCGCGGCATGTTCCTGTGGGCGTTGCACATCTCCAACAAGGCCCGTGAGCAGCGGGAGGCCGCCGCCGCGGCGACGGCCGGCGACGAGGTGCCACCTGCGGCCGCCGCCACCACCGGACCTCTCGCTGCGGGTCCGAACTCGCACAAGGAAGCGGTACCGGCATGAGCAAGATCGCCGTCGTCGGCCTCGCCTGCCGATATCCCGACGCCGCCTCCCCCGGCGAACTGTGGGAGAACGTGATCACGGGCCGGCGAGCCTTCCGTCGCCTGCCGGACGAGCGGATGCGGCTGGCCGACTACTGGGATGCCGACCGGAGCGTCCCGGACCGGTTCTACGCCCGCAACGCCGCCGTCATCGAGGGGTACGAGTTCGACCGGCAGAAGTACCGCATTGCCGGCAGCACGTACCGCTCCACCGACCTGACCCACTGGCTGGCCCTGGACACCGCCGCCCGGGCCCTCAGCGACGCTGGTTTCCCGATGGGGGCGGAGCTGCCCCGCGAGCGGACCGGTGTGGTGGTCGGTAACACCCTCACCGGGGAATTCTCCCGGGCCAACGTGCTCCGGCTGCGCTGGCCGTACGTCCGGCGCACGGTCGGTGCAGCCCTGCGCGAGCAGGGCTGGGACGACGACCAGCTGGCCGACTTCCTCGGCACCCTGGAGCAGCGGTACAAGGCGCCGTTCCCGGCGATCGACGAGGACACCCTGGCCGGTGGCCTGTCCAACACCATCGCCGGACGCATCTGCAACTATTTCGACCTCAAGGGCGGCGGCTACACCGTCGACGGCGCCTGCTCCTCCTCGCTGCTGTCGGTGCTCACCGCCTGCCGCAACCTGGTGGACGGCGAACTCGACGTCGCGGTCGCAGGCGGGGTCGACCTGTCGATCGACCCGTTCGAGATCATCGGCTTCGCCAAGACCGGCGCGCTGGCGCGTGGCGAGATGAAGGTCTACGACCAGGGCTCCAACGGCTTCTGGCCCGGTGAGGGCTGCGGGATGGTCGTCCTGATGCGCCACGAGGACGCGGTGGCGCAGGGTCGGCGGATCTACGCCTCGATCGCCGGGTGGGGGATGTCCTCCGACGGCAAGGGTGGCATCACCCGGCCGGAGGAGGACGGCTACCGACTGGCGCTGGCCCGGGCGTACGCCCGCGCCGGATTCGGCATCGAGACCGTGGCGATGTTCGAGGGGCACGGCACCGGCACCGAGGTCGGTGACGCGACGGAGCTGCGGGCGCTGACCGAGGCGCGGCGGCTGGCCGGCGCCTCCGGTACCCCGGCCGCGATCAGCTCGATCAAGGCGATGATCGGGCACACCAAGGCGGCGGCGGGGGTCGCCGGTCTGCTCAAGGCGGTCCTCGCGGTGCATCACCAGATGCTGCCGCCGACGGTCGGCTGCGAGGAGCCGCACGAGGTGCTCACCTCGGCCGAGGCGAAGCTGCGGGTGCTGCCCACCGCCGAGCCGTGGCCGGCCGATGCGCCGCTGCGCGCCGGGATCACCGCCATGGGCTTCGGCGGCATCAACACCCACCTGGTGGTGCAGGGCGACGACGCCCCGCGCCGCGCGCCGGAGGCCCGGACCCGCACGATCGCCGCCCGGGCGCAGAACGTCGAGCTGCTCGTCCTGGACGCGGACACCCCGGCGGAGTTGGCCGAACGGGTCCACGCCCTGGCCGAGCAGGTGATCCGGCTCTCGTACGCCCAGCTTGGCGACCTGGCCGCCAGCCGTTACGCCGAGCTGGCCGACCGGCCGTACCGGGCCGCGGTGGTGGCCCGCTCGCCGGAGGACGCGGAGCGCCAACTGCTGCGGGTGCATGCCGCGCTCCAGGCGGGCGAGAACCGGCTGTACGCCACGGACGGCCGGGCCTTCCTCGGCCACGTCCGCGGCACCGCCCGGGTCGGGTTCCTCTTTCCCGGCCAGGGCACCGGCCGGGGTCGACCGGCCGAGGCGCTGCGCCGCCGGTTCGTCCAGGCCGACCGGATCGTCACCGAGGCGGCGCTGCCCACCGGGGACGTGGTGGCCACCGAGGTCGCCCAGCCGCGCATCGTCACCGGCTCGGTCGCCGGGCTCAGTGTGCTGGCCGCGCTCGGCATCGAGGCCGACGTCGCCGTCGGGCACAGCCTCGGCGAACTCACCGCGCTGCACTGGGCCGGGGCGATGGACCTGTCCACGGTGTTGCGGATGTCCGCCGCCCGAGGGCGCACCATGGCCGAACACGGCCGCCCCGGTGGCACGATGGCCGGCATCCCGGCCGACCCGGAGACCGTACGCCGCCTGATCGCCGGGGAATCGGTGGTCATCGGCGGCTACAACAGCCAGCGGCAGACCGTGGTCTCCGGTCCGATCGACGCCGTCGAACGGGTGCTGCAGCGGGCCGAGGCCGCCGGTGTGGCCGGCAAGCGGCTACGGGTCTCGCACGCCTTCCACTCGCCGCTGGTCGCCGAGGCGGCCGAGGCGTTCGGCGACTACCTCGCCGACGAGCGGTTCCACCCGTTGCAGCGGCAGGTGGTCTCCACCGTCACCGGCACCGTCCTGCCGACGGATGTCGACCTGGGCGTCCTGCTGCGTGACCAGATCACCGAACCGGTGCTGTTCGCACAGGCCATCGCGATGGCTGCCAAGGAGGTGGACCTGTTCGTCGAGGTCGGTCCCGGACGGATCCTGTCCGACCTGGGTCGTACCGACACCTCGGTGCCGACGGTGGCGCTCGACACCGACGACGAGACGCTGGCCAGCGTGCTGCGCGTCGTCGCGGCCGCGTACGTCGTCGGGGCGGCGCGGGTGCATCCGCAGCTCTTCGACGGCCGGCTGGTCCGGCCGCTCAAGGACGTCGACGAGTTCAGTTTCTTCGCCAGCCCGTGCGAGACCGACTCGGACGTCGTACTGCCCGACTCGCCGCAGCTGGTCGCCGCCGGGGCCACGGCGGTCGATGCCGCGCCCACCGGGGAACCGGCGGCGCTGGTGCTGCGCCAGCTCGTCGCCACCCGGGCGGAACTGCCGCTGGACATGGTCGGCGAGGACAGCCGACTCCTCGACGACCTGCACCTCAGTTCCATCACGGTCAGTCAGGTGGTCAACCAGGCCGCGCAGCAGCTCGGCGTACCGCCGTCACGGCTGCCCACCAACGTGGCCACGGCGACCGTACGGGAGGTCGCCGAAGCGTTGGAGGCGCTGGTCGGCACCGGGCTGGCCGAGGATCTGACGCAGCCCGCGTCGGTGCCGGGTGTGGACACCTTCATCCGGGCGTTCGCGGTCGACCTGGTCGAGGCGCCCACCCCGGTACCGGGCCTGGCCGAGGCGAACGCCGCATGGCAACTGTTCGGTGGCCACACCGACCCGCGCGCCGAGCAGGCTCGGCAGACGTTGGCCACCGGCGGAGTCGGCGGCGGCGTACTGGTCTGGCTGCCGGCGGACTGCACCCCGGAGCAACTCGAACCGGCGTTGCAGGGGGCTCGGGCGGTGCTGGCCGGCGGGGCGGGCGACCGCTTCGTGCTGGTGCAGCACGGCCTGGGCGCCAGCGGCCTGGCCCGGACCCTGCGGCTGGAGGATCCACGGATCCGGACCACGGTGGTGCACCTACCGGCCACCCTGGACGTCGCCGATCGGGTGCTGATCGAGGTCGCCTCGACCGAGACCTATCACGAGGTCCACTACGACGTCACCGGCGCCCGTCGACAGCAGGTCCTGCGGGCCCTGCCGGTCGACGCTGGTCGCACCGCTCCGTCGCTCGGCGCCGGTGACGTGCTACTGGTCACCGGCGGTGGCAAGGGCATCACCGCGGAGTGCGCGCTCGCCCTCGCCACCGACGCCGGTGCCAAGCTCGCCGTACTGGGTCGTTCCGATCTGGCCACCGACGCGGAGTTGGCAGCCAACCTGGAGCGCTTCGCCGCCGCCGGCGTCGAGGCGCGCTACCTGCGGGCCGACGTCAGCGATGCGGCGGCGGTACGGGCCGCGGTGGAGGAGGCCGAGCGTCTGCTCGGCCCGGTGACCGGGGTGCTGCACGGTGCCGGACGCAACGAACCGGCGGGGTTGACCTCGCTGGGCATGGACGGCTTCCACGGCGCGCTGGCGCCCAAGGTCGGCGGTCTAGCCGCAGTCCTGGACGCGGTCGACGCCGAGCGGCTGAAGCTGCTGGTCACCTTCGGCAGCATCATCGGCCGGGCCGGTCTGCGGGGCGAGGCGCACTACGCCACGGCCAACGACCGGCTGGCCGAACAGACCCGTCGCTTCGGCGCCGCCCACCCGAACTGCCGCTCGATCTGCATGGAGTGGTCGGTCTGGTCGGGGGTCGGCATGGGTGAGCGGCTGTCCGTCGTCGAGTCGCTGACCCGCGACGGCATCACCCCGATCACCCCCGAACAGGGTGTGGCGGTGCTGCGCCGACTGGTCACCGACCCGGACACCCCGCCCGTGGTGGTGGTCAGCGGCCGGGCCGACGGCCTGGACACGCTGCGCTTCGAGGAGCCGGAACTGCCGCTGCTGCGCTTCGTGGACCGGCCGCAGGTGCGCTACCACGGCGTCGAGTTGATCACCGACATCGAACTCACCGCCGGCAGCGACCTGTACCTGCCCGACCACCTGCTCGACGGGAACCTGCTCTTCCCGGCGGTCATGGGCATGGAGGCGATGGCGCAGGCCGCCATGGCGGTCACCGGCCGTAGCGAGGTGCCGGTCATCGAGCAGGCCCGGTTCGCCCGGCCGATCGTGGTGCCACCGCACGGCAGCGCGACCATCCGGGTCGCGGCCCTGGTGACCGCCGACGACACGGTACGTGCGGTGATCCGCACTGCGGACACCGGATTCGCCGCGGACCATTTCGAGGCGACGCTGCGCTTCGACGAGAGCCCGGTGCCGGTCGGACCGCCGGAGCAGGTCGCCGACGACCTGCCCCCGGTGCCGCTGGACCCGGCCCGGGATCTGTACGGCGACACCCTGTTCCAGGGCGCGCGCTTCCAGCGGCTGCGCGGCTTCCACCGGGCCGCCGCCCGGGACGTCGACGCCGACGTGGCGACCGTGCCGGAGACCGACTGGTTCAGCGCCTACCTGCCGGACACCCTCGTGCTCGGCGACCCCGGGGTCCGGGACGCGCTGATGCACGGCAACCAGGTCTGCGTACCGGACGCCACGCTGCTGCCGGTGGCGATCGAGCGGCTCTACCCGGCCGGATCCCGAATGGGCACCGGCGAGCCGTTGCGATACTGCGCCACCGAGCGGGAGCGCGACGGCGACACCTACATCTACGACATCGCGCTGCGCACCGGCACCGGTGAGATCGTCGAGCGGTGGGAGGGCCTGGAACTGCGGGCGGTCCGTAAGAAGGACGGCCGGGGCCCCTGGGTGGCGCCGCTGCTCGGCTCCTACCTGGAACGCACCCTGGGCGACCTGATCGGCGCCTCGATCGCGGTGGCGGTGGAGCCGGACGCCGGCGACCGGCCGGAGTTGGCGGTCGGGCGGGCCCTCGGGCACGCCGTCGAACTGCGGCACGCCCCGGACAGGCGTCCGGAGCAGGTCGGCGACCGGTTCGTCGCGGTCTCCCACGGCGCCGAGCTCAGTCTCGCCGTGGCGGCCCGTACCCAGGTCGGTTGCGACGTACGGCCCGTCTCGACCCGGCCCGTCGACAGCTGGTCGACGGCCCTGGGCCGGTACGGAGTGCTGGTCGACCAGGTCGTCAACGACCTCGGTGTCGACCGGGACACCGCCGCGACCCAGGTCGAGGCGGTGCTGGACTGCCTGCGCCAGGTCGACCTGCCGGAGCACCTTTCGGTGGCACTGACCCCGGTCCAACGCGACGGATGGCTGGTCTTCGCCGCGGGCGCGACGCGGGTGGCGACCTTCGCCACCACTGTGGTCGACACGGCCACGCCGGTCGTGTTCACCGTCGGCACCGACGGAGGGTTGTGAGGTGGAGGACTACTACGAGTACCGGCACACGGTCGGCTTCGAGGAGACCAACCTGGTCGGCAACGTCTACTACGTCAACTACCTGCGTTGGCAGGGGCGCTGCCGGGAGATGTTCCTGCACGACAAGGCGAACGACGTCCTCGACGACCTGCGCAGCGACCTGAAGCTGTTCACGCTGAAGGTGGACTGCGAGTTCTTCGCGGAGATCACCGCCTTCGACCAGTTGGCGATCCGGATGCGGCTGGTCGAACTGGCCCAGACGCAGGTCGAGTTCAGCTTCGACTACGTCCGGATGCATCCCGACGGCGAGGTGCTGGTCGCCCGCGGCCGGCAACGGGTGGCCTGCATGCGGGGGCCGAACAACCGCACCAGTCCGGCCCGCGTGCCGGACGCGCTGGCCCGGGCCCTGGCGCCCTACCGGGTACGGGCGCGGGCGGCATAGCGATCCCACGGGAGGTACACGTGAACGAACAGCCAGAGCCCACCGTCGATCCGGTCCAGTTGCGCCGCGCGTTCGGCACGTTCGCTACAGGTGTGACCGTGGTGACCGTTGGCGGTGAGTGTCCACACGGGATGACCGCGAACTCGTTCACGTCGGTCTCCCTGGATCCGCCCCTGGTGCTCATCTGTGTCGACCAGCAGGCCATCATGCACCGCAGCCTGATCGAGTGCGGCCAGTTCGGGGTTTCCGTGCTGGCCGCACACCAGGAGCCGGTGGCCCGGCACTTCGCCGACCGTCGGCGTCCGCTGGGCGCCGCCCAGTTCGACGCGGTCGACTGGGTTCCCGGTCAGGTCACCGGGGCACCGCTGATCACCGGGGCGCTGGCACACTTCGAGTGCGAACTGTGGCGATCCTACGAAGGGGGCGACCACACCATCTTCGTCGGCAGCCTGCTCTCGGTACGCCGGGAGCCCGAGGCCGACGGGGTGCTGTTCGTACGAGGCAAGTTCCGGCAGCTCAACCGGGACGGAATCGAGTTGGCGGACGGCCTGCCGGCCCGGCAGGCCGCCGCCCGAGGCGGGGTGACCGGATGACTTCCACGGCGTCGCGGGTCACGGCCGGGCCGACCGGAGCGGCGATGCTGCGTACGCTCTGGCAGCTCGCCCGGGACCGGCTGGGCATGATGCGCACCGCGGCCAGTTACGGCGACGTGGTCCGGCTCGGGCCGAGTTTCAAGCGGCTCTACTTCTTCAACCACCCGGACCACGCCAAGTACGTGCTGGCCGACAACAGCCAGAACTACCACAAGGGGGTCGGGCTGGCCCAGGCCCGGCGGGCCCTCGGTGACGGCCTGCTCACCAGCGAGGGTGAGCTGTGGCGCAAGCAGCGGCGGGTGATCCAACCGGCGTTCCAGGCCAAACGGATCGCCGGGCAGGCCGGTGTGGTCGTCGAGGAGGCCGCCGGGCTGGTCGACCGGCTGCGTGCGCACCGCGACGGCGCGCCGGTCGACATCGTCAAGGAGATGACCGGGCTCACCCTCGGCGTGCTCGGTCGCACCCTGCTCGACAGCGACCTCAGCGGGCACAGCTCGGTGGGGCACTCCTTCGAGGTCATGCAGGACCAGGCCATGTTCGAGATGGTCACCATGGGTTCCGTGCCGACCTGGCTGCCGCTGCCGCACCAGTTGCGGTTCCGGCGGGCCCGGCAGGAGTTGCAACGGGTCGTCGACGCGTTGGTCGCCGAGCGGCGGGCCCGGGGTGATGAGGGTGACGACGCGTTGTCCCGGCTGATCGTCTCGACCCGACAGGAGGCCGACCCCCGGGTCGGTCGGCTGCGGATGCGCGACGAACTGGTCACCCTGCTGCTGGCCGGACACGAGACGACGGCCAGCACGCTGGGCTGGACGTTCCATCTGCTCGATCGGCATCCGGAAGTGCTGGAACGGGTCCGCGCCGAGGCGGTGGAGGTGCTCGGCGACCGGCTGCCGGTGTACGAGGACCTGGCGCGGCTGCGGTTCACCGCGCAGGTGATCAACGAGGCGATGCGGCTCTACCCGCCGGTGTGGATGCTCTCCCGGATCGCCCAGCAGCCCGACGTGATCGGCGGCTACCACGTACCGGCCGGCTCGGACGTGCTGATCTGCCCGTACACCCTGCACCGTCACCCGCAGTTCTGGGACGATCCGGATCGCTTCGACCCGGACCGGTTCGATCCCACCCGCCCGAATGACCGCCCCCGCTACGCGTATGTGCCGTTCGGCGCCGGACCGCGATTCTGTGTGGGTAACCATCTCGGGCTGATGGAGGCCACTTTCGTGACCGCCATGGTGGTGCGGGAACTGCGGCTCACCGGCGACCCGGCATACCAGGTGGTGCCCGAGCCGATGCTCTCCCTGCGGATCAAGGGTGGACTGCCGATGCGGGTCACGGCGGTCTCCTAGCGCGGCGTCCAGAAACGGTCCAGCGGGGGCACCGCCAACGTTTCTGGACGCCGCACCGGCAGCGGGATGCGCGGCGACGAGCGGCCGAGGACCGGTCGGCGTACGGCGTGCCGCCGGCGGCGGCACGCCGGAAAGGTGACGGATGGGCGAAGCGGGATTCGCCAGGGTGGACCGTCCCTGCGATTCGAGCGAAGTCGCGTTCGGTGGATCCTGCGACGTCCTCTGTCGAGCCTTCATGGCCGCCAGAATTGCTGTCCGGATAATTGCGGTGATCTGTATTCGGGATCGCAACTGTTGAGAAGGTAATTGTAATTTCACATGCCAGGATTCGATTGTGGCAGCGAGCGGAGACACGACGCTGGCCGGCACCGCCGACGTGGCAGCCGAACCGGGCCCGACCTCCTGGATGCAGGACGGTGGGTCGCTGGAGCAGTTCGCCCCGTACCGGGAGGCGCACCGGCTGGTACGCACCTGGCAGGTCCACGGGACGATCGACGCGCCGGCGCTGCGGTCGGCCTGGCACACGCTACTGGACCGGCACGAGGTGCTGCGGACCCGGCTGATCGAGACGGACGGCGCTGTGGTGCCGGTGGTCTGTGCCGACACCACGGGCGCGTTCGTCCACGTCGACCTCGGCCACCTGGCCGGCCCGGAGCGCGAGCGCGCCGCCGACCGGGTCTGCGCGGCGGCCACCTCGGTCCCGGATCGGGCCACCGACACCCCGCTGGCCCGGTTGATGTTGGTGCGCACCGGTCCCACCACGCACCGGGTGGTGCTGGCGCTGCACCGCGCGGTGGCCGACGACCGTTCGATCTCGGTCATCGTCGACGAGTTGTCCATCTGCTACGCCGCCCAGGCACGCCCCGGGCCGGCCACTGCCGCGTCACTGGCCCCGGTGCTCCGCTACGCCGAGTACGTCCGCTGGCAGCGTGGCCTGGTGGACAGCCCGGTCGGTCGCCGGCTGCTGGCCTGGTGGACCACGGAACTCACCCCGTTGCCGCCACCGATGTCGCTGCCCACCGATCACGACGGTGCCGCCCGCCCGACCGGGCCCGCCGGGCTGGTCCCGTTCGACTGGGGCGCCACCCTGGCCGACCGGTTGGCCTCGTACTGCCTGACCCGGTCGGCCAACCCGGCGGCGGTGCTGCTGGCGGCGGTGCAGGCGGTCCTGCACCGGTACGGCGACGACGACCAGGTCACGGTGGTGATGCCGGTGCCGGTGCCACCGCCGGGGTTCCCCGCGCTCGTCGGCCCCTGCGACAACCTGCTGGTGCTCAGCGATGACCTCGGCGACGGTCCCACCTTCGGCGAGGCGGTGGACCGGGCCGCAGCCGTGCTGCGACGCGCCACCGCCCATCGTGAGCTGCCGTTCGCGCGACTGGTCCGGGAACTTCCCGTCGACCGGGAGCCGAGTCGGCTGCCGTTCTGCGGCGTCCTGCTGGCCCTACCGGGCCCGGAGGTGGAGCTGCGGCTGACCGGCGCCACTGTGGTGTCGGCGGCGGTGACCGACGTCGGTCCCGCCGTCGCGGACCTGGCGATCACCGTACGTAGAACCTGGCCCTCGGTGGCCGGTACCCTCAGCTACCGGGCGGACCGGTTCGCCTCCGCCTCGGCCGCGGGCCTGCTCGGGCAGGTGCGGACACTGCTGTCGGCCGCGCTCGACGCACCGCACACGCCGTTGCACCGGCTGCCTCTGGACGGTCCGACCGTGGTCGGCTCGATCGACGACGACCCGTCCACCGAACCACTGGCCGTGCACGAGATCGTACGCCGGCATGCCGTACGGACCCCGGACGCGGTCGCCGTCACCGGCCCGGACGGCCGATGGACGTACGACGATCTGGACCGCCGGGCCGCGGCGGTGGCCCGGTACCTGCGCGGGCTGGCCGTCGACGGGGCGCCGGTGGCGGTGCGGATGACAGCTGGACCGTGGCAGCTCGCCGCGTCCCTGGGTGTCCTGCGCGCCGGTGGCCACCTGGTCTGGTTCGGTACCGGCGATGCCGGTCAGCGGGGCCAGGAGATCCTGGCCGAGCTGCGCCCGGCCTGCCTGCTGCGCGTGGGTGAGGATCCGGACGACGACCTGGCCCGCTGGTTCCGCGACGAGCTGGACGGCCGACTGGTCGACGTGACCTGTCTGCCCCGCCCGCCGACGAAGCCGGCACCGGCACCGCCCGATGACCCTCTCCGCACCGCCTATGTGGCGTACACCTCGGGTTACACCGGGCGGCCGAAGGGCATCGTCCACAATCATCGAGCGTTCGCCCAGTTCGTCACCTGGATGGCCGACACCCTGGAGTTGGCGCCCGGCGCCCGGGTGGCCCAGTGGGTCAGCCCGGAGCACGACCCGAGCCTGTGCGAGACGTTCGCCACCCTGGTCGGCGGCGGCACCCTGCACCCGGTGCCGGTACGCATCCGCGCGCACCCCGAGAAGCTGGTCGACTGGTTGGTGGGGGAGCGCATCACCTTCCTGCAGACGGTGCCGAGCTTCGCCCGGGAGTTGCTGGCCGTCATCGCCGACCGGGAGCCGGCCGACCGGCCCACCGCCCTGCGCCGGTTGGTGCTGATGGGCGAGACGCTGTCGGACCAGTTGGTCAACGGCTTCCGGCGGGTGCTGCCGGCGACCCGGCTGACCAACATCTACGGACCAACCGAGACCATCGCGGCCACCTGGCACGACATCACCGGCCCGGTGCCGGCGAGCGTGCCGATCGGCCGTCCCATCTCCGGACGGCAGGTGCTGGTCCTCGACGAGGCGGACCAGCCCTGCCCGACGGGCGTCACCGGTGAGATCGTGGTACGCAGCCGGTACGTCTGCGACGGCTATCTCGGCGACGGCGACGGCGACGGCGACGGCGACGGCGACGGCGACGGACGGCGGGCGGCCTTCCGGGCCCCCGCAGGTGGTCCGGACGACGACACCGACCTGCGGTGGTATCGCACCGGTGATCTCGCCCGCTGGCGGTGGGACGGTCTGTTGGAATTTCGTGGCCGCCGTGACCACCAGGTCAAGCTCCTCGGCACCCGGGTGGAGTTGACCGATGTGGAGGCGGCGCTGGCGGCGCACGACGGGGTGACCGAGTGCGCGGTGGTACCGGTCACCGACGACGACGGTCTGGTCGTCCGGCTCACCGCGTACGTCGTGCCGCGTCGCGGCGCCGACGGCGACCCGCTGGCCGGGGCGACCGAGTGGCGGGCACAGCTACGCAAACACTTCGGCAGCGCGATGCAGCCGGGGCGGGGTGCAGGTCCACGGCCACTGGTCGGCATCGAGATGGTGCCCGACCGACTGCCCCGCACGGCGGCCGGCAAGGTGGATCGCCGCCGGCTCGGCAGCACTCAGCGCTGGTGACCGGAGCCGGCCGGCGCGGTCGGCGGATCGGTGGCGGCAGGTGATCGCCGCCTCGGCCGCAGCAGCATGATGAGCACGACGACCAGCGCCAGACCGTCGAGGACCAGGAGAGTCGCGCCCAGCGGGTCGATGCCGTGGGCGTGGTCGGCCTCGTCCAGGATCGGGTCGGGAACGTCCGCGATGCCCTGAGGCGGAGCGCCGGTGCCGACGCTGAAGCGCAGGACGCCGGTGGCGTCCTGCCCGTTGGTGAAGGTGATGTGGTAGGCGATGCTGTAGTCGCCCGGGCCGGTGAGCCGCACCGATTGGCGCAGCCCGGTCTTGCCGTCACCTCGGACCCGGCCTTCGTTGACCGCGTTCCCGGTGCTGTCGCGCACGGTGACATGGGACAGCACCGAGTCGGCGCCGGTCGAGAGTCGCAGGGTGACTGCGTCCGGTGCGGCGGTCAGGACGGCACCGTCGCCCGGGTCCACGGTGAGGACCCGGGCGGGGGTGCCGTCGGACTGCCGGGCGACCGCGGCGATGGTGAGGGCGACCCCCACGGAGGCGAGGGCGGTGACGATGGCCAGCGTGCGGCGCCCGGCAGACATGATGGCCGGTCAGCTGCCAGAGTTGGCGGCAAGCCGCTGGCGGCCTTCTTGGGTGCAGTTGCATTTCTGCAGCTGCAACTCCCGCTCGTTGGGACGCAGGTGCAGGTACATCGCGACCAGCATCGGCAGGAAGACGATCGAGTTGTAGAACAGGTGCAGCTCGACGCGGGGGATCAGGAACTGGGCGAAGCTCGTCGGCACGGTCGTGCCCGGCAGCAGGAAGCCGGCCTGCACCTGGATGAGCAGGAACAGGTGCTCGATGTGGTGCCAGAACTGGATTGCCAGGGCGATCGTCCACCATGTGCGGGCTCGACCGACGAAACCGGGACGCAGGGCGAAGAGGCCGATCAACATGACGATCGCGTACGCGTAGTGCATCCACTCCGAGCTGACCAGCCACGGGAACGGCATGCCCAGGACGCCGCGGGCCTGTGGCCGGGCCCAGCCCAGCACCCAGATCTGGTAGGCCTGAACCAGGTGCTCGGCCCAGTGGGCGAGTACGATGATCATGTACAGCCCCAGAACCGCACGGTGATGCGCTTCGTTGATCGCACCGATCACCCCACGCCGAGCGGCATGCTCCTTGGCCACTGTCATGTGGACTCCATCCAGAGAGCTGGGTAATTTAGCGAACACGTTAGGTGACCGGGCCCGGGTGCGCTTATTCATAAGTGCGCACTTTCCGATCATTACGGGCGGCGGGACCACAGGGCAGACCCGACCGGGCCGACCGGAGTCGACGGTGAACTGCGATAAGGACGAATCCCGGTCGATGTCTGCCAACCGAGGGCAGGTGCGGTTGAACCGGCAGGCCTCGCGCGCCGTCATGCGGGCGTGCGCCTGCCGCACACATTCAACGGACCTGGTGCGTCCGCCTGTTGAGCCAACGGAGGGCAGTATGACGGTGGGTACGGGCTTGTTCTCGGGCCGCAAGGCTCGGCTGGGCAGGAGGGTCGCGCTCCTGACCATCATGGTGCTCGCCCTCGGTCTGGTCGTGGTCATGTCGAGCAGGTCGGACGCGGTCGTCGGGGAACGCGTGAAGTTCGTCAACTCCACCGGCGAGACGCTGTGGATCGGTGCCGGTGAGAGCGGCGACGGCTCACGACCGATCAGCGGCCTGCCCGTCCTGCGACCCGGGGAGTCGAAAACGCTCGTCATTCCCGACGACGGCGATCCCGGCCATTGGCGCGGAAGGTTCTTCGCCCGGCAACGGTGCAGCGGAGAGCCGGGCAGCACCTTCAAATGTCTCGTCGGTGACTGCGGGGTCTTTCCGGATCGCTGCGAGCGGGGCGCGGAACCGGTGAGCCTGGCCGAGTTCAACTTCGACCAGAACAACTCGGGTGCGCCCTGGTACAACGTCAGCTACGTCGACGCGCTCTCGTTGACGATCACGATCGAGGCGCCCGGCGGGCCGCCCGCCCCGGTGGCGGGAACCTGCGTCAGGTGGGACTGCTCCGGTGGACAGTTGCTCGCCGCCTGCCCCGAGGCGCACGCTGTGATCGATCCCAACCGCGGGGATCGGATCAACTGCGTCAACCCCGAGCGGGACGCGGAGAGCGCCTACACCGCCGCACTTCGCCCCTTCGGGCCACGCGCCTACCTGTGGTCCACCCATGACCGGGTGCCGGGCAACGAGACCGTGCTCAGTTGCCCCGGATGCGCCGACTTCGTGGTCACCTTCCGAAACGGCGGGGCCCCCGTACGGCAGACCGTCGACCAGCCCGCCGTCTCGGACGCCGCCGCCTTCGCCCTGCGCGGATACCAGGGCAAGTGCATCGACGTGCCCAGGGGCGTCTCCGCCGACGGCGTGCAGTTGCAGCTCTGGAAGTGCAACAACAGCCCGGCGCAGTCGTTCTCGAACGGACCCAACGGATCCCTGATGGCGCTCGACAAGTGCATGGACGTCGCCTGGGCGTCCCGGGACAACGGCGCCAAGGTGCAACTGGCGCACTGCAACGGCGGCCCGGCGCAGGTCTGGGTCGTCGAGGCCGGCATGCTGCGCAACCCGCACTCGGGCAAGTGTGTCGACGTCCGTGACTGGAAGTCGGCCGACGGTGCTGCCCTACAGATCTGGAAGTGCGCTCCCGGGCAGGCCAACCAGACCTGGCAACCGGTGGGCCGCTGAACCCGACCGGGTCCGAGCCGGTGGCAGGATCCTGCTCGTCCACTGCGGAGGGCAGCGGAAGTGACTGGTAGGAACAGTCCGCAGTGGAACGCCGCCGACATGACGGGCATGCACGGTTCGCCGGGCCTTTGCATCGGGTGCCGCGGAGCGCGAGGAAACGAAAGGACAGCAATGCAGTCAGCTGGTCGGGGCCGGGCGTCGAGGTCGGCCCCGCAGACATCGGCGGGGTCGCACCGGATACGCCGCTGGCGGGCGAGCCACTGGTGGACCTTGTCGCTGCTGCTGACGGTCCTGTTCGTCCCACTCGCCGCCGGGACTCCGGTCACCGCCGCCGCCCCCGAGGAAACCGGCAAGTACTACGTCGTCGGGCCGCCGGTCAACGGCCAGCGGGACTATCTGTACAGCATCGCGCTGCGCACCCTCGGCAACGGCAACCGGTTCCGGGAGATCATCGAGCTGAACCGGGGTCGGGAACAGCCCGACGGGGCGACCTTCACCGACGGCGTCGAACTCGCGCCCGGCTGGATCCTCGTGTTGCCGAAGGACGCGGACGGGCCGGGAGTGCGGACCGGCCGCCTACCGGCGATCCGACCGCCGACCCCACGCTCGACGCCGAGCCCGGTGACCCCCTCGCCGAGTTCCGCGTCACCGACACCGAGGGTCCCGTCACCCTCGCCGAGCGCCGTCGGATCGCCGTCGGCCACCGCAGCTTCGGCAGCCGAACCGACGGCTCCGGCCGCGAGCGGACCTCGGGCAGAGGCCGGGCCGTCGATCCTGGCCGATGTGACTCCCGGCATGGTGCGGATCGGGGCAGGTGCGCTGGCACTGGCGCTCGCCGTCGTCGCGATCCTGGTGCTGCCCCGACGGGCCTACCGGATGCGTTCGGTGACCCTCGATGACGGGCCGTGGCCGCCGGAGCGGCACCACACCCCCACACCGGCCGAACTCGCCGCACGCACCGGCGCCACCCCGTCGGCACCCCGACCTGGCCCGAGGCCGGTTCCAGCAGCGGCGCCACGGGTGTCGGTCACCGTGGCGGCGGACACGGAGCCGGCCCCAGCACCGGCACCCGGCCCAGCGGCGACCGCCGAGCCGCCGCTGCCGGCAGCCCCGGGTGCAGGGACGCCCGAGCCCTCCGATGCGAGGACGCCGGCGGCCCCCGATCCAGGGGCGGCGGCCCGGCCAGCCTCCGGGCCGGGTCCGATGCCGTCGGCGTCCCCGCCCGAGTGGCCTCCGATTGCCGGTCCGGCGACAGCCACACCCGCCGGCCCGTCGGTGGCAGCGCAACAGCCAGGAACACCGGACGAGACAGGACCGCCCCGGCCGGCGTTGCCGGTCGACGGTGAGGTGCCGTACGTCCGAACCGAACTGAGCACCGACCTCGGCCCGATCCTGGTACGCCTGGTCGGCGTCACGACCGGCCCGACAACTGCCGCCTATGCCTGGCTCGCCGACCACGAGCCGACGCCCACCGCCGCCGTGCCGCTGGTGCTGGGACGCCGGGGGCCGTGGCGGTTGCAGATCGACCTGGGGCGGGCGCCGGACGTGTTCACCCTGGTCGGCGCCGTGGACGAGTGTCGCCGGCTGGCGGCGGCGTACGCCCGGCAGTTGCATGAGGCCGGTGTCGTCGTCGCCGTCGTCGGTGACGCGCTCGGTGTCGAGAGCCTCGACGGCTGCCGTCGCCTGACCTCCTGGCCCGCGCCGGACGACTTCGGATCGGAGCCGTACATCGTGATCATCACAGGTCTGCCGGCGGACGCGGGCGCGGGCATGCGTGGGCTCGCCGCCGGCTCCGGCGGTCGCTGCGTTCCGCTGGTGATCGGTCCGGTCCCGTACGGCCGGTGGTCGGCTCAGCTCGGCGGCGGGGACTGAAGCCGGTTCAGGACGCTCGGCAGCGGACCCGGCTCCAGGCGCGGTACCCGCTGCCAGGCACCTGCCTCGGCGCGGTACAGACGGCGGACCCGCACCCGGGGGTAGGAGCGGCTGGCGAGGATCAGCTCCACCTGTGCGGCACGTAGTGCTTCGGCCCGGCTGCGGACCCGGTCCAGCGGGGCGAGCAGGTCGGCCGTTGCCGTCACGTCGATCGCGCGATCCCTCGGCACCCGTAGTTCCACCATCAGCCGTCCCGCCCGCACCGGCGGCTGGTGGCGGTACAGCCGCAGCCAGTGACGCGGCAGACGGACGCGGTCGGCGGGCAGCAGAGCGTAGGCCCGACGAGTGCCGAAGGCCGGCCAGCGTCGGACCTCGTTGGGCAGCCCAGCGATCGACCGGGCGGTAGCGGCACAGCGGATCGACAGTGGCTCGCCCGCACAATCGCCGGCCGACGTCAGCCGGCCGGCGTGGTCCATCGTGAACGTGTCCACCGCGCTGGCCCGATCCAACCGCGCCGCCGGCAGCAGGTACGCCTCGCGCAGACCACGTAGGTGTTGCAGGCGTGCGGGCAGGTGGGCGCGGAGCGCGGCCATCGGGATCGCCCCGCCCGGCTCCACCCGCACCCGCAGCAGTTGGCGACCGTCGGGCACCGACCGTGGATCGAGGAATGCGAGCAGGAAGAGTTCGGCACCGGGCAGTCCGTCGCCGACCGCCTGGGCGTCGACCGGCGAGGCGACGAACGCCTCGAACCGCTCGGCGTTGACCTGCTGCCTCGGGGAGAGCCAGGCCAGGCCGTACGCCGGGGCCCGGCGGTCCTCACCGGTCAGGGCGGGACGGGGCAGCGGAGTCGTCGGAACGGCGGTCGGCTCCGCCGCCTCCGCTGCGGTCCGTACCTGCTCCGCGGTCGGTTCCGCCGGCTCGTCGGCTGACTCCGCCTGCGCTTCGTCCTGTTCCGCCGGCTCGTCGACCTGCTCCACCGGCGGTTCGGCCTGGTTCGGCTGCTCGGCCTGGTCTGCCGGCTCGTCGACCTGTTCCGCCGGCTTCTTCTCCGGCTCCGTCGGCGGTTCGGCCTGGTCCGGCGGTTCGACCTGCTCCGCCAGCGGTTCGGCCTGGTCCGGCGGTTCGGCCTGGTCCTCTGGCGGCTCGGGTGATTGGCGGGCGGGCGACTCGTCGGTCGCCGCCGCAGTGCTGGCTGTCCCCCCGGCCGACAGCTCAGGTGGCTGCTCGGTCTCCTCCGGATCGACGGTGGGTGGCGACGTGGGGTGCGCCGTGACGCTGAGCCGAGCCGACGTCGGCACGAGCAGGCCGGTCGGGGTCGAACGCAGCGCCGGTGGGCCGGCGGCGAACGGCGGCCGGTACGCGTGCCACTCGGCGGGTCGACCCGCATGGTCGAGTGCGCGCAGGTCCTGCCGGCCGTCGATCAACTCGGCGCTGCCACCCGGCGGGGGAGTCCAGACCGTGGCTCCGGTCGTCTCGGCCAGTTCCCGGGCATGCACACCGAGGCTCTGCTGCTCCTCCGGATCGGATGGCCAGGTCAGCCAGAGCCGCAGGTCGCTGCCGTAGAGCGGGAGATCGCCGAGGAGCGCGGCGAGCTGATCGCCGCGGTAGACCCGCTGCGTACCGCCGTAGTCACCGATCAGGAAGCCGCCGGCGCGGGCGGTGACCGCGACGGTGACCAGCCCGTCGGCAGCCGCGCCGAGCCGGTGCGCGGTGGCCCGGCGGGTGACGAAGTCGGCCCGGGTGGCCAGGACCACACCGCCGTGCAGGGGCAGACTCACCACGCCCGTGCGAGGGCGGACCAGACCGCTTTCGACGGTGAACCAGCCGGGCAACGGCGTGGCCAGATCGGGCGGCTGGATCACCAGCCAGTCCCGGGCCCGGCGGGCCTTGCGGTCGATCGGCACCGCGTGCAGCGGTCCACCGCGCCCGCCGTGCTGCCGGATCTCCGCGCCCTCAGGGCTGACCAGGACGTCGTGGGCGAGTAGCCCGGCCACCTCACTGAACAGTTCGGCGTGCCGGGCGCCGTCGTCGGTCAGGATCCGCACGTCGTCGGCAGCCTCACCGGAGCGCAGAACCAAATCGGTGATGGCCCGCGCGGTCAGCGGCCGACCGGGGCTGGCCGGCAGCACCAGACCCCCGCGTGCGCCGGAGGCCAGCCAGAGATCGAACAGGCCGGGAATCCGCCGGTGCCGGCGAGGGTCGAAGCGGTGAGCAATCACCGGCTGGTTGTCGTCCGCGTCGATCGTCATGGTCGTGGCGTACATCTGCTTTCACCAACGTCCGCAGGGTTTCAGCGTGCGGGTGACGGCCGGCGAACCACCACATCATCTGGTCTCGTGGCCCTTACGTCATCATGACGATGGTCACGGGACGCTGGTTCAGCTGAGTTTGAACGTTTTTTCTCGATCGGTTTGAACGGATACCGTCCAAATCCGCTGTAGAGGGTGTCGGCCGGGGTTTCGGCCGGGCTACTGAAGGAGGAACATCAGTGCTGGCGAAGCGCCCCAACATAGGACGCCTGATCGCGGGCGTGGTGGCCGTCTGCTGCATGGTCGTGGCGATGGCCGGTACGGCGACGGCCCGGAAGGCTCCACTGGACCCGCAGGCATACGTCAAGTACTACGTCGTCACGGCGGCGTACCAGGGACAGCCGGAGAATCTCACCGAGATCGCGACCCGGTTCCTCGGCAGCGGTGAACGGTCCGCAGAGATCTACAACCTCAACGCCGGTCGGGTGCAGCCCGACGGGGCGAGCCTGACCGACCCGGCCCGGCTCAACCGTGGTTGGTATCTGGTGTTGCCGTGGGACGCGGTCGGCGAGGGGGTGGAGTACGGGCAGATCCCGTCCGGACCGAAGACGCCCACCACGTCGCCCCGGCCCACCGGCACCGCGAAACCCGCCAACACCCCGACGCCCGCCAACACCCCGACGCCCTCGGGCAGCCCCAGCCAGAGCCCGTCGCCCAGCGGTACGGGCAGCACCGCCGGCTGTACTGCGGTCGCCGGATCCAGCAGCCGTTCGGACTGGGCTCAACTGCGGTTGGCCGTCGACGGCGCGTGGGACCTCAGCCGGGGCAACGGCGTCATGGTTGCCGTCGTCGACTCCGGTGTGGATGGTCGGCTCGAACAGCTCAGCGGCCGGGTGACGGTCGGCGCGGACGTCACCGTCGGCAACGGGCGCGGGGACACCGACTGTCTGGGAACGGGCACCGCGATGGCGAGCATCATCGCGGCGAACACCGGCATCCAGCAGACGCCGGTCGGTCTCGCCCCCGACGCCACGGTCCTGCCGGTCCGGATGGTCGGCAGGTCGGGCACCGCCCGGGCCACCGACGCGGCGAACGCCATCGAGGTGGCGGTGAGCGCCGGTGCCTCGGTGGTCGCACTCGGCTCACATGTCGACCTGTCGGCTCCGGCGGTCACCGCCTCACTCACCACCGCCCTGAACCACGACGTGGTCGTGGTGGCGGGCGCGCCGACCAAGCCGGTCACGCTGCCGTCGCCCAGCGAGCCCAAGGCCACCGGCGCCCTGCTGCTGGTCGGCGGGGTCGGCGCCGACAACAAGTTGGTCGAGGACTACCAACCGGACGCGGTGGAGGTGGTCGCCCCCGGCGCGGACGTGATCGGCATCGGACCCGGCAAGGCCGGAACGTTGAGCTACAGCGGCACCCGCTTCGCCGTCGCGTTCGTGGCCGGGCAGGCAGCACTCGTGCGGTCGGCCTATCCGGAGCTGAGCGCGACCCAGGTCGAGGAGCGCATCCAGGGCACCGCCGACGCGCTGGGCGAGGAGACCCCGGACAGCAGGTACGGCGCCGGAATGATCAACCCGGCGGTGTCGCTCGCCCGGACCTTGGAGGGCGAGCAGCCCACCGGAGCCGGTTCGAGCGGCGATGGTGGTGGGGGAGGCGGCATGGCCACCCTCGTCCTGATCGGGGTCGCTCTGCTCGGCGGTGGTGCCTTCCTGGCGCTTGGCCTGCACCGACGTCGCGCCTACAGCTGAACCGCCACGCTCCCCGGTCACGGAAACGGGGTACGGACGCCGTCCGTACCCCGTTTCCGTGTCTTTCGGATCGGTCAGTGGTTACCGCAGCTTCCAGGTCTGCTCGGAGTTGCCGACGTAGATCCAGAGTTCGAGCGGTTTGTTGCTGGCGCCCATCTCGACGTCGACGGCCTTGCCGTTGAGCCTGCTGATGATGCCGCCCTTGTCGTTGATGCTCCAGGACTGTGCCGGGTTGCCGCTGCAGTAGGCCACCTGGATCGCGGTGCCGTCGTCGGAACCACCCCAGGCGATGTCCATGCACAACCCGCGCGAGCGGATGGTGCCGTCGTTGCGGACCACCCACCACTGCGCCGGATCCTCCTTGCAACTGCGCAACTCGAGCCGAGTGCCGTCGCCGGTGCTGCCGGAGCTGACGCAGAGCCCGGTACGCGGATGGAAGATCTGCTTGGCCCCGGAAGGGCGCTCGGGCTTGGGTGCCGTCGTCTTCGGCGCGGCGGTCGTCGGCTTCGCCTCGGCCGGGGGCTTGGTCGACGGCGACGTGGCACGCGAAGTCGGAGTCGGCGACGGTGACCTGTCCGGATCTGCCGCCGGCTCGCTCGCGTCCGGGTCGGGCGCCTTCGAGGACGGCGGCGTCGTGGTGGGAGTATCAGCCGGCGTGGGCCGGGCCAGTCGGGTGTCCAGCACGTAGAGGTCGGTGAGCGCCTTCACCGCACGCAGGAACGTCTCGGTCGGCTGGTCGAAACTGCCACCACTCTGGCGTACGGCGGTGGGGCCGTTGCGGTAGGCGGTCAGGGCCAGCAGGTAGGGGTCACCGTCGAGCTTGGACAGCTCATCGATCAGACCACACATCGCGTTGCCCACCGCCGGGATCGCCGTCTCCGGGTCCCAGGCCGAACCACGGCTCGGGCCGTAGCTCTGCCACACCTCGGGCAGGAACTGCGCGATCCCGCGCTGCCCGTCCGGACCGAGCTGGTGGGCGTCGAATCCGGACAACGCCATCACCTGGGCGGCGACCATCGCCGGGGTGACCTGCTCGCAGACCGACCCGGCGGTGACCACCAGCGGAACGTACGGGGCGGGCACCCCCTTCGTGTCGCTGGCGGGCGGGGCGGTCGAGGCCGGCACACCGGGCCCACCGAACTGCTTGAGCTGGCCGTAGTACCCGGCGTAACCGCTGACCAGGTCGACGTACTCGACGGTGTCGACGGGTACGCCCTTGGCCCGGATGACCGCAGGCATCCCGCTGTGGAAGGCGCCGACCGCCACCCGCCACTGGTCACCGGCGATGCCGGCCTGTCGGAGTTGGCCGCTGAAATCGCACATCTGATGGGCGAGCGCCAGCACGTTGGCGGCGATGTCGGAGCGGCGGGCGTCCGGCCACGGCTTCCACCTCTTCCAGTCGTCGTCGTTCAGGCCGGCGATGCCCTTACCGCCGGAGGCGGTGTCCCGCGCCCGGTTGTCGAGCCCGGACTCGGCCATCAGCTGCCCGGCGATCCGTGCCGGGGTGAGCATCGGGCACGAGCGGGCCGCGGCGACGATGGCGTTGAGCTGTTTCTCGGTGACCTTCGCGCCGATCACGGTGTCGTCGCGGGCCGAGGCGACGCCCCAGTTGATGGTGGCGACGACGGCGGAGAGGATCGCCAGCGCGGCCAGCACGGCCGCGAGCACCTTGCGCGGCGTCCGGCCGAAGCTGAACTTCTTGGGTACGAGGTCGGTTGTCACGGGCCATCCCTTTCGGCGTGGCGACACCTGTCGTGACGGATCTCCACCGTCTGGCGTTCAAAGCCGATGTGGATTCTTTCAATCGGTGCCGGACGAATCTGAACCGGTGGCCACATCCATCCGTCTATGGGACAGCACCGCCGTGCGAGCGACAGACCGGACTGTACCGACCCAAGTGGAGCTTAGCCATGCTGACCAGGATCGACTCACTCGTGTCTACCTTCGTCGATGCTGCGACCCGGCAACGGGCGACCTCAACGCCGTCCCCCCGAATCCGTACGACTATGCTCGTCATCAGGGCCGCGAGGGCGAGCAACGTCCACCCGGCCGGCAGGATGCCATCCGTCCGTCAGGGAGGCGGTCTGTGTCGGCGGTGCCCAATGAGGCGGTCGGGTCGTCTGCTTCGGACGGTGTCGTCGTCGAGCCGTCCACCGCCGAGGCTCTGCTCAGACAGTTGGTCGAGGAGTACCGTCGACCCCTGCACCGCTTCCTCGCCCGCCTGTTGCTCGGGCAGCAGGAACTCGCCGAGGACCTGGTGCAGGAGACGTTCCTGCGTGCCTGGCGCAACGCGGACAGGCTCGCCGCCGATCCGTCGAAGATCGCTCCGTGGCTCTACACGGTGGCTCGGCATGTGGCGATCGACGCGATGCGGGCGCGGCAGGCCCGGCCGCCCGAGGTCAGCCTGCCGGACCTGAACCGGGTCCCCACCACGGACGACGAGATGGACCGGGTGGTGAACGTGCACGCGGTGCGGCTCGCGCTCGGAAAGATCAGCCCGGAGCACCGGGCCGTGCTGATCGAGATGTACTACCGGGGCGCCTCGGTGGCCGAGGCGGCGGTGCGGCTGGGGATACCCGAGGGTACGGTAAAATCCAGAGCCTATTACGCGGTACGCGCACTGCATGCCGCGATCGGCTCGACCGAGTCGTCCTGATCCCGAGGTCGCCCGGACCCAGACAGACACACCGCGTGGTGCCGACCCGTTGAGGAGAGGGCTGGATGCGCGTAGGCGGGGATCACTCCGTGGCCGATCAGGAGAGGCTGGCCCTCTACCTGATGGGCGCCTTGGACGACGCCGAGCGCGAGTCGTTCGAGGCGCACCTCGCCGACTGCTGGCACTGCCTGGACGAGGCGGCCGAGATCGGCCCGTCGATCAGTGGCCTGGCCGGGCTGGACGACGTGGACTGGTCACTGCCCACCGACGACCCGCTCCTGTCCGAGCCCTCCACCGACGCCGGCACGACGCCGCCCGCGTCGGGCATCTCCGCGTCCGGCGCTGCCGCGTCGACGGGTGCGCTCGGCGCCACCCCCGCCGTCTCCGCCGATGCGCCGTCACCCGGCACCGGCGATCTCCAGCGCTCCGATGATCCCGACAGCGCCGCCGCGGCCGACGACGCGGCGATAACGAGGCAGCGCGGCGACGTGTCGGGTGCCGGCCCGGCCCGCCCGGCCGGCAGTCGTCCGGCGGGTAGGCGTACCTCCGGCACGCGTCCGGGAACGACGGCCGGCTCCTGGCGTCGACGACGGGCGCTCTGGGCCGGCGCGGCGGCGGTTGTCCTGGCGCTGGCCGGCGGCGTGGTGGCGGTCAACGAATGGACGGGCCGTACCGATCCGGTGCTGACCGCCACGGGGGAGGCGCCCGGCTACGGGGCCGGCCTCTCCGTCGTGATCACCGCCGGAGAGCAGGGCAGCGCCACGATCCGGATCACCGCCACCGGCCTGCGGCAGGGCACCCGATACCGGTTGTTCGCGGTGACCCGCGACGGTGCCACCCACGTCGTTCGCGACTGGACCGCCACGTCCGGGCCGCAGGAGGTGGCTGGCGAGACGTCCCTCCCGGTCGACGAGCTGTCCTTCATCACCGTCGGGCTGACCGACGGCTCCGCGATCGTGACAGCCCCGATCGCCCGCAACCCGGCCTCGCCGCGCTGATCGACACGGTTGGTTCGGCCGCCGCGCTCGAAGCCGAGTCGTGGGGGCGTCGGCAGCCGGGCTGGGGGCCCACGGTGTCGGGCACCAACTGGAGTGGACCCGAGCCATGTTTCTGACCCGGGCCCACGAACGAGGTGAAGGCGAGCAACCCGCCGCGCGCCGCTCGTATCAGCTACCGTCGGCCGCGCCTTCTCTCACCGCCTTGCCCAGAACTGTGACCCGAAGTCTGTGCCGAGTTCCTGCGCTCCCTATGTTCGGAAGAACGGGCGCTGCCCTGCCCGGCAGCGCTGGCGACCGAAGCGTTGGATCGCGCGCCGGACTCCAGGTCGTGCTGGCGGGGCGCCTGCTGCTGATCGGGTGACGGTTGGTACAGGCCGGCCGAGGGGACCACGCCACTTGCCATATAGGCCACGCCCGCGATGGCGGCGCCGTATCCGGATGCCTGCGGGTTCGAGGGGGTCAGGCTGCCGTAGGCGATCTGGCCAGCCATGTTGGCGAGAGCGACTGCCGCCTGCCAGTAGTTCGGGTTCTGGTGGGACTGGTCGGGATGCCGCTGGATCTGCCAGCGGTTCCACGCCGCGGTCAAGATGGTGTTGAGCCCCTGTGCACCGCCAGCCGCGACACCGGCGGCATAGGCCTGCGTGTTGTTGGCCAGCAGGCCCCCGGCCTGCAAGAGGAACGCGCTACCGGACAGGATCTGGTTACGCCGGCCTTCGTCTGAGACGACCTCCCACGCCTGACCACGCCAACGCAGGACATCGAAGCCCTGTTGATCAGCCCGATCTTGAAGGGCCACCGTCTCGCTGCCCCGACGACTACTCACCTGCCACGATTCACCAGTGAAGGCCCTCGCCAGCTGCTGGATGCTCGGCTCGTACGCCAGATTGGGCGCCGTTGATTCCAAGCCGTCGTCGCTGTTACCGCCGCTGCCGCCGGTGAAGTGGCTTTGTGCGCTCTCGTAGTCGCTGCTGTTTGGACTGTCCTCGTTTGGATCCACCTGATCCTCCTGCTTGATCGAACGAGATTCCCCGCTGCCGCCGCCCCGGCCGGAGCGGTTCGTCCTTCGGAGCGGGCGATGCACGCACTACGGGGCGCCCGGAACGTCGGTTCACCCGTTCGCTCGAGTTTTCGCACCGCTGTCGGGTGTGGCAGGCCACACACGTGTATTCAGCGGTGGTCCAGTTGTGCTCGTGCGATTCCTTCTCCTCGGCTGGATGGCTGGCCGGGGTAGCGCGGTGATCGAGGTACTCCTTCACGCTAAGAGCTCTGGCCTGGTGGGCGCGGCTCAAGGCGTGGTCGCGCGCTGTGCTGAGCGGGTCCGTCGTACGGGCGTGCGTCTGCTCCACCCACAGACTCTCGACGGCGGGTACGCGACCGACGCTGACCAGGGCCGCAGCCAGCGAGACCGCTACGGGCGGGAGGGCCACGGGCGGTGAGGCAGTGGTCGGCGTCGCGGGATCCGGCTGGATGCGTCTGCGTTCTGGCGGGAGAGAGGCGGGGACGAGAGCGGGTCGAGGAAAAAACTCCGAACTCGTCCTGAACCGACTGACCGCCCGCGCCGTTAAGCGGCCGTCACCGGTGCGTGGGGTGTGCCCGGTGAGCGAGAGAGCGAGCAGAGAAGGGAGGCGGGGCAGGTGGGCAACGGGTCCGTGGCGGTACGGCGACCGGGGGTCTCGGCCGGCCGACCGGGGCTGGACGAACCGCTCGCCGGGCCGGCGTACGACGACGGCCCGGCCTGGCGGCGCGACAGCCTCTCCGAGCACGGCATCGGGTGGATCGGCGCGCACGGTGGTGCGGGCGCGACCACGCTGGCCCGGCTGTTGGGCGGCACCGACATCGGCTGCCGCTGGCCGGATCCGGCCCTCGCCGAACCCGCCCGGGTCATGGTGGTCGGGCGGACGAACCTGGAGGGGTTGCGGGCGGTCTCCCGCGCGCTGCACGCCCTGCGGGAGGGTCGTCACCCGGCCGGGATGCAGCTGGTCGGGGTGGTGTTGATCGCCGACGCTCCCGTTCGGCTGCCGGCGCCGTTGCTCGGCCGGATCCGCCTGCTGCGGTCGATCGCCCCGGTGCACCGGGTGCCCTGGATGGCCTGCTTGCGGGTGGGCGAGGGGCCGAAACGGCTGCCGAGGCAACTGGGCCGGCTGTCCACGCTTGTGGCTGACCACTCCGACGTACGGAGGCGGTCGTGAGCAGGATCGTCCGCAACGTACTCGTCGTCGCCGTTGCCGTGCTGGGGCTGGGCCTGCTGGCACCTCCGGCTGCCGTGGCGGCGGACGAGTACACCCTGCAGGTCCATGCCGGCGGCGCTGCCTTCCTCTACACCCTCTGCCTGAAGACCGACACCACCATGAAGAACCCGCGCGGCAGTGACCGGGTCTGTACGGGCAAGCGGGGATCGACCCACGGAACCTTCGACATGAGTGCCCCGTACACGCCGGGCGACAGCGTGAAGATCGACATCGAGATGCACACCGGTCTCGCCGGTGAGTCGGTGACCAAGGACAACGTCGACATCACCGGAGCGCGCAGCTGCACGCTCTCGGGTGCCGTGCACGCCGGGAAGTTCCAGTGCGACAGCCCGATCAACACGGTCAACTTCGAGCCGCCGGTGATCGAGGCGTACACCGTCAACACGAATCCGAAGAAGTCGGTCGCGAACCTGCTCAACCTGATGGCGTGGCTGGTGAGCGCCGCCGCAGTGGCCGGCCTGCTGATCACCGGCGCGACGCTGGCCGCGCAGCTGCGTCGGGGCGCCATGGAAGAGCGAACCGAGTACACGAGAAGCATCGCCTTCGTCTTCACCGCCTGCCTGATCGCGACCACCGCCGGCCCGTTCGTCAGGTGGCTCGCCCTCACCGACTGACCACTCGGCGCAGCACCGCCGAGCCAGCCGAAACAACCAACGTCCGATTTCAAGGAGTCGCAGTGTCCCTCTCCGACATCTACTACAGCAGCCTGGCCCGGGTCACGACCCTGCTCGCGGCACCCGACCCGGCCGGCGGCACGGTGCCGCAGCCCTCGATCAACGGGACGCTGCCGACCGGTCTCGCCACAAAGGTCCAGCAGGTGCTGAGCCTGATCGCCTGGGGAGGCACGGCGGCCGGTGTGGTCGGTGTCCTGATCACCGGCGCGGTGATGGCCATCTCGCACAAGCGTGGCGAGAGCTCGGAGCACATGAGCCGGCTCGGCATGGTGTTGGGCGGCTGCATCCTGGTCGCCACCGCCGGGCCCATCGTCAGCTGGGTGTTCGGTACGGGAACGTCCGGCACCTAGACCGACTGACCACGCGAGGACCACAGGATCCAGCCGGTCACGGCGAACCGGGAAGGTGCCATGAGACTGAGATACGCATCCGACGACGAGGCGGATCAGGAGAAGCCGTTCTGGCAGCACCGCCGCTGGCAGCTGTCGGCCGGGTTTCTCGCCCTCGCCCTCTGTACCGGCACGGTCGCCGCGATCGGGGGCGGCCGGGATGCCAGCCCGAGCGTCGCGGCCGCTCCTGGGCCGGTGATCGGCGCACTCGGACCGGACGGCACCCGGCCGCAGGGCTGCCGCACCGACGACTCCGAGCAGCGCCTCCCGACCACGGCACCCACCGACATCTCGTGGCGGCCGCTCAACGGGGCGCAGGTGCCGCGCTCCGCCTCGGCGGGGCCCCGGAAGACCACCGGACCGCTGCTGTGGTGCTTCGCGCACACCCCGATGGGGGCGGTGATGGCGGTGCACACCATTTCCCGCCAGATGAGTGGCCCCGACTGGCGTACGGTCAGCCAACAGCAACTCGTGCCCGGACTGGGGCGGGACTACTTCGACGCGATGCGGGCGTCGATGGGCGAGACCGGGCCGGTGCAGACCGTCAACACGCTGGCCGGGTTCCTGGTGTTGCGGTATTCGCCGGCCACGGCCACCGTCCGGGTGCTGATCCGGCAGGCCAACGTCCTGTACGCCGCCGTCGACTACACGGTGGACTGGACCGGCGTCGACTGGCAGCTCCGGCCGCTGAACTCGGGCGGCCTGCACACCCGGGCCGCCCCCGTCGTCTCCCTCGTCGGCTTCGTGCTCTGGGACGAGGTGTGACGTGGAGTGCGCTACCGGTGACGCCGTCTACATCGGCACGATCGGGCAGGTCGTCGGCTTCTTCGAGCGGGGCATCGACGGCATTCTCAGCGACATCGCCGGCGCGATCATGGGTGCCGCCGTCGAACTCTTCGCCAATCTGGGCGACATCCCCACGCTCGGCGACCAGCAGCTCAACGAGAGCATCCACATGCAGACCGACTGGCTGGTCGTCACGATCGCGGTCGCCTCGCTGCTGGCGGCGGCCTTCCGGGTGGCGCTGGAACGGAAGGGGCAGCCGCTGACCGTGGCGCTGATGGGCCTGGTCCGGATGGTCCTCACGGTGGGTGCCGCGTGGACCGTGGCCAACTGGCTCGCCAGCGAGGCGGACGTCTACTCGCACCACCTCTACGAAGAGGGCATCAAGGCACAGCTCAAGCTGATCGCCAACTGCGGCACCGACGGGCTCACCGCCTTCCTGCTGATCATCGTTGGCCTCCTACTGCTGATCGCCGGCTGCGTCCACATCATCCTGATGTACATCCGGCTCGGCGTGATGGTGCTGCTCACCGGCACGCTTCCGCTGGCCGCCGCGGCCTCGATGTCCGAGTGGGGCGGGGGCTGGTGGCGCAAGCACATCGCCTGGATGGTCGCCTGGCTGGCCTTCAAACCGGTGGTCGGTCTGATCATGTATTCGGGTGCGGCGATGATCGGTGCCACCGGAGACAACGCCAAACACTACAAACTCGCTGGCGCCGCCGTCCTGCTGATGGCCGCGGTCGCACTGCCCGCA
This sequence comes from Micromonospora sp. NPDC051196, assembly GCF_040682415.1. Lineage (NCBI taxonomy): Bacteria > Bacillati > Actinomycetota > Actinomycetes > Micromonosporales > Micromonosporaceae > Micromonospora > Micromonospora sp. NPDC051196. The sequence goes on from NZ_JBFBAY010000009.1 coordinate 96,189, forward strand.
CTGATGCGGCTGGTCGTGCCGGCGATGGCGACGCTCGGCTCGCGGGACAGCACCGGTACGGGCATGGCGGCCGGCGCCGCCGCGGCGGGTGCCGTCGCGACCGGAGCCAAGAAGATCGCCGGAGCCGGCGGCCAGGCCGCCGGCGCCATCTCGGGCAAGCCCAAGCCGCCGAGCGGCAACAGCACACCCACTGGCGGTGGCTCGGGCGGATCGTCCGGTGGCGGATCGTCCGGTGGCGGTGGCTCCGGTGGTTCCGGTGGCGGTTCGTCCGGTGGTTCCGGGAGCCGGTTGGCCGCAGCCGGCACGGCGGCGCGGCGCGTCGCCGGTGGCGCCGTCGGCGCTGCTGCCTGGACGGTGGGCCAGGGCGCCAGCGTCGTGCAGAAGACCGCCAGTGGGGCGCGCAGCACCCACAAACACGCCAGCGATATCGCCAGCGGTGCCCTCGGGGACCGGGACTAGCCGATGCCGCGACAAGGAGAAGGACCATCGTGAGTACGACCGCGGAATCCATGAAGACACCGACGTACGGCAACTGGCGCCGCCCCCGCAAAGCCGGGCTGGGCTCGCTGGGCCTGGTCGGGACCGTCGGCCTGTTCGGTGGGCTCGTGATGGTCCTGATCTCCTCCATGGTCTCCCTGAACACCGCACTGGTGGTCGGGCTACCGTTCGCGCTGATGCTGGCACCGCTGGCGATCCGGACTGCCGACGGCCGCAACGTCTACAACATGGCCGCTGTACGGATCGGTTGGCTGCGTCGCAAGTCCCTGGGGCGGCACCTGTACGCCTCCGGTCCGCTGTCGGCGCGTCCGGGTGGCCGGTTCCGTCCACCGGGACTGCTGAGCCGGGTGACGATGCTGGAGGGGCGTGACCCGTACGACCGCCCGTTCGGCGTGCTGTACCACCGCCACCGTAACCAGTACACCGTCGTGCTCAGCTGCGAGCCGGACGGTGGGTCGCTGGTCGACTCCGACCAGGTCGACACCTGGGTGGCGCTGTGGGGCGAGTGGCTGTCCCGGCTGGCGCACGAGCCCGGGCTGCGGGGTGCCGCCGTGGTCGTCGAGACCGCACCGGATCCGGGTACCCGGCTGGCCACCGAGGTGCTGGGGCGGATCTCACCGGACGCGCCGCCCGCCGCGCGGGCCGTGATGGAGGAGGTGGTGCAGAGCTACCCGGACGCGTCGTCGGAGATGAACACCTTCCTCACCCTCACCTACTCGGCACCCGGCGGTGCCCGGCGCGACCACGACACGATGGTGGCCGATCTGGCGTTGCGGCTTCCGGGCGTGCTGGGCGGCCTCGTGGCGGCCGGTGGCGGGTCGGCCGAGCCGCTGTCGGCCGAGCGGATCGCCGAGGTCGTCCGGGTCGCGTACGACCCGGCCGTCGCCGCGGAGGTGCTCGACGTACGCGCCCAGCACGGCCACACCGGGCTGGACTGGGCCGATGCCGGGCCGGCCGCGACCGTCGAGACGGTCAGTCACTACCAGCACGACTCCGGGGTCTCCCGCAGTTGGCTGCTGACCCTGGCGCCGCGCGGCACCGTGCGCTCCGGCGTGCTGCGCAGCCTGCTCGACCCCGCGCTGGGCATCCGCCGCAAACGGGTCGCCCTGGTCTACCGCCCGATCGACCCGGCGACGTCGGCGAAGATCGTCGAGTCGGACCGCCGATCCGCCCAGTTCATGGCCAACTCGACCCGTGGGCTGGTCCGGGCTCGCGCGATCTCCGAGATCGAGGCCGCCGAGCAGACCGCGGCGGAGGAGGCCTCCGGGGCGGGCCTGGTCGAGTTCTCGATGCTGGTGACGCTGACCGTCGACTCGGTCGCCGACATCCGCGACGCCGAAGTGACGATGCGCAACCTGCTCGGTGCCACCCGGATCGCCATGCGCCCGGCCGACCGGATGCAGGCCGCCGCGTTCTCCTGCGCCCTTCCGGTCGGCATCCTGCCCTGGGAGCAGACGATGCTCCCGCACGAACTGAAGGAGGCGCTGTGACGCCCGGCACCCGATTCCGCCTCGGTGCGGGCTGGCCACGTGGCGCGTCCGGGCCCACCAACGCGATGTCCGACCTGGTGGTGCCGGCGGCCGAGGAACAGGACCGGGAACCCGACGAGGGCGGCAGGCAGTCGCACCGGGCGCTGCGCCGAGCACAGCGGCGGCAGGCGCAGCAGGACGCGGCCGAGCAGCGCTACCTGCGGCGACTGGCGCGGGCCAATCGGGACGACAACGTGCCACATCGCGGCTCGTACGCCCTGGGTGGCGGTCGGGTGGCGGCGTTGGACCCACCCACCATGTGGCGGGCCACCACCGTGCAGGCCTGCGGGCTCTGGCCCTTCGCCTCCGGTTCCGGTGCCCCGATGACCGGGATCCCGCTCGGGCAGCACATCAACACCGGGGCCACGGTCTGCGGTGACCCGCTCAACTGGTTCACCCGGGCCCGGTACATCTCCAACCCGTCGCTGTTCATGCTCGGCATGCCCGGTCTCGGCAAGTCGACGCTGATCAACCGGATGCTGATCGGGCTGAGCGCGCAGGGTGTGGTGCCGCTGGTGCTCGGCGACCTCAAACCCGACTACGCCGACACCGTCCGGGCCCTCGGCGGACAGGTCATCTCCATCGCCCGCGGAATCGGCGGCCTGAACATCCTGGACCCGGGCGCGATGGGCGCCGCCGCGGCGAAGATCGGGGGACAGGCGGGTCACGCCCTGGCTGCCGAAACCCACGGTCGGGTGCTCAACATGGTCGCGGCCCTGCTCACCATCGTCCGCGGCGGGCCGATCAGCGACCACGAGCAGTCGGTGCTCTCCGCCTGCCTGCGGCACCTGCGGGAGCGTACCCCGCAGGGACAGACGTTCCGGCTGCCGCAACTGCTCGCCGTGCTGGAGGAGGGGCCGCCCCGGGTCCGGCAGGTCACCCTCGACCGGGGCCAGGAGTCCCGTTACCGTGACGCGGTCGACCCACTGCACCGGTCGTTGCTCGGCATCCTCGACGGCCCGCTCGGCGACACCTTCGCCTCGGAGACCTCGACCCGGATCGACCCGGACGCCACCGCCGTCTGCATCGACATCTCCCGCATCGGCGAGGCCGACGGGCAACTGACCGCCGCCGCGATGCTCGCCGCCTGGTCCGACGGGCTGGGTACGGTGGCCGCCTCGCACGCCCTGGCCGACGCCGGGCTGGCGCCCCGCCGCTGGTTCTTCACCGTCCTCGACGAGTTGTGGCGTCCGTTGCGGGCCGCCTCCGGCATCGTCGACCGCATCGACGCGCTCACCCGGCTGAACCGGTCGCTCGGCCTCGCCGACGCGAAGATCACCCACACTCTCAAGGACGCCGAGGCACTCGGCAGCGAGGCCGACAAGGCCAAGGCCCGGGGCTTCGTCGAGCGGGCCGGCATGGTGGCCTGTGCCGGCCTGCCCCGGGCGGAGATGGAGGAGTTGGGCCGGGTGGTCGGGCTGTCCCGACGGGAGATCGACCTGGTGTCGTCCTGGTCCTCGCCGCCGGGCTGGGCACAGGACGGCGGGAACGAGGAGCCGCCCGGCCGGGGCCGGTTCCTGATCAAGGTCGGCGGTCGTCCGGGCATCCCGATCCGGGTCGCGATCACCGACACCGAACGCCACCTGCACGACACGAACACCCGCTGGATCGCCAACGGCGAGGCGGACCGACTGCTGGCCGAGCGCGCCGCCGCGGTGCGCGCGGTGACCGGTGGGGACCAGCCGGGAGTCGGCGCTCCCACGGCCGGACCGGACGGCTGGCGGCACGGCGAACCGGGGCGGCGATGAGCCGCCAGGGTGGCATCGGGGGAGATTTCCTGCCGTGGCTGATTCCCGGCTTCGCCTTCATCAACCTGGTGATCTTCGTGCCGTTGTGGCTCGGTGGCACCCTCGCTGCCCTGCTCACCGGGCACGGCTGGCAGCCTCCGTCGTTCACTCTGCACGTCTACCTGCGCCTGGTAAGCGGAGCCACCGAGGAGGTCTGGCCCGCAGTACCGTCGCACCTGGTCTACGGCGGGGCGGTCGCGCTGGTCCTGGCCGGCGCCGCCCCGGTCGCCCTGCTCGTCCGGCGGTTCGTGCGCCGTAGCCGTAAACCGCGCAGCCTGGCCGGCGCCGGCGAGCTCAGCGCCATGATGGGCAAGGGGATCGAGGCCCGCGCCCGCGACCTGCGCCCCGGGCTCAAGGGCGTCGACCGGCTGAGCCCCGACGACACCGGCAACCTGCTCGGTGACCTCATGCCCGCCGGGCCGGAGTTGCGGTCCTCCTACGAGGACGTCGAGCTCGACCTGATGGCACCTCGGGCCGGCAAGTCCACCGGCATCGCCATCCCGCGCGTGCTGCGGGCACCCGGGCCGGTCCTGCTGACCTCGAACAAGTCCGACGTGTTCACCGTCACCCGGCAGGAGCGGACCAAGGTCGGCCGGGTGTGGACCTTCGACCCGCAGGGCATCGCGTACACCGAGCGCGACATGTGGTGGGACATGCTCAGCGGCTGCGACACCATCGAGGGCGCGCGGCGGCTGGCCGGTCACTTCGTCAGCTCGGTCAACGACGACTCGTCCAAGAAGGACTTCTGGATCGCCGCAGCCCAGAACACGCTGACCGCGCTCTTCCTCGCCGCCTCCCGCAGCGGCGCCACGGTCAACGACCTGCTGGCCTGGCTTGCGGACCCGGCCGACCGTACGCCGGTCGATCTGCTCCGCGACGTCGGCATGACCGCCATGGCCGAACAGTTGCAGGGCACCGTACGCGGCGCCGTCGAGACCCGCGACGGCATCTACGAGACCGCCCGGCAGTGTGTCGCCTGCCTGCTCGACCCGGAGATCCTGGCCTGGGTCAGTCCCGACCCGCACCGTCCACAGTTCATCCCGGAGCAGCACGTCCTCGGTCGGGACACGCTCTACCTGCTCTCCAAGGACGGCGGCGGCTCGGCGGCCGGGGTGATCGCCGGGCTGGCCGACTCCGTCATCCGGGCCGGCGTGGTCGCCGCCGAACGGATGGGGGGACGACTGGACCCGCCGATGACCGCCATCCTGGACGAGGCGGCCAACGTGTGCCGCATCTCGGATCTGCCCGACCTCTACAGCCACCTCGGCTCGCGCGGGATCAGTGTGGTGACCCTGTTGCAGAGCTACCGGCAGGGGGTGCGGGTCTGGGGCGAGGCGGGGATGGACGCGCTGTGGAGCGCCGCCACCATCAAGCTGCTCGGCGCCGGGCTCGACGACGCCGACTTCGTGGACAAGGTGGCCCGCCTGGTCGGCCAGCACGACGTGCGTACCCCCAGCTACTCCCGGTCCAAGGACGGCTCGTCCCGGTCGGTGTCGTACCGGCAGGAGCAGGTGTTGCCGGCGGACAAGATCAGGGCCCTACCGAAGGGCACCGCCCTGCTGCTGGCCACCGGCGTACGCCCGGCGTTGATCCGGCTGCGCCCCTGGTTCAAGGAGCCCAACGCCGGGCCGATCGCCGCGGCGGCCAAGGCCGAGGTGCAGGCCATCACCGACCGTGCCGCGGCGAGCTGGAGCCGCCGCGAGTCCCGCCGGGTCGGTTGACCATGGCGTTGCGAAAGGCCCAGGCGGCCCGGCAGGCCGGTAGCTCGATCTTCAAGCTCGACGCGTCGCAGCTGCTCTGGCTGGTCATCTCGGTGGTCGGACTGTTCCCGCTGATCGTCCTGGCGATGCTGGCCCTGATAGTCCTGCTCATCATCTTCGCCATGGCCGGCGGTTCGCAGATGACCTCGGCCTCGTCGGACCCGTCGGACACCAACGGTCAGAATTCCCGCATCAACGCGCTGATCGAACTCTCCGGCGGTGACGGCCGCGGCACCTTCGACCCGACGAACGTGCCGGATCAGGATCTGGTCGCACCGATCCGGGCCGCCGCCAAGAAGTGCGACCTGCTCACCCCGGTGATCCTCGCGGCACAGATCGACTACGCCTCGGCCTTCGACGCGGACAAGGAGGGCCCGCAGGGCCGCAAGGGACTCTCCCAGTTGACGCCCGAGGTGTTCGACGAGTTCGGTGAGGACGACGACGACAGCGGTGAAGCCTCCGTGCTCGACGCCGAGGACTCGATCCACGCGCACGCCCGGTATTTCTGTCACCTGGCCGACCGGACCGGGCAGCTGCTGAAGGAGAAGAAGGTGGTCGGCGACCACCTCAGCCTGACCCTGATGGCCTGGGACATCGGCCTGGAGACCGTCGAGGCCCAGGGCGGCATGCCGGTGCTGGCCCTGGGCGCCTACCCGTTCCAGGTTCGCGGACTCTTCGAGAAGTACACCACCACCGGCGACGAGAATCCCGATTCGGACTCCACCACCGACGAACCGGATCCGGTACCCGACGACGACACCACCACCGCGCCGCCCGGGCAGGACGGCTCGGACGACGACGGGTCGGCGTTGCTCAGCGAGGCGGAGTTCGTCGCGATGTTCCCCAACCGGAACTCCTTCTACAGCTACGCCGGGCTGACCGACGCGATGGCGAAGTTCCCCGCCTTCGCCGGCACCGGCGACGAGCAGACCCGCAAACGCGAGCTGGCCGCCTTCCTGGCCAACATCAACCACGAATCCGGCGGCCTGGTGCACGTGGAGGAGATCAACCAGGCCGCCTGGGGCGACTACTGCGACACCAGCCAGCCGTACGGGTGCCCGGCCGGTCAGACCGCGTACCACGGGCGCGGCCCGATCCAGCTCAGCTGGAACACCAACTACAAGGCCGCCGGTGACGCGCTCGGCCTGGACCTGCTCAACGAGCCGGACCTGGTGCGCAACGACGCCTCGGTCGCCTGGCAGACCGCGCTGTGGTTCTGGATGACCCAGTCCGGCGCGGGGACGATGACCGCGCACTCCGCGATCACCGGTGGCGGCGGCTTCGGCGAGACCATCCGGACCATCAACGGCGCCCTGGAATGTGGCGGACGCAATCCCGCCCAGGTGCAGGCCCGGGTCGACGCGTACCAGCGGTTCGCCGCCGGCCTGGGCGTCGATCCCGGCGACGAGAGCACCCTGAGGTGCTAGTAGGAAGTGGAGGGCAGTGATGACGCAGGTGACGCCGACCGCCGAGAGGGCTGTGGCGCAGACCGCTGCGCCACCGGACGACGAGCCGGTGGCCGCCGCACCGGAGGCCGACGAGAGCCGGCCCTTCTTCATCCTCTATCTCCACGGTGCGGAGTACGAGGAGGAACTGCGCCGGCTCTCGTACTGGGTGCAAGCCCTTCTGCTCCCGGTCTACGGCGGGGAGGTCACCTCCTCGTCGCCGTGGTGTCCCCGTTGGCGTGAGCACGCCGAGGCGATCGCCTACCTGCATGGGCTCTGGCTCGCCTGGCAGGAACGGACCGGCCCGCAGGCGCAGGCCTCCGATCCGGCCACGTGGCACCAGAGCTATCTCTGGCCGACCATGGACGTGCTGCGCAGCCCCAACGGTCCCTTCGCGGGTTGCAAACCCGGATCGCACCGCCCGAAGGAGCGACCTCAGGTCCAGGGGGACGACGGGTGAGTCGGTGACCGGCGCGGCCACCTGATCCGATCGAGGGGTCCGTGGCCGCCGCCCGTCCGCGTTCCCGGACTGGCCGCCCACCCGCCGTGATCAGGAACACGTGACGGGTTGGTCTGCTGAGCGTTAATCCATGGGTGTTTCGTCGCCGGCGCGGGTTAATCTGCGCTGCGGGTTCGCGCCCAATGGTCATGCCCGCCACCGCCGGCTGGTGCCGCCAGCGACGCCCGACGGGCGCTTTTCGATTCAGGAGACCTCGTGACACAGCAATCTGTCGCGGCGTCGCAGCCTGTCCCGACATCGGACAAGCTCGACGCTGCGGTTCTCAAGGTGGCGGGCGTCGTCGTGCTCGGCGCGATCATGTCGATCCTCGACGTGACCGTGGTCAGCGTCGCCCTGCCGACCTTCCAGAGCGAGTTCGACGCCTCGTACGCCCGCGTCGCCTGGACGATGACCGGGTACACCCTCGCGTTGGCCACGGTCATCCCGCTCAGCGGGTGGGCCGCCGACCGGTTCGGCACCAAACGCCTCTACATGATGGCCCTGGCGTTGTTCACCATCGGCTCCGGGCTCTGCGCCACCGCCGACACCATCGGGCAGTTGATCGCGTACCGGGTGGTGCAGGGCCTCGGCGGCGGGATGCTCATGCCGCTCGGCATGACGATCATGACCCGGGCGGCCGGACCGCACCGGATCGGCCGGTTGATGGCCGTGCTCGGCATCCCGATGCTGCTCGGCCCGATCGGCGGCCCGATCCTCGGCGGCTGGCTGATCGACGTGGCGAGCTGGCACTGGATCTTCCTGATCAACCTGCCGATCGGCCTGGTGGCGCTGGTGTACGCGCAGAAGGCCCTGCCGAAGGACAATCCCGAGCCCTCGGAGTCGTTCGACTTCCTCGGCATGCTGATGCTCTCGCCGGGACTGGCCCTGTTCCTCTACGGCGTCTCGACGCTGCCCGAGACCGGCACCTTCGCCGACACCGGGGTGTGGCTGCCCATGCTGATCGGTGCGGCCCTGGTGGTGGCGTTCGTCATCTACTCGTTCCGCCCCCGGCACCCGCTGCTGGACCTGCGGCTGTTCCGCAACCGTCGACTGACCGTGGCGGCGGTGACGATGTTCGTGTTCATCATCGCCTTCATGGGCGCCGGGCTGCTGTTCCCGAGCTACTTCCTCCAGGTACGGGGTGAGTCGACACTGGCCGCCGGTCTGCTGATCGCGCCACAGGGCATCGGCGCGATGCTGACCATGCCGATCGCCGGCATGCTCGCCGACAAGGTGCCGGTCGGCCGGACGGTGCCGTTCGCGCTGTTGCTGATCATCGCCGGGTTCGCCACCTTCACCCAGATCGACGCGGACACCTCGTACGTGCTGATCTGCGGCTCGCTGTTCGTGATGGGCCTGGGCATGGGCGGCACCATGATGCCGATCATGACTTCGGCGCTGCGGACGTTGACCGGGCACGAGGTGGCCCGCGGCTCCACCCTGGTGAACATCCTCCAGCAGATCGGCGGATCCATCGGCGCCGCGGTGATGTCGGTGATCCTCACCAACGAGTTGAACAACTCCCGTCCGATCCCGGGCGTGACCGACCCGAACGGCAACCCGGTCACCGAGACCGGCCTGGCCATCGCGGCGCAGCAGCAACCGGAGCTGCTCCAGCAGTTCCCGGTCGAGCCGTCGCTGATCGAGCGCGGGTTGGACTTCGCCGCGAACGCCTTCGCCACCACCTTCTGGGTGGCGTTCGGGCTGGTCGTGTTGACGCTCATCCCGGCAGCGTTCCTGCCCCGGCGGCGCGAGCGGTCCCACCTGCTCGACGACCAGCCCGGCGACCAGCCGAAGGCACCTGTCGTCATCCACTGATCACCTGTCGCGACGGGGCCGCCGGAACACTCCGGCGGCCCCGTCGGCGTTTCGCCCTAGGACCGGCTCCGGCCCGCTGTCAACCCCTCCCGGCACCCGCGAAACTCAAGATTCGGTCAACCGGGCAGGAGGTGGGCCGGTGAGGGCGGTCGCCGCCGATACGTTGCTTCCCACACTTGCACAAGCAGAAGGAGGGAAGAATGCGGCGCACTCGACAACGCATCGCTCTTCTCGTAGTACCTGTTCTGGTGGGAAGCGTCCTGCTGGCGGGCCAGCCGGCGGTCGCCGAGCCCGCGGCGGCGCCGGCGCCGTCGGCCGAGGCCGAGCGCTCCCACCTGGAGCACCCGGACCACGCCGACGTGGTGCGCGTCCACCTGACCGGCTCCGACATGCTGGACGAGGTGGCGGCCGCCGGCTTCGACCTGGAACACGGCCTGACGCGGGTGCCGGACGGCATCGAGGCCGAGGTGGTGGTGACGCCCGAGCAGCTCGCCGAACTCCAGGCGATGGGCGTCCGGGTCCTGGCCGAGGGTGAGGGTTTCACCTGGAGCGATGAGGCTGACGGCGGCTTCGCCGCCGCCGGCGCGCGAGTCGCCGCGAGGTCCGCTGTGGCGGCCGCGTCGACCGACAGCACCGTGGCGACGAGCACGTCGACCTACAGCCACCAGGCGACGGTACGCATCGCCCGCGCCGACTGGTTCACCACCAAGGGCCAGGGCTTCCTCTACGTCGAGGCCCGCACCACCGAGGGCGCGCAGACGAACCCGATCGTCGGCATGCAGCTGGAGAACGACTCCGGCCGGGGCACCGACTTCGCCTTCGCCCGGACGATGAGCCGTTTCATCGACTCCGGCCAGTACATGTTCCACCGGAACCTGTTCAAGCTCGACACCCGCCCGAGCCAGATCCGGGTCACCAGCTCCACCGGTGGCGTCGTGGTCGGCCCGGTGTCCGACTGGTTGGAGGACGGCGCTCCGCCGCTGACTGACAAGCCGGGCTACAAGTGGAACCTGGTCGACGGCTACAAGCATCCGCAGCAGCTGCACGACCGGATGGAGGAGATCGCTCGGGAGAACCCGAAGATCGCCGAGATCGTCTACCTGCCGTACAAGACGAACGGCTACCAGCGGAAGGCGCAGGCCACCATCGGTGGCACCGGTCAGTCCGCGGTCGTCGTCACCTCCGCGGCCTGGGGCCACGAGGGCGGCAACGACATCACCGTCGAGTTCGTCGACCGGCCCGGCGCCGACCTGCCGCTGGCCGTCGAGGTCAACGGCAAGGCCGTGCGGGTCCTGCTCGCCAAGGACTCCTCCGGTGCGCTGGCCAGCACCGCCGCCCAGGTCGCGACGGCGCTCAAGACCCAGTCCAACGGGCTGATCGACCGCTCGCACCCGTACCGCACGAACGCCGGCACCGGCATCGTGGCGCCGACGGCGCCGGTGGCGCTGAGCGACTTCCTGGACGAGAAGCGTGTCGGTGCGCCCGAGGGTGACGTGCCGCGCGGCGAGAACACGGTCCGCGTGCTGCGGATCGGCAAGCACCGTGACGGCAAGAAGCCCGGCGTGCTGATCCAGGCGCAGGACCACGCCCGCGAGTGGGTGCCGGCGACGACGACCCTGGAGACCGCGGAGCGGCTCGTCGCCAACTACAAGACCGACAAGGAGACCAAGAAGATCGTCGACAACACCGACATCTTCCTGATCCCGAGCAACAACCCCGACGGGGCGAACTACAGCTTCTACAACTTCGCCTCGCAGCGGCGCAACATGACCAACCACTGCCCGGACGCGGACGCCGACCCGGCTCGTCGTAACTCGTGGGGCGTCGACCTGAACCGTAACTACCGGGTGGGTTCCGCTCAGGACGGTTACTCGGGCGGTTCGTTCGTCTGCACCAGCAACACGTACCAGGGTCCGGAGAAGCTGTCCGAGCCGGAGGCGAAGAACATCGTCTGGCTCGCCGAGACGTACTCGAACATCAAGTTCTTCATGTCGGTGCACTCCAACGGCGGCCAGCTGTTCTGGCAGCCGGGCGCCTACAAGGCCGACGGTCGGGTCACCACCCCTCGTCCGCCGCTGGGTGACGAGATGTTCTACTGGCAGGCCGCCTCCCGGATCCTGTCCCAGGTGAAGGCGTACCGGGAGACCGTGGTCACGCCCGAGAACGTGGGTGGCTCCTCCGACGTGCTCTACTCGTCCGCCGGCAACGTCCGCGAGGACCTGTACCACACCTACGGGATCTTCTCCTTCGGCTGGGAGGTCGGTGGCTCGGTCTACAACCCGGCGACCGGCAACTGGCAGGGTGGCTCGTTCCAGCCGCCGTGGGAGGGCAACCCCGAGCTGGTCAGCGGGCACGCCGAGACCATGGAGTACGCCAACGGGATCATGGAGATGTTCCGGATCGCGGCGGAGTGGGGCAAGGACAAGAAGAACCCCACCTCCAAGCTGGTGCCGGGCTCCGGCCGGTTCTCCGGCCCGGTCGACGTGCGGTTCGAGGTCAGCGAGCCGGCCACCATCTACTACACCACCGACGGCAGCCGCCCGACGCTCGACTCGCCCCGTTACAAGGCGACCGAGTTCCGGGAGCCCGGCGAGGTGTTCCACGTGACCGAGACGACGACGTTCCACTGGTTCTCGGTCGACGCGGCGGGCAACATCGAGCAGAACTACGACCCGTCGAAGGCCGACAAGCGCAACAACTTCAACAAGGCCACGATCACCATCGGTGACGCGGACCCGGACAAGCCCAAGAAGCCCAAGAAGGGCAAGGGCAAGCCCAAGAAGTAGTCCCTGAGGGTATCGGTGCCCCGTCGGTGCGAGCTTTCGTACCGACGGGGCACTGCTCGTCGGCGAGGAAAATTCTCCGTCGGCTGTCGAATCCGGCCGGTCCCGTTCGACGTTCTGGTGAAGGCACCACTGATCGCCGATGAAGGAGACCCACAACCATGCGTACGCTGATCGTCACCGAGTTCATGTCCCTGGACGGCGTGATCGACTCGCCGGGCGGGGGCAGTCACCCGCACGCCGGTTGGACGTTCAAGGACGTGCCGATGGACGAGGCGGTGTGGGAGATCAAGGCCCGCGAGGAGCAGGAGGCGGGCGCGTTGCTGATCGGCCGGGTCAGCTATGACGAGTTCGCGCCGGTCTGGCCGACCATGGAGGAGTTCGCCGCGTACAACGCGATGCCGAAGTACGTGGTGTCGACCACGCTCACCGACCCGCAGTGGCACAACACCACCGTGTTGCGGTCGCTCGACGAGGTCGCCGCGCTCAAGCAGGGCGACGGCGGCACGATCCTGGTGCACGGCAGCGCCACGCTCGCCAAGGGGCTCGCCGCCGCCGGCCTGGTCGACCGGTACCACCTGCTCGTCTTCCCGATCCTGCTCGGCGGTGGACGGCGGCTGTTCGCCCCGGAGGGGGCCGACAAGCAGCGGCTGACGCTGGTCGAGCACGCCACGTACGGCAACGGTGTGCAGCTGGCGGTCTACGACGTCAACCACTGATCCGGGCGCGGCGCACCCCCGGACACGGGGCCGGGGGCGCGCCAACGCGGTCAGTACCCGTAGCGGCTCTTGAGGTGGCGCCACCAGTCCCGGAACATCCAGGCGTCGAACTCGGTGATCGAGCTGGCGCTGCCGGCCCGCATCAGGAACCCTCCGACGCCCGACGGCGTCCAGTCGTAGAAGTCGTCGAGGCCGAAGGTATGGCCTATCTCGTGCAGCAGGATGTGCATGTTCTCGGCGTTGAGGTTCGACATGTAGTACTCGCGGCCCATCCGCTGGCCCCAGTCGCCACCGGCGCCGCCGCCGAACCCGTCGGTCAACCACAGTGACTGGTCGTAGTGCCGGGCGGCCCCACCGGGGCAGTTGGGATACTGGCCGCCCTGGTTGAAGAACCGGCCACACTCGGGGGCGCACTGTGGCGCGTTCTCCCGGATGTTGTTGACGTAGATGTCCACGGAGTTGTCGTTCCACTGCAACTGGTTGCGGTCACGCACCGCCCAGCCGACGACCCGGATGGGCACGTTCTGGTACGGCCAGGCGTTGTGGCCGACCATCACGTCCATCCACTTCTTGTACTGGCGGGCGAGGGTGGCGTGGATCTGGTCTCGCTGGGTCGCCGTGACGGGAGCGGAGGAGTCCCAGCGCACGCAGAAGTTGAGGTACCCCCGGTTGGCCATGACCTGGTCCCAGCCGTAGTTACGGAAGCCGTACAGGTTGCCGTTGTTGTAGGTCTGCTCGACGTGCTGCCACACCTGGTTGAGCGGAGACACCAGGTGGGCCGGCGGATTCCAGCCGCTGGTCGGCGGTGGGCTGGTCGGCGGCGGCGTCGTCGGTGCGGGGGTGGTCGGCGGCGGAGTGCCCGGCGTGCCGGTGCAGGTCACGCCGTTGAGGGCGAACGAGGTCGGTACCGGATTGCTGCCGCTGAAGGATCCGTTGAAGCCGAAGGCGGTGCCGGCTCCGGTGCCCAGGGCGCCGTTGTAGCTGACGTTGGTGGCGGTGACCTGGGTGCCGTTCTGGGTGACGGTGGCGTTCCACGCCTGGGTGACGCGCTGCCCGGCGGGGTACGTCCAGGTCAGCGTCCAACCGTTGAGCGGGTCACCGAGGTTGGTGACGGTGACGTCGGCACCGAAGCCGCCGGACCATTGATTGGTCACCCGGTAGTCGACCCGGCAGCCCACGGCGGCGGCCTGCGCCCCGGTGACCGCGAGTGCGGCGCCGCCGGTGGTGGCCAGCGTGGCGACTATCGCCACCATGATCCGCGCGCCTGTTCTGGACGATGTCATGAGGCTCCTTCACTGTCGGGCCCCGGTGATCGCCGGCACCGGCCACCGAGGGGAGATAGATTGACTTCCATACAAACTAAGCTGGCGTGTTGAGTGCCGGCAATCGTTTCGGGTCGCCGTTTCGCAGGCACCGACGTAATCGAGCCGGCACCTTGCCGAAAAGGATTTCGTCAGGAAGGGTGGCGCGGCGTGTCGTCCACCGCTGGGTGAGGTCGGTGAAGTCGAAGGTGCGCGATGTTGGCGTAACCAGATCGACATCTTGCCGAAATGGTTTTCGTGGGGCACCCTGGCGGCGGAAGCGATAGATGTCGATCACTGTGTGATCCGTCCGCGTTGTTCCGCGGCTGATCCGTTGGCCCGCGCCACGCTGGCCAGCAGCCGGCGCCAGCCCGCCCCGGGGGCGCCGACATCGCCCGTCCCACCCCGTCGACAGGAGACATCCATGCGACGACGACTCGCCGTTCGTGCGTCGGCCGCCGGCTGCGCCGCGACGCTGGCCATCAGCCTGGTCGTGGCGCCGCCCGCCTCGGCTGCCAACCCCATCATCACCACCGTCTACACCGCCGACCCCGCGCCGCTGGTGGTCGGCAACACGATGTACGTCTACGCCGGCCGCGACGAGGCGCCGGTGGGCACCAACAACTTCGTCATGCGCGAGTGGCACGTGCTGTCCACCACGGACGCGGCGAACTGGACCCACCACGGTGCCCGAGCGAACATCGGCACCTTCGGCTGGGCCGGCGCCGACGCCTGGGCCAGCGAGGTCGAGCACCGCAACGGCCGGTACTACTGGTACACCTCGGTCAACGGCAACGGCCCCGGTTGGATGAACATCGGCGTCGCCGTCGCCGACAGCCCGCTCGGCCCGTTCACCGACGCCAAGGGCGGGCCGCTGATCAGCGACAGCACCCCGAACTCATCGCCGCTGAACATCGACCCCACCGTCTTCGTCGACGACGACGGCCAGGCGTACCTGTACTGGGGCGGCTACTGGGGAGCCCGCGCGGTCCGGCTGGCCAGCAACATGATCGACACGGTGGGCTCGGTGGTCACGCCGCAGGGGCTGACCAACTTCTGGGAGGCGCCGTTCATGTTCAAGCGCAACGGCCTCTACTACATGATCTACGCGGCGAACGACACCCAGGGCTGCGTCACCTCGTCGAGTTACGCCTGCCAGCGCTACGCCACCGCCACCAACCCGATGGGCCCGTGGACGCATCGCGGCGTCGTGCTCGGCCAGGTCTCCTCGACCACCAACCACGCGGGCGTCGCGCAGCTCAACGGCCAGTGGTACATGGTCTACCACAACGCGAACGCCCCCGGCGGCGGCAACTTCCGACGATCCGTTGCGGTGGACCGGATGTACTTCAACGCCGATGGGACCATCCAACCGGTGGTGCAGACCACCACCGGCCCGCCGGCCAACCCTGGCGGCGGGGTACAGCCGCCGGCCGGCACCAACCTGGCGACCACCGCCACCGCCTCCACCTCGCACGTCTCCGCCTGGGAGAACCTGGCCGCGATCAACAACGGCGGGGTGCCGACCAGTTCCGCCGACCGCGGCAACCTGGCCTACGGCAACTGGCCCCAGCAGGGCACCCAGTGGATCGAGTACCGCTGGCCGACCGCGCAGAACATCAACCGCACGGCCACCTACTGGTTCGACGACAACCAGGGCATCGACCTGCCCGCCTCCTGCCAGGTGCAGTACTGGAACGGCAGCACGTACGTCGACGTGCCGAACCAGTCGACCTGCGGCGTGGCCGGGGACACCTACAACGTCACCACGTTCAGCTCGGTCAGCACCACCCGGCTCCGGCTGAACATCACCTCCCGTAGCGGCTACTCCACCGGAGTCCTGGAATGGATGGCGTTCCAGTCATGAGCAGAATCCAGCCCGTACGCGCCAGCCTGGCCGCGATCGTCACCGCCACCCTGGTGGCCGGCACCCTGGCGGTCACCGGCGGCCCGGCGTACGCCGAGCAGACCATCGGCTATCCCACCTTCTCCGGCCCGGCGGTGCCGGCGCCACCGGTCGGCTACTCCACCGGCAACACCATGCAGGCCATCTACGACGCCGAGAGCGCCGGCACCGACTTCTGGATGGACCGGTTGCTGGCCCGACCGGGCAACGACCCGGCCGGCACCTGGCTGATGACCCGGGGGCGGGGGGTGTTCATGTACACCCACAACCCGTCGGTGATCGGCTTCGGTGGCAACACCGCCTACTGGGACAACATCAGCAGCCAGGGTGCCTACGCCGTCACGGTCGGCTCCGGCACCCTCACCGAGCAGGTGGCGCAGCGCTGGCAGGCGCCCAGCCACTGGCGCAGCGTGCACACCGGGGGCTCGCTGCGGGTCGACGTCACCAAGTTCATCACCAACCAGAACGTCGCGGTCACCAACCTGACCGTCACCAACACCGGCAGCGCCAGCAGCACCGTGCAACTGCGGGTCACCTCGCCGTACGCCACCTCGGGCAGCGGTAGCGAGCTGACCGGCAGCCGACAGGTGAAGAACAACCTCACCACCATCCGGCCCCGGCTCTCCGCCGACGGGTTCACCGTCAGCAGCGGCGGCCTGAACCGCTCGGTGACCCTCGGCGCGGGGCAGAGCGTCACCACCAAGGTGCAGTTGGGTTTCGTCACCGACGAGATCCCCGAGTCGCTGACCGAGTACACCAGCTACCGCAACGCCACCCCGACCAGCGCCTTCGCCACCCACGTACGCACCTACAACCGTTGGTGGGCGGAGAACGTGCCGTACCTCGACGTGCCGGACGCGGCGATCAAGAAGAACATCTACTACCGCTGGTGGCTGATGCGCTTCAACCACCTGGACGTCGACATCCCCGGCCAGGACTTCCAGTTCCCCACCTCGATCGAGGGGGTGACCGGCTACAACAACGCCATCGTGCTGACCCAGCCGATGCACGTCGACGACCTGAAGTACCTACGCAACCCGATCTACTCGTACGGGCCGTGGCTGTCGGTCGGGCAGTCCTCGGCCAACGGCCGGTTCATGGACAACCCCGGTGACCCGGAGAACTGGTCGAACAGCTACACCCAGTACCTGTCCGAGGCGGCCTGGCGGGCGTACCAACTGCACGGCGGGCAGCCGGCGATGCTGCACAATTTCGCCCGCTACGCCGAGATGGACGTCAAGGGTCAACTCGCCACCTACGACACCAACAACAACGGGGTGATCGAGTACGACTGGGGCGCGATGACCGGCAACGACGCCGACGCGGTGTCGTTCCACTGGCGTTCGGGCAACCTGGACCGGGCCGAGGGGGCGTACCTCTACAGCAACGCCCTGGCCGCCGCGCAGGCGTACACGGTGCTGGGCAACACGGCCAAGGCCACCGAGATGCAGACACTGGCCAACCGGGTCCGCGACGGCATCGTCAACGTGCTGTGGAACCCGAGCCGGCAGCTGCTGGAACACCGGCACGTCGGCACCAACACGCATGTGCCGTGGAAGGAGATCAACAACTACTACCCGTACGCCGTCGGGCTGATGCCGAACACCGCCACCTACCGTGAGGCGTTGCGGTTGTTCAACGACCCGGCCGAGTATCCGATCTTCCCCTTCTACACCGCCAACCAGCGGGACAAGGCCGCGGCGGCAGCGGCCGGCAACCCCGGCAGCAACAACTTCTCCACCATCAACTCCACCGTGCAGTTCCGGCTCTACTCCTCGGTGCTGCGCAACTACCCCAACCAGTGGATGACCGCCGAGCACTACAAGAAGCTGCTCTACTGGAACGTCTGGGCGCAGTACGTCAACGGCAACACCCAGTGGCCGGACGCCAACGAGTTCTGGTCCAACTGGAACGGTTCGTCGATCACCTACCGGTCCTGGATCCACCACAACATCCTGGGCAGCAGCAACTGGACCGTCATCGAGGACGTGGCTGGTCTGCGGCCGCGCAACGACAACACCATCGAGCTGCACCCGATCCCCATCGGGTGGTCGCACTTCGCGGTCAACAACCTGCGCTACCGCAACGCGGACCTGAGCGTCGTCTGGGACGACCCGGCCGACGGGATCAGCCGCTACCCGGGCGTACCGCAGGGTTACTCCGTCTATCTCAACGGCACCCGGGTGACCACCGTGGACCGGCTGACCCGGCTGCTCTACGACCCGGCCACCGGGGCGGTGACGCTGCCGGCGGGTGGCACGACCACCTTCAGCGCCGCGTTCTCCGGGCTGCAACTGCCGCAGCAGGTCAACCACACCACCGACCGGATGGTCGACATGTTCGCCAAGGCCGGCGTCGACCTGACCTCGACCACGCCGAACCTGGCCCAGGGCGCGACGACGTCCGCGTCGTACACCGCCTCGGGCACCTCCACCGGCGCGGCGGTCGACGGATTCCCCACCAACGCGCCGATCTGGGGCAGCTCCGGGTCGTCCAACAGCACCGACTGGTACGAGGTCAACTTCGGTCAGACCCGTACCGTCGACGACGCCTGGCTGTACTTCCGCGACGACCGGGCCGGCAACCGCTACCGGGCACCGGCGTCGTACACCGTGCAGTACTGGAACGGCAGTAGCTGGGTCAACGCCGCGAGCCAGGTGAAGTCCCCGGCGGTGCCGAGGGCCAACCACAACCGGGTCCGGTTCACGCCGGTCAACACCCAGCGGATCCGGGTGCAGGTCACCCACGCCGCCGGCTTCCGCACCGGGCTGACCGAGGTGAAGCTGTACGGCCGGGGCGGCAGCCCGCCACCGTCGGGCAACCTGGCCGGCTCGGCGACACCGTCGGCGTCGTACACCTCACCCTGGGAGTCGGTGGCCGCGCTCAACGACGGCATCGACCCGCCGTCGTCGAACGACACGGTCAACCCGCGCTGGGGGACCTGGCCGAACCAGGGGCAACAGTGGGCGGAGCTGACCTGGTCGTCCGCGCAGACCCTGAGCGCGGCCGAGGTGTACTTCTTCGACGACAACGGTGGCGTGCGGTTGCCGGCGTCGTGGCGGTTGCAGTACTGGACCGGCACCGCGTACGCCGACCTTCCCGGGGTCAGCGGATACCCCACGGCGATCAACCAGTACAACCGGGTCACCTTCCCGGCCGTGAGCACCTCGCGGCTGCGGGTGCTCCTGGCGTCCGGTACGGCCTCGGTGGGCTTGCTGGAGGTCAAGGCGACGGGCTGAGCAGCGATCCGGCGTGGTGGGCGGGTGCGACACCGGCCCACCATCGCCGGGCCGCCGACGGCACCGGACCGCAACTGCTGGCATCGTTGTCGAAATCGACCATTGTCCAGCTCAATGTTTTGCCATAAATCTCCTGACAGGCATTGCCGAAATCGCTTTCGGCGTTCATTGTCAGAGGCCAGGCGACATCGGTGGTGGAAGGACCACCGCTTCCTCCGCCGCGCGTCGTGGGGAACCTCCTGACGAGGAGAGCAGGGTGATCGATAACGACGGCCGTGCCCGGTCGGGCAGGGAGCGAACGGCCCCGTCCGTACCCGCACGCGGCAACGAAGCCGAACGGCCGGTCAGAGGTTCGGGCCGTTCGATCATGCGGGACGTCGCGGAACTGGCGGGGGTGTCCGCCCAGACGGTCTCCCGCGTCATCAACGGGCATCCGTACGTCGCCGACCACACCCGGCAGCGGGTTCTGGACGCGATGCGTCGGCTCGACTACCGGTTGAATCCGGCCGCCCGCGCGCTGGTCACCCGACGGTCCGGCACCCTCGGGATCGTCGGCTACGAGAGCCCGCTCTACGGACCGACCTCCATGCTGTACGCGATCGAGGGCGCCGCCCGCGCCGCAGGCTACTTCGTCAGCGTCGCCAGTCTGCGTCACCTGGATCGCCGATCGGTGCTCGACGCCGTCGACTGGCTGCGTCGGCAGTCGGTCGAAGGGATCATCGCCATCGCGCCCAAGCCCGCCATGGCCAGCGCCTTGGCGGAGGCGTCGTGCGGGCTGCCGGCCGTGACTGTGGGCGGCGGTTGCACGGAGGCCCTCCCGAGCGCGCAGATCGACAACGTCGAGGGCGCCCGGCTCGCCACCCGGCACCTGCTCGACCTGGGGCACACCACCGTGCATCACGTCGCCGGCCCGCAGGACTGGCCGGAGGCGGGGGAGCGGGTCGACGGTTGGCGCGCCGCGCTGCGGGCCGCCGGGGCGCCGGTGCCCGCCGTGGTGCCCGGTGACTGGAGCGCCGGTACCGGCTACGAGCAGGGTGAGCGGCTGGCCCGCGACCCACGTGTCACGGCCATCTTCTGCGCCAGCGATCAACTCGCCCTCGGTGTGCTGCGGGCACTGCACGAGGCCGGCCGCCGGGTGCCGGGTGACGTCAGCGTGGTGGGCTTCGACGGCACCGCCGACGGTGCCCACTTCCTGCCACCGCTGACGTCGGTGCGGCAGGACTTCGCCGAACTCGGCCGGCGCAGCCTGCGGCTGTTGCTGGCACAACTCGACCGTCCCGTGTCGGGGCCGCTGCCACGGCGCGATCTGCTGGTGCCGGAACTGGTCGTCCGGCACAGCGCGGCGGCACCGGGCGACGGCGACCGCGCGACGGCGGGGCTGACGCTGTCGGGGCCGGCGCGCGGTGCCTGAGCCTTCGGGTGCCCGAGCGCCTGCGAACGGTACCGACGGTCCAGCGGTTTCAGCGGTTTCAGCGGTTCAGCGGTTTCAGCGACGAGGCAGCGCCGGACCGGTGGACTCGCGTACGACCAGGCGGCCCTGCTGCCGGATGACCCCGCCGCCGGCGTTGCCGTCGAGCGCGGCGATGAGGTGCTGGACCGCGGTGGCGCCGAGCTGTTCGAGGTTGAGATCCACGGTGGTCAGCGGCGGGCGACAGTCCTCGGCGAAGAACTCCCAGTTGTCGTAGCCGACGATCGCCACGTCGTCCGGGACCTGGCGGCCGAGATCGCGCAGCGTGTCGGCGACGCCGGCGGCCACCTGGTCGTTGCCGCAGAAGATCGCGTCCACGTCCGGCTGGGCGGCGAGCAGCAGACGTGCCGCGTGCCGGCCCCACCGCTGGGACCACTCGCCGAACAGCGGGTCACCGGCCGGGGTGAGACCCGCCTCGGCGAGCACCGTGCGCAGCCCAGCGGCCCGATCGCGGGCCGCGCGGTAGCTGTCCGGGCCGGTGATGTGCCCGATCCGTCGCCGGCCGTGCGAGACCAGGTGCTCCGCGGCGAGTCGGGCGCCGCCCTCGTCGTCGGCGACGATCGACAGGTCGTGCGGGTCGGTGGACTCGGCGTACGCGTAGACCACCGGGACCGGGATGTGCTGGGTCACCGAGGGGCTCACCTCGTTGCTGTCGCCGACCACGAGGAACCCGTCGACCTGACGGGCCAGCAGGGTACGGATGTAGTGCTGGCGGCGGATCGCGTCACCGCGCGCGTCGCAGAGCAGCACGGACATCTGCCCGTTACCGAGGGCGTTCTCGGCGCCGAGCAGGATGGACATGGCGAACCTGCCGCCGAGTTCGTCGGTGAGCAGCCCGACCGTGCGGGTGCGACCGGAGATCAGACCGGAGGCCAGCGCGTTCGGCTGGAAGGACAGCTCCGCCGCGGCACGCAGTACCCGTTCGCGGGTGGCCGGGGCGACCTCGGCGCGGCCGTTGAGCGCCTTCGACGCGGTGGCCACCGAGACGCCGGCATGGCTCGCCACATCACTCAGCGTCACTGACTGCGATCGTCGTCGGCCCACCCGAAAGCCTTTCGCAACATTTTCAGGGTGCTGGCAATTGCCTGCCGTCCCCGCGGTTGCGGCCAGCGTAGTGCGAAGACTGCTTGCGGGGGAAGGCGGGGTTATGGCGGGAAATCGTCTCGGGTTTTACCCGTGCGACATCTTGCCGAAACCGTTTTCGTGGGACACCCTAGCGGCGGAACGTGATGCGTACCACCTCGGCGGCGGCGGTGACCACAGTGGCGGTGCGCGCAGAAACCGCGTCGCGGGTCGCTCGACCTGTGTGACGCCCGACCGTGATGTCACCGCCTGACCGTCCGACCTGACGCGGCAATTCGAGAGAGCACACCCCGGCTGGCGGAGACCGCTCGACGGTTTCGCCCCCCGGACGATGAACCTAGGAGATGACCATGAGCAATCCCCTGGGCAGGCGGACTGCCCTACGTTCGCTGGCGGGAGTCCTCGCCGCGACGCTGACTCTCGGCGTCGCGGCGTGTGGCAGCGACGAACCGAGCGGCCCGAGTGCGGCCGAGGCCGGTCCCACCGGCGTCGACGACGGCAGCGAACTGACACTGTGGACTCGCGCTCCGATGGAGAAGCAGGCGAAGCTGCTGGTCGACGCGTACAACGCCAGCCACCAGAACAAGGTCAAGCTCACCGTCGTACCCAACGACGACTACGTCGCCAAGGTCGGTGCGGCGGCCGGTTCCGACGGCCTGCCGGACCTCTTCGCCGCGGACATCGTCTACGTGCCGAACTGGGTCGACCAGGGCCTGTTCCAGGACCTCAGTACGAACATCAACGGCCTCGACTTCAAGGACTCGATCAACAAGGGACACCTGTCGGCCGGCACCCGCGACGGCAAGGAACACGTCCTGCCCTTCGTGCTGGACCTGTCGATGCTGTTCTGGAACAAGCAACTGTTCACCGACGCCGGGCTCGACCCGGAGAAGGCGCCAGCCTCGCTTGAGGAGTACGCCGCCGCGGCCAAGGCGATCCAGGCGTTGGGCAAGGAGGGCGTCTACGGCACGGCGGCCGGGCTGAACTGCGGCGGCTGCCTGGTGTTCACCTGGTTCCCGTCCATCTGGGCCGGTGGCGGCCAGGTGTTCAGCGACGACGGCCGCGAGTCCAAGCTCGCCGACGACACCGCGCAGCAGGTCTACCGCACCTGGCACGACCTGTGGCGCTCGGGGGCGGTACTGCCGGCCTCGGCCGGGGAGACCGGTCCGACCTGGACGGCCGCGTTCACCGAAGGCAAGGTCGGCCTGATGTTCTACCCGGCGACGCTGCTCTCCTCGACCCCGTTCGACGCCGGTGTCGCCGGTATCCCCGGACCGGGCGGCGGTGCCTCCACCTTCGTCGGTGGCGACGGCATCGGGATCTCGAAGGACTCGAAGAAGGCCGCGCAGGCCTGGAACTTCCTCAGCTGGATGATGTCGGAACAGGCCCAGGTCGAGGTGCTGGCCAAGAACAAGGACGTGGTCTCGCGCGCCGATCTCGCCAACAACAAGTACGCCGCCGAGGACCCGCGCCTGGTCACCATCAACGAGGTGGCCGGCAAGGGGGACACCCCGGTCGCGCTGAACTTCCAGCAGGCGTTCAACGCGCCGAACAGCCCGTGGCTGACCCTCGTACGCAACCAGGTGCTCAACGGTAGCGGTGACGTGCAGAAGGACAACGGCGAAATCACCGCCGTGCTCAAGCAGTAGGCGACGCCCCGCAGGCGTGCGCCGTCCGACGACCCCGCTTACCGGTCGGCACACGCCTGCGGCGCGATCCGGACGTCGACGATCCACCCCGCCACCGAACGAACGAGAGGTTTCCATGAGCGTCACCGCACCGTCTCGGTCGCCGAGTGCGGCGACCCGGCGCCGTGCCCGTCCTCGTGGCCGACAAGCGCTGCTCGGCTGGCTCTACGCGACGCCGACGGCGGTCTTCGTGGTGCTGCTGTTCGCCGTGCCGCTGCTGCTGGTCATCAGGATGTCCCTGTCGAGATGGCCGTTGCTCACCGGCGACCAGGGGATCAACGCTCCCGACAACTTCGTGAAGGCGGTCGACCACCGTTTCTTCACCGACTCGGTGGTGTTCACCCTCAAGTACACCGCGCTCGCGACCGTCCTGCTGCTGGCACTCGGCCTGGGACTGGCCCTGCTCGTGCAGGAGTCGAGCCGGTGGAACAACCTGCTCCGCGCCTCGTTCCTGATCCCCAGCGCCCTCGGGCTGGCCTCGGCGTCCCTGCTGTTCTACGTGCTCTACTCGCCGTACGCGAGCCCGCTGGCGCCGGTGATGGACCGGCTGGGCTTCACCTTCCTCGGCTCACCGACCGCGGCGCTGTTCTCCACGACCTTCCTGATCGTGTGGCGCTACGCCGGGTTCTACATGGTGCTCATGCTCGTCGGCCTCCAGGGCATCCCGGCGGACGTGTACGAGGCCGCCCGTACCGACGGCGCCAGCCGCTGGCAGACCTTCCGGAAGGTCACCCTGCCGCTGCTGCGCCCGACCCTGGCGCTGACGACCGTGCTCTGCGTGACCGGCTCGCTGCTCGCCTTCGAGCAGTTCTACATCCTGACCAAGGGCGGCCCGGACAACAGCACGATCACCGTCGTCCAGCTCATCTACATGGTGGCGTTCCAAGGTCAGAACGATCTGGGTGTGGCGGCGGCCATCTCCGTCATCGTGCTGCTGGCCCTGATAGCGATCAACGCGTTGCAGATGCGTGCCTTCCGGTCCGAGGAGAACTGACGCCGATGACAGTCGTGTCCAGTACCAGATCGACCCCCACCGACGGGCCCGCGTCACCGAACTCCGCCGAACCCGCAGGTCGGAAGAAGACGGACGGCATGACCATCGCCGGCATCGCCCTGCGTACGCCGTACTGGGTGTTCACCGGAGCGGTCGCGCTGATCTTCCTGGCGCCGCTGGCCTGGACGGCCGTCGCCTCGGTCTCCCCGCAGCCCGGCACGAACCAGGTGGACGGTTGGGGCTTCGGCAACTACCAGACGCTGGCCGCCTACCAGGCCGGCATCTGGCGCTATCTCGCCAACTCGGCGTTCGTCTCGCTGCTCACGGTGGCCCTGACGCTGCTGGTCTCCTTCCTCGGCGGTTACGCGTTCGCCCGGTTCCGCTTCCCCGGGAAGAACATCCTCTTCCTGGTCACGCTCGCCATCCTGATGGTTCCGTACGCGACCCTGCTGATCCCGCTCTACGTGCTGCTCAACCAGGTTGGCCTACAGAACTCCCTGGTCGGCGTGGCTCTCGTGCTCACGATGTTCCAGCTGCCGTTCTCCACCTTCCTGATGCGCATCTCCTTCGAAGCGGTGCCACGCGAACTCGACGAGGCCGCGATGGTCGACGGATGCTCCTCGTTCGGCGCGCTGTGGCGGGTGCTGTTGCCCGCCGTCAAGCCGGGCCTGATCACCGTCGGGCTGTTCAGCTTCCTCGCCGCGTGGAACGACTTCATGGCCCCACTCATCCTGATCAACGACTCCGAGCGGATGACCCTCCCGCTCGCGGTGTCGAATCTGCGTGGCCAGGTCCAAGGTGTCGTCGACTACGGGGCGACCGAGGCGGGCGTCGTCGTTCTCGCCCTTCCGTGCATCGTCCTGTTCCTCCTGCTCCAACGACACTACGTGCGCGGCTTCATGTCCGGCGCGCTGAAAGGATGACCATGAGCGGCAACGCGCATTCGGCCGCCCCCGTCCTGCCGGTGCAGGGTCGACTACGGCCCCTCGGCCTGCGGGACGTCCGGATCACGGGTGGATTCTGGGGTGAACGTCAATCGATCAACGGCGTGGCCACTCTGCACCACATCGAGCACTGGCTCGAGCGCGAGGGCTGGATCCGTAACTTCGACCTGGCGGCGAACGGGGACCTCAGCGGCGAACGCCGGGGACGCGAGTTCTCCGACTCGGAGATCTACAAGTTCCTCGAGGCGATGGCCTGGGAGATCGGCCGCACCGACGACGTCGAACTCGACTCGCGGTTCCGCGCGATCGTGCGGCGGGTCGCCGCAGCTCAGGAGCCGGACGGCTACCTGAACACCAAGTTCGGTCGTCCCGGGCAGGCGCCGCGCTGGTCCGACCTCGAATGGGGGCACGAACTCTACTGCGTCGGGCATCTGCTCCAGGCTGCGGTCGCCCGGGCCCGGACCCGTCCCGGTGCCGACGACGGGTTGCTGGAGATCGCCTGCCGGGCCGCCGACAACGTGTGCCGGACGTTCGGGCCGGACGGCATCGACAGCGTCTGCGGGCACGCGGAGATCGAGCCCGCGCTGGTGGAACTCGCGCGCACCACCGGTCAGGACCGTTACCTGGCCCAGGCCGCACTCTTCGTCGACCGGCGCGGCCATGGCCGTCTCAAGGACGTGGAGTTCGGTCGGGAGTACTTCCAGGACGACCAGCCGATCCGGCAGGCGACCGTGCTGCGCGGGCACGCGGTGCGGGCGAACTACCTCGCCGCCGGTGCCGTCGATGTCGCCGTCGAGTTGAAGGACGCCAGTCTGCTGGACGCGGTGCGCGGCCAGTGGCGCAACACGGTGTCGCGGCGTACCTACGTCACCGGGGGACAGGGCTCCCGGCATCAGGACGAGGCATTCGGCGGGGACTGGATGCTGCCTCCCGATCGTGCCTACTCGGAGACCTGCGCGGGTATCGGTTCGGTGATGCTGGCCTGGCGGCTGCTGCTCGCCGACGGCGACCCCCGGTACGCCGACCTGATCGAGCGGACGCTGTTCAACGTGGTGTCGACCTCGCCGTCGGCCGACGGGCAGAGCTTCTTCTACACCAATACTCTGCACCGTCGGGAACTCGGCACGCTGCCCGACACCGACCGGCCCAGCCTGCGGGCGGCGGCGTCACTGCGGGCGCCCTGGTTCGAGGTGTCCTGCTGCCCGACCAACGTGGCCCGCACCCTGGCCAGCCTGTCGGCGTACGTCGCCACCTGCGACGACGAGGGCGTTCAACTGCACCAGTACCTGCCCGGCGCCGTCGAGCACCACCTCGCCGACGGACGCGACCGGTGCCTGCGCATCGAGACCGACTACCCGTACGACGGACAGATCCGGGTACGGATCGACAGCGACGACGACCACCCCTGGTCGCTGTCGTTGCGGGTGCCCGGGTGGGCCGTCGAGGGCGCGACGGTGACCCTCGACGGGGTGACCCGGCCGGTGGCTCCGGGCGTGTTCACCGAGCAGCGGGTGTGGCGGCGCGGTGACGAACTCGTCCTCCGGCTGCCGATGGAGCCCAGGTTCATCCACCCGGACAGCCGCATCGACGCGGTGCGGGGCTGTGTCGCGGTGGAGCGCGGTCCGCTGGTTTACGCCCTGGAATCGGTGGACGTGCCGGGCATGGTCGGCGTCGACGAAGTGCGCGTCGACGCCGGTCGGCCGCCACGCCTGGTCGACGGTCGGGTCGTCGTTCGCTGCCGTCGCGTCCGCCCGCAGGAGCACGAGTGGCCCTACCGGGCCGACATCGCCGAGGCGGCGCCGGTGCCGGTCGACGAGTTCGACGAGGTGCCGTTGGTGCCCTATCACGCCTGGGCCAACCGGGGGCCCTCGACCATGCGCGTCTGGCTGCCCACCGACATCGACCTGCTGGCCCCGGCTCGGGGGCGCAGCTGATGTTAGCGCTCACACCAAATTGGTGCCGATGCTCACAAGCCGCTCGAATCACCCCCAAGGTGCGACCAGGGCGCCTCACCCGCCCCTCGCGCCGATAACAAGGAGGAAGGAAATGATCCGTAGACGCGTGCGGAGGGTGCCTCTCTGGGCCGCCCTTGCCGCGCTAGTGGTGGGAGGGGCGGTCGCCGTACCCTCCCCGGCTCACGCGGCCAGCCCGATCCTGCCCGGCAACGAGGGCGACGTCGGGGTCTACACCAATGGGCAGAGCCACGTCATGGACATCGGTGACCCGGTGTACAGCAACGTCGGCGACGTCGCCAACCAACTGCTTCCCGGGGTGCCGTTCACCGCCGGCAGCATGCACCAGTCGATCTTCGAGAAGGATCTCGCCGACGGCGGCACCGACTACTACCTCGACCGCATCCTCGGCGTGCAGGGCGCCCTCGGGTCAGCGGTGCTGATGACCCGAGGCCGTTCGCTGTACATGCGTGGCGCCAGCAACAACAACTTCACCGTCATGGGCTTTGCCGGCAGCGCGTTCGTCGGCGGCCCCAACAACCTCGGCAACCTCTACACCGTCACGGTGCCCGGCCAGACCGTCAGCGAGGTCAACGCCAACCGGTTCAACGCGCCCAGCCACGCCAGGAGCCGGTACAACATCGGCACCACCGGGGTCACCGCGAACCTGACCAAGCTCATCACCTACGACAACGTGGCGGTCACCGCCATCGACTTCAACAACCCCGGCGAGGAGGCGGCCACCTTCACCGTCCGCGCCGCGTCGCCGCTGGCCACCCAGGCCGCCGGAGATGCCGCGCTCACCGGCACCCGGACCATCACCAGCGGCTCCAACAACGGGCTGGTCGACACCGCGTGGGACACCATCCGGATCGACCTGACCGGTGCCGGCTTCACCCGCAGCGGCAGCAACCTGGACCGGGAGATCACCGTACCGGCAGGTGGCTCGGTGTCGCTCTCGGTCGTCGGCGCCGTCTCCTCGGCCACCCTGCCGGAGACGGTGCAGAGTTATCAGGAGTACGCCGAACTGTCGCCGGCGCAGGCCGTGCGGACCGGCATCACCGCGTTCAACCGTCGCTGGGCGCAGGACATCCCCTACATCAACGTCCCCGACCCGGCGTTGGAGAAGGCCATCGTCTACCGCTGGTGGGGTGAGCGCTACAACTCCCTCGACGCCAACGCCGCAGGCCACGTCTACCAGTACCCGACGACGATCGAGGGGGTCAACCTCTACCAGAACGCCGTGGCGCTGACCCAGCCGATGCACCTGCAGGACACCAAGTGGCTGCGTACGCCCTACCTGCCGTACGGGCAGATCCTCAACATCGGTGAGCTGTCCGGCTCGTCGGCCTTCCTGGACAGCCCGGGGCACACCAGCTGGAACAACCACTACTCGCAGTACCTCGGCACCGCCGGGCTTGAGGCGTACAACGTGCACGGTGGTGGCAAGGAGATCGCCCGCAAGTTCGCCAAGTACTTCGAGGGCGACGGCGTCGGCCAACTCGAACACTACGACGGCAACAACGACAAGCTGATCGCGTACGACACCAACTACATGCCGGGCAACGACGCCGACGCCATCACCTTCGGCTTCCCGAAGTCCAACGCCGGTGCCCCCGGCGCGCGGACCATCGAGCGGCCTGAGTCGGCGTACGTCTGGGGTGCCTTCGACGCGGCCCGGCAGCTCTACCAGCTCGCCGACGCCGACCAGGCCAAGGTCGACGAGATGGCCACCAACGCCGACCAGATCCGTGAGGCGATCCTCAACCGGTTGTGGAGCCCGGACATGCGGATGTTCCTGGCCGGCACGTCGCACGGCGCCACCAGTGCGGCCAGCGCCAACGGGCGGGCCAACCCGCTGCCCGCGTCGGCCCGCAACCTGATCCCGGCCAAGGAGTCGAACCTCTACGACATCTACGCCGAGAACCTGATCCCGACCGACCAGTGGCAGACCTACGTCGACGGTTTCCGGTTCCTGACCTACGGCGACAACTTCCCGATCTTCCCGTTCTACACCGCCAACCAGTACGACCGGGCGGCCTACGGGATCGGTGGTTCGAACAACTTCTCGAACATCAACTTCACCGTGCAGTACCGCGGTGTCCGCTCCGCCCTGCGGCACTACGACCCGGAGCAGAAGTACATCACCCCTGCGTACGCCAAGCGATTGCTGGACTGGATGGCCTGGAGCATCTACCCCAACGCGGACATGCGGGTCGCCAACCAGGCGGAGTACTACTCCAACTGGAACCCGAACACCCGCACCTACAACCGCAACAACCAGAACCACATCATGCTCGGCAACATGAACTACATCTTCATCGAGGACATGGGCGGCATCCAGCCGCGTTCCGATGACAAGATCGAACTCTGGCCGATCAACTTCGGGTACGAGCACTTCATGGTCAACAACCTGCGCTACCACGGGCAGGACGTGACCATCGTCTGGGACCCGGACGGCAGCGAGTACGGCCTCGGCGCCGGTTACAGCCTGTTCCTGGGCGGGGAGAGGAAGGTCAGCACCGACAAGCTCGGCAAGCTCACCTACGACCCGAACACCAACCAGGTCCAGGCCGAAGACGGGCTCACCGTCACCTTCACCGCGAGCGAAGGGACCGACTTCCCGGCCGCGGTGGACACCCCGATCGCCGACGAGCGGGTCGTCGGCTACCTCAAGACGGCCGGTATCGACCTGACCGAGGACGCGCCGAACCTGGCGCAGGGCGCGCAGCTGAGTTCCTCGTACACCCAGCAGGGTGTGCGGCCCACGCCGTGGCGGCAGTTCCACACGCCCGGCTGGAGCAGCACCTCGATGAACCACACCCCCGGCGCCATCTCGGTGACCGAGCGACCGGTGTCGCTGGCGGCCGTCACCGACGGTGTCACCGCCAACGAGCCGTACTGGGGCAACTACGGCACCACCGAGCGCAACGGCTACGTCGAGCTGGACCTGGGTGCGGCGAAGTCCTTCGACAACGTGAAGGTCTACTTCGTCAGCGACCGGCAGGCCGGCGGCTACCGCGAGCCCGCCCGCTGGTGGGTGCAGGTGCCCGATGGCAACGGCGGCTGGCGGGAGGTGCCGGACCAGTTCAAGAACCCGACCGTCCCCTCGGCGAAGTTCAACGAGGCGCTGTTCGACACCGTCACCTCGGACAAGGTCCGCATCGCCTTCACCAACAACCCGACCCTCTTCACCGCGATCTCCGAGATCCAGGTGTTCGACTCGGGCCGGGACGTGCCGGAGGTCACCAACCAGGCGCCGGTCGTCACCGCCGCCCGCGACAACTCCGGCGACGGCAACCTGTCCACCCGGCTGGTCGCCACCGCCACCGACGACGGCATCCCGTACGACAGCGAGCTGACCTTCGGCTGGGAGACCGTCTCCGCCCCGGAGGGAGCCGGCGTCATCTTCGCCGACGCGCAGGCGCTGTCCACCCGGGTGACCGGCACGATCGCCGGTGAGTACGTGTTCCGGTTCTTCGCCGACGACGGCGAGAAGCGGTCGACGGCCACGGTCGCGGTGACCCTCACCGAGCGGGAGGTCAGCGCGGAGTTCGGCGCCTCGGCGACGATCAGCACCAGCGGCACCGCCTCGTGGGAGAACCACTCCCGGGTCAACGCGCCCACCAACCCGGCCAACTCGAACCCGGGCACCGGCCAGGGCTGGGGCAACTGGGGCCAGCCGGCCAACGGCACCAGCCTCGAACGCCAGGCCTGGATCCAGTACCGCTGGGACGCGCCGGTGCGGCTGTCCTCGACCGACATCTACTGGTACGACGACAACGGCGGCACCCGCCGCCCCAACGCCAGCACGTACGCCATCGAGTCGTCGACCGACGGCACCACCTGGACGCTGGTCACCCTCACCGGCGACTCGACGTACGCCGGTGGGCTGGCCACCAACCGCTACAACCACTTCGATTTCGCGCCGATCACCGCCAGCCACCTGCGTATCCGCATCTGGGGTCTGCAGGGCAGCGGGGCCGGCACCGGTGTGCTGCGGTGGCGGGCCAACGGCGAGACCGTCGACTCGGTGCGCGCACCGGTGCTCATCCGCACCGGTGTGGGTCAGGTGCCGACCCTGCCGGCCACGCTCGACGCGGTCTACGCCAGCGGCGCCCGAGGCACCGTGGCGTTCAACTGGCAGGAGATCACGCCCGAGCAGGTGGCGGAGCCGAACGTGGACCCGTTCGTGGTCTACGGCACCAACGACGCGTACGGCCTGATCGCCGAGGCCCGCATCTACGTGCGACCGGAGATGTCCACCGGCGGCATCTCGATCCAGGGTGCCGAAACCTTCGAGCAGGCCGTCGAGGTGGGCGAGCTGCCCTGGCTGCCGGAGAAGGTGGCGGTCTCCTACAACGACGGTTCAAGGGACAACCAGGCCATCGGGGTCGAGTGGAACTTCGACGAGAACATCGCCAACGTCCCCGGCCGGTACACCGTCATCGGTGACCTGATCCTGCCGCCGTACGTCAGCCAGGCCGGGGCCACCCGGACCACGCTGACCCTCACCGTGGGCAACCCGCCCGAGACACCGACGTGGGACGTCGAGGTGCAGGCCAGCACCCGCTGCACCGGCAGCAACGTCTACGTCACGGTCAACGCCCGCAACGCCGAGGACGTGCCGCTCACCATCGAGCTGGTCACGCCGTACGGGTCGCGGACGGTCGCCGACGTGGCACCCGGCAAGTCCGCCTTCCAGGCGTTCAACACCCGCGCGAAGTCGGTGCAGGCCGGCACGGCGACGGTGAAGGCCACCGGAACCGTCGACGGCGAGCCGGTCACCGTGGAGTTCGAGGCACCGTTCGGCGCGCTCACCTGCGGCTGACCCCCTCTGGTGGCGGCGCCGACGCATCGGCGCCGCCACCACCCCTCGTCCCAGTGAGGAGAACGACACCGTGAACACCACCGTGGGGCGCGGCGCCGCCCCACCATCCCACCGGCCGTCGCGCCGGGCGCTCGCCGTGGCGGTGGCCGCCGGGCTGTTCGCCGGCGGCCTGGCCGGCGTCGCCGGCCCGGCGCACGCCTCGGAACCCGAGTCGTACACCTTCACCAACACCGTCAACCCGATCATCGGCGACGGCAGCTACTACTCCGCCGACCCGGCGCCCATGGTGGTGCCGGCCGGTGCCCCCGGTAACCCGGGTGCGCAGGACCAGCTCTACATCTACACCGGCCACGACCAGGCCGGACCGGCCACCAACGACTTCATCATGAACGAGTGGGGGGCACTGCGGACCACCGACGTCGAGGCGGGCCAGTGGACCCACTTCCCGTCGTTGATGCGCCCGGAGACCACGTTCGCCTGGGCGACGCCCGGCCGGGCGTACGCCGGTCAGGTGGTCCAAGGGGTGGACGGTCGCTACTACTGGTACGTCCCGATCCACGAGCGGGACAGCCCGGTGTCGGACAAGTTCGCCATCGGCGTGGCCGTCTCGGCGAGCCCGACTGGCCCGTGGACCGACCACGCGGGCGGGCCGATCGTCTCGCAGCGGGTGCCCACCGCCAACACCATCCACAACATCGACCCGACCATCC
Organism: Micromonospora sp. NPDC051196; assembly: GCF_040682415.1. Lineage (NCBI taxonomy): Bacteria > Bacillati > Actinomycetota > Actinomycetes > Micromonosporales > Micromonosporaceae > Micromonospora > Micromonospora sp. NPDC051196. The sequence continues at coordinate 129,143 of NZ_JBFBAY010000009.1, forward strand.
TGGTCGACGGCGAGGGCCCCGACCAGCGGGTGTACCTCTGGTGGGGCTCGTTCAGCCAGCTGCGGATGCTCGAACTCGGCCAGGACATGAAGACGCCGATCGGCGCGGTGCGTACCGTCACCGGGCTGACCGGCTTCTTCGAGGGTGCCTGGGCCTTCAAGCGCAACGGCACCTACTACCTGGCGTACGCCGGCAACAACGCCGGCCCGACCTCGCAGTGCACCCCCGCGAACTACCACGCCTGCCTCGCCTACGCGACGGCGTCGTCGCCGCAGGGACCGTGGACCTACCGGGGGACCTTCCTGCGGCCGGTCTCCTCGACCACCAGCCACCCGGGCGTGGTGGAGTTCGACGGGCAGTGGTACCTGGCGTACCACACCGCCGACGCCGTGGACGGTGGCCACTTCCGCCGGTCGGTGGCGATCGACCCACTCGAATGGGACGACACGCAGACCCCGCCGCGGATCAAGCTGGTCACGCCGACCCCGGCCAAGGAGCGTGACCTCACTCCCCGGCCGAACATCGCCCAGGCGGCGCGGGTCACCGTCTCCAACGAGCCGGTACCCACCCAGTACTGGGTGAAGGCGCTCAACGACGAGATCGTCCGACGCAATCCGTTGCCGCCGGACATGTGGGGCACCTGGACCGGCAACAATCCGCCGCAGCAGTGGGTGCAGTACACCTGGGACCAGCCGATGCGGATCACCGGTTCGCAGATCGACTTCTGGAACGACCAACCGCAGGGCACCGGAGTCGGGGTGGCCGCGCCCGCCCGCTGGCGCATCCAGTACTGGGACCTCGACGCCGGGCAGTGGGCCGACGCGTCGAACCCGAGCGGCTACCCGACCAGCACGCAGGGCTTCCAGAACACCACCTTCGACCCGGTGACCACCACGCAGGTCCGGGCGGTCTTCGACGCCTCCACCAACGGCAGCACCTACTCCGCGGTGGCGGTCGAGGAGTGGAAGGTCCTCGCCGCGCAGCCGGAGTCGGTCAGCGCGCCGGCGATGACGGTGGAGGTGGGGGAGACCGACCTGCCCGACACCCTGCCGGTCTCCTTCGGCGCCGAGACGCTGCGCGTACCGGTCTACTGGGACGAGGTCACGCCGGACGATGTAGCGACACCCCGGACGTTCGCCATCGGTGGCACCGTGCTCGGCTACGCCGCCGGGCGGGTCTCCGCGCAGCTCACCGTGATCTCCCCGGACGACACCGAGGGGGACGAGACCGCGCCGACGGTGACCCTCACGCCCAGTGGCAGCGCCGGAAGCGCCGGCTGGTTCCGTTCGGCGGTGCGGGTGCGGATCGCCGGTGCCGACGACCGGGGTGGCCGGTTGGCCATCTCCTCGCGGGTCGACGACGGTGAGTCGGCCGTCGCGAACGACGTACGGCACGTCGACGTCACCGTCACCGGCGACGGCGAGCACACCGTCACGGCGACCGCGACCGACCGCGCCGGCAACGTCTCGGCGCCGGCCAGTCTCGCCGTACGCATCGACGCCGTGGCGCCGGTCAGTACGGCCACCGTGCACAGCAGCACCCGCGCGGTCACGGTGACCGCGACCGACGCGACCTCCGGAGTCGCCCGGATCGAGTACGCCATCGGCACGGGTGCGTGGCAGACCTACACCGGTGCCGTCGCGGCACCGGACGCCAACCGGCACACCCTGTCGTTCCGCGCGCTCGACGTGGCCGGGAACCTGGAGACCGCCAGGACGGTGGTCATCCCGGCGGACCTGTCCGGGCCGCTGACCGGCAACATCGCGCCGATCGCCACCCCGACCGCCTCCTACACGGCGAGCTGGAACAGCGTCACCGCGCTCAACGACAGCGCCGACCCGAACAACCCGAGCCAGGCACAGATCTGGGGTACCTGGTCCGGCACCCGCCCGGCCACCCAGTGGGTTCAGTACACCTGGTCCCGTCCGGTTCGGATCACCGGCACCGAGCTGAAGTTCTGGCGCGACTCCAACCAGGGTTCCGGTGACGGGGTCGCCCAACCTGACGGCTGGGTGCTCCAGTACTGGGACGAGACCGGCTCGTCCTGGCGCGACGTGACCGGGGCGTCCGGCTACGGCACCAGCACCACCGCCTTCAACACCGTCTCCTTCGACCCGGTCACCACCTCGCGGGTGCGCGCCACGGTCCGGGCCAACGGCAACGGCAGCACCTACTCCGCGGTGGCGATCACCGAGTGGCGGGTCTTCGCCGACGACCCGGGCGTCACGCCGGAGCTGCCGGTGACGGTGACCGCTCAGGCGCGGTGCGTGGCCGGCAGGGCGTACCTGGCCGTGCAGGTCCGCAACGACCACGACGCACCGGTGGACGTCACCGTGCAGACCGCGTACGGCGAACGTGTCTTCGCCGCCGTGGCACCCGGTGGCAACGCCTACCAGCAGTTCACCACCCGTACCGCCTCCATGCCGGCCGGTACGGCGACCGTCCGGGTCAGCGGCTCGGTCGACGGTAAGGGCGTGACGACTGTCGTCACCGCGCAACCCCCCGGCGTCGACTGCGCCGCCGACCCCCGACAAGCCCAGTAATCACCGATGAACAACGGAGAAGCGAATGAACACATGGAGTCGTAAGCGGCTGCTGGCCGCCGGTGCGTCCGGTGCGCTGCTGGCCGGTGTGGTGGCGGTGGGTTCGCCTGCCTTCGCCGAGCCGGGTGACGAGGCCGGGGTGGAGGTGACCGTCGAGATCGAGGAGATCCGGGAGCCGGGTGTCCTCGCCATGTCGGTCGCCGCCGACTCGGTGATGTTGTCGGAGGACGGGTCGACGCTGCTGGTCCGCCAGTTCACCGGCACCCTGCCGACGGTGACGGTCACCGACACCCGTACGCCCGACGAGGTGCCCGAGGGTGCGGCGTGGGCGGTGTTGGGTAGCGCTACCGATTTCGTCGGTGACGCCGAGCAGGCGCCGATCGGTGCCGGTCACCTGGGTTGGAAGCCGAAGCTGATCGACGGTGGTGACACCGGTCTGGTCAGTGAGGGTGAAGAGGTCGTGACGGTGTTGGACGAGCCGACGCAGCCGGGTAACAACGTGGGTCTGGTGGATCAGGAGTTGCTGGTGTCGACCTTCGATTCGGGTGCGGTGACTCCTGGCGAGTACACGGTTGACGCGGATCTGTTCCTGCGGACTCCGGGGGATGTCGAGGCGGGTGCGTACACCTCGACGCTGACCCTGTCCCTGTTCGAGTGATACGGCGGTCGGGGGCCGCCGCCCGGCGGCCCCCGACCGTCACCTGTGGCCGCAGGGGGTGGGCATGAGAGTGCGACGGACCGGACCGCGGTGTGCCACGCGCGCCCTTTGCTCTGCTTCAACCCACGCAACGGTCGGGCCGGCCGGGCGCGTCGCCGCATCCCGACCGGTGGTGCCACCCATCCCGGATTCAGACCCGCATCGGCAGCCCGTCGTGATGCAGCCGGAAGCCGTCGAGCTGCGCCGGGTCGATCGCGAGACGCAGGCCGGGCAGCTGCTCGGCGATCCGTTCGAACATGATCCGGCTTTCCAACCGGGCCAGGTGGGCGCCGAGACAGAAGTGGATGCCGTACCCGAACGCGATGTGCCGCCCCACGTCGGTGCGGTGGATGTCGAACTCGTGCGGCCGCTCGAACACCGCCGGATCCCGGTTCGCGCCCCACAACGACAGACCCACCCGGTCGTACGCCGGGATCCGTCCGCCGCCCAACTCGATGTCGGCGAAGGCGAACCGGGGCGGCACGATCTCGACCGGCCCCCGGAAGCGCAACGTCTCCTCGACCACCGCGGCGGCCAGCGACGGGTCGGCCCGCAGGGCCTGCCACTGCTCGGGATGGGTCAACAACAGCCGGAGTCCGTTGCCGATCAGGTCCACGGTGGTCTCCTGCCCGGCGATGAGCAGCAGTTGCACCAGGGCCACCAACTCGTCCCGGTCGAGCCGGTCGTCCCGGTCCCCGGCGACCACCAGCGCGGTGATCAGATCGTCGGCCGGTGCCGCCCGGCGCGCGGCGGCCAACTCGTCGAGGTACGCCCCGAAGGCGCTGGTCGCCGCCGGGCCCTCGGCGCTGGCCGACACGATCGCCGCCGACCAGGCGCGGAACCGGGGCCGGTCGGGCTCGGGAATGCCGACCAGTTCGGCGATGACGTTGACCGGCACCGGGTCGGCGAGATCGGTGATGGCGTCGATGTGCCCCAGGCGGCGGGCGCGGGCGATCAGCCGGTCGGCGAGTTCGGTGATCCAGGGCTCCAGCCGGGCCACGGCCCGTGCGGTGAAGCCGCCGCTGACCAGCCCGCGCAGTCGGGTGTGGTCGGGCGGATCCAGGTTGATGAGCTGGCGGGCCTCGATCCGCGCCGCCTCCGACAGGTCGTCGGGGCTGGGCTGCCGCCCGTCGGGGTCCCGCCGGTGCACCTCGTGCCCGATCTCGGGGTGCCGCAGACCGGCCAGCACATCGGCGTGCCCGGCGACCACCCACAGCCGGTTCCCGGCGGGGTCGATCTGCGGCACCGGCCCGCCGCTGGCTCGTACCCGGTCGTAGAAGGGGTGCGGGTCGCGGCGGACGGCGGGATCCCACAACTCCGAGACACCAAAGGCGGCGGCCACCGAACCTCCCGGACCGTCAATCAGTTAGCGCTAACATAAGTATGTTTCCGGCAGGTGTCAATCCTGGGACTTTTCCTTGATCTCGGCTTCCGCCGAGCCTAAGGTGAGCGTTAACAATCGATCACCCCCGACCTAGCGTCGTCATCGATGGCTCGGACCCGGCTGCCATGGCACCGGCTCGCGGCGAGCGTTCCGGGCCGCATGGGGAGCCGCGATGGATCCGCAGCTGCCCCCACCTGGAAGGAAGATCCTCTGTGGCGCAATTCGACAAGCTCCCCGTCAGCCGACGCCAGGTTCTGCAGGCATCAGCCGTCGGTGTCGCCGCGGGCGCCCTCCCGGCCACCGCGGTCCAGGCCGGTCCGACGACCGGCGCGACGACCGGGGCCGTGACCTCCCCGACCGCGTTCGCCGTGACCTCGACCGATCTCGGTCCCGGCGCCACCGCCCCGGTCCGGCCGTTCCGCCTGCGTGACGTGACCCTGGGCGAGGGACTGTTCCAGGAGAAGCGCGACCGGATGAAGAACTACCTCCGGCAGCTCGACGAGCGACGTTTCCTGGTGCTGTTCAACAACCAGGCCGGTCGACCGAACCCGGCCGGTGTCACCGCCCCCGGCGGCTGGGAGGACGGTGGTCTGCTCAGCGGCCACTGGGCCGGTCACGTCATGACAGCTCTGGCGCAGGGCTACGCCGATCACGGTGAGCCGATCTTCAAGACCAAGCTCGACTGGATGGTCGGCGAACTCGCGGCGTGCCAGGCGGCGATCACCGCACGGATGGGCACCGGCCCCGAGGAGCCCGAGGAGCCCGAGGAGCCGGAGGTGCCACAGATCGGTCGGGTGCCGGGCCGATTCGGCAGCGGGCTGCGGCTCAACGGCCCCAGCCGGGCCGAACACGTCACCCTGCCCCAGGAGGCGATCAGCCAGCTCACCGACTTCACCATCGCCACCTGGGTGAACCTCGCCGCCGCGCAGAACTGGAGCCGACTGTTCGACTTCGGTCAGAACGCCACGGTCAACATGTTCCTGACCCCGCGGGCCGGAGTCACCGGCAACGTGCCGCGATTCGCGATCACCGTCAGCGGCAGCGGTGGCGAACAGCGCATCGACGGCACCTCGGCCCTGCCGACGAACCAGTGGGTGCACCTGGCGGTGACCCTGACCCAGCAGACCGGGACGCTCTACGTCAACGGCGAGCAGGTCGGCCAGAACACCAACATGACACTGAGCCCGGCGAACCTCGGCAACCCCGGCAACCGGTGGATCGGGCGGTCACAGTACGGCGACGCGATGCTCAACGCCACCGTCGACGAGTTCCACATCTTCGACCGGGCGCTGAGCCAGCAGGAGATCCAGTCCCTGCAGGACTCGCCGGCCGGCAGCACCGGCGGCGGGTCGATCGCCTGGTACCGGTTCGAGGAGGAGGGTGGTACCACCATCCGCGACGCCTCGCCCAACGGCCGCGACGGCGGCATCGTGGCCAGCCAGAGCAGCGGAGGCGCCCTGTGGGTGCCGACGCACCCCGGCTACCTCGGTGCCATCCCGGAGGACGCGGTGCTGCGGCTCGGTCCGCCCCGCTGGGCGGTGTACGGCAGCAACGCGACCACCAACACCTGGGCACCCTGGTACACCCAGCACAAGATCATGCGGGGTCTGCTCGACGCGTACTACCACACCGACAACGCCACCGCCCTGGACGTCGTGGCCAAGATGGCCGGCTGGGCGCATCTCGCACTGACCGTCGGCGACAAGAACCACCCCGCGTACGCCGGTCCGATCACCCGGGACAACCTCAACTACATGTGGGACCTCTACATCGCCGGGGAGACCGGTGGCGCGAACGAGGTGTTCCCCGAGATCTACGCGCTCACCGGCGACCAGAAGCACCTGGAGACCGCCAAACTCTTCGACAACCGGGAATCGCTCTTCGACGCCTGCGTCGAGAACCGCGACATCCTCGTCGTCACCCCGCAGGCGAACCCTGGTCGCCGCCGCCCGGATCGGTTGCACGCCAACTCGCACGTGCCGCAGTTCGTCGGCTACCTGCGGGTCTACGAGCACAGCGGGGACGCCGAGTACTTCCAGGCCGCGAAGAACTTCTTCGGCATGGTCGTCCCGCACCGCATGTACGCCAACGGTGGCACCGGCGGCAACTACCCGGGCTCCAACAACAACATCGAGCTGTTCCAGAATCGGGACAACATCGCCAACTCGATCGCCCAGGGCGGCGCGGAGACCTGCACCACGTACAACCTGCTCAAACTGGCCCGCAACCTGTTCTTCCACGAGCACAACGTGGCCTACCTCGACTACTACGAGCGGGGCCTGATCAACCAGATCGCCGGCTCGCGCGCCGACAGCACCAGCGTCAACAACCCGCAGGTCACCTACTTCCAGCCGCTGACCCCGGGCGCGAACCGCAGTTACGGCAACACCGGGACCTGCTGCGGCGGAACGGGCGTCGAGAACCACACCAAGTACCAGGAAGCGATCTACTTCAAATCCGCCGACGGCAACACCCTCTGGGTCAACCTGTACGCCGCCTCGACGTTGACCTGGGCGGAACGCGACTTCACCATCACCCAGCAGACCGACTACCCGCGCGCGGACCACACCAGGCTGACCGTGGACGGCAGTGGCCCGCTGGACATCAAACTGCGGGTGCCGGGTTGGGTGCGCAAGGGCTTCTTCGTCACGATCAATGGAGTCGCCCAACAGGTCACCGCCACCGCCGGCAGCTACCTGACCCTGCGTCGCAGTTGGCAGCCCGGCGACGTCGTCGAGATCCGGATGCCGTTCAGCATCCGCATCGAGCGGGCGCTGGACCGCCCGGACACCCAGTCGGTGTTCTGGGGGCCCGTCCTGCTGCAGATCCTCGGCAACCCGGGCAGCGGCAACTACCGCGAACTGTCGCTGTACCGCCATCTCAAGCGCGACGGTGACTACGCCCGTGCGGCGATCACCCCGGCGGCTACCACCGCGGCGGGGGACCAGCTGTTCGCCACGCACGGCTTCACGCTGCGGCCGTACTACATCGGCGACACGCAGGCGGCCTCGTCGTACTTCCGGCGGGTGGAGCCGACGATCGTGTTCGGTGCCGTCGACACCGGCGTACCCAACCGGAAGCGCAACGACGGCCTGCCGAACTACGACGTACCCGTGACCGGCGTCCCGTCGCCCGGCACCGACGGTCCGACCTTCCTCGACCTGGTCTGGGACGAGGCACCGTTCGCCAACCACGGCCGGTTCGTGTCGACGGTGACCCGCATCGCCGGGGAGTTCGTCGAGGCGGGCGTGTTCACCACGGCGGAGCGTAACCTCGTCGTCTCGCAGGCCGCCCGATCGAACGAGGAACTCGATCCGGGGCACACCTGGAACGTCGAGGTCCAGGTGCGTACGCAGCTCATCGGCGGCCGGGTCTATCTCTCCGTCAACGCGGTGAACGCCGACGAGGTGCCGTTGACCGTCGAGCTGAACACCGCGTACGGCTCCCGGACGGTTGCCGACGTCGCCGCGGGCAAGGCCGCGTACCAGTCGTTCAACACCCGTCTCGCGGCGGTGCCGGCCGGCACGGTGACCGTCGTGGTCACCGGGTCGGTCGACGGCGAGCCGGTCACGACGCGGATCGAGGCGGCGTATCCGGCCGTCAGCGCCTCCTGATTCCGGGCGGGGGCGGCGCCCGGAAAGCGCCGCCCCCGGCGGGCCTTGGCCGGTCACCGCGCGGCTGCGACGAAACTCCGAAAAGTGCTTTCGGGATGCCGGTCACGGCACGGCTTCCCGGCGCCGTCCGGCGACAATTTCCGTGTAGTGTTCGGCCCAGCCACCAGGGTTGAGTCGGGCGCCGAGCCGCCACCCGGCCGAAACTACCGGAAAGGTTTCAGTGACCGACGGCGTCAGGAGAACGCACCGCATGACCGAGTCCGAGGTCCCCGCCAAGCGTCCGCCCACGCTCACCGACGTGGCCAAGCTCGCCGGGGTGTCGGTGGCGACCGCGTCCAAGGCCATCAACGGTCGTGGTGAGGTGCGGGCCACCACCCGGGTCCGCGTGCTGGAGGCCGCGGAGTTGTTGTCGTTCGCGCCGAACGCGCTCGCCCGTGGCTTGCTCAGCGGTCGCACCGGCACGGTCGGCCTGCTGACCAGCGACCTGGAGGGGCGCTTCTCGATCCCCATCCTGATGGGCGCCGAGGACGCCTTCGGGGCCGGGCAGGTCTCGGTCTTCCTGTGTGACGCGCGCGGCGACGCGATTCGCGAGAAGCACCACGTGCAGGCGCTGCTTTCCCGCCGGGTCGACGGTCTGATCGTGGTCGGCTCCCGCACCGACCCCCGTCCGCCGTTGGCCGGCAACATCCCCGTGCCGGTGGTCTACGTCTACGCCCCCTCGGCCGACCCGGCCGACATCTCGATCACCGCCGACAACGTCGGCGGTGGGCGCCTCGCCATCGAACACCTGCTCTCCTGCGGGCGGCGCAACATCGCCCACATCACCGGTGAAGCCGGGTTCCAGGCCGCCCGGGACCGGGTCGAGGGTGCCGCCGCCGCGCTCGCCGCAGCCGGATTGCGGATGGTCGGCGACCGGCCCTACTTCGGTTCGTGGGAGGAATCCTGGGGCCGGGCCGCCGCGCACATGATCGTCGAGCAGCATCCCGAGGTCGATGCGATCTTCTGCGGCAGCGACCAGATCGGCCGTGGTGTACTGGACGCGCTGCGTGACCTCGGACGCGACGTGCCGGGCACGATATCGGTGATCGGCTTCGACAACTGGGAGGCCATCTCCGCCGATTCCCGACCACGCCTGACCAGTGTCGACATGAACCTCAAGCACCTGGGGGCGGTGGCCGGCAAGCGGCTTTTCGAAGCCATCGACGGCGCGACACCCCGCTCGGAGGAGTTGCCCTGTCGCGTGGTGATGCGCGAGTCGACGCTGCCGGTCGGCTAGCACAAACCCCTGTCACCGCCCACGGTGGCGGGGCCGCTGAGCGCGCGGTAAGGGCCTGCGTTCTAAGCTTGCCCATATTTCGACATTCGTCCAGACGAGACTGAGGTGCGATCGTGGCGGACGGTACGGCTGTGGCCGGCGGCGAACAGAACAGGCCCAAGTTGGACACCGGTGTGCCGCAGACGGCTCGGATCTGGAACTACCTGCTCGGCGGCAAGGACAACTTCGCCGCCGACCGTCAGGTCGGCGACCAGATCATCACGAACCTGCCGCAGATGGCGGAGAACGCCCGGCTCTCCCGGGCCTACCTCACCCGGGCGGTGCGCTACCTGGCCGGTGAGGCTGGCATCCGGCAGTTCCTGGACATCGGCACCGGCCTGCCCACCGCCGACAACACCCACGAGGTGGCCCAGTCGGTGGACCCGCAGGCGCGCATCGTCTACGTCGACAACGACCCACTGGTGTTGACGCACGCCCGGGCGTTGCTGGTCGGCACGCCCGAGGGCGCCACCGACTACGTCGACGCGGACCTGCGGGATCCGCAGACCATCCTCCGGGAGGCGGCGCGGACGCTGGATCTGAATCAGCCGGTCGCGCTCATCCTGATGGGGATCCTCGGCCACGTCGAGTCCGACGACGAAGCGAAGTCGATCATCGACAGCGTGATGAGCGAGTTGCCGTCCGGTAGCTACCTGGCGATGTACGACGGCAGCGACACCAGCGAGGCGGTCACCGAGGCGGTGCGGATCTGGAACATCTCCGCCAACCCGAAGTACCACCTGCGCAGCCCCGAGCGGATCGCCGCGCTGTTCGACGGCCTGGAACTGGTCGAGCCCGGTGTCGTCTCGGTCACCCGATGGCGACCCGACAGCACGGATGTCGAGCCCGCCGAGATCGACCAGTACTGCGCGGTCGGCCGCAAGCCGTAACCCGGCGGGTGGCGCCGTCAACGCTGTCGGGTCGCCGTCGGAGCAACCACGATCGCCTGCCTGCTGGTGCGGGTGCGCTGGATCAGCATGACGCAGGCCAGCACCACCGCGGCGACCGCGATCGACGCCGGGGTGACCCGCTCGCCGAGCAGCAGTGCCGACCATGCCAGGGTGAGCACCGGCTGGGCGAGTTGGATCTGGCCGATCTGGGCGATGCCGCCGCGGGCCAGCCCGGCGTACCAGGCGAAGAAGCCGAGGAACATGGAGACCACGGTGAGGTAGCCGAACGCCGACCAGGCTCCGGCGTCGGCCTGTGGCGGGTTGGCCAGGGCGGCGACGGCGGTGATCGGCACCGTGGCAGGCAGCGAGAGCAGCAGGGCCCAGCAGATCGTCCGGGCGCCGCCCAGTTCGCGGGCGAGCGCGCCGCCTTCGGCGTACCCCAGGCCGGCGAGCGCGACCGCCGCGAGCAGGAACAGGTCGGCCACGGCCGGCGTACCGAGTGCCGCGCCGTTGGCGATCAGGAAGGTGAGCACCGCCAGCAGCCCGCCGGTGCTGGCGATCCAGAACAGCGGCGGTGGGCGCTCGCCGGCGCGCAGCACCGCGAACACGGCGGTCATGGCCGGCAGCACGGTGATGACGATCGCGCCGTGCGCGGCGGTCTGGGCGGTCAGCGCCAGCGAGGTGAACAGCGGAAAACCGACGACGACACCGAGGGCGACCAGTGACAACCGACGCCACTGGCCGGGGCTCGGGCGCGGCGCTCCGGTGATCCGCAGGTAGGCCCAGGCCAGCAGGGCCGCGCCGACGCAACGGCCGAAGGCGACGAACCACGGGTCGAGTTGCTGCACGGCGATCCGGGTGGCCGGCAGCGACATGCTGAACGCGAGCACACCCAGCGCGCCGAGAGTGAAGCCGGCCGCCTGACCGGGCGTTACCGTCGGCCGCGCAGTAGCGCTACTCTGATCTCTCATGAATGACGGTAACGCAAGCGGACGCGTTATCCAAGATCTGCGCCGGCTGGCAGCTTCCGCCGGACCGGGCACCCGGCTGCCGTCGGTGCGCGAGTTGACCGGCCGCCATCAGGCCTCGCCGGTCACCGTCGCCGAGGCGATCCGGCACCTCGTACGGGAAGGGCTGGTCGAGACCCGGCCCGGCCGAGGCACCTATGTCGCCGCTCGGCTGGCCGAGCCCCGCGCCGTCGACCTCTCCTGGCAGACCGTCGCCCTCGGCCCACGCCGTCCCGGCGAGGACGACATGCAGGCGTTGCTGGCGTTACCGCCCGCCGGGGCGATCCCGCTCTCCGGCGGCTATCTCGACGCGGAGTTGCAGCCTGCCGCAGCGCTCGGTGCCGCGCTCACCCGCGCCGCCCGGCAACCCGCCTCGTGGCAGCGTGGACCCGTCGAGGGACGGGCGGACCTGCGCGCCTGGTTCGCCCGCGAGGTCGGCGGCGGGCTGCGCGCCGAGGACATGGTCATCTGTCCAGGTGGGCAGGCCGCGCTGTCGACGGCGCTGCGGGCGCTCGCCGCACCCGGCGACGCCCTGCTCGTCGAATCGCCGACCTACCTGGGCACGCTGGCCGCCGCCCGGGCGGCCGGGTTGCGGGTGGTGCCGGTGCCCGCCGACGCCGACGGAGTACGACCCGACCAGCTCGCCGCCGCGTTCGCCCGCACCGGCGCCCGGCTGTTCTACTGCCAACCGCTGTACGCCAACCCGCACGGCGCGACCCTGGCCGCCCACCGCCGAGCCCAGGTCGCCGAGGCGGTACGCGACGCCGGGGCGTTCCTGATCGAGGACGACTACGCCCGCGACCTCACCATCGACGGGCCGGCCCCGCCGCCGCTGGCCGCCGACGACCCGGACGGACACGTCGTCTACCTGCGCTCGCTGACCAAATCCGCCGCACCCGGGCTGCGGGTGGCCGCGATCGGGGCACACGGCCCGGCCGGTGCCCGGCTGCGTGCGGCCCGACTGCTCGACGACTTCTTCGTCGCCGGCCCCCTGCAGCAGGCCACCATCGAGTTCGTCACCGCCCCGGCCTGGGCACGTCACCGCCGGGCGCTGCGCACCGCATTGCGGGCCCGGCGCGAGGCGCTGCTGACCGCGCTGCGCCGGCACCTGCCGGACCTCGTCGGCCAGCAGTCGGTGCCCCGTGGCGGCCTGCACCTGTGGCTCCGCCTGCCCAAGGGCACCGACGACGTCGCGCTGGCCGCCGCCGCAGCCGCCGAAGGCGTCGTCGTCTTCCCCGGAAGACCCTGGTACGCCGCCGAACCCCCGGCCGCGCACCTGCGTCTCACCTACGCCGCCGCGCCACCGGAACTGATGGACGAGGCCATCCGTCGGCTGTCCCGTGCCCTACGACAGCACACCGGGTAGGCCCCGTGCGGCAGCACCCCGGGTAGGCCCCGTGCGGCAGCGAGCGCTGCCGCACGAGCCCGCGCCCCACGACTCACAGGTCGCGGCGCCGGAACACCATCCCGGTGAGCCCGAGCACGAGCGCGACCCAGAGCCCGGCCCAGGCGAGATAGGTGAGGGTGAGCGAGGCGTCACTGAGGAACGGGTGGCCCTGCATGGCCGGGCCGAACTGCATCAGCACGGTCGGGTCCTGGAAGGCGTTCATGGCGCCGCGCCACAGCCCGTCGGTCGGCAGCAGCATCCGGGACACCGTGCCCACCCGGGCCACGCCGTCGTTGTCGAGGGCGGTGCCGAACGCGCCCACCACGCCCGCGATCCAGGTGGCCCCGAACAGGCCGACGGCCACCACGCCCGAGGCCATCGGTGAGCTGACGCTGGAAAGCAGCAGACCGAGGGTGAGCAGGACGACGGTCTGCGCGGCGAGCAGCGCCAGGCCGGTCACCGGCCCCGGCGGCCAGTAGCCCACGGTGGCCCGGACGACCAGCAGTTGGGCCAGGCCGGCCAGGGCGACGAAGCCGGCACCGAAGACCACCAGCCCCAACCACTTGCCGAGCAGCACCGCGAAGCGGCGCACCGGTCGGGCCAGGATCGCCAGTGCTGCCCCGGACTCGATGTCACCGGCCAGGGTGGGGCCGGCGAGGAACGCCGTACCGAGCGCGGCGATCAGACTCAGGCCGAACATCACCAGGTTGAGCACCATGGCCGCGACCAGTCGGGCCTCGCCGCTGGTGAGCCCACCGAACTCGGCGTCGATCCGGGAGAATCCCCAGGCGCTGAGCGCGAGCAGCACGATGCTCAGCGCGCCGAGCGAGCGCAGTACCCGCCGCCGCGCGGCCTCCTGCAAGGTGAGCGCGGCCACGGTGAGTACGGTCCGGACGGTCATCGCCGGTCACCTCCTGCACGGAGGATGGCCAGCAGCCGCTCCTCGAGACTGACCCGCCCAGGCTCGACGGCGTGTACGCGCACGCCGAGGCCGACCAGGTCGGCCACCAGGTCCGGCACGGTCCTCGGCTCCGGATCGGTCGGCAGCGTGACGGTGAACAGGTTCCCCTCCTGGGCGAGTGGACCGGCGGCGGCCAACCGGTTGCGGGCCGACTCGTCCACCCCGTCGAGTCGCAGTCGCAGCTCCCGCCGGCCGAGCAGCTCGGTGAGGGTGCCGGCGGCGGCGACCCGCCCGGAGTCCAGAATGACCACCCGGTCACAGACCCGTTCCACCTCGCCGATGAGGTGTGAGTTGAGCAGTACGGCGACGCCCCGCGCCTTGAGGGAGAGCAGCAGATCCCGCACGTCGGCCCGGCCGAGCGGATCCAGGGCGCTGGTCGGCTCGTCCAGGATGACGAGTTCCGGGCGGGCCACCAGCGCCACGGCCAACCCGAGGCGCTGCTGCATGCCCTTGGAGAAGCCGCCCACCCGGTCATCGGCCCGGTCGGCCAGACCGACGGCGGCCAGGCACTCCTGCCGCTCCTGCTGCGGCACCCCGGCGCCGGCGAGCCGGACGTGCAGGGCCAGCACCTCGGCTGCGGTCAGCCACGGCTGGTACCGGAACAGCTCCGGCAGGTAGCCGACCCGGGCCCGGGACCGCGGGTCGCGTGCCGGCCGGCCGAGCAGCAGCACCTCACCCGAGTCGGGCCGGACCAGACCGAGCAGGATCTTGATGACGCTGGTCTTGCCGGCGCCGTTGGGGCCCAGCAGCCCCACCACCTCACCCCGGTCGACGGTGAAGGAAACATCGTCGACCGCGCTGCGTCGCCGGTACCGCTTGCGCAGCCCCGAGCACCACACCGCCGGCGCGGGTGGCAACTCGGCCACCAACCGCCCCGCCGCACCGAGAGAAGCCTCGTTTACCTGCCCGGCGGGTGGGTCGCTTCGGACGGTGTCGGGGCCGGTCATCGGTCCCACCGCAGCCCGCGCGCCACCGACAGCACCTCGTCGGCGCTCAGCGGCCCGGCCACCGCGGTGACCGTCGCGTCGTCGACCCAGACCACCCCGGCCAGTACGCCGTCGCGCGAGGTGAGCACGGTGGCCGGCGTTCCGTGGACGTCGGCGGTGGTGGCGGTCAGATAGCGGGCGTTCACCGGCAGCGGCAACGTCGTACCGTCGCCGGTGAAGTTGCGTAGCTGGGACGCGACGTTCTCCGGCAGACCCGGCAGGGACAGCAGATAGTCCAGGGCCGTGGAGAACTCGATTCCCGAGGAGTACGCGGTCGGCGCGGCCATCCGCGCCACGATCAGGTTCGGCACCCCGCGTTCGGCCGCCCACACCGCGGCGACCCCCGGGCCGGCGCTCAACCGGAACTGGCTGCCGTCGAGACCGGCGGGCGGTTCCGGCAGCGGTTCGCCCGCCGCGGCGGCCGTGCGCGCCGCCTTCTCCACCGAGAAGGTGAACACCGCACTGGTGCGGTCACCGACCTGGAACGTGGGCTCGCCCGTCACGCCCCGAGGCAGTTGGTCGACCCGAGGCAGGGTCAGGCCGCTGATCCGCTGCGCCTCGGCGGCGTCGGCGACCTGGCGTACGTCGGCCGGCTCGGTCATCTCGACGTCGCCGTACGCCGACAGGTCAGGCAGCGCGACCAGGTCGGCCTGGGCGATCGTGACCGGGGCGATCCGCTCGGTGTGGAAGATCTGCAACCAGTTGCCGGCCGCTGCGGCACCGGCCCCGCCCACCAGGGCGAGGACGGCGACGGCGGCGACCACCGGGCTGCGCAGCGCGGCCCGCCACCGCCGTGCCCGGGGGGCGGCGGGCGTCCGTCGGCGGCCGGTGTCGCCGACGGTACCGCTCAGCCGCTGCCAGCCCGCGTCGACGTCGACGTCCGGCGGCCCGGCCAACGCCGCTGCGACGATCGTCGCGTCCTGTTGGGCGGCGGCCAGCGCGGACAGGCAGACCGGGCAGTGCGCGACGTGCTCGCGGTCGGCGTCGGCGACACCGGCCGGCTCGTCCAGGAGCCGGCGAAGGGTGCCGTCAGTCGGATGACGCATGACGGTTCAACTCCTTGCGTAGGGCGGACTCGGCGCGGCGTACGGTGGTGCCGACGCTGCCGGGGGAGAGGTCGAGGGCGGCCGCGACCTCGGCGTAGCTGAGACCGCTGTGCCGCAGCAGCAGGGCGACGGCCTGCCGGCGGGGCAGCCGGGCCAGCGCCACCCGCACCTGCCGGCGCTCGTCGCGGGTGACCACCGCGTCGGCGACGTCGGGGCTCACGGCTTGCGGGTCACCGGCGAACTGTTCCCGGGCGGCGCGTCGACGGCGGGACCGGACCTGGTTCAGCGCGGTGTGCGCCGCGGCGACCGACAGCCAGCCCACCGCCTGCCCGGCCGGCACCGAGGAACGCCCGAAGGCGAGAAACACCTCCTGCGCCACGTCCTCGGCCTCGACGCGGGAGCCGAGTACCCGGGCGGCGACCCCGACGATCCGGGGATAACAGGCCCGAAAGACCTGTTCGAGGTCGGCGCGGACCCCGTCCCGTCCGGCGGCGGCCGACCTGACCACGCCGTCCTCCCCCCGCGCGATTCGCCCTGCGGACCCGTCGTGGCCGCGCCCGGACCGGACCGTCGGTACGGTGGTCATCCGACCCGGCGCGACGAGACCAGCTTCCTCCTCCATACCTAGGAAGCACCGCCGACGACCCGGAAGTGACACCGGTCCGCGAATCTCGCCGGTCAGTCGCCGCGCCCACCGGCGGGCCGCCTCGTGCGCAGCGCGAACGGGTAGCGCGGCAGTGTTCGCCGCGCTACCCGTGCCGTTGCGGAGCCGCCTATCGGCGCTGGGCCGTCGCCCGCAGGTCGAAACGGTCGAGGTTCATGACCTTGACCCAGGCCGCGACGAAGTCCTGGACGAACTTCTCCTGCCCGTCGGTGCTGGCGTAGACCTCCGCGATGCCGCGCAGCTGGGAGTTCGCCCCGAAGACCAGGTCGACGGCGGTGGCCGTCCAGACGAGGTCGCCGGTGACCCGGTTGCGGCCCTCGTAGACGTTCTCGGTCGAGGCGGACACCTTCCACCGGGTGTCGATGTCGAGCAGGTTGACGAAGAAGTCGTTGGTCAACATCTCGGGCCGGTCGGTGAGCACCCCGTGTTGCGCCTGTCCCGTGTTGGCGTTGAGTGCCCGCAGGCCGCCGATCAGGGCGGTCATCTCGGGTGCGGTCAGCGTCAACAGGTTGGCCCGGTCCAGCAGCAGCGTCTCCGGCGACAGCTTCTGACCCTCCCGTACGTAGTTGCGGAATCCGTCCGCCCTCGGTTCGAGCACGGTGAACGCCTGGACGTCGGTCTGTTCCTGGCTGGCGTCCGTACGGCCGGGTGCGAACGGGACCGTGACGTCGTACCCGGCGCTGCGGGCCGCCTGCTCGATGGCGGCGCTTCCGCCGAGCACGATCACGTCCGCCAGGGAGACCCGCTTGCCACCGGACTGCCCCGCGTTGAAATCCTCCTGCACCCGCTGGAGCACCGGCAGTACCGTGGCTAGCTCGGTCGGGTCGTTGACCGCCCAGTTCCGCTGCGGCTCAAGGCGGATCCGCGCCCCGTTCGCCCCGCCCCGTTGGTCGGTGCCGCGGAAGCTCGCCGCCGAGGCCCACGCCGTACGGACCAGTTGGGCGACGGTCAGCCCGGAGGCGAGCAGGGCGGCCTTGAGGGTGTCG
This sequence comes from Micromonospora sp. NPDC051196, assembly GCF_040682415.1. NCBI lineage: Bacteria > Bacillati > Actinomycetota > Actinomycetes > Micromonosporales > Micromonosporaceae > Micromonospora > Micromonospora sp. NPDC051196. The sequence goes on from NZ_JBFBAY010000009.1 coordinate 146,623, forward strand.
ATGTCGGCGGCGTCGACCAGTTCGTGGTCGACCGGCGGCACCGGGTCCTGCCACAGCTGCGGCTCGGCCACCCACGGCCCGAGGTAGCGCGACAGCGGTCCCATGTCCCGGTGCAGCAGCTTGTACCAGGCCTTCGCGAACGCCTCCGCGAGCTGGTCGGGGTGTTCATGGAAGCGTCGTGAGATCTGTTCGTACGCCGGATCGGCGCGTAGCGCGATGTCGCTGGTGGCCATCATCGGGGCGTACCGGATCGAGGGGTCGTGGGCGGACGGCACGGCGTCGGCGGCGGCGCCGTTCCTGGGTCGCCACTGCTTCGCGCCGGCCGGACTCTCGTGCACCTCCCACTCGTACCCGAAGAGGGTGTCGAAGTAGCTGTTGTCCCAGGTGATCGGGGTGGGCGTCCAGGCGCCCTCCAGGCCGCTGGTGATGGTGTCGTTGCCCTTGCCGGTGCCGAAGCTGTTGCGCCAGCCCAGCCCCTGCTCCTCCAGCGGCGCGCCCTCCGGCTCGGGCCCGAGGTAGCTGGCGGGCGCGGCGCCGTGGGTCTTGCCGAAGGTGTGACCGCCGGCGATGAGGGCGACGGTCTCCTCGTCGTTCATCGCCATCCGCCGGAAGGTCTCCCGGATGTCCCGGGCGGACGCCAACGGGTCCGGAGTGCCGTTGGGGCCCTCCGGGTTGACGTAGATCAGTCCCATCTGCACCGCGCCGAGCGGGCCGGACAGTTCCCGGTCGCCGCTGTAGCGTTCGTCGCCGAGCCAGGTGTCCTCCGGGCCCCAGAAGATCTCCTCCGGCTCCCAGACGTCATCGCGTCCGAAGCCGAAGCCGAAGGTCTTGAAGCCCATCGACTCCAGCGCGCAGTTGCCGGCGAAGACCAGCAGGTCGGCCCAGGAGATCTGCCGGCCGTACTTCTGCTTGACCGGCCAGAGCAGCCGGCGGGCCTTGTCCAGGTTGGCGTTGTCGGGCCAACTGTTGAGCGGGGCGAAGCGTTGCGCGCCGTCGCCGGCACCGCCCCGACCGTCCTCGATCCGGTACGTGCCGGCGGAGTGCCAGCTCATCCGGATGAACAACGGCCCGTAGTGGCCGTAGTCCGCCGGCCACCACTCCTGCGACGTGGTCATCACCTCGAAGACGTCGCGTTTGAGCGCCTCGACATCGAGGCCGGCGAACTCCGCCGCGTAGTCGAAGCTCGCCCCCAGCGGGTTGCCCCGGGGCGAGTGCTGATGCAGGACCTGGAGGTTCAGCTGGTTGGGCCACCAGTCCTGATTCGTCTTCGGTCGACCCGGCTTCGGCGCCGGGGAGGGGATTACCGGGTTCTCGCTTTCGGACACGTCTCTCCTCTTCAAACGGGTTCTCGCCTATGTCAACTGGCCGTCCCGGTCACGAGTCACTGCGTGCCGGGCCAGGATGCGTCCGCTGCGGCAGTCGCCTTCGGTAGCGTTGCGCACGCCGTGCCCGCGCCGCCGGTGGACGCCGAAATCGACGCCCGCTCGGTGACGGGCGTCCACCCCGATGCGTAGGAGACCGAAACGTGAATCCGTCTGAGCTACCCGCGTCGCCGGTACGCCAGTTGCGGCTCGTGGTCGAGGCCGACGACTACGAGGCGGCGGTCCGCTTCTACCGCGACGTGCTCGGCCTACCCGAGCAGGCGGCCTACTCCGGCGAGGACGACGCCCGGGTGGTGATCCTGGACGCCGGCCGCGCCACCCTGGAGATCGCCAACCCGGCGCAGAAGCGAATGATCGACGAGGTCGAGGTCGGACAGCAGGTCGCCCCCCGACTGCGCGTGGCGTTCGAGGTCGACGACACCGCCACCACCACCGACCGCCTGGTCGCCGCCGGCGCCACCCAGGTCGCCCCGCCCACCACCACCCCCTGGCACTCGGTCAACGCCCGCCTGGACGCCCCCGCCGACCTCCACATCACCGTCTTCCAAGAACTGCACACCCCCGACGAACGCGCCACCCTGGACGGTTTCACCACCAACCCCTAACCGCCCACCCCGGGGGACCCGTCGCTGTTGCTCAAGAGGTTTGCGTCTCGGGTATGCGCTTCCCGAGACCAAACCTCTTGATCAACAGGGCGGGAGGCGGTCGGGGTGGGGGAGCCAGGGGGTGAGGGTGTCGGGGTTGGCAATGGACTGGCGGATCTGTTCGCGTTCCGGGGCGGTCAGCGACAGCGCGCGTAGCCGGTCGCCCCAGGCGGGCAGCAGATCGAGTTTGCCCAGCGCGGTCGACAACTCGATGAGCGCGGCGAGTGCCAACGCCTGCTCCACGGCAGGGGCCTCGTCGCCGTGGCGGCGCAGTCCGGAGTTCAGCGCCCGGAAGGCGGCCTGGTCGTCGCCCTTGAACTCGCGCAGGATACGGGCGTTGTCGAGCACCCGGGCCAGACCGGCCAGCTCCTTCGACCCGCCGTACTCCACCTCGACCGGCTCGTCGCGGCGAATGAAGGTGACGGTGTTGCCGGACGGGTCGACGACGCTGAACCGGGACGCGCCGGGCCGGTAGCGGGTGATCCGGGGCAACCCCTGGGACAGCACCTTGCCGTACGTGCCGCGCATCCCCGCGACGAACGCGGCATGGTACGGCGCGACCGTGTCGACCATCACCAGGCAGCCGACGGTCTGTCCGGCCGGGTCGAATCCGCCCGGCGGACGGCCGTAGTGCAGTTCGAAGCCGCTGAACCGGAAGGCCAGGTACAGGTACGGCTTGCGTTGCTCCCAGGTCACCGCGAAGCCGAGTGCCCGCCAGAAGGTGATCGTCTCGTCCACCGCCGCGCAGGGCAGCAGTGGCACGGTGGTCTCGTTCGGCGTTATCCGTTCCTCGGTCGTCTTCACCCGTACCCCCGGTTCCGGTCGATGTCCTGACCAGTCTGACCCGCCCACGTCGTAGTACCGCGGTCCCGGAGGGATGAGCCCCGGTCGCCGGGTCTGATCTGCGCTCGGGTGGGCCTCGCGGCAACCGATGCGCATCGATGTCTTGACAGTGCGAGGGTGGCCGTCAACACTTGCGAAACAAGCCGATAACAGTGATTCCGGCGGGTTGCCGGTGGCTGTTGTTAACGCTCACAAGCGTCCCGGCCGTGCATTGCCGTCCCTGGACCCCGCCGGCGAGGAGAGCAACGGATGTCGAGAGTTCTGGGTCGGATGAGTGCGCTGCTCGCCGCCGCCTGCCTGCTGTTGCTACCCGCCGCGCAGGCACCCCACGCCGAGGCCGCCGCACAGGGAGCGGACGCCGAGGCTGCGGCGCTGGACCCGTTCACCGGGTACCTGATGGCGCACTTCACCGGGGAGTCCGCCAACGGCGAGCAGATCTACCTGGCCCACAGCCGCGACGGGCTGACCTGGCGCGACCTGAACAACGGCGGACCCGTCCTGCTTTCCACCCTCGGTACGCGTGGTGTCCGCGACCCCGCGCTGGTCCGCTCGCCCGCCGGTGACCGGTACTGGATCGTCGCCACCGACCTGCGCATCGCCAGCGGCACCTCGTGGAACGACGCCGCCAACCGGGGCAGCACCTCCCTGGTGGTGTGGGAGTCGCGCGACCTGGTGAACTGGTCCACCCCCTGGTTGATCAACGTGGCGGGCGCGATCCCCGGCGCGGGCAACGCCTGGGCGCCGGAGGCCATCTACAACCAGGCGACCGGCGACTACGTCATCTACTGGGCGACGAACTCCCCGCGCAACGGTGTCACCAAGCACCGGATCTGGTACGTGCGCACGACCGACTTCCGTACCTTCACCGCCCCGCAGCTGTACATCGAGCGTCCGAGCGGCGGCCAGGGCATCATCGACACCCAGATCATCGAGGTGCCCAACAGCGTCGGCGGCTACCGCTACTACCGGGCCTCCGCCGACGGGCACATCGCGATCGAGGCCAGCAACTCGATCCTCGGCACCTGGACCAGCCTGGGCAACCTGTCCCACCTGGGCATCTCCAACGGCACCGGCGGCGGCAACGTCGTCGAGGGGCCGATGTGGATGCAGTTCAACGGCCGCGACGAGTGGGCGTTGTATCTCGACCAGTACGCCACCGGCCGGGGCTACCTGCCCATCACCTCGACGAACCTGGGCAGCGTGCACAACTTCCGGACCAGGTCCGACTACAACATGGGGGCCAGCCGTAAGCGGCACGGCTCGATTCTCAACCTGACCGCCGCCGAGGAGAGCCGGGTGCTCGCCCGCTGGCCCAGCAACGCCCCGGTGCACCGGATCCAGGCGTACACCCATCAGGATCGCTACGTACGGCACGCCAACTACGACGTACGCATCGACGCGAACGTCAACCCCGGCCAGGACGCCCAGTTCCGGGTGGTGCCGGGCCTGGCCAACAACGTCGGGTACGTGTCGTTCGAGTCGGTCAACTATCCCGGCTACTACCTGCGGCACTACGGCTTCGACTTCGTGCTGGCGGCCAATGACGGCAGTTCGGTCTTCGCCGCCGACGCCACCTTCCGGCAGGTCGCCGGGCTGGGCAACAGCGGCTGGTCGTCGTTCCAGTCGTACAACTACCCCGACCGGTACATCCGGCACTACGACTACCAGCTGCGCCTCGATCCGATCACCGACACGCAGGGCCGTAACGACGCAACGTTCCGGTTGATGTCGTGACTTTCAGCCACCCTGCCTGAGTTGTGGCGGCCGGTCGGGCTCGTACGATTGCGCAGGAGATCGCGCAGCGGCGGCGGGAGAGGTCATGGGTAAAGGCATCTACGTGCAGGAACTGCCGGGCATCGGTAAACGCTACGACGTCGACCTGGGCAGCAAAACCCAACGGATCTCGATCGTCGTACGCCGTGACGGTGCCCGGGACCTGTACGTCTTCGCCGCCGGCGCGGACGATCCGGTGGCGGTGATCGAGATGTCGGAGGAGCAGGCCCGCAAGGTGGGCGCGCTGCTGACCGGCACGTACTTCTCCGACTAGTCGGTCCTGCCGCGGGCCCGGGTGTGACCTCGACGGCCCGCGTCGCCCCGCCCCTGCCCGTCGAGTCCACCCGGGAGTCCTCACCGTGCACGCCGACCTCGTGGGCTTCGGTGCCCTTGTGCTGATCGCGGGCCTGCTGGCCCGCTTCGGTCGCCGGATCAACCTGCCCACGGTGCCGTTCTTCATGCTCGCCGGCATCCTGCTCGGCCCGGGTACCCCGGGCCCGGTGCTGGTTCCCCATCCCGAGGATCTGGGTCTGCTCGCCTCGCTGGGCCTGGTCCTGCTGCTGTTCCATCTCGGCGTCGAGTTTCCAGTGGAGCAGGTGCTCGGCAGCGGCAAGCGACTGTTCGTGGCGGCCGGCGCGTACATCGGTCTCAACATCGGCGCCGGTCTGATCTTCGGGTTCGCGCTCGGCTGGGGCGGCTACGAGGCGTTCGTGATAGCCGGGGCGTTGGGCATCTCCTCGTCGGCCATCGCCACCAAGCTGCTCATCGAGCTACGTCGGTTGGCCAACGCGGAAACCCCGGTCATTCTCGGCATCATCGTGATCGAGGACCTGTTCCTCGCGCTGTACCTGGCGCTGCTGTCGCCGCTGTTGTCGGGCGCCGGGTCGGCGGGGGAACTGGCGCTGCGCATCGGGCTCAGCTTCGCGTACCTGGTGGCGCTCTTCGCCGTGGCCCGGTACGGTGCCCGGCTGGTCGGCAAGATCATTGACAGCAACGAGGACGAGCTGCTGGCCATCCTGATGGTCGGGCTGGTGGTGCTGGTGGCCGGCATCTCGGCCGAGATCGGCGTCTCCGACGCGATCGGTGCCCTGATGATCGGTCTGGTGGTGGCCCGTACTCCCATCCGGGAACGGGTGGAACGGCTGGTCCTGCCGCTGCGTGACGTCTTCGCGGCGGTGTTCTTCGTGGCGTTCGGGCTCAGCATCAACGTCAGCGCGATCGGCTCGGTGGCCCTGCCGGTGCTGCTGGCCGTCCTGCTGACCGTGGTGACCAATGTGCTCGCCGGTCTGATCGCCGGTCGGTTGTTCGGGCTCAACCAACGTGGCGCGGCAAACGTGGGCCTGACCGTGCTGGGCCGTGGCGAGTTCTCCCTGATCCTGGCCACTCTCGCGCTCGCCGCCGGCCTGGACGCCCGCCTCGGCCCGTTCATCGCCCTGTACGTGCTGGTGCTGGCCGTGGCAAGCCCGCTGCTCGCGGCCAACTCCCGCTACCTGGCGCGGATCATCCCCGACCGGCTGCTGCACGGCAGTTGGCGGTACGTGCGGGAAGAGACCATCAGCACCGCCTGCACCCACCTGGACCGGATCAACATCACCGAGTCCGACGCCGAGGCGTGCCCGCAGTGCGTGGAGTCCGGCGACGACTGGGTGCAGTTGCGGATGTGCCTGACCTGCGGAGCGGTGGGCTGTTGCAGCGACTCGGTCAACAGCCACGCCGAGCAGCACTACCGGCAGACCGGCCACCCGTTGATCCGGTCGTTGGAGCCCGGCGAGCACTGGCGCTACTGCTACATCGACGGTGCCCTGGTCCGCGAGCCGATGGGCGCGACCCGGGAGTAGGTGCTGCCGCCGCGTGGCGCCACCGCGGCCCGCCTGCACGGCCGCCGCCGGCCCGTCCGTCTCAGCCGAGGTGGTAGACGAACGCGCCGTCGACCTCCTCGCGGGTGATGCCGAGACCGTCCAACGGTCGGGTGGTGACGCCGTCCCAGGGGGTGCCGAAGAGCCGATCCGGCAGCACGACCACCGACCGGATGCCGACCTGCCGCAGATAGGCGATGCTGTTGGCATCGGGGAAGGTCATGCTCACCGTGCGGATCTGCTGTTGGTGGGGCGGCACGAAGTTGGCGAAACCGTTGGCGACCCGGGGGAACCCGTCGGTGGACCAGAGCATGACGTGGAATTCGGAGATGCCTTCGGCGGGCAGGACCAGTAACGGTTCGGGGGCCGACCGGATCGCCGTCGGCGCCGGTGGCGCGACCGGGTGCGGGGTCCGGTTGACGCCTTCGACCAGGACCAGCAGCAGCGGCACCAGGAGCACGATCCGCCCGACCACTCGCGGCCACCGCATGGTGGGCAGTTGCCGCCCGAACTCCGTGATCGCGCCGGCGGCGAGAATGGCGAGCAGCAGGCTCGTCCACACCATGAGCCGGCCGGGGGTTCGCAGCGCGTCCCAGCCGGGCAGCAGGCGCGACAACGTCATGTATCCCGGATCGCCGTCACCGATGAGGTTGCTGCCCAGCCCGAGTGCACCGCTGACCAGCACACCGAGCCCGAGCAGCAGGCGGTGCCGGAGGCGGAACACCGAGTAGCTCAGCCCGGCCACCCCCAGCATGATCAACGTGATGCCGGGCAGCAGGGTCATCTCCGGCGGCCAGGTCAACTGCGCCCGAGCGGGCTCGAAGTAGTCCCCCCACAGCCAGGAGTCCGCCGGAGCGATGAAATAACCCCGCAGGGGCGGGGAGAACATCTCCGTCCAGGACAGATCCCGGCGAGCCTGCGGATACAGCTCCACCACCCGCAGGAACGTGGTCCCCAGCCAGATGCACACCGCACCGAAGACGACGCCACCGAACAGGTTGGCCAGCACCATCCGGCGACCCAGGACCCACCGACCGCTGCGCCACCGGCGCCAACCGACCGCCGCCGACACCACCAGCACCGCGCCGGCCAGGATGTAGATCAGTGGTAGGCCGATCGCGAGGCCGAGACACACCTGCCAGGTGGCGACCAGCCAGCCGGCCACGATCCAGCCCGGGCGGTGCAGCGCCGGCCGGTGCCCCTCCCGCAGCGACCAGCCGTGACCACGAGCCAGCATCGCCAGGCACAACGCGATGCCGCCGGTGGAGAGGATGTTCAGGTGGCCGCTGTGCGCGAGCCGCCACGGCGCGAAGGCCCAGGCGATGCCGGCGACCGCCGCCGCCGTCCGGATGCCACCCAGCTGACGCACCAGGGCGTACGCCCCGACGAAGGCGAGTGCGTGGGCGAAGACGTAGAGCAGGTTGTAGCGGAACACGGCCGCTTCCATGCTGCCGCCGAGCATGCCGGCGGGCGCGTACCCGAGCAGGGTGTCGGTGTAGGCGTAGGTGTATGCCTCCGGGAACAACGCATTGGAGTGCCAGAGCGCAAGTGGGTCGGTGATCAGGGCGTGCCCGGCCCAGGCGACCTGCCATGCCTGCAATGTGGGATCCCCGATGTCGCCGGGGATGGTCGTCCACGGATGCCTCAAGGTCGGCCAGGTGAGGACGACGGCCAACACCAGACCGGCCAACGACGCCAAGGTCCACTCGTGACGCAGCAGCCGTGACGCCGTCCGGCGGGCACCGGCCGGACCTCCTTGACCGGCATCGGACTCCGGTGCCGATTCCTCCTGGTCAGGGGGCGGCTGCTGGTCGTCGGCGGGAGCGGTGCCGAGAAACTTCCGGCGTATCGTCTCCACGTACCCTCCTGTCGATGGCCAGCGTCGGCGTCCTAGCCTCGCATCGTTGACAGGGAAACGCCATCATCGATGGATACCGAAACTTCCGGGGCCGACTGGTCGGGCTGATCATCCCACTCGATGGGAGACGTGCGGCGCCCACCGGTCCGCGTCAGCGGGTACGGTGCAGCCGGCGGTACACCGGGGCCAGCCGCTTGTGCAGGTCCCGGTAGACGGCGAAGATCTCGTCGTAGGTCGCCCGGTGCTCCGGCGTCGGGGTGAAGATCCGATCGGTGCGCATCAGGTCGGGAATGTCGGCGAAGTCGAGCAGCCCGGTGCCGACCGCACCGATCCAGCCCGCGCCCCGGGCGTTGACCGCCAGCGGCCGGGCGTCGCGACGGATCTCCACCCTTAGCACGTCGGCGAAGATCTGGCACCACGAGTCGGACAGCGCCCCGCCACCGGTGATGGCCATCGAGGTGACCGGCGCGCCCAGGAACCGGTCCACCGCGCCGGTGAGCCAGCGGGTGTTGAACGCGACTCCCTCGAAGACGGCCCGCAGCAGGTCCGACCGGTTGGTGTCCAGCGAGATGTTGAGGAAACCGGCCCGCAGGTTCGCATCGTCCACGGGCGCGCGTTCGCCGTACAGCCACGGGGTGTACAGCACGCCGTTGGCGCCCGGCGGCACGGTCGGGATGATCGTGTCGAAAGCGTCGAAGATCGTGCCCTCGTCGCGGCTGACGCGACCGGCACCGAGCAGTGGGTCGTCGTACTCGACGATCTTGTCCCGCAGCCAGGTCAGGTTGGCTCCGGCGGTGGCCTGTAGGGCGGTCATCAGGTAACGGTCACCGATGGCGCAGGGCACCGAGGCGATGCCGGCGGCCACATCGGTCTTCTTCCGGGGTACGTGCGCCGCGATCCACGAAGAGGTGCCGACGTACAGATGCGGTTCGTTGTCACCGATGGTGCCGGCGCCGATGGCCGCCGCGCTGTTGTCGATCGCCCCGGCGACCACCTGAACCGACTCGGGCAGCCCCAGGTGCGCGGCGGCGGCCGGGGCCAGCGGGCCGAGCACGTCGGTGCAGGCGACGATCGGCGGCAACTTGTCGGCGTCGATGCCGCAGTCGGCGACCAGGGCGGGGGAGTAGCGGATGTCGCCGGGGCGCCGGTTGTCGGTCACCCACGAGGTGAGGATCGAGTCGACGGTGGCCACCGTCCGCCCGGTGAGCTTCAGGTTGATCCAGTCGAGCACGTTGAGGAACGCGGCGGTGCGGGCGTACACCTGGGGTAGTTCGTCGCGGACGAACAGCATGTGGGCGGCCGGGTCCTTGCCGGTCGGCGAGGGCATCCCGCCGGTGAGCCGCAGCCACCGCGCGATGCGGCGTACCGACATCCCCTGGTACGCGGGGAAGCCGCCGAACTGCCGACGCAGGTGAGGTGCGCCGCGCATGTCCAGCCAGGAGATGCACGGGGTCAGTGGTGCTCCGGCGGCGTCCACGGCGATGGTGCCCTCGCCCTGGGTGGAGGCGCAGACGGCGGTCACCGCTCGCATCTGGTCGGGGTGGGTGTGACCCAACTCGGCGGCGACCGCGCCGAGCGCCGCCCACCAGGTCGCCGGATCCTGCTCGGCGCCGCCTCCGGGCAGCACCCGCAGCGGGACGGGCCGCTCGGCCCAGCCGGTGACGGTGCCGTCGGCGGCGACCAGGGCGGCCTTCAACGCCGAGGTGCCCAGGTCGATCGCGAGGATCTGCGGTGGGGTGGCGGCCACCGGCTCAGACCCCCTCGACCAGCGCGAAGACCTGATCGAAGCGGGCCAGGGCGTCGTCGATGACGGTGTCGGTGTCGGCCATCGAGGTGTACATCCGGGACCCGGCCAGGGTGATGATGCCGTGTGCGGTGTACGCCGCACCCATCTGCTCCATCAGCCGCTTACGGGCCTTGTTCTCCTTGAGCAACTTCACCGGGTTGCGCATGTCCAGCAGCATCACGCCGCTGCACTCCAGGTGCACGATCGAACCCTGGTTGTACGCGACGTACGGCAGCCCGTACGAGTCGATCAGCCGTTGCAGGCCCCGGGTCAGCCGATCGCCGGCCCGCCCGGCGATCACCGGCGCTCCGGTCCGGGCCATCTCCTCGATGGCGAAGTAACCCGCCGCGCAGGACAGCGGGTTGGCCGACAGGGTTCCGCCGACCTGGATGTGTGCCCCGCTCTTACCGTCGAGCCCGGAACCGAAGACCGCCATCACGTCCGCGCGACCACCGACCCCACCGGCCATCGGGTAGCCGCCGGAAACGGCCTTGCCCAGCACGGTCAGATCCGGGGTGACCCCGAAGTAGCCGGCCGCGCCGCCCAGGCCGAGCCGGAACCCGGTGACCACCTCGTCGAAGATCAGCAGCGCGCCGAACTCGTCGCACAACTCGCGGACCTTCGCGTTGAAGTCCCGAGGTGCCGGCCGGGTGCCGGACTCCGGGCCGACCGGTTCGACCACCACCGCCGCCGTGCCGCCGCGCAGCCGGTTCTCGATCAGCTTGCGTTTGAGCTGCCCGAGGTCGTGCGGGAACGCCTCCCGGGTGCGGGCGGTGGCGCCGAACGGGATGCCCTTGGCGTTCATCCGGTACGTGCCGGGCACCCGCAGCCCGTAGACCATCGTGTCGGACCAGCCGTGGTACGCCCCGCCGACCTTGATCACCATCTTCTTGCCGGTGAAGGCACGCGCGCCGCGTACCGCCGCCATCACCGCCTCGGTGCCGGAACCGAGGGAGCGGTACATCTGGATGTGCGGCATGAACCGGTGGATGATCTCGGCGAGTTTGAGTTCGTACTCGTGGAACAGGCCGGTCACCGGCCCGCAGTCGCGGACCACCTCGGCGACGCGTTCGTTGACCGGGCCGTAGTTGCTGCCCAGGATCGTCGGCCCGCCGGCCTGGAGGAAGTCGATGTAGGTGTTGCCGTCCCGGTCGACCAGGTACGCCCCCTCGGCCTTCTCGATCGCGAGGGGGAACGGGTAGTTGAAGGCCAGGTTGTGCTGCACCCCGCCGGGGATGCGCCGCTTGGCCCGGTCGGTGATCTCCTTACTGGCCCGGCACCTGGTGTCGAAGTAGTTCAACACGTCGAGCAGTGCGTCGTGGCGCAGCCCGCGTATCGGCTGGGCGGTCAACGCCTTGAGCCGCCGCATCACGTCGTCGACGTCGGGATACTCGCTGATCGCGTACCCGAGCCGAGCCGACTCGGCAGCCGGCGTCGCGGCGCCCGCCGCTGCGCTGTCGGCCTCGACCGGCTCGGCGGTGGTGATGCCGGCGGCCGTCGCGTCGGCGCTGGGCAGTTGCTCGTCGGCCGGCACCCGCAGCGGCTCGACCGCCTCGGTGATCTGCGCGGCGATGCGCTTCTCGTCGGCGCGCAGCTTGCCGAAGGCGATCTCCCGGATCGCCGTCGGGATGGTGAAGACCTTGCCCGCCTCGCTGGTCAACGCCAGCAGGTACGCGATGGAGACCTTCTCCAGCAGCGCCATGTTGAACACCGCCCGGTCCGGGTCGGTGCCCACCGCTACCACCCCGTGGTTGGCGAGAATGAACGCGTTGTCCCCGCCGGCCACCTTCTTCTGCACGTTGCGGGCCAGGAACGAGGTGCCCGACGGGGCGTAGTCGATGATGGCCACCTCGCGGCCGAGAAACCGCACCTGCTCGTCGGTGAGCGCCGGGATCGGCTTGCGCAGAAAGGCCAGGGCCGAGGCGTACGGCTGGTGGGTGTGCACGATCGCGTTGACGTCCGGGCGTTCCCGGTAGATGTTGGCGTGCATTCCGCACTCGATGGACGGCTTGAGGTCGACTCCGGAGTCGTCGGGCACGTGCTTGCCGTCGAAGTCGACGATGCAGATGTCCTCGACCCGCATCCGGTCGTAGTCGTAGTTGCTCGGCGTCACCGCGTACAGCCGGTGGCCGGGCACCCGCACCGACACGTTGCCCTCGGTCGCCTTGAGGTAGCCACGGGCGAGCATGGTGCGGCACATGTCGACCACGTGCTGGCGGGACAGGCGATGCTGCACGGCGCTTCTCCTCCGTCGACTCCTGACCGTTGCCGTCGCACAGCGGCAGGGCGTGCGGCGGCTCCATCCTCGCCCGGTCCGCCTGGCCGAGACACCGTCCGTTCGGCAGCGAGAATCCGGCCCGAAATTGTCCTGCCGTGACAAAATCGGCCGGATGAGCGCGCCCTTGTCCGCCACCCCCTGGCAGCGCCTGCCCGCCGACCTGGCCACCGCCATGCGCCCGCACCTGCCCGCCACGGTGCCCGCCGTCGCGGTCGCGGTCACCGAGGCCACCCCCGCCTTCGCGGCCATCGCCGACGACAAGTTCACCCGCGACGTGCACACCGCCGTCCAGGTCGCCCTCGACCGCTTCCTCGACCTGGTCGGCACCGACGAACCGGCGCTGCCACCCCGCTTCCGGGAGGTCTTCGTCGCGCTCGGCGCCGCCGAGGCACGCGAGGACCGTGGCCCGGAGGCGTTGCTCGCCGCGCTGCGGATGGCGGCCCGGCTCCTGCTGCGCACCGCGTCGCAGTCCCTGGCCCGGCTACGCCCGGTCGACACCGAGGAACTGATCGACCTCTCCGACGCGGTCAGCGCCTACGTCGCCGAACTGGCCGCCGCCAGCACCGACGGGTACGCCCTCCAGGTCCGCGAGCAGGCCGGCCAGGACGACCGCCGTCGGCAACTCGCCGAACTGCTGCTGCGCGGCGACGGCATGCCGAGCGCCGTCGAGGCCGCCGCCGCGCGGATCGGCTGGCCGGACCTGAGCACCGTGGTGCCCGTACTGCTGCCGTTTGAGCAGGCCCGCGACGCGCGGTTCCGGTTCGGTACGGACGGCCTGGTCGTCGAGCGCGGCCGGGACGCGGTGTTGTTGCTGCACGCCGGCCCCCGGACGACCCGCGCCGCCCTGACCACGGCGCTGGCCGGTCGGTGGGCGGTGGTCGCCCCGGCGCTGACCTGGTCGCAGGTCCCCGCGGCGGTACGCCTCGCCGAACAGGCCGCCGGGCTGGTCGGCCCGGACCCGGGGCCGGTCTTCGTCGACGAGCACCTCGTGTCGCTGACCCTGCGCGGCGAACCCGGCGCACTGGCCGTGCTGACCGACCGCAGGCTGGCCCCGCTGCACGACCTGCGCCCGGCGCAACGGGACAACCTGCTGGTAACCCTGCACGCCTGGCTGCGGCACTGGGGTTCGCGCGCCGACATCTCCGCCGAACTGTTCGTCCACCCGCAGACCGTCAGCTACCGCCTCAAACGCCTCCGCGACCGGTACGGCACCGATCTCGACGACCCGGCCGTCCGCTTCGAACTGCTGGTGGTCCTGGCCAGCCACTTCGGTACTCCGCGTCCTGGGCAGAGCGCGGCCCGTCGGTCGGACGCCTGAACAGCCGGCCCGCACGACGTGCAGCAACGCCGGCAAGCGGCCGGTCTGCACTGTCGGACGACACGTCGTCGGGGTCATTCCCAGCGGAACAGCAGACCGGCGACCAGGGTGCCGACGAGGACTGTAGCGCCGAGACCGAGCAGGTGTGCTGCGTCGATGGCGGAGCCGGTCGAGGCGGACGAGATGGCCTCCACGGCGGCGCCGAAGGGCAGCCAGCCACCGAGTTCGGCGAGCGGATCGGGCAACGCGTCCCGGCCGCCGAACATGCCGCCGAGGGCGCCGAGGAGGAAGAACGCGACCAACCCGATGGCCACGGCCGAGTTCGGTGTCGGTGCGACCGCCGCGACCAGCATGCCGATGGCGTACATCGCCGCCATCGTGAGTGCCACCATGCCGAGCGCCACGGCGACGTCGGCCGGCGGTCGGGCACCGAACGCCAGCAGCGCCACCCCGGCGGCGACCGTGATGCCGACGATCGTCTGCACGACGCTCACGATCGCCTGGGCGGCCAGCACCAGAGCGGGCGAGACCGGGGTGACCGCCAGCCGCCGTAGGATGCCCGAACGCCGGTAATAGGCCAGGAAACTCGGCATGTTGATGATGCCGATCATCGCCACGACCATGGTGACCACCAGCGGGAGGACGAAGACCTCCAACGCCGTACGCCCGTTGGCGACGACCTGGTTGCTCGCCGAACCGGCGCTGGTCAGCAGGATCAGCAGCGGCAGGCCCAGCGGGACGACCAGCCCTGCGGTGTCCCGTACGACCATCTTGGCCTCGCAGCCGACGAGGACGAGCAGGGCTCGCACCCCGGGCCGGTACGGCATGCTCGCGGTGGTCATGCTGCCTCCTCCAGGTCCTTGCCGGTCAACGTGACGAACGCGTCGTCGAGGGTGTCCGTGCCGGCCCGGGTACGCAGACCGGCGGGCGTGTCCACCGCGACGACCCGGCCGGCGTCGAGGACGGCGACCCGGTCGCAGAGCCGTTCGACCTCCTCCATCGCGTGGCTGACCAGCAGGACGGTGACGTCCTCGGACTTGAGCTGCTCGATGGTGCTCCACATGCGTCGCCGGGCCGTCGGGTCCAGGCCGGTGGTCAGCTCGTCGAGGATCGCGACACGCGGCCGCCCGACGAGCGCGAGGGCGATCGAGAGTCGCTGTTTCTGCCCACCGGAGAGCTTCTCGAAGATGGTCCGGCGTTGTGCGGTCAGATCGACCATGTCCAACAGTTCGTCGGCCGGGCGGGGGCCGGGGTAGAAGCTGCGGTACAGCTCGACCAACTCGCTGACGCGCAGCGCATGGTGCAGGTAGGCGTCCTGAAGTTGGACACCGAGCACCTGCCGCAGTCGGGCGCGGTCGCGGCGGGGGTCGAGGCCGAGCACGCGTACCCGCCCCCGGTCGGGGACCCGTAGCCCGGCGATCATCTCGACTGTCGTCGTCTTGCCCGCACCGTTGGTGCCGAGAATGCCCATCGTCTCGCCGGACTCGACCCGCAGGCTCACCTCGGCGACCGCTTGGACGTGGCGGTAGCTCTTGGTGAGGTGTTCGGCGAGGATCGCCGGCTCGGAACTGGTCATGCCCCGACGCTACGAGCGCCGCCACGACGATTCCTGTGCCGGAAGTCATCACCCGCGACCATGACTTCCGGCACCGGTAACCGGGACGAACCCCACCTAGGGTGGGGACATGCGACGGGTCGGCACCGATGAGTGGTCTGGTCTCGCGATGCTCGTGGTGGCGGTCGCCGTCGCTGTCCCAGGTCTGTTCGGTGCTGTCGAGCTGCTGATCGGGCGGGGCTGGTGGATCACCCTGTTCGTCGTGTTGCTGGTGGCACTGCTCACCGCGACCGCCGCACCCGAGCCCGGCCGGTGGCGCCACATGGCGTACGGCGTGGCCGTCGTCGCCTCCTGGGCACTGGTGCTCACCGCGCGTCCCCTGGGCCTCCTGCCGGTGCTGCTGGTGCTCACCGCCGCGGTGAGCGTCTACGTGGTGCCCTTCTACGCCGGCTTGGCCGTCGTCGGTCTGAACACAGCAGTGATCATTCTCGTCGCGGTGCCGGTCACCCGCACCCTGGCGGAGCTGACCCTGACCGTGGGCTTCTACCTGCTCATCCAGGTGGCCTCGCTGCTCAGCTCGATGACCCTGCTGCGGGAGCAGCGGATGCGTCGCGAACTCGCCGCGGCGCACGTCGAGTTGAAAGCCGCCGGGTTGCGGCTGGAGGAGTCGGCCCGGACCGAGGAACGCCTGCGGATCTCCCGAGAGCTGCACGACCTGATCGGCCACCAGTTGACCGTGCTGACCCTGGAGCTGGAGACCGCCCGGCACCTGGACGGCGCCGCGGCGCGGGGGCATGTGGAGCGGGCCGACCGGGTGGCCCGGGAACTGCTCGGCGACGTCCGGGCCACCGTCGGACAGCTGAGGACGGAGACCGTCGATCTCGAACAGGCGCTCCGCCGGATGGCGCGCGACCTGCCTGGACTCTACGTGTCGATCGACGTGTCGGCCGACGTGCGGGTGGACGAGGAGCGCGGCGCGGCGTTCGTCCGTGCGGCGCAGGAGATCATCACCAACACCATCCGGCACGCCGGGGCGTACGAGTTGCGGATCTCGGTCACCGGTGACGACACCATGACCGTGCTCGACGCCCGCGACGACGGGCGCGGCGCGCGGAACCCGACGTTCGGCAACGGGCTGCGTGGCCTGCGGGAACGATTCGAGGCCCTCGGCGGCGACCTGGTCGTCGATTCAGCGGCGGGGTTCCGGGTGACCGCGCGGGTGCCGGCGTCATGATCCGTGTGGTGGTCGTCGACGACCAGACCCTCGTTCGACAGGGCATCCGTGGGCTGCTGGAGGTCGCCGAGGTCGATGTCGTCGGCGAGGCCGCCGACGGTCGGGCCGCCCTCGCCGTGATCGAGCGGACCACACCCGACGTGATCCTGCTCGACCTGCGGATGCCCCGCTTCGACGGGATCTGGACGATCGAACAGCTCCGGGCCGCCGACATCGACATCCCGGTGCTGGTGCTGACCACCTTCGACGACGACGCGCTGGTGCTGGGAGCGCTCCGCGCGGGGGCGCGCGGCTACCTGCTCAAGGACGTGACGCTGGCACAGCTCACAAGGGCGATCCACACACTCGCCGAGGGCGGCACGCTCATCGCCCCGTCGATCACCGATCGGATGCTCCGGGCGATCCGCTCCGGTCCCTCGCCGGCCGGCCCGAACGCGCCCACCGTCCAGAGCCTCACCGAGCGTGAGCGGGAGGTGCTGCGACTGGTCGCGCATGGCTACAGCAACCGCGAGATCGCCGGTGCGCTGTTTCTCGCCGAGGGCACCGTCAAGAACCACGTCTCCACGATCCTGACCAAGCTCGGCGCCCGGGACCGGACGAACGCGGTGCTGCGCGCCCTGCACGAGGGCATCCTGGACTGACCCACCGCGGGCGATGCCGGCCCGCCGGACGGGAACTCGTCGACGGCGTACCGACATCTGCCCGTCGGGTGACCGCCGCAGCAGTGGCCCGCTCGCGACGCAAGCGGGCCGCCCATTGACGTTCTTTGCGTATCCGCTGCTCAGCGGCTTGATGTCGCGGTCTTCAAAGTTGATCTACGTGGGCATGTTCAGAGTGCTGAAACGACGAATTTCGTCGTTCTGGAATCAATATACGACGAGTTTCTTCAGCTCTATGGACATGAAACGGTGTTCCTCGTAGAGTCGCTCCATCTTCTGCATCCGGATCCTGGAGATGACGTGAACACTTCCGCCGCCGAAGCCACCGGCTCGGCAACCGAGCTGCACGCCGCCGCAACCGTGGTGGACGGCAGCACGGTGATCGAGCTCAGCGACGCCCACCTCGACCGGATCCGGCGTGGCGGCGTCACGGCTGTCAACCACACGGTCACCACGCCGTACGTGGACACGGCCACCGCCCTGCGGGAGGTGAACCGCTGCCGCCGGTGGATCGACGAGCACTCCGACGACGTGCTGCTCGCGCTGAGCGTGGCCGACATCGAGCGGGCCAAGGCGGAGGGCAAGGAAGCGGTCATCTTCGGTCCGCAGGACACCGAGATGATCGGCGTCGACCTCGACCTGCTCGGGGCCTTCTACGACCTGGGTGTCCGCATCCTGCAACTGACCTACCAGCGGCAGAACCTGCTGGGCGCCGGCTGCGGGGAGCGGGTCGACCCGGGACTGACCCACCGGGGACGCACCTTCGTCCAGGCCATGGACGAGCTGGGCATCCTGGTCGACGTCTCGCACTGCGGTGAGCGCACCGGCCTGGACGCGATGGACGCCTCCAGCAAACCGGTCGTGGTCAGCCACTCGTTCTGCGACGTGCTGTCGCCGCACATCCGGGCCAAGTCGGACGGATACCTGCGTCGCCTCGCCGAGCAGGGCGGCGTCATCGGCATCACCACCCTGTCCGGATTCCTCTACTACCCGGACGCCCCGTCCCGGCGTCCTGATCTGGCTCGCTTCGTGGAGCACGTCGCGCACGTGGTGGAGGTGGCCGGCGTCGACCACGTCGCCATCGCCACCGACTACGACGAGACGCTCACCGAGGCGATGCGGGCCGAGCAGATGAAGGCCAGTGAGTTCAAGAGTCTGCTCGGCGACTGGAAGTGGGACGAGCGTCGGGCGATCGGCATGGACGACGCCTCGAAGTTCCCCAACTTGACCGAGGCGCTTCTCGCCGGCGGCTTCTCGCCGGAAGAGGTGACCAAGATCCTCGGCGGCAACTGGCTTCGGGTCTTTGGCGAGGCATGGAAGCCGGGCAATCGGTAAGCGCCGCATCGTTACACGCAAGGAGAACCATGAAAACCCGAATTCTGACCAGGGTGCTGGCGGTGGGCGTCGTGGCGGCGCTCGCAGCCGGCTGCTCTGGTGGCGGTGAACCTCCGTCCACCAATAACGGGACCACCGGCTCCGACGGCCTGACCAGCAACGTCCGGTTGGAGGACGAGTCGCAGCCGACTGGTACCCCCAAGGCCGGTGGCCGGCTCAGCATCATGATCCGGCTGGACGCCAACGAACTGGACCCGCACAAGATGTCGGAGACCTCGGCCTTCGTCATCAACGAGCAGATCTACGAGTCGCTGGTGCAGTCGTACCGCGGCGAGATCAAGCCGGCGATCGCGGAGTCCTGGGAGCAGAGCCCCGACGGCACGAAGCTGACGTTCAAGCTGCGGGACAACGCGTACTTCCACAGCGGGCGCAAGGTGACCGCGGCCGACGTCAAGTACTCGATCGAGCGGATCCAGGACCCGGCGACCCGGGCTCCCCGGGCCCGTAGCTACGAGGGAATCTCCGAGGTGAAGGCGCTCGACGAGCACACCGTCGAGATGACCCTGGCCGCGCCGAACGCGGCGATCCTGACTCTGCTGTCCACCGCCGCCTCGTCCATCGTGGACCAGGAGGTGGTCGAGGCCGAGGGTGGCCTCAACAGCAGCGTCGACGGTGGCAGCGGCCCGTTCAAGCTGGCGTCGCGGGTCACCGGGCAGGCGATCAAGCTCGACAAGCACGACAAGTACTGGGAACAGGGTGTCCCGTACCTCGACGGGATCGACTTCACCTTCAACCCCGATGACAACGCCCGCGCCGCCGCGGTGCGTAGCGGCACCGTCGACTTCCTCTGGCGGCCCGCGCCCGAGTTCATCGACGCGCTCAAGCGCGACGAGGCGCTCAAGTGGTACGGCGGGTCCGGCTCGCTCTCGCTGCACCTGCGGCTGAACACCGCCAAGGCCCCGTACGACGACGTGCGGGTCCGGCAGGCGATCTACCTGGCCCTGGACCGGCAGGAGATCCTCAACGTGGCGAACTCCGGCTTCGGCACCGCGCTCAACGCGGGCTACCTGCCGCCGGACCGGTTCGGCGCGCTGACCGAGCCGGTGTACGGCAAGCCGGACATTGAGAAGGCGAAGGCGCTGCTGGCCGAGGCCGGCCACCCCAACGGCTTCGAGGCCAAACTCATGGTGATCGCCACCTCGGCGTTCCAGGTGCGCTCGGCCGAGGTGGAGCAGCAGCAGCTCGCCAAGATCGGCATCAAGGTGACGATCGAGTCGGTCGAGGCGACCATCGCCGACACCAAGACCAAGTCGGGCGAGTTCGACATGTACCAGTCCGGCTTCGGTCTCACCTACGACCCGGACGAGCGCTTCAGCGCCAGCTTCCTCGCCGGCGGTGGGCTCAACTACGGCAACTGGAGCGACCCGGAGTACGAGAGCCTCGTCGTGCAGGCCCGCTCGGAGCTGGACCAGGACAAGCGCGCCAAGCTGTACCAGCAGGCCGAGAAGATCCTCGCCGAGCGCGGACCGGTCGCCATGACCTTCCTCAACGCCGACTTCGACGTTGTGCAGAAGGACGTCATGGGCTACCGGGGCGACCCCACCCCGACCTACCGGTTCTACAAGAACCTCTGGCTCGACCGTTGACGCGACGTGGCGGGGGTGGCCGACCCGGCTGCCCCCGCCACCACCGGCTGTAACGAAAGGCAAGTCCATGACCTCCGTACCACTGACCGACCGTTACATCATCGCGGCTCGGCTGAAGGGCTATCTCAACAAGCCCACCGAGGCGGTGGCGCTGCTCACCGAGGCGCTGGAGCAGGAGCCTGGCAGCGCGCGCCTGCTGCGCTTCCGGGGGCACCGGCGGATCTCCCTCGGTGACTACGCCGGCGCCATCGAGGATCTGCGCGCCGCGGCGGACCAGCTCGGCGACGTCGAGGACGAGTACGAGATGTACCAGGTCGAGGTGGAGAAGGACGTCGTCAGCCTGATCCTCGGCCGCCCCGAGGACGTACGCCCGCAGCACCTCACCGACACCATGGCGGCGCAGAACCCGCAGGTGCTCGACCGCTACATGACCACCCTGCACACCTCCGTCTGGTACCACCTCGGCGTCGCCCAGTACCTGAGCGGTGACTTCGAGGGGTGCCTGCCCAGCTTCCGCGAGGCCGAGCGCTGTTCGCGGCACCAGGAGGGCACGGTGGCCTCGCAGGACTGGCAGTACATGGCGCTGCGCCGGCTCGGCCGCCCGGACGAGGCCGAGCAGGTGCTCGACCGGTTCCGCAAGATCGAACTGATCGAGGAGGACCACCTGGTCGGGTACGAGGGCCGGATGCAGCTCTACACCGGTCAGATCACCCCGGACGAGCTGTGGGCGATGTGTGACGGCAACGCGCTGCGTACCGTCACCCAGGGCTACGGCCTGGGCAACTGGTACTACTACAACGGCGACATCGACGCCGCTCGCAAGGTCTTCGACGAGGTGCTGAACACCAACGCCCGGTACGGCTTCGCCTACCTGGCGGTGCAGGCCGAGTACTCCCGCAACCCGGACTTCGCCGGGGCCACGGCTAGCAAGGAGAACTGACAACCATGGCGATCATCCGTGCTGAGATCAGCCCGCGTGACCAGGAAACCAAGGACGCGATCATCGCCGAGCTGACCGACGTGCTGGTCAAGTACGGCTCCCCCCGGGAGAACACCCACGTCCTGCTCTACGAGGTCTCCCACGACAACTGGGCCAAGGGTGGGTTGACGTACACCAGGCGGGCGGCGCAGGCGAAGGAATCGTCGTGACCGTCGACGGTCTCGGCCCGCACGTCCTGATCACCCCGAACCTGGCCGGGTTGCTGCCACAGTTGCGGCAGCGGTACCCGCACTGCCGGTTCACGGCGGTCGCCGACGACGAGCCGATCCGCGAGGAGTACCTCGACGCCGAGGTGGTCCTGCGCAGCGCGATGAACGAGGACCTCTTCGACGCGCTGCTGAGCAAGTGCCACCAGCTCCGCTGGGTCCAGATCACCGCGGCCGGGTTCGACTGGGTGGGCGGTGAGGCCTGGCATCGCCGGCTCGACGAGGGGCTGATCTACACCCGGTCCCCGAACTCGTACAACGTGCCGATCGCCGAGTACGTCATCGGCGCGGTGCTGCTGCACGCCCGGGCGTTTCCGGAACTGGCCGCGGCGCAGCAGCGCCACGAGTGGATCCGGGTGATGGGCCAGGACGTCATCGGCAGCACCATGCTGGTCTTCGGCACCGGCGCGATCGGACGCGAGGTGGCCTGGCGGGCCGAGGCGCTGGGCGCCACCGTGATCGGGGTCAACCGGACCGGCGCCCCGGCCGAGGGGTTCACCCGGGTGGTGCCGTTCGCCGAGCACCTCGCGCTGCTGCCCGAGGCCGACTCGGTGGTCCTGGCCATGCCACTGACCAGCGAGAACCAGTACTTCTTCGACGCCGCGCACTTCGCGGCCATGAAGGACAGCGCGGTCCTGGTCAACGTGGGCCGGGGCGCGCTGATCGTCGAGGACGCCCTGGTCGACGCCATGCGGGGCGGGGTGATCGGTGGTGCCGTGCTCGACGTGTTCGAGCAGGAGCCGCTGCCGGCTGACAGCCGGCTGTGGGACCTGCCGCGCACGGTGCTCACCCCGCACACATCGTTCCGGGGATCGGGCAACCTGCAACGGCTCTACGCCGACTTCTGCGCCAACTTCGACCGGTACCTCGCCGGAGAGCAGCTGATCGGCACGAAACGCCAGCCGGATCTCGGCTACTGATCCCGGCACTCGACGGCCCGCGCGTGGCAACGCGCGGGCCGTCGACGTGTTGGGCGGTGCCGTGGGTGCCACCACCGGCACCGCTGACGGTCACGACAAACCGGCCCCGACCGGGGCTGCCCAGGACAGGCAGGCCCGGTCGGGGCCGGTGAAGCGGGTAGCTCCGCGGCGGCGGCGGTCAGCCGAGCAGGGTGCGGGCTGCGGCGAGGACGTCGGCGTCGCTCAGCAGCACCTGGTCGGCCGCCGGGCCCAGCGGTACGTAACTGTCGACGCTGGTGACCCGGGCGATCCGACCGGGGTGACCGGCGTCGACCAGCGCGGTCACCACCGCCTCGGAGACCCCGCCGCTGTCGCGGGTCTCGTCGACCACCAGCACCCGGCTGATCCCGTCGAGCGCGGCGAGCAGGCTCGCCGCCGGCATCGGTGCCAGCCACTGCAGGTCGACGACGCGGGTCCGGACGCCCTCGCGTGCCAGGGCGCCGGCGACCCGCATGCTCATCGCGACACCGTTGCCGAAGGTGACCATCGCCAGGTCCGAGCCCTCGCGGACGGTGCGCACCTCGCCCAGCGGGGTCTCGGTCGCGGCCCAGTCCGACGGTGCCGGGTACTCCGCCAGCCAGCCGCCGTCGCCGTCGACGTGCAGGTCACGTTGGTGGTAGAGGGCGATCGGTTCGAGGAATACGCAGACCCGGCCCTCCTGTTCGGCCAGCGCGAGACACTGGCGCAGCAGGGCCGGTGCGGTGGCCGGGTGTGCGGCGACCGCCAGGGCCAGACCGGGAATGTCGCGCAGTACGGCCACTGAGTTGTCGTTGTGGAAGTGGCCGCCGAAGCCCTTCTGGTAGGCCAGGCCGGCGATGCGTACCACCATGCCGTTCTGGTACTGCCCGGCGGAGAAGAACCGCAACGACGCGGCCTCCCCACGCAACTGGTCCTCGGCGTTGTGCAGGTACGCCAGGTACTGAATCTCCGGGATCGGCAGGGTACCGGCCAGCGCTCCGCCGAGCGCCACCCCGAGGATGGTCTGCTCGTCGAGCAACGTGTCGAAGACCCGGGCGGCCCCGAACGTGCGGCGCAGCCCTCGGGTGACGCCGTAGACGCCGCCCTTGCGGGCCACGTCCTCGCCGAAGACCTGTGCCTGTGGCCAGGTCAGCAGCGCGTCGTGCAGCGCCGCGTTGATGGACTGGGCCAGGGTGAGCGGGCCGCGCTGTTCCGGCAGCTTGCCACCGAACACCCGCTCCCGTCCGGCGCCGCCGCGCTGCGCCGCCGCGGCGACCTCGGCCACCCGGCGGGTGGTCAGCGGCGCGGTCACCGCCGCCGGGCTGTCCAGCCGGGCCACCTGGCCGCACAACATCCGGGCCTGGTCCATCACGAGTTTGCGGGCGTCCTCGTAACGGGCGAGGGTCTCGGCCGGGCTCAGCACGCCGCGCCGGGCCAGCACCGCCGCGGTGGCCAGGATCGGGTCGCGGGCGTAGTCGGCGAGGATCTCCGAACGCGTCCGGTACGCCAGCTCGGCATCGGAGCCGGCGTGCCCCATGAAGCGTACGGTGCGCAGGTGCAGCACGGCCGGACGGCGGCCGGTGCGTACCCGGTGCGCCACCTCGGCGGCCGTGGCCAGGAGACCCGCCGGGTCGGTGCCGTCGGCGCAGGCGTAGTCGATACCGGGCAGGGCGGACAGCATCCGCTGGATCCAGCCCTGCGGTGAACGGGTGCTGATGCCGATGCCGTTGTCCTCGCAGACGAACAGCAGCGGCAGCGCAAGGCCCTGGTGGGCGCACCAGCCGGCGGCGTTGAACGCACCGGCGGCGGTGGAGTGGTTGGCCGAGGCGTCGCCGAAGCTGCACACCACCAGCGCGTCGTCCGGGTGGCCGGTGCTCGTGCCGCCCCGGCCGAGGGCGAAGGCCATGCCCACCGCCCGGGGCAGGTGTGAGGCGATGGTCGAGGTCTGCGGGATGATGCTGAGCCCTCGGTGGCCGAAGACCTTGTGCCGGCCGCCGGAGATCGGGTCCTGGCGGGAGGCCGCCGCCGAGTGCAGTACGTCGGTGATCGGGCTGCTGCCCGGCACCTGGCCGGCGCGGGCGGCGTAGAAGCCCCCGGAGCGATAGTGCAGCAGAGCGGGATCGGTGGGCCGCAGGGCCAGTGCGACGGCGGCGTTGCTCTCGTGTCCGCTGGAGCCGATCGTGTAGAAGCCCTCGCGCTGCGACTGCAACCAGCGCAGTGCGAGGTCGAGGTGCCGGCTCTGCACCTGGGCGTCCAGGTAGGCCAGCAGCAGTCCGGGATCGACGTCGACCTCCGGGGAGGTCTCCTCGGGTGTCGACTGACCCGTGGACCACTCGGTGAGCTGGCGGATCAGATGCTCGTCGATGGTTTCCAAGGGTGCTCCTCGCGGGTCGGCGAACCGGGTTCGGTACGGGTGAACCGGCGGTTCGGGTGGCCGGTAGGGGCGACCACCCGAACCGCCGGTGGGCTCAGCGGCCGGAGCGTCCGCGCAGGCGCGGGTCCAGGATGTCGCGGAGGGTGTCACCGAGCAGGTTGAAGCCGAGAACGGTGATCATGATGCAGACTCCGGGGACCACCGACGGCCAGATCGACATCTCCATGAACGCCTTGCCGGAGGAGAGCATCGAACCCCAGGAGGCCTGCGGCGGCTGGACGCCGAGACCGAGGTAGCCCAGCGACGCCTCGATCAGGATCGCGTAGGCGAGGCTCGTGGTGAACTGCACCGCGATCGGGGCCACCGAGTTGGGCAGGATGTACTTGAAGATGAGCCGGGTGTTGCTCAGCCCGACCGCCTGGCCCGACTCCACGTACGGCTCCCGGCGTACCGACATGGCGGTGCCCCGCACGATCCGGGCGAAGCTCGGGATGAAGACGATGATCAGGGCCAGGATGAGGTTCTCCGTGCCGGGTCCGCGGGCGGCCACCACCGCGAGGGCCAGCAGCAGGGTGGGGAAGGAGAACATGATGTCGGTGGCCGGGGTGATGATCGCGTCGAGTACGCCCCGGTAGAAGCCGGCGAGCAACCCCAGCACCACGCCGATCGCTCCGGCGCAGAGTACGACGACCAGGCTGACCGTCAGTGAGGTACGCGCGCCGTAGAGTGCCCGACTGAGCAGGTCCCGCCCGGCCTCGTCGGCGCCGAGCAGGAAGTCGCCTCCGGGTGGGGCGAGGCGTTGGTTCGACATCGCGGTCGGGTCGTACGGCGCGATGACCGGGGCGAGGACTGCGGCAGCGGTCATCAGCACGACGATGACGAGTCCGATCGCGCCGACCCGGTCACGGGTGATCAGCCGGAGCAGTTGGACACTGCGACGGTCTGCCTTGCCGGTGGTCTGGGCGCGGCGGGCGGGGGTGACTTCAGTGACCACTGCGCAGCCTCGGATCCAGGTAGGTGTAGATGAGGTCGACGAGGAGGTTGACCACGACGTAGAAGAAGGCCAGGAAGAGCAGGGTGCCCTGGACGACCGGGTAGTCGCGCTGGCTGATGCCGCGGATGACCATCGTGCCCAGGCCCGGCCAGGCGAAGACCTGCTCGACGATGACGGTGCCGCCGAGCAGGGCGCCGGCCTGGATGCCGAGCACGGTCACCACCGGGATCAGCGAGTTGCGCAGCGCGTGCCGGGCGACGACGAGGCGCTCGGAGAGCCCCTTGGCTCGGGCGGTGCGGACGTAGTCCTGGTTGAGGACCTCCAGCATGGAGGAGCGGGTCATCCGCATGCTGATCGCGGCCAGGCTGGCGCCGAGGGTGACCGCAGGCAGGACGAGGTACTTCAGGCTGGCCAGGAAGCCCTCGCCATCGCCAGAACCCTGGGACGGCAACCAGCCCAGGGACACCGAGAAGACGTACACCAGCAGGATGCCCAGCCAGAAGTTCGGCAGGGACAGGCCGATCAGTGAGCCGATCCGGGTGCCCGCGTCGAGCAGCCCGTTGCGTTTGGTGGCACTGAGCACCCCGAGCGGGATCGAGATGAGAATCGAGACCACCAGCGCCGAGACCGCCAACAGCAGGGTCGACGGGAAGCGCTGCCAGATCTCCTCAAGGACCGGCTGCCCGGTCCGCATCGAGGTGCCCAGGTCCCCCTGAAGCAGGGCGCCGAGCCAGCGCAGGAACTGCTCGTAGACGGGCATGTCAAGCCCGAAGTAGCGGCGCATCTCCGCCTCGACCACGGGGTCGCCGAAATCCTGACCCATGATCGAACTGATGACGTCGCCGGGAATCATGCGGATGACCAGGAACGAGATCACCGAGATTCCGAACAGGACCGGTATGACCGACAGTAGCCGGGTGAGCGTGATGCGCAGCACGGGCTAGGCTCCCTGCTCCGTCAGGACTCGGGACCGGCTGTGGCCGGTTCCGGTCCTGAGTCCGATGTGGCTTCCTCGTCGGAGGCGGCGATGTCGCGCGCCCACTCGTGGGCACGCTTGGCGACTCGCAGCACCATGACCGACCGGCTTTCCATCAGCCCGTCGAGGCGGCCGAGCTGTTCTGTCCAGAAGGTGCGCATGGCGTTGCTGGACGAGAAGTAGCCGACGGCGATGATGTTGAACTGCCCGGTCACGTGGTAGACGTACGCGATCTCCGGCATGGCCACGAGCTTGTCGATGAGTTGCTCGGTGGTGCCCGGAGCGCTCTGGATCTCGAAGAGTGTGTGCACCGGGCGGCCCATGAAGGCGGCGCTGGGGATTACCGCGAAGTGCACCTGTCCCTCGGTGATCAGCCGGTCCAGCCGGCGCCGCACCGATCCCTCGGAGAGGCCGACCTTCGCCGCCAATGCGACATTTGTCTGCCTCGGGTCCTGGACCAGTTCGCGGATGATGCTGCGATCTTTCTCGATCGAGCTTTTGGATGCCATCTCGCTCCAACTGATGTGATGACGGAATTCGTCGCTGTTGGGAGCCTAGACGACGAACATCGTCTGTGCAACACTCCTGGTTGACGAATGACGGCGATCGGGAGAACTATCCCAGGAGGTTCGATGGCCTTGTTGGAGGTGCGGGACCTGCGGACCGAGTTCCGCGCTGCCCGTGGTTCGGTGACCGCTGTGGACGGTGTCTCCTTCACCGTCGACGCGGGTGAGATGGTGGCGCTGGTGGGGGAGTCCGGCTGCGGCAAGTCCGCGACCGCGCAGTCCATCATGGGCCTCATCGTGCCGCCGGCCGGGCAGGTCACCGGTGGACAGGTGATGTTCGAGGGCCAGGATCTGCTGCGCCTGCGACCACGTGAGCTCCGTGCCGTACGCGGCAAGGGCATCGCGATGATCTTCCAGGACCCGATGACGTCGCTGAACCCGGTGCTGACCGTGGGCCGGCAGATGACCGAGTCTCTTCAGTTGCACCTCGGGCTGAGCCGTCGGGCCGCGCGCTCGCGCGCCGTCGAGCTGTTGGAGCTGGTCCGCATCCCGGCCGCCGAGACGCGGCTGAGTTCGTACCCTCACCAGCTCTCCGGCGGCATGCGGCAGCGCGTCATGATCGCGATGGCGCTCTCCTGCGAACCCCGCCTGATCCTGGCCGACGAGATCACCACCGCCCTCGACGTCACCATCCAGGCACAGATCCTGGATCTGCTGCGCGACCTGGCCCGGCAGACCCGCACCGCGGTCCTGCTCATCACCCACGACCTCGGCGTCGTCGCCGGGATGGCCGAACGGGTCAACGTGATGTACGCCGGCCAGATCGTCGAGCGGGCCGAGACGGTCGACCTGTTCCACCGCCCGCAGATGCCCTACACCTGGGGACTGCTGGGCTCGGTGCCCCGACTGGACCTGGCCCGAGGCGGCCGGCTGCGCCCGATCGCCGGACGCCCGCCCGAGCTGTCGGAGATGCCGCCCGGCTGCCGCTTCGCCCCCCGCTGCGCACACGCCCGCGAGCTGTGCCAGGAGAGCCCACCCCCGCTGACCACGGTGCACGAGACCCCGACTCGGGGCCAGTTGACCCGATGCTGGGGCATGCGCCCCGCCGAGCAGGGTGGATGGCTCTCCACCCGGGACCGGCACGCCATCCCCGTCACACAGGAGAGCCGATGAGCGAGACCGCAATCGCCACGCCCACCACACCCGTCGCCGGGTCGGACACCACCCTGGTGCGGGTACGCGACCTGGCCGTCGACTTCAAGGTGCCGGTGCGCGGCGCGCTGCGGGCCGGTCGACTGCGCGCCGTCTCCGGCGTCAACCTGGACATCCGGCGCGGCGAGATCCTCGGCGTGGTCGGTGAGTCCGGCTGCGGCAAGTCGACCACCGGGCGGGCGATCCTCCAACTGCTGCGGCCCAGCGCCGGCACGGTGACCTTCGACGGCACCGAGCTGACCACGCTGAGTCGGTCCCCGATGCGAGCCATGCGGCGACGGATGCAGATGGTCTTCCAGGACCCGTACGCCTCGCTGAATCCCCGCATGAGCATCGGCGAACTGATCGAGGAACCGCTGCTGGTCCACTCCGACCTTCCCGCCGCCGGGCGTCGGGCCAAGGCGTTGGAGACCATGCAACTGGTCGGACTCAGCCCGCAGTGGCACGAGCGTTACCCGCACGAGTTCTCCGGCGGCCAGCGCCAGCGGGTCGGCATCGCCCGCGCACTGGTCAGCAATCCCGAGTTCATCGTCGCCGACGAGCCCGTCTCCGCCCTCGACGTCTCGGTCCAGGCGCAGATCGTCAACCTGCTTGAGCAGCTCCAGGAGGAACTGGGGCTGACCATGATGTTCATCGCCCACGACCTGGCGGTGGTCCGGCACCTCTGCGACCGCATCGCGGTGATGTACCTCGGCACCGTCGTCGAGGTCGGCGAGTGCGAGGATCTCTACACCCAGCCCCGGCACCCGTACACCCAGGCGCTGCTGTCGGCGGTGCCGATCCCCGACCCGCTGGTCGAGGTGGAACGCAAACGGCGCATCCTGACCGGGGACGTACCCAGTCCACTGAGCCCACCCAGTGGTTGCCGGTTCCGCACCCGCTGCTGGAAGGCGCAGGAGATCTGCGCGACCCAGCAGCCGCAGCTGACCGCGACGCCGGACGGTCACCAGGTGGCCTGCCACTTCCCGGAGAACTCCGGCCCCCAGGACCAACCGGTCGCCACCGGGGCGGGTGCTGAGTGACGATGCATCCGCCCCGGCACCTCAACCTCGTCGGCGGTGAGTGGGTCGACGGCCCCCGCCAGGCCAACACCAACCCGGCCCGACCCGACGAGATCGTCAGCGAGTACGCCCAGGCCGACCCGGACACGGTCTGGGCGGCGATCGGTGCCGCCCGCGCCGCCGCGCCCGGGTGGGCCCGCCAACCCGTCGGCGAGCGGATCGCCCTGCTGGACCGGATCGGTCAGGCCATCCTGGCCCGGATCGACGACCTTGCCGTACTGCTCGCGCGGGAGGAGGGCAAGCTGCTCGGCGAGGCCCGGGGTGAGGTGACCCGCGCCGGCCAGACGTTCCGCTACTACGCCCACCAACTGCTGCAACCGGCCGGCGAGGTGTACCTGTCCACCCGCGACGACGTGCACGCCGAGGTACGCCGCCGCCCGCTGGGCGTGGTCGGGATCATCACCCCGTGGAACTATCCGCTGGCCATCCCGGCATGGAAGGTCGCGCCTGCCCTCGCGTACGGCAACACGGTCGTGCTCAAACCGGCCGAGCTGGTCACCGCCTCGGCCGGTGAACTCGCCCGGATCATCGTCGACGCCGGCGCGCCTGCCGGAGTGTTCAACCTGGTCATGGGGCCGGGGCGGACCGTCGGCGAGGAGCTGCTCACCGCACCCGGTGTCGACGGCATCTCCTTCACCGGCAGCACCACCACCGGCGCGCACGTGGCCCGCCGCTGCATTGACCACGGCAACAAGCGGTTCCAGTTGGAGATGGGCGGCAAGAACCCGCTCATCGTGCTCGACGACGCCGACCTCGACGTCGCCGTCCGCTGCGCCCTCGACGGCAGCTTCTTCAGCACCGGGCAGCGGTGCACCGCCTCCAGCCGACTCGTCGTGCAGGCCGGCATCCACGACCGGTTCGTCGCGGCGCTGGCCGAGGCCGCCGACGCGCTGCGGGTCGGCGACCCGCTCGACCCGCACAGCCAGCTCGGGCCGGTGGTCAGCCCGGAACAACTGGCGCAGAACCTGGAGTACGTCCGGATCGGCCTGGACGAGGGGGCGACGGCGGTGGCCGGCGGGACGCACCGACCCGGTGACGGGCAGTTCATGCGCCCCACCCTGCTCGCCGCCGCCCGCAACGACATGCGGGTGGCCCGCGAGGAGATCTTCGGGCCGGTCTCCTGCGTGATCCGGGTCGACGACCTGGACGAGGCGATCGAGGTCGCCAACGACACCGCGTACGGGCTTTCCGCCGGTATCGTCACGGCCTCGCTGTCCTCGGCCGAGCGGTTCAAGCGGGACGCCCGGGCCGGCATCCTCACGGTCAACCTGCCCACCGCCGGCACGGAGCTGCACCTGCCCTTCGGCGGCACCGGCGCCTCCAACCACGGCCCCCGGGAACAGGGCGGCTACGCACGGGACTTCTACACCGTCCCGGTGACCTGCTACACGGGCTGGTGAAGGCCATGACACCGACGATCCTGCTCACCGAACCGATCGCGGCAGCCGGGCTGGACCTGCTGCGCGCGGCCGGTGACGTGCACATCGCCCACGCCACCGACCCGATGGCGCTGGCCGGCCCGCTGGCCACCGCCGACGCCCTGGTGGTGCGCTCCTCACCGGT
Source organism: Micromonospora sp. NPDC051196 (assembly GCF_040682415.1). Taxonomy (NCBI): domain Bacteria; kingdom Bacillati; phylum Actinomycetota; class Actinomycetes; order Micromonosporales; family Micromonosporaceae; genus Micromonospora; species Micromonospora sp. NPDC051196. The sequence continues at coordinate 177,599 of NZ_JBFBAY010000009.1, forward strand.
CACCGCCGCCATGCTGGAGGCCGCGCCCCGGCTGAAGGTCGTCGGCCGGCACGGCGCCGGACTCGACGGCATCGACCTGGCCGCCGCCGAGCGCCTGGGCGTCAGGGTGGTCAACACCCCCGGCGCCAACGCCGAGTCGGTCGCCGAGTTCGTCATCCTGGCCGCCCTCGCGCTGGCCCGGCGGGCGCCGCTGGCTGCCGCCTCGCTGGCCCAGGGCGCCTTCCCCGCCGGCCGGTCACTGCCGTCGGCCGTGGTCCGGGCGGGACTGACCGGCACCATGCTCGCCGGGCGCACCCTCGGCCTGGTCGGGCTCGGCGCGATCGGCCGGGGCGTGGCCGCCCGCGCCCAGGGGCTCGGCATGACCGTGATCGGGTACGACGTCGCGGCGGTCACCCCACCCGAGGGCGTACGCCTGGTCGACCTGGACCACCTGCTGGGTGTCGCCGACGTGGTGAGCCTGCACGTGCCGCAGACCGAACGGACGACCGGGCTGATCGGCCGGGCCGCGCTGGACCGGATGCGTCCCGACGCACTGCTGGTCAACACGGCCCGCGCCGGCGTCGTCGACGTCGCCGCCGTCCTCGCGGCGCTGGACTCGGGGCGGCTCGGCGGGTACTCCGTCGACGTCTTCCACCCCGAGCCACCCGATCCCACCGACCCCCTGCTACACCATCCTCGGGTCTTCGCCACCCCGCACATGGCGGCGATGACCCACGACGCGCTCGACGCCATGGCCGTCGCCGTGGCGCGTGGCGTGATCGCGCACCTGACCGCGCCGGAAGGAAGCCGACCGTGACCCTGACCGTTCCCGCGTCCACCCTCGACTACTTCGGGATCGACTCGCTGATCGACGACGACACCCGGCAGCTGCAGGCCGCCGTGCGCGCGTTCGTCGACCGGCGGGTCCGTCCGGAGATCGCGACCTGGTACGACAGCGGTCAGCTGCCGGCCCGGGAACTGGCCCGTGAGCTCGGTGACCTCGGCGTACTCGGGATGCACCTGCAGGGGTACGGCTGCGCCGGCACCTCCGCCACCGCCTACGGGCTGGCGTGCTTCGAGTTGGAGGCCGGCGACTCGGGCCTGCGTTCCCTGGTCTCCGTGCAGGGGTCGCTGGCCATGTACGCGATCTGGCGGTTCGGCTCGGAGGAGCAGAAGCAGCAGTGGCTGCCCCCGATGGCCGCCGGTGCGGCGATCGGCTGCTTCGGGCTGACCGAGCCGGACTTCGGCTCGGACCCGTCGGGCATGCGTACCCGGGCTCGCCGTGACGGCAGCGACTGGGTGCTCAGCGGCACCAAGATGTGGATCACCAACGGTTCGATCGCGGACGTCGCGGTGGTGTGGGCCCGTACCGACGAGGGTGTCCGAGGGTTCCTGGTGCCCGCCGGCACACCCGGCTTCACCGCCCCGGAGATCACCCGCAAGCAGTCGCTGCGCGCCTCGGTCACCTCCGAACTCGTCCTCGACGACGTCCGGCTGCCCGCCGACGCCATGCTGCCGGAGGCGGCGGGCCTGTCCGGGCCGCTGTCCTGCCTCAACGAGGCCCGCTTCGGCATCGTCTTCGGGGCGCTCGGTGCGGCCCAGGACTGCCTGGACACCACCGTCGAGTACGCCCGCAGCCGGCAGATCTTCGACCGGCCGCTCGCCGCATACCAGGCCACCCAGCTCAAGCTCGCCGACATGAGCCTGGAACTGGGCAAGGGCATGCTGCTGGCGCTGCACCTCGGCGCGGCGAAGGACGCCGGCACCCTGGACCACCGGCAGGTCAGCCTCGGCAAGCTCAACAGCGTCCGGGAGGCCATCGCCATCGCCCGGGAGTGCCGAACCATCCTCGGCGCGGCCGGCATCACCCTCGACTACCCGATCATCCGGCATGCCGCGAACCTCGAATCCGTACTGACCTACGAGGGCACCTCCGAGGTCCACCAGCTGATCATCGGGCAGGTGCTCACCGGTCACTCCGCCTTCCGCTGAGCCGGCGCGCCCGGCGCCTCGCGAGGGGGTAGGGGCGCCGGGCGCCGCCTCACCGGCGTGCGCCGTCGAGGAAGAGCGCGACGATCCGGGCGGGGCCGGTGTCGTCGGTGAGGTCCGCGGCGCGGGCGAGGTGCAGGAACGCGTTCATCAGGAACGCCGGTTCACCGGCGACGACGCCCTCGTCCCGCGCCTCGGTGAAGAACCCGGTGACAGGATCCAGCAGCAGCGCGACGTAGCTGGCCGAGACATGCTCACGGGTTTCGTCGGAGACCAGCGGGAGCGCGTCGTAGATGCGTTGCTCGAAGGTGATCGACTCACCCTTCTGCTCGGCTACCACAGCGGCGAGCGTGCGCAGCCGTTGCTCGAAATCACGATGGTCGGCCAGGGCGGCGGAAAGCCGCCCACCGACGTCTCGGATGTACCGTTCGGCGACCGCGATGTAGAGGTCCTCCTTGCCACCCGGAAAGTGGTGGTAGATGGAGGGCTTCTGGATGCCGACGGTACGCCCCACCGCGGCGAGGGAGATGCCCTGGTAACCGGTCGCGGCGAGTTGCTCGGCGAAGGCGTCCATGATCTGGGCACGGGTGTCGGCGCTGGGGCTCATCGGTTCTTCCTCGCGGTGCGCAGGGCCAGGGCACAGGCGGCGATCCCGGCGACAGCGAGGGTGCCGGTTGCCGCGACGCCGATCGGGGCAGCGGTGAGCGGGTCGCCGCTGCCGAGCTGACGGGCGGTTTCGACGATATAGGTCAGCGGGTTGACCGTGGCGATCAACCGCATCCAGGTCGCGAGGTCGTCCACCGGCGCGAAGACGCCGGTGAAGAAGGACAGGCCGAACACGGCGAGCGTGACCAGCCCGGTGGTGGACGCCGAGACCGTCCGGATGGCGAGCGCGGTGCTCAGCAGCGCGACACCGAGCCCCAGCATCAGCATCAGCATCAGCATCGCGAGCACCCCGGGCCAGCTGGCCGGCCGGTAGCCGATCACCGCCGCGCCGACGACCGTGACCGCCATCTGCAGGATGACCGCGATCAGCGCGGCGACGACCGGGCCGACGAGGAACGGGGTCGTGCTGCCGTGGGCCAGGCGGAGGCGGTCGAGGTATCCACTGGTGATGTCGCGCAGCACGAGCGTGCCTGCGGCACCCGCGCCGGTGGCGACCCCGGTGAGCAGGATCAGCGGCAGGAGAAACGTGATGAAGCTTGTCCCGCCCAGGTAGGAACTGCCCACGGTGGTGAGCTGTCCGGCGTAGACGAGCAGGAAGAACAGGCTCTGCGCGACGGGCGCGATCAGCAGCGCGGGGGAGCGGAGCACGGCTCGGGTGGATCGCCGCACGGCCGCGAGGACGACCGGAGCGGGGGAACGGCGAGGCGCGGCAACAGCCAGCGGGAGGGTCATCGGACGCCTTTCGGGTGGCAGCGGAAGTGAGTGACGGGTCAGCGGGCGGCCAGGGCGACGAACACGTCGTCGAGTGACGCCTCGTCGAGGTGGAGTCCGGTGATCTCGCCGGCCACGCCACTGATCTCGGCCAAGGCGTTCCTCAACGCCGCCGGGTCGTCGGAGACGCCGAGGCGTACCCGGTTGCCGTGGTCGGAGTCGGCGCGGAAACCGACCCGGGAGGACGAGACGAGGGCCTTCGAGGCGACGTCGCTGGACAGGTCGAGGGTCAGCGTGCGCGTACCCACACGTTGTTTGAGTGCTGCCGGGGTGCCCTGAGCAACGACCGTGCCCTCGCGCAGCACCGCGATGTCGGTGGCGAGGACGTCCGCCTCGTGCAGGTCCTGGGTCGAGATGAGCAGGGTGGTGCCGCCCTGGTTGAGCCGGGTCAGCTCGGCCCAGAAGTCGATGCGCGCAAGCGGGTCGAGGCCGGTGGTCGGCTCGTCCAGGATCACCAACGCCGGCTCGGCGACGAGCGCCACGGCCAGGTCCAGCTTGCGACGGGTGCCGCCGGACAGCTTGGCCACCCGGGACGCGCGATGCTCGCCGAGGCCGAACAGGTCGAGAAGTTCGCGGGTGCGGCGCGTGCGCTGACGGCGCCCCAGCCCCAGGGCCACTGCCTGGAAGTCGAGCACCTCCGCCGGGGAGGCGAGCGGGTCCAGGGCGTTCGACTGCGGCGCGAGGCCGATCAGGCGCCCGGCCTCGCGCGCCTGCGTGGCGGTGTCGAGGCCCGCGACCCGCACCGAGCCCGAGGTCGGCACGCGCAGCGTCGCGACGATCTCCAGCAGCGTGGACTTGCCCGCGCCGTTGTGCCCGAGTACGACGAATCGGCTGCCCTGCGTGACGGTCAGGGTGAGGCCGTCGAGGGCGGTACGGGTTCCGTAGATCTTGGTCAGCTCGACGACGTGCACGATCGGGTCGAAGGTCATGGGTCGAGCCTACCTATCGGTAGGTAGGGTGCGTGTCCCGGGGTGAGTCACCTCACCGGGACCGACCCGTACTCCCGATCCGCCCTAGGTCGGCGGGTGGGCGCGGAAAATCGGGTGCCGGGCGTGGTCCTGCGGACTACCTTGCCGTCCATGTCCCCGATCAAGATCCGGCCGTTCGTGGCCAGTGACCTGACTGCCTGCGGCGCGCTGCTGGCGCAGCGGCACCGCCGGCACCGGGTCGCGCAGCCGCTGCTGTCGTCGCGCTTCGAGGCGATCGAGGCCGCCGTCGCCGAGGTGACCGCCGCGTTCGAGACCCCTGACGCCTCCGGTGCGGTCGCGACCAGGGCCGGCGAACCGGTCGGGTTCGTGCTCGGCGCGCCGAAGCCCTCGCCGCTGTGGGGGCCGAACATCTGGGTCGAAGCGGCCGGGCAGGCGGCCACCGACGCCGAGGTGATGCGCGACCTGTACGCGGCGGCCGCGACCCGCTGGGTCGACGAGGGCCGTACCGCGCACTATGTCGTGGTGCCGGCGTACGACGAGGATCTGGTCCGGGCCTGGTTCCGGCTGGGCTTCGGCCAGCAGCACGCGCACGCTGTCCGACCGGCGACGAAGCCGGCGGTGGTGCCCTTGGTGGAAGGCCTGTCGGTGCGCCGGGCCACCCGGGCCGACATCCCGGAACTCGCCCGGCTCGACCTCGAACTACCGGTGCACCAGGGGCTGTCACCGACCTTCTCGGCCGGTCGGGTCGGCACGGTCGAGGAGAGCCTCGACGACTGGGCCGACGACATCGACAACCCGGAGTACGCCACCTTCGTCGCCGTACGCGACGGCAAGGTGATCGGTTCCGCCATCGGGTGTGCGCTGGAGAAGTCGAGCAGCCACCTCGGCCCGGCCCGCCCGGACAACGCCGGGTTCCTCGGCTACGCCGCGGTCTTCCCACCGGCCCGTGGGGCCGGTGCCGGCCGGGCGCTCGGCACGGCCGTCGTCGAATGGGCCGTCGACAGCGGTTTCGACTGCGTGGTCACCGACTGGCGGGTGACCAACCTGTTGTCATCGCGCACCTGGCCGAGACTCGGCTTCAGCGAGTCGTTCCTTCGCCTGCATCGCACGATCGGCTACTGACAGCCGGGCCGCCGATCACGGGTGCGTCCCGAAGATCCGGCGGAGCGGGTTCGGCGCTGCGCCCCGGCGGCTCCACTCCCGGGGATAGCCGAGCGAGACCTCCTCGAACCGTACGCCGTCGTAGTAGGTCGTCCGCGGGATGTGCAGGTGGCCGTAGACCACCGCGGCGGCACGGAACCGTACGTGCCAGTCCGCGGTGAGGACCGTCCCGCACCACTGCGCGAACTCCGGATACCACAGCACCTCGGTGGGCTGGCGCACCAACGGCCAGTGGTTGATCAGCACGGTCGGCAGTTGCGGGTCCGTCTCCTGGAGGCGGCGTTGCGACTGCGCCACCCGGGCATGACACCAGGATTCCCGGTCCGGATAGGGGTCCGGGTGCAGCAGCATCTCGTCGGTGCAGACCACGCCCTTGTCGTACGCCTGCCGCAGCGCCTCCTCCTTGGTGGCCGCGCCTGCCGGCCGGAACGTGTAGTCGTAGAGCAGGAAGAGCGGTGCGATCGTCACCGGTCCGCCCGACCCGCGCCAGACGGCGTAGTCGTCCTCGGGGGTGAGCACGCCGATGTCCCGGCACATCCGGACCAGATCCCGGTAACGGTGCTCGCCGCGCAGGCGTACCGGATCGGCTGTGTGAGTCCACAACTCGTGATTGCCGGGCGCCCAGATCACCTGGGAGAACCGGCTGCGCAGCAGGCGTAACGTCCGTTCGACGTCACTGAAGCGTTCGCCGACGTCACCGGCGACGATCAGCCAGTCGTCGACGGACTCCGGTTCGACCCGGTCGACGATCTGTCGATTTTCGGCGTACGCGACGTGTAGGTCGCTGGTTGCGAAGAGTGATCCAGCCATCCCGTCGATCATCCCAGCCCGCCCGCCCACCGGCAGCCCCTGAAAGGACCGTAATGCCGGTCGGACCGCTTCACCGTCCAGCTCCGACAGTCGGGGCCGGCCGCTCAGGCGGCCAGGGTGGCATAGCGGCCCTGGCGGTTCAGCAGGCTGTGGTGGTCGCCGGCCTCGGCGATCCGGCCGTGGTCGAGCACCACGATCTGATCGGCGTCGCGGACCGTGGAGAGCCGGTGGGCGATGGTGATCGTGGTACGCCCCTCGGCGAGCGCGTCGAACGCCCGTTGGACGGCCCGTTCGGTCTCGGTGTCCAGGGCACTGGTGGCCTCGTCGAGGACCAGGATGCGCGGGTCACGCAGCAGCGTACGAGCGATGGCCAGCCGCTGCTTCTCGCCGCCGGAGAACCGGTGGCCGCGCGAGCCGACCATGGTGTCGTACCCGTCGGGCAGGCCGGTGATGAGGTCGTGGATCTGGGCGGCGCGGGCGGCCTGCTCGATCTCGGTGTCCGACGCATCCGGCCGGGCGTAGCGCAGATTCTCCCGGACCGTGCTGTGTAGCAGGTACGTCTCCTGGCTGACCACGCCGACGATCGCGGCCAGCTCGGTCAGGCGCAGGTCACGCAGGTCGACTCCGTCGATGGTGACCCGGCCCGCGGTCGGGTCGTACAGCCGGCTGATCAGCCCGGCGAGGGTGCTCTTGCCGGAGCCGGTCTCGCCGACGACGGCGAGGCTGGACCCGGCGGGCACGTCGAGGGTGATCCCGGCGAGCGCGGCGGTGTCGTTGCCCGGGTAGGTGAAGGTGACGTCCTCGAAGCGCAACTGCCCGCGTACCCGGGTGGGGTCGAGGCGGACCGGTTCGGCGGGGTCGGCCACGTCGACCGGCAGGTCCAGGTATTCGAAGATCCGGGCGAACAGCGCCAGCGACGCGGCGAGCGAGACACCCACGTTGAGCAGCCCTGTCAGCGGCCGGAACAGACCGCTCTGCAGGGCGGTGAAGGCGACCAGGGTGCCGATGCTCAGCGTGCCGGCGGTGCCGGGCAGGCCGGCGGCGAGGTAGATGACGGCCGGTACGGCGGCGAAGATGACGCTCATCGAGGCCATCCGCCAGCGGCCGGCCAGCTCGCTGCGCAGTTCCAGGTCGACCAGCCGGGCGGAGGAGGCGGTGAACCGGTCGATCAGGGCGGGCCCGGTCCCGAGGGTCTTGGCCAGCTGCACCCCGCTGATCGACAGCCCTTCCTCGACGGTGACGTTGAGGTCGGCGAGTTCACGCTGGCGTCGGGCGGTGATCTCCCGCCGCATCCGGGCGACCCGGCGGGTCAGCCAGATCGCCGGTGGCAGTACGACCAGCGAGACCAGGGAGAGCTGCCAGGAGAGCGCCACCATGGCGACCGCGGTCGCGACCACGGTGGTGAGGTTGGACGCCACGGCGGTGGCGGTGGAGGTGACCACCGACTGCATGCCACCGATGTCGTTGGTGATCCGGGACTGCACCTCCCCGGTGCGGGTTCGGGTGAAGAAGCCCAGTGACTGCCGCTGGAGGTGGCGGAAGACGTCGGTGCGCAGCCGGTGCATGACCTGTTGACCGACCCGGGTGGAGATCCAGGTCTGCACGACGCCGAGGACGGCCGTGACGGCGGCCACCGCGACCATGCCGAGGACCAGCCAGACCAGGAGGGTCACGTCGCCTTCCGGCAGGGCCCGGTCGATCACCGTACGCAGCAGGAAGGGGGTGGCCATCGCGATGATCGAGGAGGCCACGATGATCGCGGTGACGCCGGCCAGCGCGGACCGGTGGGGGGTGAACAGGCGGCCGATGCGGCGCAGCGACACCTCGCGGGCCTGCGCCTTCTCTGCGGCGCTGAGCGTGCGGTGGCCGCGATCGCGGCCGCTGGGGATGGGTTCCAAGGGAACCGCCTTCCGTCGGGAATACTGTTGAGGTTACCTCTCTATGAGGTTGCAACCGTAACTTGTGCTACCGTATTCCGGTGACCGAGCCCACCACCGGCAGCGTCGACGACGAGAGCCTGGCGGAGATCTTCAGGGCGGTGGCCTCGCGGTTGCGCCGCCAGACGCGGGAGGCCCTCGCGCCGTGGGCGGTCACCCCCAGCCAGTCCCGGGCGCTCGGCGTGCTGGCGCGGCTCGGCGAGGCGCGCCCCGGCACGATCGCCGAGCACCTACGCATCGCGCCCCGCTCGGCCACCGAGGTCATCGACGACCTTCAGCAACGTGGGCTCGTCAGGCGTCGCCCCGACCCGGCCGACCGGCGGGCCACCCTGGTCGCGCTCACCGAGCAGGGCCACCGGGTCGGCACCGAGATCCGCGCGGCCCGCCGGGCGGCGGCGGACCGCTTCTTTGGGCACCTCGACGACGCCGACCGGGCCGAGCTGACCCGCATCCTGCGTACCCTGCGGATCTGAATCCTTGACCGTCAGGTCGCGTATTCGAGCAGTCGGTGCAGGAGGGCGACGACCTCGTCGGGGGTGAACGCCATGGCGTTCTCCCCGATGGTGACCTCGAACGAGCACCGGTCGGGGTCCGGCGCCGACCGGGTGCGACCGAACAACTCCACCCCGGTGTCGGCGAGCAGGGCCTCGGCCGCCCAGTCGGCGGTGGCCGGGCCGACGGGCAGGTGCACGTGGAACAGCGGCGTCTGCGGCGGGTTCGGCGCCACCCGGGCCACCCCGTCGGCCGTGATGGCCGCCGCGATCGCCACCGCGTGGTCGCGGTAGGCCGCCAGCCGGGGCAGGTGGGTGTCCAGGCCGTGCAGGGCGGCGAGCGCGACCGGCCAGGCGTCGTAGACGTCGCCACCGAGCCGGCGCCGCCAGATCCGGGCCTCCGCGAGGATGTCGGGCGGCCCGGCGAGCACCGCACCGCCGGTGCCCTGAAGCACCTTGTAGAGCGAGACGTACGCGGTGTCGAACAATCCGGCGATCTCCGCGAACGGTCGGGCGTAGTACGTCTGGGCCTCCCACAGGCGCGCACCGTCGAGGTGGATCGCCGCGCCGCGTTCGCGCATCGCCGAGGTCTGGGCGACCAGGTCGTCCCACTCCGGCAGCAGGCCGCCGATGTCGCGCTGCGGAAGTTCCCAGACCACCGCCGCCAGCGGCTCGCCGACGGCGGCCAGGTCGGCCAGGCGCATCAGGCGGTGCCGGTCGCCGACCGGGTGGCAACGCAACCCGTGCACGACGGCGTACCCCCGATGTTCCCAGACCTCCAGGTGGCCCTGCGGGTGGGCGGCGAACGCCCGGCGCCCCCGGCGGTCGGCGTGGATGCGTAGGGCTACCTGCTGCGCCATCGTCCCGGACGGGAAGAACAGCGCCTCCTGCTTGCCGAGCAGTGCGGCGATCCGCCGCTCCAGGACGGCCACCGGCCCGTCCGGCCCGTTGGGTGGTGTGTCGGCGTCGACCTGCTCCAGCATGCCCCGCAACATCTCCTGCGGTCGGCGATGGAGTGCGGAGTGCAGGAACAAAGACCGTCGTACGGCCCGGGCCGGTGCGGGCACCTGGTGCTGGCCGGAGTTCTGCGACGGAGGGGGTTCGGGGCTCATGCCGAGCAGCCTAGCTTGTTGCCAATCTTTGGCAACAAGCGTGATCATGTGTGGGGGTCTCGGCGCGAACGAGCGGGTCCGCCACCGGTGTACCGGCGGCGGACCCGTGGGTCGTACGTGGTGGGCCAGAAACTCAGAAGGCGAGGGCCTTCTTTCCGCCGACCACCGGCAGGCGCAGCTCGCTGTGCTTGGGCGCGACCCGCAACTCGGTGCCGCCCAACGGCAGCAGGGTGTAGGCCTGGTCGGTGGAGAAGATCACCACGCCGATCCGGTGACCCGCCGGGAAGACGTAGTCCTTCGGCTCCAGGGTCCACTTCAGGTCGTACAGCTTGCCCTGCTTCAGCGGCTCGCTGCGCGACGCGCTCTTGCGGTTCTGCGGGTCCAGCCATCCGCGCGTCACCACGGTCGGTGCGGCGGTCGAGCCGGCCGGCCCGTAGTTGACCAGGTACGCGGTCAGGTTCGCGTCCGGCTTGTTCTCGATCGCCATCCGCAGCCGCATCTCCGCGCGCCCGGAGATCCGTACCTCCTGGGTCAGCTCCGGGGTGCGGTAGACCAACCGGTTCGGGCTGGCCACGTCCGGCGCGGCGACCAGCGCGTTCGGCGACAGGGTCCGGCCGTTGTCGACGAAGCTCTGCTCGACGGTGGCGTCCTTGGGACGCTTGCCGGCGATCAGCGTGCCCGGGCTCGTCGCGTCGGTCGCGCCGAGCGCCAGCTTGACCTCACGGGTGGCCGGGTCCGGCCAGTTGGCGTACGTGGTGTTGACCCGGTTCTCGCGCTGCACCACGGCGGTGGGCTCGTCCATGATGCCGTTGGGCACGTTCCACAGCCAGAAGTCGAACCAGCGGTTCTCGGTCTGCTTGTACGTCCACGTCCGACCGTCGGGCAGGGTCACCGCGGCGGTGTTGCCCGGCGAGCTGTGTCCACCCTGGTGCAGCCAGAGCTTGCGCGGCACGTCGTGCTTGGTGAGCTCGTCCCACCAGCCGGCGAACTGCTCGGTACGCACGTTCCAGTCGTTGAGGCCGTGCACCACGAAGACGCTCGCCTTGACCTTCTTGGCGTCGAGGTAGTCGCGGTCGGCCCAGAACTTCGAGTAGTCACCGGTGACCCGGTCCTGCTCCTCGGTCAGCTTCGCCATCTCGTCGGCGCAGTGGCCCTCGGAGCGGGCCCGACCGGCGGTGTACTTGGCCAGGATGTCGGCGTCCTCACCCTGGTAGCCGCCAGGCGCGACGACCAGGCCGTTGGCCCGGTAGTAGTCGTACCAGCTGCTGATCGCCGCGACCGGCACGATGGTCTTGAGACCCTTGACCCCGGTGGTGGCGACCTGGTTGGGCAGGGTGCCGTTGTAGGAGGCGCCGGTCATGCCGACCGCGCCGGTGCTCCAGCCGGCGGTGACCGGCGCGCCGCTGGCGTCGTACCCCTTCGCCCGACCGTTGAGCCAGTCGATGACCGCCTTGGTGCCGAGCGTCTCGGCCTGGTCGCCACTGGTCGAGCAGCCGTCCGAGTCGCCGGTGCCGACGCTCTGGCCGAGCACCACCGCGTACCCGCGCGGCACGTAGTAGTCGTCCAGCTGGCCGGGCAGGTTGGGCTTGGTCACCGCACCCTGGACCTCGACGTCGGCGGCCAGCGACGCGGACCGGTGGGTCAGCCCGTTCTGCGGCAGCTCGTCCACCAGCACGCTGTGGTACGGCACGCTGCCCCAGGTGCCCTTGCGGTACGGGCTGTGCTCGAAGATGACCGGCACCTTGAAGCCTTCGGTGGCGGTCTCCCGAGGACGGGAGATGTCGATGGCCACCCGGTCACGGCGGCCGTCGCCGTCGGTGTCCACCGGAGTCTCGACGTACACCCGCTCCTCGATCGCGTCGGCGAGCGAGAAGACCGGCTGGGTCATGCCGTCACTGACCACGATGCCAGTGGTGGTGGAGGGCGTGGGTTTCGCGGCGACCGGGCTGGCGCTGAGCACCAGCGCACCGGTCACACCCACGCCCACCAGGGCTAGATGGGGGGTTCGTCGCACGTGTGTTGTCCCTTCGCTCGGCTGTTGGCCGAAGTCAACCAGGGGTGAGGGTTGATGATCCACATGCTAGACCTCGTCACCCCGTCGGCGGCACCCCCGCACAGCCCGCTGACCGGCGGTAAGTCCGAAAGGGACGGTGTCGCGGCGATCGTTCCACCCGACGTCGGCGCCCTCGCCGTACGCTCAGATCGGCGTGGACTGGCCGACCGACTCGGGTGCGCCGAGCGCCGCAGCGAGCCGGGGGAGCAGCGCATCGTCCGCAACGGAACCGAGCGCGAAGACGAAGCGGTCCGGCCGCAGGACCACCGCCGTGCTCCGGTGCCGGCGCAGCCAGGAGATGAGCACACCGTCGACGTCGACGACGTGCAGCTGCGCACCGTCGGGCTCGGCGGACGGCGGGGCCGTCGATCCGGTGCCGGCCGGATGCACCACGACGGTGCGCACCGGTAGCCCCGACGATCCCGGCCCCTCGGCCGGCACAGCGGTGGCCAGCAGCGCGAAGCCGGCACCAAGCACCTCGTCCAGCAGGACCGGAGTGGTCGATCCGAGCAGGGTGACCCGTGGCTGCGGGAACATCGTGCCCACCGCACCGTACCGTCGCCCGCCGGCGAACAGACCACAGTCGTACGCCGGCAGCGGCTTGAACTCGAAGCGCCGCACGAACCGGCGGACCCGGGGCACGGTCTGCGCGGCCCGCAGCGCGGTGTCCCGCAGCCAGGCCGCGCGACGGCTGCGGGCCAGGAAGACCCGCCCGAGCCGGACGCTGGTGTCCGCCATCGCCGCCGTGTGCGGGCGCCGTTCGGTCTCGTACGTGTCCAGCAGTGCCGCGTCGGCGTCGCCGTCGAGCACCAGGGCGAGCTTCCAGGTCAGGTTCGCCGCGTCTCGTAGCCCGCTGCACAGCCCCTGCCCGAGGAACGGGGGCATCTGGTGGGCGGCGTCGCCCAACAGGAACACCCGACGCTCCCGCCAGCGCTGCGCGATGAGATGGTGGAACGTGTAGATCACCGCCCGGGTGACGGTGAACCGCGCCGGATCGACGTACGGCTCGACCAACTCGGCGAGGCGTTCCGGGCGAGTCATGTCGGCCTCGGTCTCGCCCGGCTGGAGCATGAACTCGGCCCGGTAGCTGCCCCGCGCACCGGGGGAGACGAACGCCGGCCGCCGCCAGTCGCAGACGAAGGTGGTGTGCGGCGTGCGGATCGCCTCCGGCGGCACGTCACCGGATACGGCCAACCACGGTTCGGCGTAACTCGCCCCGGCCAGCGGGATGTGCACGGCCGCGCGGGTGGTGCTGCGGGCCCCGTCGCAACCCAGTACGTACCGGGCCTGCACCGGGTACGACTGCCCGGTGGCCACGTCGCGCAGCACCAGGTGCACCCGGTCGTCGTCCTGGTACAGGCTGACCAGTTCGGTGCCCAGCCGCAGCTCGACGTGGTCGAACCGGTCCAGCCCGCCCCGCAGGACGTGCTCCAGTCGAGGTTGGTCGAAGAAGTTCAGCGGCGCGTGCCCGAATCCGAAGTCGACCTGCGAGAAGTCGATGGTGGCGAAGGTACGCCCGGCGGCGTTGACGTAGTCGGCCCGCGTCGGCTGGTGCAGGTCGTCGCCGATCCGGTCGACCAGGCCGACCTGTTGGTAGATCCGCAACGCCTCGTCGTCGCAGGAGAACGCCCGGGGCTGACCGTGCGGCGTCGTGCTGCGCTCCACGACCAGTGTGCTCACCCCGCGCAGGCCGAGCAGGTTCGCGGTCAACGCGCCGACCGGACCGCAACCGACCACCACGACGTCGACCTCTACGGCTGCCGGCTGAGCGGGCTTCATGACTGTTCCTCCCACAGGACCGCCCGGGTACCCGGGCTCGGATCTGACGGTGGTCAGCACAACAGCCGGGTGTGGAGGGCGCGTGGAGATGGCGTGGAGAAGATCAGGAACCGGCTGTGGAGCAGCCGGTGAGTGGCTCTGGGAATCGGGCGAGTAGCAGGCCGGCGCCCTGGTCGGCGGCGAGCCGGGCGCCGGTCGCCAGGGCGGCCGGGTCGTCGCGGGCGAGACCGCGCACCCGGTGCAGTTCGGCGGCGAGCACCGTCTCACCGAGCCGGTCCACCACAACCAGGCCCTCCTCCGCCAGCGCCGCCGCGGTGTCGCGGTCACCCGCAGCCAGGTACGCCTCGGCCATCGCGCTGAAGGTGACGGTGCGGGTGGCGCGCAGCCCGGGACGGTAGATGCCCTCCGCCGCGGCGCGCATCGCCGCCAGCCGCTCGGGTGCGCCGTCCCGGGCGGCGGCCCACTCCAGGAAGAAGCCGCCGGTGGTCACGAAGTGCGGCATGCCGTTCGTCGCACCGATCTCCTGGCACCGGGTGGCGGCGGCACGCACCGTCGGCACGTCCCGCTCCTGAAGCCCCGTCCAGGCCGCGAACAACGCGGCATTGGCCCGGCCGTACGGGTCGTCCAGCTGCTCCGCGAGCAGTTCGGCGGCCCGGATGTCCCGTCGGGCGGCGACCCGGTCACCGCGCAGTGACCTGGCCAGGGCCCGGAAGTTGTAGGCAGCCAGCACCGGCAGGCGACCCACCTGCCGGCCGAGCAGCTGCGGGTCCAGTGTCCGGAGCCGGTCGATCGCGGCGGTGAGCCGTTCGTCGGCCCCGCCCAGCCGCCCGGTGAAATAGTCGACCACACCGAGCAGGTACTCGCCGGCCGCGACGGTCAGGTCCATACCGTCGGTGTCGGTGTCGGTGTCGGTGTCGGTGTCGGCGGCGTCGGCCCGGACCAGCCGCTCGGCCAACTCGACGCAGCCGGCGAAATCGGCCTGATTGGCGGCCAGCTCACCCAGGGCCCACAACGCCGGCCGCACGTCGGTGTGTGGTTCCACCAGCCCGAGTAGTTCGCGGGCCCGGGCGCAGACCTGGTCGACGGCGTCGGCACCGACGCCCACCGTCATCTGGAGCAGCGCGGCCCGATGCAGCTGCACGTCGAGCTCGGTGCGGGCCGCCGTGGAACCGGCGGCCCTGGCCAGCCGGTGTGCCGCCCGCCCCAGATGACCGAGCGCGTCCTCGTAGGCGAACCGCCGGGTGGCGTCGTCGGCGGCGGCCAGCGACCACTTCAGATGCTCCGCCTCGTGACCGAGCCCGACCGCCTGCCCGTAGTGGCGCGCCAACTCGGCCGGGCCGACGGCACCGGACCGCTCGTAGGCGTCGGCCAGCCGGGCGTGCAGGACGGCCCGCCGGGGCGGGGTCAACTCGGCGTAGGCGACCTCGGCGAAGAGCGGATGACGGAACCGCACCCCGCCCGGATCGGCCTCGGTCACCAACTCGGCGGTGTAGGCCGCGCTCAGTGCCTCGGCGACGGTCTCCGCCGGCATCCGAAGGACCTCGGCCATCGTGGTCGCGTCCAGATCGTTGCCGGCCACGCCGAGCAGCGCCAGACAGTCGCGGGCCGGTGCGGGCAGCCCGCCGAGGCGCAGCCGGACGGTGTCCCGGATGCTCGGCGGCAGGTCCGTACCGGCCGGATCGGCTGGGGCCCGCAGTAGTTCGGTGATGAAGAACGGGTTGCCGCCGGTCCGGTTGACCAGCCGCGCCAGCATCGGCTCGGAAGGTGGTGCGCCGGTGCGCTGACGCACCAGATCGGCCACCGCGTCGGCGGGCAGCCCGGCCAGCCGCAGTTGACCGAAGCCCGGCCCGCGGGCCAGTTCCGCCACCGTCGCCACCAGCGTCGCGTCGTGTTCGTACGGCCGCAGCGTGGCCAGGACCAGGGCACGGGTGCCGGCCAGCGCCGGGACGAGGAACCGCAGCAGCAGCAACGAGTCCGGGTCGGCGGCATGCAGGTCGTCCAGGACGACGAGCAGACCGGTCGGCTCGGCCGCCGCGCGTACCAGTTCCGCCACCGCCTCGTACGCCTGGAACCGGGCCGCCGGATCGGGGGTCGCCTCGCCCGGCGAGTCGGGTGCCGGCCCGACGGCGAACCCGTCGAGCCCGCGTACCGATCCGCTGGTCCCGACCTGCGGCATGGCCGTGAGGGCCCGCACCACCTGCCGCCACAGCCAGAACGGTGGCGCCTGCCCGAGATCGGGACAGTGCCCCCACACCACCGCCACGCCCTCGGCCTGCGCGACGGCGCTGACCGTCGCGGCCAGGCTGGTCTTGCCGATGCCCGGTTCGCCGACCAGAACGGCGCTGCGGCCGTGCTCACCGGTCGCCGCGGTCAGCGCCGTCACCAGCCGGGTCAGCTCCGCACCCCGACCCACCAGCGGTCCCGTCGGGTCACCCGGCACCACCGGCACGAGGTGTGGACCGGCAGCGGCCTGTCCCGGCAGGACGAGCGGATCGGTCACGACCGGCGCGACCGCCTGGTCCAGGATCAGCGCGTGCAACTCACGCAGCTGCACGCCCGGATCGATGCCGTACTCGTCGACCAGGATCCGGCGTCCCTCGTCGTACGCGGCCAGCGCCTCGGTCTGCCGGCCGGACCGGTACAACGCCAGCATCAACTGGGCGCGGGCGGCTTCGCGTACCGGATGGTCGGCCACGAACTGGCGCAGCTCGGCGAGAACCGCTGTGTGCCGGCCGGCGGCGACTGCCGCAGTGAACCGTCCCTCCTCGGCGATCAGTCTCAGCTCGGTCAGCCGGGCCGCCTCGGGGCGTACCACGGCCAACTCGCCGACCCCGGTCATCGGCTCGCCCCGCCAGAGCCGCAGCGCTTCGGCGTAGTCGCGTTCGGCGGCCGCCGGTTCCCCGGCGCTCAGCCGGTCGGCCGCCCGCTCCACCAGTCGCCGGAACCGGATCGCGTCGATGTCGTCGGGGTCGACCCGCAGCTGGTAACCCTTCGGCTGGCTACGCAGGATGCGGGCCGCCTCGCGGGGCGAGCGGTGCGGCTCCACGGCCCGGCGCAGCCCCGCCACGTACGTGCGCAGGGTGATATCGGCACTGGGCGGCGGTCGGCCGTCCCACAGGGCGTCGACTAGCCAGTCGGTGGCGACGAACCGGTTCGGCCGAAGCAGCAGCAGCACCAGCAACGCTCGCTGCTTGGGCCCGCCGAGCGGCACCACCTGCCCGTCCCGGACCACCTCCGGTGGCCCCAGCACCCGGAACTGCACTCCACCACCATTTTCGGCCCGACCTGGCCCGGCCGAGTATGCCAGCCCTGGCTTCAGGCCCGGCAGCTGAAGCCCGACGCCCTGAGGGGACTCCGGCCTGCCGCCGTGCTCATGCTCTGTTGGTCAGCCCATGGTCTTGGCGCCGTCGATGGCCTCGCGGATGATGAGCGTGCGCGGCACGCCCGGCGTTGCCGCGTCCGTTCACCGCGTCTAGCTGGCGCTCGCCAGGGCCGCGCGCATCCGGTTGATCTCGACGTTCTGCTCCACGATCACGCTGCTGGCCATCTCGTTGATGAGGGGCTCGCTGCCGAGCACGAGCGCCTCGTCAGCCATCTTGATCGCACCCTCGTGGTGTTCGGTCATCATGGCGACGAACATCCGGTCGAACTCGGCGCCGCGAGCGGCGGTGAGACGGTTCAGCGCCTCCGCCGACTGCATGCCGGACATCGTGTGCCGGTGGTCGCCGCCGGAGTTGCGGTCCAGACCGCGCTCGGCCAGCCAGGTCTCCAAGAACTTGATTTCGGGCTCCTGGGCCGCCAGCATGCGCGCCGCGATGCGCTTGAGCTGCTCGTTCTCACCTCGGTCGGGGACCAGTCGGGCCATCACCAAGGCCTGCTCGTGGTGCGGGATCATCATGGTGACGAAGCGGATGTCCGCGTTGTTGTGCGGCTGGCGCGGCAGGGCCGACACCTCGTTTGCCGGGGCCGTCCGTGCCTCTTCGCCGGGGCGGCCGGGCATCAACACCGGCGCGGTGGAGTCCGGCAGGCCGGGCAACTCGATGGCTTGCGTCGGGCTCGCCGTCGCCGCCGGCTCCGTGTCGTCCTCGGGCAACCAGAGCAGCACCGCGGCCACGCTGACCAGAACCGCCAGCACGGCCAGTTCGATCAGCACGACCGCCCGCGACTGGCGGAAAACCTTGCTTATCCGTACGCCTAGCACGACTTGCCTCCCGCCGTGGGACCCGAGGTTGGCCGGGATCGTAACGCGACCTGCGGATATGACAGCAGGGGTTGGGGACGTGGAAAAGGCGTCATTAGTCGTTCCTGCGGTTGTTCGTGCTCCTGGTGTTGCCTAATCGTGATCATGGTGTCGGGTCTACTGTGGTCCAAATCACAAAAATTCCTGGTGGTCCAGGTTATCGTCCCGCTACCCCCGATTCACCCACGACGAAGGGTGTACCTACATGTCCCAACCAACATCACGTGGAAGGCGCAGGCTCTTCCTCGGCCTGGCCGCCACCGGTGCGCTCCTGTTCAGCACCGTTGCGGCGGCGCCGGCGAGCGCGGCCGCCAACGTGATCCCGGGCGTTGACGAGATCGTCAGCAGCCCCAACCTCACCCAGATCGCCAACCTGCCGAAGTTCGGCGGCCTCGCCGCCGAATCGTCGTACAACAGCGACCTGGCGTTCCAGGGCGACCACGTGTTCGCCGGCAACTACAACGGGTTCAACGTCTTCGACGTCAGCAACCCGGCCTCGCCGCAGGTGGTCAGCCAGGTCATCTGCCCCGGTGGACAGGGCGACCCGTCGGTCTTCGGCAACCTGCTGTTCTTCGCGGTCGACTCGGCGCGCAGCGACGACTCGTGCAACAGCAGCGCCGGCTCGGTGGCCAACCCGGACCACTGGGAGGGCGTCCGGATCTTCGACGTCAGCGACAAGGCGAACCCGCAGTACATCAAGTCGGTCCGCACCGACTGCGGTTCGCACACGCTGACGCTGGTCCCCGGCAAGGACAAGGTCGTCGGCAAGGGCAAGAAGGCCAAGACGGTCAAGGCGACGGACCTCTACGTCTACGTCCAGTCGTACAGCCCGTCGGCGACCGCGGCGTACTGCAAGACGCCGCACGACAAGATCTCGATCATCAAGGTCCCGCTGGCGAACCCGACCAGCGCGGCCGTGGTCTCCACTCCGGTGCTCTTCCCGGACGGCGGCGGCGCCCGCACCAGCGGTTGCCACGACATCACCGCCTACCCGGAGCTGGACCTCGCGGCCGGCGCCTGCATGGGTGACGGTGTGCTGATGGACATCTCCGACCGGGAGAACCCGGTGGTGCTGAGCCAGGTCCAGGACACGAACTTCGCGTTCTGGCACTCGGCCACGTTCAACAACGCCGGCACCAAGGTGCTGTTCACCGACGAGCTCGGTGGCGGCAGCGGCGCGATCTGCACGCCCAGCTACCGGGACAACCAGGGCGCGAACGCGATCTACGACATCGTCGGCTCCGGGGCCAACCGCCAGCTGGTCTTCAAGAGCTACTTCAAGATCCCGCGGGAGAACAGCACTCGGGAGAACTGCGTTGCCCACAACGGCTCGCTGATCCCGGCGATGGGCCGCGACATCATGGTCCAGGCGTGGTACCAGGGCGGCATCTCGGTGATCGACTTCACCGACTCCGCCAACCCGTTCGAGATCGCCTACTGGGAGCGGGGTCCGCTGTCGGACACCCGGTCCATCCTCGGTGGATCCTGGTCGGCGTACTGGCACAACGGCTACATCTACTCGAACGACATCCAAAAGGGCTTCGACGTCCTCAAGCTGGACGACCCGCGTACCAACAACGCGCGGGCGATCGCCTTCGAGGAGCTGAACGTCCAGACCCAGCCCAGCTACCCGGCCTGCACGAAGATCCTGACCGGTAAGCAGAAGAAGGGCAGCCTGGAGGTCAAGTCCGGCATCACCTGCATGGACGGGGCGATCCAGAACGGCTCGATCAAGGTCAAGGAAGGCGCCGGCCTGATCATCTTCAACTCGACGGTGAACGGCTCCATCGACGCCAAGAAGGCCTCGGTGGTGTCGATCGTGGAGAGCACGGTCAAGGGCAAGGTCAAGACCGAGGAGATGGACCACAAGCACTGCCACGTCCACAAGAGCAAGGTCACCGGCGGCGTGCACAAGCACTGATCCGGTACCGGTAAACAGCACCACAAGCTCCGGCCCGGCGGCCTTCCGCCGGGCCGGAGCCCTGTTCACCGGCCGGTGCGCTTCAGTCCCGACACAGCGGTACGTCCGGCTCGACGACGGTGCGGTTGATGATGTCCTTGCTGACGAAGGTCGCCTCCTTCGGGATCTTCACATCCAGCACGATCTCGATGGCCTTGGCCAACGGCTCGGAGACGTTGAGGCCCTCACCCGCCCGGGCGGTCACCACGAGCGTGGTGCCGCGACACTTCACCGCCGGCCCGGCCAGCGGCAGACCCACCCGTCCGGCCGCCGAACCGTTGGTCAATCCCAGCGAGGCCACCACACCGACGAACGGGCCGGCGCCGGCCACCGGCAGGCCGAGCATCAGTCCGAAGCGGAACTCCGCGGCCACCACGATCGCCTCGACGCCCACCGACACCCCACGCAGCGACTGCATGATGCTCTCCTGAACGGAGAACGTGGGCGTGAGCACCGAGCCCCCCTCGTACCCGATCGGGCCGGTCAGGCCCCACCGGCCGGTGCCCGAGATGTTGCCGTTCTTCGCGGTGAACGCCGTCTGGACGAGAAACTTGAACGTCTGCTTGAGCGTCGCCGGAAAGCCGCCGATGATGATCGGCTGCGACAGTTCGATGGGAAGCTCGATCCGCGCCTTCTTGTTGTCGCTGAGCCCGCCCTGAGCGCCGGCCGCGACGGTGATGGCGAGGCCGTGCACCCCGTCGATGCGGAACCGAGGATGTGGGATCACCCCGTTGGTCACCTTCACGTTGCCCGACAGCCGCAGATTGTTGAGCAGCAACTGGATGTCGAAGTCGACCTTGAGGCCGGAGGCGGCCGTGGTGTGCTGAGCGGTCAGGCCCACCGCGGTGCTGCCCACATAGGCGGTGACGCCCCACCCGCCGATCTTCCGTTCCATGCTGTGGGCCGCGCCCGCACCACCGGGAGCGCGAGCGGGCCCGAGGGCGATCGGTGGCACGGCGATCCGGAGGTCGGACGCCTGGCCCACGTCCCGTCCGAGCAGACCGCCGCCCACCCCGATAGCGTTCGTGCCGAGGTCGGCCGCGTCGGGCAGTACGGGGGTGGCCGGCGCCGGATCCTCGACCACCTCGCCGAGCAGGTCGGGTAGCGGTGCGAATTCCTGAGCGGCCAGGTCGAGCGGCTGGTCGAAGGTGATGTCCGCGTCGCGAATCACGTCGGTCAGCTGCACCGGGGCCAGGGTGACCGCCCGGTCGCCGCCGGACTTCTCCACCCGCACCACCCGACCGACGGCCTGACTGGTGGCAAACATGATCTTGCCGGGCTGGACCTCGTCCGCACCTTTGGCGTCACCGTCGATGACGTAGGTGAACCCGTCGTCGCTGACCGAGCGGATGGCCCGGCCGCCGCCCTCGACGAGTACCACGTCCGGCTGGTAGACCACGGAGTCGTCCGGCTTCGGGGCGTACCCGTACCGGTCGTCGGCGTCCCCGGTGCCAGGGAGGTTGACCTTGCTGCAACCGGCGGTCAGCACGACAGCGCAGGTAAGGGCCAGTACGCCGCCCACCCAGCGACGCAGGACGGCCGCGTCGAGGCGGCCGGTGCCGGGCCGACCCGCGAACGGAGCTCTGAGCATCCCCCGACGCTATGCCGTCGGCGGTCACGCCGAATCCGGTGTTTCCCTACGAATCAGTGCTCACGGCTTACGCGCCACCGCACCGTAGGCGTCGATCGCCGCCGCGTCGGCGTCGTCCGGGCGCCACAACGTGATCGGTACGAGGCCCGGATCCACCATTGTCAGCCCCTCGAAGCAGCCGGCGATCTGTTCCGGGCTGCGCAGGATGTACGGCACGCCGCCGCTTCGGGCCAGCCGCTCGGCACCGGAGACGACCGCCGGGCTGGTGTCGGTGCCGTCCCAGAACACCAGGTGGCTGCCGGTGGCGGTCGCCGCCATCACCCGTCCCACGATCGAACGCACCACGTCCAGATCCGGCTCGTAGCCCATCACGCCCATGAACATCACGGCGACGGGCCGGTCGAGATCGAGCGTCGCGGCCGCCTCGGTGAGGATCTTCTCCGGGTCGTGGTAGTCGGCGGGTACGTAGGTGGTGACCCCCTCGGAGGTCGTGCTGCCCAGCAACGCCCGGGCGTGCACCAGCACCATCGGGTCGTTGTCCACGTAGACGGTCCGCGACTCCGGCGCGATCGACTGGGCGACCTCGTGGGTGTTCTGCAACGTGGGCAGTCCGGTGCCGATGTCCAGGAACTGCCGGATGCCCGCCTCGGCGGTCAGGTGCCGTACGACCCTGGTGAGGAACCGGCGGGACTGCCGCGCCATGACGACGATCTCGGGATAGACCTCCGCCACCGCGTCCCCGGCGGCCCGGTCGGACTGGAAGTTGTCCTTGCCGCCCATCCAGTAGTTCCAGATCCGTGCGGCGTGTGGTACCTCGGGCTGGAGGGCCGTGGCGAGTTCAGAGTCAGGGCCGGCCATGCCAGGCTCCAATCGACAGCAGTCGTCGGGTGGGCGGACCACCCCGCGGTAGGACCGGCACATCCTACCCAGCACACGTCCACTGTCGAGGGGCGCTCCACGGTGGTGGCCGTCGATGTGTTTGACCCGGCTGGACCTGGGCATCTGTGCAGCGGGAGGGTCTCCGTCCAGGTCACCGGGAGCAAACCGATGCCAGCAGGATCCAGCCCCGAGCGGGAACGGCAGTACGAACACATCCACGCGTGCGCCGTATCGCCGAAACGGCGGGGTACGCAGCGGTGGGACACCGCTGTTTCGGCGAAACGGAGTCGATCACCGCGCTGACCGCTGCGGCCCTGGATCCGTTCGTCGGCGATGACCGGCCACCTGGCCTCGCCGAGGCTGCGGACCGTGTGCGACGACCCGGCGGCGGAGGTCGGCTGCGGCGATGGCGTCGTGATGTCCGACCCGTCCACTAGCCTTGGCGGCATGCAGCAGGCACTCTCCAGTGGGAGCCACGATGGCTGACGCCGACGACGTGCGGCGTCTGGCGCTGGCGTTGCCCCAGGTGATGGAGATCGACAGCGACGGCTTCGACTTCCGGGTGGCCGACAAGGGCTTCGTCTGGTCCTACCCCGAGCGCCGGCCCGGCAAGCCCCGCACCATCCGCACCGACATCGCCGTGCTGTACGTCGGCGACGAGGCCGAGAAGCAGGCGCTGCTGCTGGGTGAGCCGGAGACGTTCTTCACCACCCCCGGCTACGACGGGTTGCCCCTGGTCATGCTGCGACTGGCGCGGGTGGACGCCGAGCGCCTCGCCGAACTGGTCACCGATGCCTGGCGAATGCGCGCCCCGGAGTCGGTCGCGGTCGAGGTCGACGACCGGTCCGGCTGACGCACGGCGGTGACCAGACTTCGGCGCTGCCGTTGACCTTGCCCGCGCACCTGGCAGCCCGGCGCCAGGGGAGGGGACACCTCCCGAGCGGCCCATCCGCCCGGGAGCGTTCCGGGGCGCTGTCACCGCTGATCCGACTCCGCCTTTTGGATCTTGCTGGTTCGGCTGTGGCATGGTGGCGGAATGGAACCGCAGGTGGCTGCCGGACAGGCCCAACCCGAGACCGTCCGGCTCGGCCTGCGGATGCTGCGGGACTACCATCGGCCGACCATCGCCCGGATGCGGGCGCTGCTGCGCAGCATGGTGACCTCGTTCGTGGTGCTCAGCGCGACGTTCTGGCTGCTGCCCGGGGTGACCACCACCGGCCTGGTCGGCCTGTTGTGGCTGGTCGGCCTGGTCGCGGTGGTCGGCGCGGTGTTACGCCCCCTGCTGCTGGCGCTGGCCACCGCCCTGGGCGGGCTCGGTGCCCTGGCCATCGGGGTTGGTGTCCAGGCCGTCGTGATGTACGTGGCGTTGTGGCTGGCCCCCGAGGCGCAGGCGGCCGGGTTTCCGGTGGCGTTCGCCGCCGCCTGGCTGGCCGTGGTACTCGCCGCGGTGGTGAACTGGCTGGCCGACGCCGGCACCGACGACTCGTTCGTCAGCGAGATGCTGCGGCTGATGGGTCGGGTCCGCCGTAGCGTGGACCGCCGCCCGCGTTGGCGACTGCGGCGTCGGCCCACTGCCGCGCCCATCGAGGCGGTCGAACCTCAGCCCGACGGATTGTTGATCATCCAGCTCGACGGGGTGGCCACCCCGGTGGTGCAGTGGGCGGTACGCGCGGGCAACCTGCCCACCATCGGTCGCTGGCTGCGTTCGGGCAGTCACCGGATGACCCGCTGGCACACCGGGCTGCCGGCCACCACCCCTGCCGCGCAGGCGGGCCTGCTGTACGGCGAGGTCAACCACGTGCCGGCCTACCGCTGGTACGAGAAGGCGACAGCCGACGGTGAACCGGGCCGGCTCATGGTCACCAGCCGTCCCCGGGACGCGGCCGAGGTCGAGCGACGTATCTCCACCGGGCGGGGTCTGCTGCGCGACGGCGGCGTCAGCATCAGCACCGCCTTCTCCGGCGATGCCCCCACCAGCCTGTTCACGGTCAGCCGCGCCGGGCTGCCCGGGCGATCCACCCCGGGCTACGCGGCGTTCATGACCAGCCCGTACGGATTCGCCCGAGCGGTGGTGCTCGGCGCCGGTCAAACGTTGCGGGAACTGCACGGGGCCCGGCGCAGGCGGGTGCGCGGCGTGCAGCCCAGAGCCGACCGTGGCGGCTCCCACCTGGCGTTGCGGCCCCTGGCCAGCCTGCTCAGCGACCTCAACGTCGCGCTCATCGCCGAGCAGATGGCCCGCGGCACGCCGGTGATCTTCTGCGATTTCGTCGACTACGACGAGGTGGCCCACCACGCCGGGCCGGCCCGTCCGGAGGCGATGGCCGCCCTGGAGACGCTCGACCACACCCTCGGCATCCTGCAACGACTGGCCGTCGAGGGGGCCCGGCCCTACCACGTCGTGGTGCTCAGCGACCACGGGCAGAGTCAGGGTGCCACGTTCCGCCAGCGCTATGGCGAGTCGCTGGCCCAGCTGGTGAAGCGACTGACCGCGACGCAGGCGGTTCTGCCGGAACCCACCGACGACGAGGCGGTCGGGCGCCCCGAGACATGGGACCGGGTCGACCGACTGCTCACCGAGGTGACCGGCCACAGCGGGATGACCGCCACGGCGACCCGGGTGGCCGCCCGATCGGCGGGCGGGACGCCGGACGCGGCCGACCCGTCGGCGGTCGACCGCAGCGAGCCGGAGACCGTGGTGGTGGCCTCCGGAAACCTGGCGATGATCTACCTTGCCCACCATCCGGGGCGACTGACCCGGGAACACGTCGACGCCGTGGCCCCCGGGCTGATCCACGGCCTGACCGCACATCGCGGCATCGGCCTGGTCGTGGTCGGCTCCGCCGCCGGTCCACTGGCCATCGGAGCGCGCGGCATCCATCGGCTGCGCGACGGCCAGGTCGACGGCGATGATCCGCTGACCCCGTACGGGCCGCGAGCCCGGCACGACCTGTTGCGCCACCAGGAGATGGAGCACGTCGGTGACCTCGTGGTGATCAGCGCGGTGGAGCCCGGACTGGAGGAGGTGCCGGCCTTCGAGGAACTGGTCGGCAGCCACGGCGGGCTCGGCGGGTGGCAGAACGAGGCTCTGCTCATTCACCCCGCCGACTGGCCGCAGGAGGGCGAACTGGTCGGACCGGACGCGGTGCACCGCCAACTGCTCGGGTGGTTGCACCGGCTCGGCCTGCGCCGGCCCGACGACGCGGCGGAGCCGGTCTCACCGGCCCCACCAGTGGCCGATCAGCCCCGGCCGCGTCGGGCCGAACAGGTGGAACGGCCGAAGCGGGTGCCGACTACGGCGCCGTCGGTGGCTGAACCGGCACCGGCCGACGTCGTCCCCACCAGCCCAGTCCCTGGCTGACCAGGATCACGAGCAGGATCGCGGCCACCACGCTCTGCCACGGTTCGGGGAAGATGGCCCGTCCGAGTACGCCGATCACGGCGTACAGCACCGACCACAGCAGGCTGGCCGGCAGGTTGACCACGGCGAAACGACGCCAGGTCACCCCGGACACCGCCGCCGCCAGCAGCACCGGCAACCGGCCACCCGGGACCAACCGGGACACCAGGAACATCGACACGCCGCCCTCGCGTACCCGTGCCGACACCCGGTCGAGTCGGTGCGGGCCGCGCAGCCAGCGCAGCCGCCGGGCGATGCGCTCCCCGCCCCAACACAGTGCCAGGTAGACCGCCAGGTCGCCCGCGTACGCCCCGATCGCCCCGGCGAGCACGACGAGCAGCACGATCACCGGATCCTGGTGCGCGGCCAGGGCTGCGGCACCACTGACCGCCGCGCCGGTCGGCACCACCGGGACGACGGCGCCGAACAACACCACCAGGGTGAGCCAGGCCAGCGCGCCGAGCGTCGCGGTCATGGCTGACGCACGGTGACGGACTGACCCGGGTGCAGGACCGCCACCTGGGTGCCGGGGGCGACGGCCTCGGCGTGCCGGGCGAAGTCGTCGCCGGGGTGGAGGAACCGGTCGGGGCGAATCCGGTCGCACCCGAGCGGCCAGAAGGTGCCGTAGTGGATGGGCACCGCCCAGCTCGCGGCGGCGCGGCGTACCGCCTCGGCCGCCGCCGACGGGTCGAGGTGGCCGGGACCGAGCGTGGGACCCCATCCGCCGACCGGCATCAACGCCAGGTCGACCGGCCCGATCGTGGCCATCTCGTCGAAGAGACCGGTGTCGCCGGCGAACCAGGTGCGGGCCTGGCCGGTGATCAGGTAGCCGATGGCGGGCGCCTGCTGTCGGGACCAGGGCCCACGGCCGGAGGGGTGAGCCGCGGGTACGGCGCGGACCGTGACGCGGCCGACGGTGGTCTGCTCGCCGGGAGAGAGTTCGGTGCAGTTGTCGGCGGCCGGGCCGAGGACCCGGCGGACCAGTCGCGCGGCTCCCGCCGGCACCACCAGCGGGGTCTGCGCGGGCAGCCGGCGGAGCGACGCGAAGTCCAGGTGGTCGGCGTGCAGGTGCGACACGAGTACGGCGTCCGGGGTGCCGGGCAGTCGGGGAGTGGGGCCGCGTCGACGTCGCAGATGGGCCAGCCGGTCACGCAGCAGCGGATCGGTGAGCAGCCGGGTGCCGGAATCCTCCAGCCATACGGTGCTGTGCCCGTGCCAGGTCAGTCGGACCACACCGTCACCCGTACCGTCGCCACGTCTGCCACGGTATCCGTCCGCGTTCCCGGTCCAGCCGCACCCGCCACCCACCGACTCCGGAAAGCGGGTGGTAGGGATCGACCGGTTTCTTGTTTATGTGATCGCTCACATGTTAGCGTGACGCGCGGGTGATGGGAGCGGCCGACGAATTGATGTTGGCGCTAACATTCACAACCTCTAATGGCTCGATCAGCTGTCGGCGTCGTGTTCCGCCCGGCCACAGCGGTCCCGTCCCGGACCGGCCGGTTGACCGACGCCTACCACCACCCTCAGGAGTCCATTGTGAAACTCGTACCCCCGCTGCTGCGCAGTACGCCAGCCAGGCGTCGGATCGCCTGGTTGGCCGTCCCACTGATGCTGGTGACGTTCTTCGCCGCACCGGCGAAGGCGGACAACCCCGTCGTCCAGCACGTCTACACCGCCGATCCGGCGCCGTTGGTGCACAACGGCCGGGTCTACCTCTACACCGGCCGCGACGAGGACGGGTCGACGTACTTCACCATGAAGGAGTGGCGGGTCTTCTCCTCGACGGACATGTCGAACTGGACCGACCACGGGGTGCCGATGAACCTGGGCACGTTCGCCTGGGCGGACGCGAACGCCTGGGCCGGACACGTCATCGAACGCAACGGCCAGTTCTACTGGTACGTGCCGGTGCGGCAGCGCTCGAACGGGCAGATGGTCCTCGGCGTCGGGGTGTCGAACTCGCCGACCGGGCCGTTCCGCGACGCGCTCGGCCGTCCGCTGGTCGGCAACGGTGAGATCGACCCGCACGCCTTCATCGACGACAACGGTCAGGCCTACCTCTACTGGGGCAACCCGAACCTGTGGTACGTCCGGCTCAACCAGGACATGATCTCGTTCTCCGGAAGCCCGACGCAGATCCCGCTGACCACCGCGGGCTTCGGCACCCGCACCGGCAACTCCAGCCGCCCGACCCTGTACGAGGAAGGCCCCTGGGTCTACAAGCGCAACGGCGTCTACTACAACGTCTTCGCGGCGGAGTGTTGCAGCGAGTTCATCGGCTACTCCACCGCGCCCGGCCCGACCGGGCCGTGGACCTACCGGGGGACCGTCATGCCCCGGCAGGGCGCCAGCTTCACCAACCACCCGGGGATCATCGACTACGCCGGCAACTCGTACTTCTTCTACCACAACGGCGCGCTGCCCGGCGGCAGCGGCTACACCCGCTCCGTGGCGGTGGAACGCTTCTCCTACAACGCCGACGGGTCGATTCCGCTGATGAACATGACCACCGCCGGCGCGCCCCAGATCGGCACCCTCAACCCGTACGTCACCCAGGAGGCCGAGACCATCAACTGGGGCAACGGCATCGAGACCGAGGCGTCCAGCGAAGGTGGGGTGAACGTCGGCTTCATCGAGAACGGCGACTGGATCCGGGTCCGGGGCGTCGCCTTCGGCACCGGCGCGTCGTCCTTCACCGCCCGGGTGGCCTCCGGGTCCAGCGGCGGCAACATCGAACTGCGGCTGGACAGCGCCACCGGCCCACTGGTCGGCACCTGCGCCGTGTCCGGCACCGGTGGCTGGCAGAACTGGACCAACACCTCGTGCAACGTCAGCGGCGCCACCGGCACCCGGGACCTCTACCTGCGTTTCACCGGCGGCAGCGGCTACCTGTTGAACATCAACAACTGGCGGTTCACCGGTGGCTCGGGTAGCGGCGGAAACCTGCTGACCAACGGCAACATGGAGAACGGTACGACCGGCTGGTCAGTGTTCGGCAGCGGCACGCTGTCGTCGCCCACCAACGTCGTACGCAGTGGGTCACGGTCGTTGCTGCACTCCGGGCGTACCGGATCGTGGAACGGCCCCAGCCAGGACGTGACCTCGCAGCTGACCAGCGGCCGGACCTACACCACGACCCTCTGGGTACGCTCGCAGAGCGGTACGCCCTCGGTGCGGCCGACCCTGGCGCTGACCGCCAACGGCACCACGAACTACATCCAGTTGGCCCCGGCGGCGACGGTGAACGCCAACGGCTGGACCCAACTCACCGGCACGGCGACCGTGTCGTGGAGCGGCACCCTGTCCAATGCCCGCTTCTACGTCGAGACGGCCTCGGGCACCGACGGCCTCTACCTCGACGACGTTTCCTTCCAGTGACCGGTTGACCCGCGGTGGGCCCGGCCGTCCCGGTCGGGCCCACCGTTCAGCCCTGCGGGGCGGCGGCGTCGAGGCGGGCCACCAGCGTCCTGGGCGCCACGAGCCGGTAGCTGTCCTCGATGACCTCGGCCAACTCGTCGGCGTCGACGCCGGTGTCCAGGCGTACCCCGACCCAGCCGCGATGCCCCACATAGGGCGGCCGGAAGTAGATCTCCGGCTCCGCGGCGATCAGCTCGCCGGCCGAGCCGGGCGGCGCGGGTTCGCCTCCGCGCGGTCGGCTGCTGTCCGGCTCGTCGGGTGCCCGACCCGGCTGGGGTGCAGGTCACAGGGGCACCCGGCTTGATCACCCCTAAATCCTACGGGCATACTAGGGTTATGTCCCTGCTGCTGACCGCCCGTCGCGCGGTCGACTACGGTCGCACCGGCAGCGCGCTCTGTACCGGCCGCTGACCCGGCCGCCGGTCGCCGGCGCCTGATCGGCGCGGCACCAATCCCTCACCACGATTGCGGCCGACCAGCAGGCGACGAGCGGTGATCCGCCCCCCGACGTCGGCACCCTAGGTGCCCCGGGCCTGCGTGGACCCGCACCGGGTCCCGCCCCGCCTTCCGGCGAAAACCGCTGATCATCACTGCCCGCCACCCGGCGGGCTAATCCGGCACACCCATCGACGACAAGGCTGCGACGCCATGACTCTGCACACCCCCACACCCTCGGCCCTGCGCAACGCCCCGTTCGGCGTCGACGAACTGGCCGCCGCCCGTACCGACCTGACCACCGGCATCAACCGGATCTTCGCCGCCTCGGCGATGTCCGCCAGCGGCCACGGCAACATCAGCGTCCGCCTGCCCGGACACGACAACCTGCTCGCGGTCAACGCGGGCGAACTGCTGCGCCCCTGGCCGGCGAGCGACCTGCGGGTCGGTCTGCCGGGACTGCGTACGGTCAACGACGAGGTCGTCGTGGTCGACCTCGACGGCGAGGTGCGATACGGCGTACCCACCCCGTCGGTGGCCGCCATCCTGAAGATGCACGTCGGCGTCTACCGAACCCGCCCGGACGTCAACGCGGTCATCCACACCCACTCGCCGCACGCGACCAGCTACGCCCTCGCCTCGGTCAGTCTTCCCGCCCGCTACGAGGCGCTGCTGGTGCACGGCCAGTCGGTGGATGTCCCGGTGGCGCCGTGGGCGCCACGCGGCACCGCCGAGGCGGTCCGGGTCATCGCCGAGACCTACCAGGCCCACCCGCAGACGTACGGAGTGCTGCTCGGCAACCACGGCCTGCTCGTCGCCGGTGACGACGCGAAGCACGCCGCGAGCCTGGTGGTGGCGATCGAGGAGGCGGCCGTGTCCAGCCTCGGCGCGCTCGCCCTCGGTGGCGTGACGCCCTTCCCCGACCAGGTCAAGGACCTCGACCTGCGCCTGCGCTTCTGACCCGGCGCCGAAATCCCCTCCGCAACCCGAGAATCGAGCACAGCCATGTTCCGCACCGACCCGATCGGCCGCCACCTTCTCCCCGTACCCCGCCGTGGCGTCGCCGGCCTGCTCGCCGCCGTGCTGCTCACCACCGCCCTGAGCGGCTGCGGCTCGGACGACTCCGCCGACGCCGCCGGCACGGACGGCGGTCTGACCAGGATCACCCTGGCCTCGTCGCCGCTGGGTCACCTCGCTCCGATCTACCTCGCCGAGGACAAGGGCATCTTCGCCAAGCACGGCCTGAAGGTCGAGGTGGACACCGAGACCTCCGACCTGACCTCGGTGCCGTCGGTGCTCGCCGGCAAGGTCGACTTCGCCACCGGCGACCTCACCACCCTCATCGTCGCCCGCACCCAGGGCCTGGACGTCAAGGCGGTGGTGCCGGCCTCCGCCTCGACCGGCAAGGCCGGCGCCGACTACGGCGCACTGGTGGTGGCCGCAGACTCCGGCATCACCAGCCCGAAACAGCTAGAAGGCAAGACCGTCGCGGTCAACATCCTCACCAACATCGCCGCAGCCGCCGCCCGGGAGGCGGTCCGCGCCGACGGCGGCGACTCGGAATCGCTGAAGCTGGTCGAGATTCCCTTCCCGCAGGTGCCCGCCGCCGTCAGCGAGGGCCGGGTGGCCGGTGCCTGGGTGGTCGAGCCGTTCCTGTCCGCAGCCAAGGCGCAGGGCGCGGTGCCGATCGGCTGGGGCTTCACCGACCTCGCCGAGGACCTCACCGTCTCGGCCTGGTACACCTCCGGCGCCCTGGTGCAGCGCAAGCCCGAGGTGGTCACCGCGTTCCGCGCCGCGATCAGGGAGGCGTACGCCTATGCCCGCGAGCACGAGGACGAGGTCCGCGCGAAGATCCCCACCTTCACCCAGATCACCCCGGAGGTGGCCGGCCGGATCACCATCACCGGCTGGCGGGACGAGGTCAGCCGGCAGGCCGCCGAGAAACTGGCCGGGTACGCGCAACGCGACGGCCTGATCAGCACGACACCCGACCTCGACGAGCTGATCCTGCCGTGACCACCAGCAGCCGCGCGCAGGCCCACGCCCGAGGGCTGGCCGGCGGCGGCATCGCCAGCCGCCGGATCCTCGGCATCATCGGGCTACTGCTCGCCGCGGTCAGCTACGAGGCGGTGACCCGGGCGTTCTTCTCACCGCTGCACGTGCCGCCGCTGTCCGCCATCCTGCCGCGCGCCGCCGAACTGCTCACCGAGGCGCGGTTCTGGACCGCGACCGGCCGTACCCTGCTGGTCGCGGCGGTCGGCCTGCTGATCGCGCTGGTGGCCGGAGTCGTGGTGGGCTTCGCCGTCGGCTCGGTACGGTGGCTGCTGCGGGTGACCTCGTCCACCCTGGACTTCCTGCGCCCGGTGCCGTCGATCGTGCTGATCCCGGTGCTGGTCCTGGTGCTCGACGTCGCGCAGATCACCGTACTGCTGGTCGCCGTCTCCTGCTTCTGGATCGTGCTGTTCCAGGTGCTCTACGGCCTGCGCGACGTCGACCAGGTGGCCGTGGACACCGCCCGCACCATCCGGCTGGGTCGGCTGGGTCGCATCGTCCACGTCACCTGGCCGACCGTGCTGCCGTACCTCGGCACGGCGCTGCGGCTGATCGTCTCGGTGGCCCTCGCGCTGGCCGTCACCGGCGGCCTGGTGATGGGCGCCGCCGGCCTCGGCGAGCTGATCTGGTCCAGCCAGGAATCCGGCGAGTTCACCGGCATGTACGCCCTGGTGCTGCTGACCGGCGGGGTGGGCATCGCCCTCGACATGGCCGCTCGGCTGGCCGAGCGACGGCTGCTGCACTGGCACGTGGCGACCCGTCGCGAGGTGGCGGTCCGATGAAGACATCCGTCGTCGTCGGCCTGA
The DNA here is from genome assembly GCF_040682415.1 of Micromonospora sp. NPDC051196. Classification (NCBI taxonomy): domain Bacteria; kingdom Bacillati; phylum Actinomycetota; class Actinomycetes; order Micromonosporales; family Micromonosporaceae; genus Micromonospora; species Micromonospora sp. NPDC051196. Next base: position 210,056 of record NZ_JBFBAY010000009.1, read on the forward strand.
ACCGGGGCGCTCGCGCTGCCGGTCTCGCCCTGGGCCTGCCGGTGGTGCTCTTCACCGGCTGGTGGGTGCTCAGCGCGGACAGCACCAACATCTTCCTGCCGCCGCTGAGCCGCATCGTCGAGGCGTTCGGCCAGGTGTGGCTCTCCGACGTGTTCTTCCGCGACGTGTTGCCCAGCCTGCGGCGGCTCGCCGTCGGATACGCCGCGGCGCTGCTGGTCGGCGTCGGCGTCGGTTACCTGGTCGGCCGCTGGTCGGTGGTACGCGAACTGACCGGCCCGATCCTCGCCTACTTCCGGGTGCTTCCCGCCCCGGTGCTGATTCCGGTGCTGCTGGTCGCCGTCGGCATCGGCGACGCCACCAAGCTGATCGTCATCGCGGCGGGCGCGGTCTGGCCCATCCTGCTCAACACCGCCGACGGGGTACGCGCCGTCGACGACGTCCAACTCGACACCGCCGCCGCCTACCGACTGCGGAGCTGGACCCGGCACGGGCTGATCCTGCGCGCGGCCACTCCGCAGGTCTTCGCCGGGGCCCGGCAGGCCCTCGGCATCTCGCTCATCGTGATGGTGGTCAGCGAGATGCTGATGAGCACCGACGGGCTGGGCTTCACGGTGATCCGGTTCCAGCGCACCTTCGCGATTCCCCAGATGTGGAGCGGCGTACTGCTGCTCGGCCTGCTCGGCTTCGGCCTGGCGAAGATTTTCGAACTCATCGAGCGGCGCGCCTTGCGGTGGCATCGCGGCGCCACCGGACGAGAGGAGTCGTGGTGAGCGCCGACGCTCTGCTGCGGATCGTCGACCTGGGCAAGTCCTACCGGTCGCGGGAACGCACCGTGGACGCCGTGGTCGGGGTCGACCTGACGGTCGACGACGGCGAGTTCGTCGCCGTCGTCGGCCCCTCCGGCTGCGGCAAGACCACTCTGCTCAAGATCATTGCCGGGTTGCTGCCCGCCTCGACCGGGGACGTCTTCCTGGCCGGGCAGCGGGTCACCGAACCGCCGGCCGACCTGGGCGTGGTCTTCCAGGAGTACGGGCGCAGCCTGTTCGCCTGGAAGACCGTCCGGCAGAACGTCGAGCTGCCGCTGCGCAGCCGGGGCGTCGGTCGCGCCGAACGCCACGAACTGGTCGCCGAGGCGCTCGACGCCGTCGGCCTGGGCCAGGTCGGCAACGCCTACCCCTGGCAGCTCTCCGGCGGCATGCAGCAACGGGTCGCCATCGCCCGGGCCATCGCGTACCGGCCCCGGCTGCTGTTGATGGACGAGCCGTTCTCCGCCGTCGACGCCCAGACCCGCGGCGATTTGGAGGATCTGCTGGCCCGCCTCTGGCGCCGGTACGCGATGACCGTCCTGTTCGTCACCCACGACATCGACGAGGCGGTCTACCTGGGCCAGCGGGTGGTCGTCCTCGGCGCCTCACCGGCCGGGGTCATCGCCCAGTTCCCGATCGACCTGCCGGCCGAGCGCGACCAGCTCGGCACCCGCTCTTGCACCCGTTTCGGCGAACTGCGCGCCCAGGTCTACGCACAGGTACGCCGCACACCGCAACTGGAAGAGGTGGCCCCGTGAACAGCCCGCAGCCCGACACCGCGCCCCGCTGGCAGGACACCGGCGGCGGGGACGGTCCGCTCTGGTCGTTCCACGTCGGCGACGTCGAGGTGTTCCCGATCCGCGAGGTCGACTACTTCCCGCTTCCGACGGACTTCTTTCCCCAGTTGGCGACCGAGCCCTGGACCGACGGCGCCTTCTACACGACCGAGCCATGGACCCGCGACGGCCGGATCGTGCTCAACCAGGAAGCCCACCTGCTGAAGACCCGCGACCGGCTGATCCTGGTCGACGCCGGTGGCGGCAACGGCAAGCCCCGCAACGGCGGCGTGTTCGACCGCGCCGACCGGCCCTTCCTGGAACAGTTCGCGCGGGCCGGCGTCAGCGTCGACGACATCGACACGGTGGTCTTCACCCATCTGCACGTCGACCACGTCGGCTTCGCCACCAGCTCCGACGGCGCCGGCGGCTGGGTGCCGACCTTCCCCAACGCCCGCTACCTGGTCGTCCGCGAGGAGTACGACTGGTGGACCGGCCCCGAGGGCGCGGTGGCCATGGCACGCACGGGCGACTACCTCGCCGACAGCATCCTGCCGCTGCGCGGCGCCGGGGTGCTCGACCTGATTCCCGCCGATCACGTGCTCAGCCCGGAGATCCACCTGGTACCGGCGTTCGGGCACACCCCCGGCAACGTCTACCTGGTGGTCGAGTCGGCCGGCCGACGGGCGTTGTTCGCCGGCGACATGCTGCACCACGGGGTGCAGCTGGAACGCCCGGAGTGGAGCATCCGGTACTGCGTCGTACCGGGCGACTCGGCCGACCAGCGCCGTCGCCTGCTGGAACGGGCCGCCGACTCCGGCGACCTGCTGGTGCCGACGCACTTCCCGTTCCCGTCGGCCGGCTACGTGCAGCGGGCCGAGCGTGGCTTCACCTACACCTTCATCGACCTCTGATGCCGCCGTTGTTCATCGCCGACTTCCACACCCACTACGCCTGTCCGGCGTACCCGGCTCTGCCACCACACCAGGCCGCACCCGAATTGGCGCGGCGCTGGCGTGTGCTGGCCCGTCGCATCGCCGACCTCGACGGCCTGCTCGCCGAGGCCGGCCGGTGCGGCGTCGACCTGCGGGTGCTCAGCGCGCCGCCGGCCCTGGTCACCTCGTACGGCGAACGCACCCACCCGGACGACCTGCGTCGGCTCAACGACCATCTCGCCGAGGCGGTGGCCACCGCGCCGGACCGGCTGCGGGGCCTGGCCACCATCGACGCCTTCGCCGGTGACGCCGCCGCCGCCGAGGCCGTCCGCGCCGTGCGGGAGCTGGGACTGTCCGGCTTGGTGGTCGACTGCGCCACGGACGGGCAACTGCTCGGCGCGGCGGCAGCCCGGCCCACCCTCACCGTCGCGGCCGAACTCGGTGTGCCGGTCTTCGCGCATCCGATCAGCCCGGCGGCGATGACCCTCGCCTTCGCGGGTCTCGGTCGGTTCGGCACCTCACTGGCCCGCGGCACCATCAACGCCGCCGCGCTGCTGTCGCTGCTGACCGACGGGGTGCTGGCCGAGTTGCCCGGGCTGCACGTGGTGTTCCCGATGCTCGGGGTGGCAGGTCTCTCCCTGGCCGCCGCGACGGACGAGGGGGAGCGCATCACGGCGTCGGCGCCGGCGTCGCAGCGGGCCCACGTCTACCTCGACACGATGGGTTTCGTCCCGGCCGCGATCAGGTTCGCCACCGACCTGCTCGGCGCCGACCATGTCCTCGTCGGCGGAGACTGGCCGATCGGCGCGCGCGAGACCAGCCGCGAACGGGTCGAGACGGCCCTGACTCAGGCCGGGCTCGACGAGGCCGAGCGTGCTCTGGTCGCCGGTGCCAACGCCCTGCGGCTGTTGGCCGCCTGACGCGTACCGGCGCGCAACTCGTCGTCGGTCATCACCAGGTAGACCAGCGGGCAGTCCTGCGGGCCGGTCACGTCCAGCTGGCACAGGGTGCACGGCTGGTCGGGGCGGAGCGGACATCTGGCATCCGGTCTACGGCCCGTCATGTCCTCATGATGTCCGCTGCGTACCCCCGGTGACCAGGCCATTCGGCCCCTGTTCGGGGGCTGGACGGCAACGCGGGCCCCGGCGAGATCGCCGGGGCCCGCAGGGTCAGCTCACGGCCGCGCGGCCCACAGCAGGGCCCGGCCCAGCTGCGGTTGCAGCCCCTTCGGGTGCAGCCGGAACGTCGGGTTGGTGCCGAAGAGCACCACCCCGTTGCCACCGGCACTCACCGTGCGCACGATGCTGGCCTGGTTCGCGGCGGCGGCCTGCCCGTTCGCCCCGGTGGCCGCCCACCAGCCGGCCAGCAGCGGGTCCGCCGCGTACGACTGCTCCACGCTCACCCCGGGCCCGAGGTTGGTGAACCAGACCGGCTGACTGATGAACGCGTACCTGCTGGCGTCGGTGGTGACCGGACCACCCCGGTTCACCACGTTCGCCACCCCGCTGGCCAGCGACGGCCCGGCGGTGGCGGTGACGTTCAGCAGCGACGTCGCGTTGCCGAAGCTCGCCCCGGCGGTGCCGAGGCCGACCACGCCGCCACCCCGGGCCAGGAAGGCGTCCAACGCCGCCCGGTTGGCTGCGGTCAGGTTCGCCACGTTGAGGTTGCCCGCGACCAGCAGCACGTCGACCTCGTCGGTCAGCGTGTCGGCCAGCGTCGCCGCGGTGACCGCCCGGGTCGCGAAGCCGAGTGCGGCCAGGGTGTCGCGTGCCTCGACGCCGCCCAGGTAGCCGACGACGATCTCGCCCAGCGGGGTGCCCTGCCAGCGGGCCGGGGCCCGTTCGAAGGTGACGCCGTGCGTGCGGACCGCCTCCTGGAGCAGCTTGCGGCTGCCCGGGGTGGCCTGCACCACCACCGACCCGTCGGCGAGTCGGTGGACCCGCAGGCCCTTGCGGATCAGCGAGTTGACCACCAGCAGGTCGGCGGCGTCCTGGAGGTCGAGCCGTACGTCGGTGTTGGCGGGCGGCAGGGTGCCGGTGGCCACCCCGTCGTACACCCGGGTCAGCTGCACCTTCGGCAGCTTCTTGTCCCACAGCGTGTCGACGGTGGCGCCCCAGGTCAGCCCCTGGCTCCAGGCCGCCGGGCCGGCGTACAGGTCGTCCACCCGGTCGGTCAGGTCGATGCCCGGCTCCAGCAGCGAGTTGACCAGGCCACGCTTGGGCTGGTGCAGGTCGATGACGTAGGAGCCGGCAGGGTAGCTCGTGCCGTCGGCCCGGAACGACTGCTTGGCCCGCCACACCCGGCCACCGCTGCCGATGAGCAGGTCGACCAGGCGCGCGGCGGCCGGCTCGGACCGCTGCCCGGCACCGGTCGGGATCACGTACGCCCGGGGGAAGACCGTCTGGTAGTTGTCCTCCGGGCCCCAACCCGGCACGTAGCCGTCGGGGATGTCCCGCAGCGGCTCACCGGCCCAGCCGCGCCGGTAGACCTCCGCCTGGTCGAAGATCAGCTGGTTCCGGTGCTCCTGGATGTAGCGCAGCGACGACTTGATCGCCACCTCGTGCACGTCGGTGTTGATGCCCGAACGCCGGAGCCGCTCCTGCGGGGTCAGGTTGGTCCCGCGCGGGTTGAGCGGCGCCTCGATGGTGTACGGGATGCTGCTCTGCAACAACGCGAACGACGGCACGTAGATCGGCGGGAAGTCGTCCCAGACCCCCGGCGCGTCGTCCCGGAACGGGATGCGGGCCCGCTGCGTCTCGGCGTAGCCGAGCGCCCGCAGGTCCTCCTCGATGCCGAGGGCGTTCGGCAGGGCGTGCTTGATGAACAGGTCGTACTCGTTGTTGACGTTGTGCGGCGGGGTGCTCGGGTGCAGCAGCGTCGGGTTGACGTAGCCGTGCAGGTCGAGCGTGATGATCGGCTTGGTGTCGATGATCAGCTCGCGGATCAGGTTCGTCTCCGGCTGGGAGACGATGGTCAGATCCCGGTTGAGGTCGTACCCGTTGCCGTTGGGTCGGGTGCCGGCGATCCGGCCGTCCGGGTTGGCGGTCACGTTGAAGATCAGCCGGTTGCGTTCCAGCAACCGGACCACCTCGGGGTCGCGGCTGGTGGCGTACTCCTCGATGACCCGCAGCGCCGCGTCGGTGCCCTCCCACTCGTTGCCGTGGATGTTGGCGTTGACGAACAACGGCGTCTTGTACCCGGCCAGCAGCTTGCGGTCGGTGCGCGCCCGGACCGGGTCCTCCTCGATGAGGCGCTTCCACTCCTCCTGCTGGCGGGCCTGCTGGCGGGACTCCGGGGCGGTGACGACGACCGCGTACAGGTCGTGGCCGCTGCTGGAGGTGCCGGCCACCCGGGCGGAGACCCGGTTGCTGGCGGCCTGCAACGCGTTCAGCTTCGGCGCGATCTCGTGGTAGGGGATGACGCCGATCGGGATGGAGGCGTCGGCAGGGTTGGTCGGCCAGACCGGAAGCACGTTCTGCCGGGGGTAACCGGTGATCTGGTGAATGCTCGGTGAGGACGGTGGCACGGCCGGCAACGCCGAGGCGTTGGCCGGCGCGGCCCAGGCTGTCGTGCCGAGCAGGGCGAGGGAGAGCCCGGCGGTGGCCAGGCGTACGGACATTTTGTGCACGATGGACAGCTCTCCTGTCGGATGGAGCGAATGCCGTACACGGGCGTGCGGATAGGGCCGGAGACCTACGGCAGGGAGTCGCCCGCTGCGGGCGGGAAGGGGATGACCCGGCGTCAGCGGCAGGGTCGACAGGCAGCGCTGGCGACGCGCAGGAGGTCGATGTGACCCCGCTTCGTCAGGTAGGCGCTTCGCACGACAATGATCTTTATGGAGACACGTCGGAGTGTCAAGGGTTCATGAGCCGACGGTTACCGTGCACGGCCGTGGCGCACGTGCCGGACGACGATCACCGGTGGACGGTGATCAACTGCTCGCGCATCCGTCATCGGCGCATCCGTCGTCGGCGCAACCACCGGTCGAGCCGAGTTGGCCGGCGATGACCGGGGTGCAGGAGCAGGCCCGGCCCCGAGCCGCGTCCCAGCCTTCTCGTACGGCGACTGCGGCGATCACGAGGGCGGCGATCGGGTCGGCCCACCACCAGCCGAACAGTGAGTTGACAGCCAAACCGACGAGCAGCACCGCGGACAGATACGTGCAGAGCAGGGTCTGCTTGGAGTCGGCGACCGCCGACACCGAGCCCAGTTCGCGTCCGGCCCGACGCTGGGTGAGGGAGAGGATCGGCATGATCGCCAGCGACAGCGCCGCCAGGGCCAGGCCGACCGTGGAGTGCTCCGGCTGGGTGCCGGCGAACAGCGCCCGCAGCGACTCGACGCTGACGTACGCGGCGAGGCCGAAGAACGAGACGGCGATGACCCGCAGGGCGGTCCGTTCCCGGCGCCCGGGGTCGGCGGCGGTGAACTGCCAGGCGACGGCGGCGGCGGAGGCCACCTCCACGATCGAGTCGAGGCCGAAGCCGATCAGGGCCGTGGACGAGGCGATGGTGCCGGCGACGATCGCGACGATCGCCTCGACGACGTTGTAGGTGATGGTCGCGGCGACGAGCCAACGGATCCGGCGGATCAGCACAGCCCGGCGTGCGGCCTGCGGCCCGTCCACGACGATCGGGACGATCGGCAGTGGGCTGGCCATCAGCAGCAACTGTCCGTGCCGGCCTGCGGGCAGGTCGTCGGATCCACGGCGAGTACGAGGTCGAGCAGATCGCCGAGAGCGTGGGCGAGCCGTGGATCGGCCAGTTCGTAGCGGGAGCGACGGCCTTCCGGTACGGCCACGACCAGACCGCAGCCGCGCAGGCAGGCCAGGTGGTTGGAGAGGTTCTGCCGGCTGGTGCCGAGCAGGTCGGCCAACTCGGCCGGGTAGCCGGGGCTCTCCCGCAGGGCGAGCAGCAGTCGGGCCCGGACCGGGTCGGACAGGGCATGCCCGAAACGGGACAGGACGCCTCCGTGGGTCATGGTGCTCACCCGGCAGATAGTACAGCGCCCACTGAACTGTCAGGGGGTGGACCGTTGATCCGACGCCGGATCTTCGAGGGCGGATTTCAAAGCGGCGAGCTTGTCCACGGCCGCGCTGGCGTACGCGCCGATCCACCGGTCGTGGATGCGCTTGATCGGCAGCGGATCCAGGTGGTTCCACCGTTCGCGTCCCTTGCGTTGGACGATGACCAACCCGGCGGCCTCCAGCACCCGCAGGTGTTGCAGCACCGTGGTCCGGTCCAGGGGGGCCAGCCGTTCGCACAGGTCGCCGGTGGTGCGGGCCTGGTCCTTGAGCAGGTCCAGGAGGCGCCGACGGGTCGGTGAGGCGAGCGCCTTGAACACCTCGTCCAGATCCTGGTCCGGGTTGTCGGGCTCGGCGCGACCGTCTGACATGTTATAAAAATACAACATGTCAGCGTGAGGAGATCAGCATGGACCTGCGGTTCAAGATCGCCGGCCGGATCAGCCGTCCGGTGCATGAGGTGTTCGAGGCCATCGTCGACCCGGAGCAGCTCTCCCACTACTTCACCACCGGCGGAGCGAAGGGCCGCCTCACCACCGGTGCCACCGTGAGCTGGGACTTCGCCGATTTCCCCGGCGCGTTTCCGGTCGAGGTGGTCGAGGTGCAGCAGGACCGACGGATCGTGCTGCGCTGGGCGGCCGACGACGGGGAGGAATCGACCGGGGCCTACCAGACGACCGTCACCATGGAGTTCGAGCCGCTGGGCGAGGATCGCACCCTGGTCACCATCGCCGAGGAAGGCTGGCGACCCACCCCGCAGGGGCAGCGTGCCTCGTACGGCAACTGTGCGGGGTGGACGAACATGCTCTGCTGCCTCAAGGCGTGGCTGGAGCACGGCATCGAGTTGCGTACCGGCTTCTACGCCTGATCCGTCCTACTTGTGGACCGGGGAGCGCTCCGGTGCGGAACGCTCCCCGGCTCTGCGTCAGGGGTTACCCGACGAACTTGAAGTAGGTGCGGTACTGGAATCCGTTGTCGAGGGTGAGGACGAATTCCCGGCAGGTGCCGGCCCAGGCGGGGTCGGTCTTCCACACGTAGTTGTACCGGCCGTTGGCGTTGGCGGACATCTTCGAGCTGCCGGGGTTGACCGCCTTGACCGGGGTCGGTCGGGGCGTGACGGGCCCGTCAGGGTTCACGGTCTGCAGGGTGTCGCAGTCCACCAGACGGGAGTAGGGGGAGTTGCTGGCCAGGATGTCCAGCCCCCGGTTGCCGGCTAGCTGGAACTGCATCGGCGCGGCCGATCCGGCGGTGAGGGTGTTCATCCCCGTACGGTTGATGAAGTCACCACGGCAGGACGGGTGGGTGTCGAAGGCTTCGCTGTTGTCGTCACGGTTGGTGGTGCCCTGCACGGCGCTGTAGCCCAGCCCTCGGCGGGCGAAGGAGGCCCAGAGGGTGCAGGAGTTCTCGCCGCCGGTGAGGGCGGCGTCGGCGGCGATGATGGCGTTGCGGCCGGTGACGAAGCCCGGGCCACAGCCCTGCATCTTCAATCCGTCCATCACCAGTTGCAGAGCGAGGTTGTTACCCCCGGTGTTCCACGGGTCGTAGACGTTGGGGTTGAACCCGTGCCGGTCGATCAGGTCCCAGGTCATGTCCCAGAGCACGGCGGCCCAGCCGTGACCGATGCCGTGCGGCGCGGCCAGCGAGGTGCCGTTGAGCCAGCCACCGGTCTTGATGCTGTCGTAGGTGAACGGCTGGATGTCCATGTTCCGCGAGTACGGGCGCGGCCGGAAGCCGTCACCGGTGCGGCTGTCCTGGAACAACGCGTACTGCCCGTAACCGCGCGGGCCTTCGGGATTGTCGATCGACGGGTTGATCAGCGAGACGATCGCGAGGAAGTCGCTCCAGCCCTCACCCATCTGCTCGTTACCGGTCAGGCAGTTGACCGTCGGGCCGCCGGTGAGTCGCAGCGAGACCCCGTGACCGTACTCGTGGAAGATCGTTTCGGCGCGGAACGAGGCGTCCCGCATTGCCGGCCGGTCCAGGTTGCGGTGCACCCGTCCGGAGGACGGCAGGGCGGCCTTGATGCTGTTGCCGTCGGCCTGGCTCACCATCACCGCGGGGATGCCGACCGCCGGGTTCATCGACCCGTTCATCACCACCGGAGCGCTGGCCACGTTGTTGACGACCACCACGGCGGCCGCGCCGGCCTGCTGCGCGTTGCTGACCTGGGTGTAGTAGTTGCAGCTGCTGCTGCGGTCGATCACGGCGATCGCGCCGGCCGGCAGGCTGTACGCGGTGCAACCGTCGCCGGCCGCCCCGACACCGTCGTCGACCAGCACCAGGTCGCCGGCGAAGCCGGCGCGGGTGGGCGCGGGCGTGAACCGGGCGTACTCCGCCTGGTAGGTCGCGGCGGTGGCACCCGAACCGACCGTCACGGCGTTGGGCAGGCCGAACTGGTTGCCCGGCCAGAGGAACATCTGCATCCGGGGCCGGCCGCCGTCTGACGCCGGGGTGGAGAAATTGGCGTTGTTCTGGCCGGAGCCGTCGTGCGCCTCGCACATCACGTCGTCGCCACCGACGCCGCCACGGCCGTAGTTGTTCACCTGGAAGTTGCCGGACGGCTCGTCGAAGCCGTAGCCGTAGGTGAGGTCGTGCACGATGTTGCACCAGTAGAACTGGTTGACCACCGCAGCGTCGCGGTAGGTCTGCGGGTGCTCGTCGAGGTCGGCGGGGAAGTCGAAGTTCAGACCCGGTCCGCCGTCGGGGGAGCTGCCCGGATCGACCTGGTTGTTGGCGTCCCGGTCGGTGTAGGCGTGGGCGTTGTTGCCTCGCGTGATGGTGTACTCGGGACCCGGGACCCCGTCGGTGTCGTGCCAGCCGTACGGCGAGGCGGTCCCCTCGGCCGGGTTGGTCACCAGGTTGCGCGGTCCCTCGTTGGCGTCGTTCTTCGGGAACTCGAAGACCCGGTAGCTGGACCCGTCGACGGCGGGGTTCCGCGGAAGGACGGTCGGGATCTCGATGCCCGGGGTGGCGACGGTGGCCGCCTGCTGCTCCGGTCGGCCCAGCGTGGCAGCCAGGTCCTTCGGGCTGTCGTGGGTGGTCCAGTCGTCGCTGTCGAGCAGTTCGCCGGTCTCGGCGTCGACCGTGACGTTCCACAGGTGCGGGTCCGACGAGTCGTCGATGACTAGCTGCCAGGCCAGCCGTAGCCCGTCCTCGGTCGGCTGCCAACCCAGCTTCGCCGGGATCGGCTGGTCGGAGATGCCGCTACCGGAGACCACGGTGCGCTGGGCCGCACCACCGGCCCGGCTCATCACCCGTGGACTCTTCGGTTCGGCCAGGTCGAGGGCGTCGGCGGCGGCCTCCACCGCCTCGACCGCGTCCAGCGACGCATCGCCTGCGGCGTTCTCCCGCAGGTCGGCCACCAGGCTGTCACCGACGAAGACGACACTGCCGTCCTTGGCCAGGTTCACGGTGGCCGTCGCGCCGAACACCTCCAGGTTCTGGTACCGCTGGGCCAGGTTCACATGCGTGACGCCGTTGTGCCGGCTGGTGTACTTCGACGCCACCGCGAGGTCGCTGAGATCGGCCGCGCCGACACCGTGCTGGACCGGGTTGGCCCGCAGGTAGTTCACGGCGACGGCCTCCGGGGCGCCCTCGTTCGGGCCGGTGAGGAAGATCGGGTTCGAGTTACCCGCGTCCTCCTCCGGCGCCGCGGAGGCGGGCGCGGAAACCGATGTCAGGGACACGACGAGGGTCGTGGACAACACCAACGCGGCGTTGCGTCGACCACGAGATCTCCGGGGGGATGAGGACACCAAAGGCTCCTTCGCTGTACGGGATACCGGCGGCTTGTCACCGCGATCCACCGCGGCCGTGGTCAGCCACGGTGTCAGGGGCGCAACGCACCGGAGGGAGCGTTCCGTCGTGCGGGACGCTCCCTCCGGCTCTACTTCGGATCAGCTGCTAGGGATTCAGCCGATGAACTTGAAGTAGGTGCGGTACTGGAATCCGTTGTCGAGGGTGAGGACGAACTCTCGACAGGTGCCGGCCCAGGCGGGGTCGGTCTTCCAGACGTAGTTGTACCGACCGTTGGCGTTGACCGACATCTTCGACTTTCCGGGGTTGACCGCCTTGACGGGGGTCGGTCGCGGGGTGATCGAGTCGTCGGGGTGGACGGTCTGGAGGGTGTCGCAGTCCACCAGACGCGAGTACGGGGAGTTGCTGGCCAGGATGTCCAGGCCCCGGTTGCTGGCGAGCTGGAACTGCATCGGGGCAGCGTCGCCGGCGTCGAGGGTGGTCATCCCCGTACGGTTGAGGAAGTCACCGCGGCAGGACGGGTGGGTGTCGAACGCCTCGGTGTTGTCGTTGCGGTTGGTGGTGCCCTGCACGGCGCTGTAGCCGAGGCCCCGGCGGGCGAAGGACGCCCACAGGGTGCAGGAGTTCTCGCCGCCGGTGAGGGCGGCGTCCGCGGCGATGATGCCGTCGCGGCCGGCGACGAGGCCGGGGCCGCAACCCTGCATCTTGAGTCCGTCCATGACCAGCTGCAGCGACAGGTTGTTACCGCCGGTGTTCCACGAGTCGTACACGTTGGGGTTGAACCCGTACCGGTCGATCAGGTCCCAGGTCATGTCCCAGAGCACGGCGGCCCAGCCGTGACCGATGCCGTGCGGCGCGGCCAGCGAGGTGCCGTTGAGCCAGCCACCGGTCTTGATGCTGTCGTAGGTGAACGGCTGGATGTCCATGTTCCGCGAGTACGGGCGCGGCCGGATGCCGGCACCGCTGCGGTCCTCCTGGAAGAGGGCGTACGGACCCATGCCGCGCACCCCGTCGGCGGTGTCGACGCTCGGGTCGAGCAGCATGGTGACCGCGAAGTAGTCGCTCCAGCCCTCACCCATCTGCTCGTTGCCGCTGAGGCAGTTGATGTTCGGGCCACCGGTCAGCCGGTTGGAGATGCCGTGACCGTACTCGTGGATGATGATGCCGGCGTCGAAGTCACCGTCCCGGATGCCCGGGTGGCTCGGGTGCTTGCGCACCGAACCGGTGACGTCACCGGCGGCGATGGCGGCCTTGATGGCGTTGCCGTCGGCCTGGGTGACCGCGACCGCCGGGATGGCGACCGGCGTGCCGGTCATGGCGCCGGTCAGCACCGGAGCGGTCCCGGCGGCGTTGTGCGCCACCACGACGGCCTTGGCGCCGAGGGACTGGGCGACCTGGGTACGCAGCAGGTAGGTGCAGGCCGCGGTGCCGCCGTCGACGACCGCGATCCAGTTGCCGCCCGGCAGGGTCGCCGGGTAGGTCGCCGTGGTGCAGCCGGTGCCGCCGTAGACGTAGCGGTGCCCCGGCAGGCCGGCCACCGAGGGGGCCGGGCTGAACCGCGACCAGCCCGCGTCGAACGAGCCCACGCCGTCCACGACGACCTGGTTCTGGGCACCGAACTGGTTGCCCGGCCACAGGTACATCTGCATCCGCGGGGCGGCGCCGTCGGCGGCCGGGGTGGAGAAGTTGGCGTTGTTCGTGCCGTTGCCGTCGGCGGCCTCGGCCCGGACGTAGTCGCCGCCCACGCCGCCACGGCCGTAGTTGTTCATCTGGAAGTTGCCCGACGCCTCGTCGAACCCGTAACGGTGGGTGACGTCGTGGATGATGTTGTTCCAGTAGAACAGGTTTGCCGTCGCCGCGTCCCGGTAGCTCTGCGCGTGCTCGTTCAGGTCGACCGGGTTGTCGAAGGTGAGGCTCGGCCCGCCGTCCGGGCTGCTGCCGAAGTCGGGGGCGTTGTTGCTGTCGGTGTCCTGGTACGCGTGGACGTTGTTGCCCTGGGTGGTGGTGAACTCCGCGCCCGGCGCCCCGTCGGTGTCGTGCCAGCCGTACGGCGAGGCGACCTGGTCGGCCGGGTTGGTCACCACGGTGCGGGGTCCGTCGTTCGGGCTCTCGGCCGGTCCGGCGTACACCCGGTAGGACGAGCCGTCCTGCACCGGCTCATGGGTGTGGAACCCGGCGCTGTTCAGCGTCGTGGCCCGCCCCGGAGCCAGGGCGTCCAGGTTGTCGGCGACCTCGTGGGCCTCGTGCTGGGTCGTCCAGTCGTCGACGTCGAGCAGCTCGCCGCTCTCCGCGTCGATGGTGGCGTTCCACAGGTGCGAGTCCGAGGAGTCGTCGATGACGAGTTGCCAGGCCAGGCGCAGCCCGTCCTCGGTCGGCTGCCAACCCAGCTTCGCCGGGATCGGCTCGTCGGAGATGCCGCTCTCCGAGACCACGGTCTTCTGCGCCGCGCCACCGGCCCGGCTGAGGACCTTGGGGCTCTTCGGCGCGGCCAGGTCCAGCGCGTCGGCGGCGGCCTCGACCGCGTCGACGGCGTTGAGGTCCGCCGTGCCGGAGGTGCCCTTCGCCAGGTCCGCGACCAGAGTGTCGCCGACCAGGATGACGCTGCCGTCCTTGGCGATGTTCACCGTGGCGGCGGCGCCGAACACCTCCAGGTTCTGGTGGCGCTGCGCCAGGTTGACGTGGGTGACACCGTTGTGCCGGCTGGTGTAGCTGGACAGGATGCTCAGGTCGCTGAGATCGGCGGCGTTCACCCCGTGCGCGGCGGCGTTGCCGCGCAGGTAGCGAATCGCGATGTCCTCGGCGGCACCCGCGTTCGGGCCGGTCAGGAAGAGCGGGTTCGACCGGGCCGGGGCCTCCTCGGGCGCGGCCGAGGCGGGATTGGCGGCGAGTGTGGTCAGTGACGCGACAAGGGTGGTGGTGAGGACCACCCCTGCGGCACGTCGGCCACGAGATCGATGGGGCTGTAGGGGCACCTTTGCTCCTTTTGGGGGTTGAAAGGACAGCGCGGGCTCCGATCCACCACCGCCGCAGCGGCCCGTCGCGGCTGTCCGCGACACTCGCACGACGGTCACGCTTCGTGACCGAACCCGTGCGAAGTGAATCGCGTTGACGCTACGGCGCAGCTCACGGCCGGTCATCCGACTGATGACCAAATATTTCGATGATTCACTTCTACAGATGTCGGTTTCTCGTGGCCGTGGCATGATGAGGCGTGCCCGAGCGGCCGGATCCTTCCATCGCATTCACGACCACCTGCGTGGTTTCGTCCATTGTGGACGAGGTGTATCGCCATCTCAGTGACCCACACAGCTACATCGGACTGTCGCCGTTGGTGGTTGCGGTGAGCGACGTGCGGATCAGCCGGGACGCCGAGGGACGTACGGTGATCGACTACGTTGCCGTCGAGCGGTTCCGGTTCCTCCGACTGCTGCACTGGGACAACCGGATCCGGGTACGCATGGTCGCCACCCGGCCGGGCGCCCAACTGGTCAGCGATGTGGTCAGCCCAGGGCGGGTGCGACTGCGCGCGGTGGTCGACCTGACCGCCGAGGCGGCCGGCACGCGGGTGCGCGAGCAGATCACCGCCACCGCCCCGGCGCTACTGCGGCGTTTCGTGGCCGGTCAGGCGCGTCAGGTCGCGGCGTACCGGGCGGCCGAGCTGACCCGCCGGATGGCCGGTCAGGCCGGCGCCGCCTGATGCAGGAGTCGGAGTTGACCGATCTCGGCGACGTTCTTCATCAACTCGGCGTTGACCCAGGCGAGCAGGTGCGCGACGGTGTGCTCCGGGTCGTGCGGCCACGGGAACGGCGCGATCTGGTCGAGGTCGGTGTCGGTGAGTCGGTCCAGCACGTCGAGCCACTCCGCCCGCAGTTCGCCGAGCCAGGCGATGGTGGGCGTACCGTCGCCGGGCCAGTGGACCGCGGTGCGCTCGCGTGGCGGTCGGCCCTGTAGGTGGTCGAGGCTGACGCCCCACCACCAGCCGATGTGCCAGGTGAGCCAGGCGATGGTGGGCACGGGTATCGGATCGGGCTCGGTGTCGGCCCAATCCGGCACCCAGTGGCCCGCCGCGTCCCGGCGGACCGTCCAGCAGTGCGCGACCGGCTCCCAGCGGAACTGGCCCGGCGTCACCTGTTGCAGGTGGTAGTCGAACAACGACCAGGTCAGGTCGAACTGCCAGCGCAGCAGGTCGCGACGGGAGGAAGACATCGCCGGATCATCACATCCGGCGGCGCGCTGGTCGAGCGGTTATCGGTGTACGTGCGTGTCATCCGGCGGTCGGCGACCAGGGCCAGGGCACGTCCCGGTGGGCCGCCTCGACCAACAGCGCCTCGATGCCGCGCAGGAACGGCTCGACCCGCTGCGCCGGGAAGTACCGGGTGTCGGCCGTGACGACCAACTCGTCCGCGTCGTCCGCGTCGAGTACCTGTAGCCGGCACCGCCACGGGAACTGCTCAAGCTCGGCCAGCCAGCGGAAGTGCCCGTCCGGCACCAGCGCCCGCAGGGTGGCCTCGTCCGGACCCGACGGCGGTGGGTCGACCTCGCGGAGCAGCCGGGCGTCGTTGAGGTAGCAGTAGGGCGCCAGGAAGGTCCGGTGATCGTGGCCCAGGTCGGTGAAGGTGCGCTCCCACACCGCCGGGCCGTAGTAGGCGTGCCGGTAGGCGTCCAGTGCCGCCCGCCCGGCCCGGGACAGCAACTCGGTGAAGCCGGGCCGGCCGGACAGGTCGAGCCGGCACAGCCCGATCTGGTTGAGCGTGCCGATCGCCTGAGCATGCCCGGGCTGGTAGCGGTTGTTGGCCATCACGACGATCCCGCACGCGCGCTGCCCGCCGTCGCCGGTCAGTCCGGCGACGGTGGCCGCCAGTATCGCGTTGGCGGTGCTGGTCCGGTTCCGGGCCGCGATCAGCCGCAGCGCGTGGTGAACCGCCGGGGACACCAGCGAACCACGTCGGTATCGGGGCTCCGGCGCCGGCCCGACCGCCTCGGCCAGGCTCGGCGGGAGACCGGCGAACTGCCGCACCCAGTACGCCACCGCCCGCTGCGAGCGCCGCTGCTCGACATCGTGCTCCCGGCCGGCCAGCGCCAGCGACTGGAGGCCCGGTGCGGTGAGCCTTGATCCGGCCAGCAACGCCCGCAGGTCGCGCAGCACGAGGTCGCTGGCGTGGAAATCGGCGATGGCGTGGCTGAAGACCAGCACGACCTGCCGTACCCGGCCGTCGACGGTGACCAGCGCGGTCCGCAGTGGCCACTCGGCGACGTGGTCGAAGCGGGGCGCACGCAACCGGTCGGTCAACGCGGCGGCAGCCTTGCGGCCGTCGGGATCGGCCTCAGGCTGGACCACGGGGTGCACGAGCACGGGCAGCCCGCCCGCCGCAGCCGCTTCCTGGTGCAGTTCGTCGTCGCGGCGGCGGAACCGGGTACGCAGCGACTCGTGCCGGCTGACCAGCGCACCGATCGCCGCAAGCGCTCGCGCGACGGTCACCTCTGCCCGTGCGGACAGGGGCAGCCGACGGGCCACGCTCAACGCCCGGTACCCGGCGGGGGAGTCGAACTCGTCCAGGCTGCGCCACATCGCCCGTTGCCCCCAGGTCAGGGGTGCGCTGGCGGCGTGCCCACCGTCGAACGGCGCCGTGACGATCTCCTCGCCGTCGATCACGACCGACCGGGCGACACCTGACCCACCATCGGCCGCCGCAGCGACGGCGGGGGACGGACCGGGGGACGGCGACCAGGGCCACGGCACGTCGGCGTGGGCCGCGGTGACCAGTAGCTCCTCCATCTCCCGCAGGTACGTCTCCACGGCGTCCATCGCGATGTGCCGGGTGTCGGCGCTCAGCGTGATGCCCACCCCGCCCGGTTCGTCCACGACGTGGGTCAGCAGGTGCCAGGCCGTCTGCTCCAGCCCGGCGGTCCAGGAGAACGTGCTGTCGGCCATGGCCGCCCGAAGGTCAGCGGCGGTGGCCTCGGGTGCCACCTCGCCGCCGCCGACCGACAGCCGTACGTCGTTGTAGTAGTAGTTCGGAGCGAACATCGAGTCGAACTCGATGCCCTGCGCCGCGAAGGACCCGCGCAGTGTGGATGACTGGTAGTACGCGTGCCGCAGAGCGTTGAGCGAGGCGGTCCAGACGCGGGCGAGCAGTTCGGCGAAGTCGGGCCGGCCGGCCAGGTCCACCACGCAGAAGCCGACCTGACCCAGGTTCGCCACGGCGTTGGCGTACTCGGTGCGGAACCGGTTGTGCGCCATCGGGAACAGGCCGCAGGACGTACGGCCGCTGTGCCGGGCGGCGACCGCGTAATAGCCGGCCAGCAGCACCGCGGACGCGCTGACCCGGTGCCGGGCGGCGATCATCCGGGAGGCGGTGTCGATGGCCGACGAGACCAGCACGCCCCGGCGCACCACGGGGACGAGCCCCGGGCCGGTCACCTCCCACGGCTCCTGCGGCAGACGCTGGTACTCCCGCAGCCAGTACGCCGCCGCCCGCTCGGAGCGCCGTCGGTCCGCACCGTGCTGCAACCGGGCCACGTCGATCGACTGCGGGCCGGGTGGCGTGGACAGGCGGCCGCGTAGCAACAACAGTCGAAGATCCCGCAACACCACCTCGGCGGCGTGGGCGTCCACCGTGGTGTGGCTGAATACGAGCACGACCTGCCGTACCCGGTCGTCGACCGTCACCAGTGCCACGCGCAGCGGCCACTCGGCGGCGTGGTCGAACGCGACGTCGCCGAGTCGACCGGCGGCCGCTCGGGCGGCCTCGGCGCCGTCGCCCATCCCGGCGCAGACCAGCACCGGCAGCACGCCGGTCGCCACCGCCTCCTGGTGTGGTTCGCCGTCGACCAGCGGAAGCCGGGTGCGTAGCGCGGCGTGCCGGCTGACCAGCGCACTCACCGCCCGGGTCGCGGTGGCCACATCCGTCGCGGCCCGCGCCGAGATCGCGATGGTACGCCTCAGGTTGAGGAACAGGTGGTTCGAGCCGAACCGGCTGATCGAGCGCCAGAGCACCTGCTGGGCCCAGGTCAGTGGCGCCGTTGCGGCTCCGGTGCCGCTGA
The DNA here is from genome assembly GCF_040682415.1 of Micromonospora sp. NPDC051196. Taxonomy (NCBI): domain Bacteria; kingdom Bacillati; phylum Actinomycetota; class Actinomycetes; order Micromonosporales; family Micromonosporaceae; genus Micromonospora; species Micromonospora sp. NPDC051196. Next base: position 228,393 of record NZ_JBFBAY010000009.1, read on the forward strand.
ACTCGGCGTGCGCCAGCGGCTCGGAAGCCCACTCGGCCGGGATGACGACATCGGCGAATCGCATCCCCGACGGTAGAACGGGCCGTCTGGCTGCCGGATCGATCGATCGAGTGTTACACAGTGGACCATTCAGCCGATCCGTCCTGTTGGATGCGGCGTGCACACTACTGGCTCCCATCCGTCATCGGAGTGAGGCGCTGCGTGACAAACGTTGACGCGCCGGCATCGAATCGTGCCGGATCGCCTGAATCAGGCCGATCCACCGATCGGCCTCGCCTGTCGTTCGGCCAGGAAAGAATCTGGTTCACCGAACAGCTGACCCCGGACACCGCCGCCTACGTCCTCTACTCGACGGTGCGACTGCGCGGATCGCTGGAGATCGACCTGCTCCGGGCCGCCCTCGACGCCACCGCCGCCCGACACGACAGCCTGCGCATGCGGTTCACCGAGAGCGCCGACGGCGAACCGGTCGTGCAGGTACTGCCCGAGGTGCGGGTACCGGTCACGGTCACCACCGCCGCGTCCGACCAGGCCGCCCGGGAACTGGTCAACGCAGCCGTCGACACCCCGTTCGACCTGGCCGCCGCGCCGCTGCTGCGGGCCCTCGTGGTCCGGATCGACGACGACCAGCAGCTGCTGCACCTGGCGATGCACCACATCGTCGGCGACGGCTGGTCACTGGACATCCTGCTCGGCGAGGTCGCCGCCACCTACGGCGCACTGCGCGACGGCGGCACCGCACCCCCGGCACCGACGACCAGCTACCTCGACTACGCCGCCTGGCAGCGGGCCCGACTGGACGGCCCGGCGAGCGGCGACGGGTTCGCCTACTGGAGCAGGGTGCTGGCCGGCGTACCGCCGCTGGAGCTGCCCACCGACCGGCCCCGCCCGGCCGTGCTGTCGTACGCCGGTGGCACCCACCGCTTCGCCTTCGACACCGAACTCACCGACGGGCTGCGCCGACTCAGCCGTACCCACCGCAGCACGCTCTACATGACGCTGCTCGCCGGCCTGCAAGCCGTCCTGTTCCGCTACAGCGGCCAGCGGGACTTCGCCATCGGCTCCCCGGTCGCCGGTCGGGTCGTGCCGGAGCTGGAGCACCTCGTCGGCCTGTTCGTCAACACCCTCGCCCTGCGCGCCGACCTGTCGCCGATCGCCGCGAGCCCGGACACCCCCGCCACCGAACCCAGCTTCACCGCCCTGCTCAAACGCACCCGCACCACCGTCGTACGGGCGCTGGCCCACCAGGAGATCCCGTTCGAACGCCTGGTCGCCGAACTCAACGTGGCCCGGGACGTCAGCCGCACGCCCGTCTTCCAGGTGCTGTTCACCCTGCAGAACTACGACCACGGCGGCAGTGGCTGGCCGGCCGGACTGCGTGCTGAGGGCGTGGGCACCGACGCCTCGACCGCCCGCTTCGACCTGTCGCTGTACGTCGGCGAGAGCGCCGACGGCCTACGCGGCATGTTCGTCTACAACACCGACCTGTTCGACGCCGCCACCGTACGGCGACTGGCGGCCAGCTTCGAGACGCTGCTGCGCGGCGCGGTCGCGCAGCCCGACCGGCCGGTGGTCGACCTGGACCTGCTCGACCCCGCCGAGCGGGACCGCACGCTGGCGCTGGGGCGACCAGGCAGCGACGACACCACCGGGGTCACCGGGGGCGCGGAGACCCTGGCCGACCTGATCGACCGGCATGTCGCCGCCACTCCCGACGCCCCGGCGGTGGTGGGTGAGTCGGAGACGATCACCTACCGGGAGTTGGACCGGCGGGCCGACCAGCTCGCCGCCTGGCTACGCGGTCGCGGCGTCGGGCCCGACAGCCTGGTCGGAGTGCTGCTGGAACAGTCGGTCGAGCTGGCCGCGACGCTGCTCGGGGTGCTCCGCGCGGGCGGGGCCTACCTGCCGCTGGACCCGGAGCAGCCGGCCGCTCGGCTGGGCCGGATGCTCGCCGACGCCCGCCCGAAGATCGTGCTGACCAGCGCGCAGCTGCGTGACCTGCTGCCGGCGCAGGTGGACGCGGCCTGCCTGGACGAGATCGCCGACGCCGTCGCCGCCGGGCCGGACACCGCACCCGACGCCGTAGCGACCGGTGAACACCTCGCCTACGTCATCTACACCTCCGGCTCCACCGGCACCCCGAAAGGCGTGGCCGTGGCCCACCGGCAGGTGCTGCGCTATCTGGACGGGGTCGCCGACCGGTTCGGGATCGTCCCGGCCGCCCGGTACGGGCTGTTGCAGTCGATGTCGTTCGACTTCAGCGTCACCGTCTTCTATCTCGCACTGGCCACCGGTGGTGCGGTGCACCTGCTGCCGCGTCGGTGCACCGGCGCCGAACTCGCCGAGCGGCTACGGGCGCGGCGCATCGACTACCTGAAGATCACCCCGTCGCACCTGATGGCGCTCACCGCCGACGCCGAACCGGGCGACCTGCTGCCCGCCCGCGCGTTGATCCTCGGCGGTGAGGCGTCCGAACTGGACCGCGTCGTCCCCCTCGCGGCCGCCGGAGCGGCCCGGGTGTTCAACCACTACGGCCCCACCGAGGCCACCGTCGGCGTGGCCACGTACGAGGTGACCGCCACCGAGGCGGGCACCGGCCCGGTGCCGATCGGTCGGCCCCTGCCACACGCCCGGGTCTACGTGCTGGACGAGCGGATGCGCCCGGTGCCGGTCGGGGTGCCCGGCGAGCTGTACCTCGGCGGTGACCGGCTGGCCCGTGGCTACCTGAACCAGCCCGACCTGACCGCACAGCGGTTCGTGCCCGACCCGTACGGCCCACCCGGCGCCCGCCTTTACCGCACCGGCGACCTGGCTCGCTGGCGCGGCGACGGGCAGCTGATGTTCCTCGGCCGTCGCGACCACCAGGTGAAGATCCGTGGCTACCGGGTCGAACTGGGTGAGATCGAGGCCGCGCTGCGGGACTGCCCCGAGATCCGGCAGGCGGCGGTGCTGCTGCGCGACGACCGGCTGGTCGCCTACCTGGAACCGGCGGCCGATCAGGACCGGCCGGAGCCGACGCAGCTGCGCCGCCGACTCGCCGAGCGGCTGCCCGAACACATGCTGCCCAGCCGTTGGGTGCTGCTGGACCGGCTGCCGTTGCAGGAACACGGCAAGGTGGACCGGCGGGCCCTGCCCGAGCCGACCGACGAGCCGGCGACCAGCGCCGAGCAGGTCGCGCCGCACGGGCCGGTGGAGACCCTGGTGGCCGGCATCTGGCAGGCGGTGCTCGGGGTCGCGCAGGTCGGCGCCGGCGACGACTTCTTCGACCTGGGCGGGCACTCGCTGCTGGCCACCCAGGTGGTGGCCCGGCTACGTCGGGAACTGCCCGAGGTGCTCGGCGGCGCCGCACCGACGGTCAGCGTGATGGACCTGTTCCGCCACCGCACCGTACGCGAACTAGCCCAACTGGTCGGCGGCGACGGTGCCGGCGACGTCGGCCTGCTGCACGAGCTGACCCCGTCGGTGCCGGCCGGGCAGCGGATCGCCACCCTGGTCTGTGTCCCGTACGGCGGCGGCAGCGCAGTGGTGTACCAACCGCTGGCCGACGCGCTGCCACCCGGGCACCGGCTGCTGTCGGTGGCCGTACCCGGACACGACATCGGCGTCGCCGACGACCCCGCGCCCATCGACGAGGTCGCCGCCGACGTCGTCGCGGAGATCCTGGACCGGGTCAGCGGCCCGCTGATCCTCTACGGACACTGCGGTCCCGGTGGCGCCCTCGCCGTGGAGGTGGCCCGCCGGCTGGAGGCCGGCGGCCGGGACCTGCTCGCGGTGTACCTCGGCGCGGTCTTCCCGTTCGGTCGACCCGCCGGCGGCCTGCTCGGGCCGTTGCTGCGACTGCGACTGGCCGAACGGCTGCGCAGCGATCGGATCTACCGCACCTGGCTTCAGGCGCAGGGCACCAACATCGGCCAACTCGCGCCCGACGAGGTGCGGTTCCTGATCCGGGCGATGCGCCACGACGCCGAGGTGTCCGAGGAGTACTTCACCGAGCTGATGCGCCAGCGGGTGACACCACTCCGCGCGCCGGTCATCTCGGTGGTCGGCGAGCGCGACCGGGGCACCGAGTTCCACGAGGAGCGCTACCGCGAGTGGCACTTCCTCAGTGACCGCACCGCACTCGCCGTGATCGACGAGGGTGGCCACTACTTCCTCAAGTACCGGGCCGCCGAACTGGCCGAGATCGTCACCGACGTGCACCGGCGGATCGACGCGCCCACCCCGACCGCCGAGACAGTCGACTCCGGAGCGGCCGACACCGACGCGGTCGAGCCGGCTTGGCAGCTCGCCGCCGTCTCCCACCGGGGCCCCGAACCGCCGCAGACCGGCCGGACCAGGACGGACACCGCGCCGGCACCGAGCATGCGCCGCTTCGGTCTCGTCGCCGCCGGGCAGATCGCCTCCGGTATGGGCACCGCACTGACCACCTTCGCCGTCCCGCTGTGGATCTACACGCAGACCGGGTCACTCGCCCGGTTCGCGCTGTTCGCCGTGCTGGCGCTGCTGCCCGGCCTGCTCATCGCGCCGCTGGCCGGCGCGCTGGTCGACCGGTTCAGCCGGCGGGCCGTCCTGCTGACGGCCTGCGTCGCCGCCGGCGGCGGCAACGCCGCGCTGGCCGTACTGGTGCTGCTCGACCGGGTCGAGATCTGGCACTTCTATCCGTTCACCGCCTGGCTGTCGGTGGCGTTGGCCTTCCAACGTCTCGCGTTCGTCTCGGCGGTGCCACAACTGGTGCCCAAGCGTTTCCTCGGCCACGCCAACGGCCTGGCCCAGACCGCCGTCGGTCTCACCCAGTTCGTGGTGCCGCTGGCCGCCGTGGCCCTGCTCCAGGCCGTGGGGCTGCGCGGCATCCTCCTCGTCGACGTGGCGTTCTACATCTTCGCCATCACGGTGTTGGCGGTCGTGAAATTCCCCCGCACCCTGGCCCTGCAACGGCGGGAGAGCATCGGCGCGGAGATCCTCGCCGGCCTGCGGTACGCGCTGCGACGCCGGGAGTTCCGGGCCATGCTGACCTTCTTCGCCGCGCTGAACTTCTTCCTCTTCCCGGTGTTGTTCCTGCTCTCCCCGCTGGTGCTCGGCTTCGCCGACCTCGACGAGGTCGCGCAGGTCGCCCTCACCGGCGGGATCGGCGCCGCCACCGGTGGCCTGGTGATGCTGGTCTGGGGTGGTCCCCGGCACCGTCGGATGCGCGCGGTGCTGCTGGGCACCCTCGGCATCGCGGTGGCCGCCATGCTGACCGGGCTGCGCCCCAACCTGGTGTTGATCGCCGCCGGTGCCTTCGGCATGTACGCGTCCCTGGCCATCGTCAACGGCGTCTACGCCACGATCATCCAGACCAAGGTGCCGCCGCGCGTGCACGGCCGGGTCTTCGCGCTCAACCAGATGGTCGCGCAGTCCACCCTGCCGCTGGGCTGGGGTCTGGTCGCCCCGGCCGCCGCCCGGATCGCCGAGCCGATGATGCTGGCCGACGGCGCGCTGGCCGGCACCGTCGGCGTTGTTCTCGGCGTCGGCCCCGGACGCGGCCACGGCCTGCTCTACGTGCTGTTCGGGCTCTGCATCGCGTTGACGGCGGTGCTGGCGCTGGTGACGCCGGTGCTCGCCCGCTTCGACGACCAGGTGCCCGATGCGCCCCCGGACGACCTGGTCGGCATCGAGGAACGCCGGGCCCGAGCCGCCGCCGTCGCCCCGGCACCGGCCGTCCGAACGGTGAGCTGAGGTGGCCACGACGACGCCCGCGCCGCGTACGGTGCCGGATCTGCTGGACTGGCGGGTCGGCCTGCACCCGGACCAGGTGGCGGTCGAGGTGCACGGTGTGGCCACCCTGACCTTCGCCGACTGGGCTGCCGAGGCGAGCCGGGTCGCCGCCGCGCTGCTGGCCCGGGGCCTGCGCCGGGGTGACCGGGTCGGCCTGCTGTTCGGCGCCCGCGACTGGACCCGCTTCGCCGTCGCGTACTGCGGCGTGCTGCGGGCCGGAGGGGTGGCCGTGCCGCTGTCCGACCGGCTCGCCGCCGGACAACTGGAGTACGCGCTGACCCACTGCGCGGCCACCGCCGTCCTGCACGGCGACGACACCCCCGCCCCGACCGTGCCGGCCGGGCTGCCGGTCTGGACCTGCGCCGAACTGCTCACCGGGGCGCCCTGCTACCACGCCGCCGTCTCGGCGGCTCGTCCCGGCGACCTCGCGCAGATCCTCTACACCTCCGGCACCACCGGGCGGCCCAAAGGGGTGGCGGCCAGCCACGCCAACCTCACCGCCGGGGCACCGAACCATCCCCGCCGGTTGGCCCTGGCCCACTCCCGACGGTTCCTGCACGCCTTCGCCATCGGCACCAACGCGGGGCAGACCATGCTGCTCAACGCGCTCACCGCGAAGGCCGGCGCGCTTACCCTGCCCCGCTTCACCCCGGTCCGGTTCGCCCGGCTGGTCGAGGCACCCGGCACTGGCACCCTCTTCGTGGTCCCCTCGATCGCCGTCGAACTGCTCGACTCCGGTGCGCTGCGGGGGCGCGACACCAGCGGCGTACAGCTGATCGGGTCCACCGCCGCGCCGCTGGCACCGGCGGTCGCCGCCCGGCTGGCCGCGGCCTTCCCGGCGGCCACCATCGTCAACTACTACACCTCCACCGAGGCGGCCCCGGCACAGACCACGATGATCTACGACCCGTCGCGTCGGGACGCGGTCGGCCGACCGGTCGGCGGGCAGCTGATGGTCGCCGACGCCGACGGCAACCCGCTACCCGCCGGCACCACCGGCGACGTGTGGCTGCGCGCCCCCTTCACCCGCGCCTACTACCGCGACGAGGCCGCCAACCGGGCCACCTTCCGCGACGGATGGGTGCGGATGGGCGACGTCGGCCGTATCGACGCCGACGGCTACCTGTATCTCACCGACCGGCACCAGGACGTGATCAAGACCGGCGCGTTCAAAGTCTCCACCCTGGAGGTGGAAGCGGCGCTGTACGAACACCCTCTGGTCGCGGAGGCCGCCGTGGTCGGCGTACCGCATCCGGTGCTCGGCTCGGCGGTCGCCGCTGCCGTGGTACCCCGCCCGCCGGCCGGACCGGACGACCTCTCCCTGCCCGTACTGCGCGGCTTCCTCGCCGACCGGCTGGCCGACTACCAGTTGCCCGCTCGGCTGCTGGTGCTCGATCAACTGCCGCACAACGAGGGCGGCAAGGTGCTCAAGCGGCAGCTCACCGACCTGTTCGAGAAATGATCATCACCACCGGCACAACCATGGGAGCAGATGTGGGCACCGCCGAGGCGACGTACGCACAGCACGCGGTCTGGTTCACCGAGCAGGCCGGGGCCGCGGGAACGGCGTATCACATGGCGTTGGGCGTACGGTTCGGCGCCGAACTCGACCGTCGAGCCCTCGTGGCGGCCTGCGCGACGCTGACCGAACGGCATCCGATCCTCTCCGCCCGCATCGTCGGCGCCGACGACGGCACCCCACGCCTCGCCCCGGCCGAGACCGGCCCGTCGGTCGGCTTCGGTGAACTGACCGACGCGCGCGTCGCCGAGGAGATCGCCCGACCGTTCGACCTCGGCACCGGACCGCTGGCCCGGTTCACCCTGCTGACCGGCGTCGACGGCGACCATCTGTTGCTGGTCACCGCACACCACCTGGCCTTCGACGGCGCCTCCAAGGACGTTCTCGCCCGGGACCTGGCCACCGCGTACGCCGCCGCCCGAGCGGGCGCACCGGTCGACCTGCCGGCCCGCACAGACGATCACACCGGCCTCGCCGCAGCCGAACAGCAGCGGGTCGCCGTGGATCTGCCCGCCGCCCGCGCCTACTGGGCCCGGCACTGGTCCGGGCCGGGTGACGTGGTCCTGCCCGGTCTGCGTCGGCTGCCCACCGGCGCGGAGCCCGGCGCCGTCGTCGCCGCCGACCTGCCCGCCGACCTGGCCGACGGCGTCGACCGGGTGGCCCGAACGCTGGGCGTGACCCGCTTCGAGGTGCTTCTCGCGGCGCTGCACGCCCTGCTCGCCCGCTACGGCAACCAGGGCGTCCCGGTCGGGGTGGCGCTGTCCACCCGTACCCCGGAACAGGCCGACCTGGTCGGGCTGTTCGTCAACGAACTGCCGGTGGCTGCGGACCCCGCCGAGGCGACCTTCCGCGACCATGCCCATGCACTGCGGGCACGGCTGCGCGAGGTGTACCGGTACCGGGCCGTGCCGCTGGCCCACGCGGGGCCCGGCCTGCGGCCGGCACCGGCGCTGACCCCGGTCAGTGTCGGCTACCGGCGGCGCGGCGCCGAACCGGCCTTCCCCGGGGTGACCAGCCAGGTGGAGTGGACCCTGTTCAGCGGTGCCGCCCGCAACGCGTTGCACGTGCAGATCGTCGACGCGCCCACCGGCATCACGATCGGTCTCCAGCACAGCCGCGCGGCCATCGACACCGACGCGGTACGCCGTATCGCCGGGCACCTGCACACCCTGCTCGCCGCCGTGGCCGCCGATCCGGACCAGCCGGTGGCGCGACTGCCGCTGCTGCCCGACGACGAACTCGACCAGGTCACCCGGGCCGGCAACGACACCGCCCGCAGCTATCCGGTCGAGGCGACCGTGCCGACCCTGTTCGCCGCCCGGGTCGCCGCCGATCCCGACGCGCCGGCCCTGGTCGACGGTGACCTGACGCTCAGCTACCACCAACTCGACGAGGCCACCCGGCGCCTGGCCGGGGCGTTGCGGCACCGCCACGTCGGCCCCGGAACGCTCGTGGCCGTGCCCCTCGAACGGTCCTGGCAGGCGGTGGTGACCCTGCTGGCGGTGCTGCGCTGCGGCGCCGCCTACCTGCCCATCGACCCGAATCACCCACCTGCCCGGCAGGAGGCGGTGCTCAGCGACGCTGCCCCGGCGCTGGTGGTGACCGGCACCGCGACCGCGTCGGACCGACCCACCCTGGCCCTGGACAGCGTCGCCCTGCTCGACGGCCCGGTGCCGGCGGAACCCGCCGAAGGGCCGAGCGCCGACGCGCTGGCCTACGTGCTCTACACCTCCGGCTCCACCGGTCGCCCCAAGGGGGTGGCGGTGCGTCACGCGGCACTGGCCAACATGCTGTTCGGCGTACGGGACCTGCTGGGCAGCGGGCCGACGCACCGTTGGCTGCACCTGACGTCGCTGTCGTTCGACATCTCCACGGTGGAGGTCTTCCTGCCCCTGGTCACCGGGGGCCGGGTGGTGGTCGCCTCGACGGTCAGCGCGCTGGAGGGCGCGGCTGTGCTGGCGTTGATCCGCGCGGCGGGTGTGACCCACGCCCAGGCCACTCCGTCGGGCTGGCGGGTGCTGCTGGAGGCCGGCCTCGCTGCCCCGGGCGACCCCGCGCCGCCGCTGGTCGCGGTCGCCGGTGGCGAGGCGCTGCCGGTCACCCTCGCCCGGGACCTGCGGGCCCGCACCGCCCGGTTGATCAACGGGTACGGCCCGACCGAGGCCACCGTGTACGCCACGATGGCCGACATCCCGGCCGACCCCGTCGACGTCACCATCGGCGGTCCGCTGCCGAACGTGCGGGCGTACATCCTGGACGAGACCGGTCTGCCGGTGCCGATCGGGCTGCCCGGTGAGCTGCACCTGGCCGGCGCCGGGCTGGCCGTGGGCTATCTGGGCAGCGACGATCTCACCGCGCAGCGGTTCGTGCCGGACCCGTACGACCCGGCCGGGGGGCGGCTGTACCGTACCGGTGACCGCTGCCGGTGGCTGCCCGACGGGCGGATCGAGTTCCTCGGCCGTACCGACCACCAGGTCAAGATCCGGGGCCACCGGATCGAACTGGGGGAGATCGACGCCCGGCTGCTCGACCATGCCGGGGTGGCCGAGGCGGTCACCGTGCTCCGGCAGGACGCCGACGAGCCGCGCCTGGTCGCCTACCTGGTGCCCCGACCAGGCAGCGTGGTGGATCCGGCCGACCTGCGCCGACACCTGGCGGCGAGCCTGCCGCAGGCGGCCCTGCCCGCCGACTACGTGACCCTCGACCGGCTGCCGATCAGCCCGAACGGCAAGGTGGACCGGGCCGCGCTGCCCGCCCCGGCCGCACGGAAAGCCGACGAGGACGCCGGCACCACCGCCGGACCGGTCGACGACGACCCGTTGCTGGCCCAGCTGCGACTGATCTGGCAGGAGGTGCTGCGGATCCCCGACATCGGCCTGCACGAGGACCTGTTCGACCTGGGTGGACACTCGCTGACCATCACCCGGATCAGCGGTCGTATCCAGCAGCGCCTCGGGGTCGACGTGCCGCTGGATGCCTTCTTCGAGACCCCGACCATCGCCGAGATCGCCGACATCGTCCGACAGTCCCAGAAGGAGTCCTGACAAGTGGATGACACCGAACTGCGCGAGCGGGTCGCGGTACTGGTGAGCGAGGCCACGGCGGGGGAGGTGCCGGCGGCCGACGTGCTTGCCGGCGGTTCCCTGATCGCCCTCGGCGTCGATTCGCTCGGACTGCTGCGCCTGGTCGACGCGATCGAGTCGGAGTACGGCGTCGAGATCGAGCTGAACGCGGGCGGTTCCCTGGACACCCTCGACGAGCTGGTGACGCTGCTGACCGCCGCCCACGCGGCCGCCGTCGAGGATGCCCAGGGCTGACCGGCGCTTTCGCCAATGTGGACGAAAGTGTCCGGCGTGGGCGTCGTAAGTGTCGACGGGTGCGGCGGAAGGCGCTAATCTCCCAGCCAGATGGCCGTCGATGCGAGGAGCGTGATGTCCCCCAAGACCGGAAGGCCCTCCTACCTGCTCGATCCGCCGGCCCGCAAGGCGTCCGCCCGGGCCCGCCTGCTTGCCGGCATCGTCGCGGCGGCGCTGGCCACCGGCCTGCTCGGCGGGCTGATCGGCTACTCCGTGGGACGGCCGAGCGAGGCCGAGGCGAGCATCGTGCGGCTCCAGAAGGCCGAGGCCGAGCGCGACGTGCAGCAGATCATCGAGCTCACCGACCTGGCCCACCGGACCGGAGACGAGCTGTCGCCCATCCTCACCGCCCTCCGGCAGGCGTCGGACGCCGGACGCCCGCCCGAGGCGGCGCAGGTCGGCCAGTGGCAGCAGACCATGCGCCAGCTGACCGCGCGGTTCGCCGATCCGCCCTCGGGTACGACCGCCACCAACGTCGCCCGTGGCGGGCTGCGTAGCGCGGTGGAACAGGCCGCCATCGCGGTCGACTCGCTCGCGCTGGCCGTTGCCGCGAACGCAGCCGACGAACGGCTGGCGCTGGCCGCGCGGCAGGCCGCCGTCGCCGTGACCACCTGGTCGGTGGCCGCGACCCAGCTCGACCAGATCAACATCGACGCCGGACAGGGCCACCAACACGTACACCTGGACACCGGCGGCGCGGACGGCGCCTTGACGCCCGACGGCGCGGCCGAGGGCCACGGCGGCTGATCCGCGATAGTCCCCGCCGGCATCGGGCTGGCCGGCGGGGACCTCGGCGGTGGTGGAGCGAGGGTCACCCTCCGCAGCAGCTGCCCCCAGCGGAGGCGGTGACCAGCCCGAGTTCGGCGCGCGGCAGGTCGACGCTCGGGGTGGCGGAGCAGACGCCGGTCTCGGGCAGGTCGAGCTGCACGTCACGGGCGGCGGTCCAGTCCCCGGCGAGGGCCGCGGCGATGGAGCGGACCTGCTCGTATCCGGTGGCCATCAGGAAGGTCGGGGCGCGGCCGTAGGACTTCATGCCGACGGCGAAGTAACCGGGTTCGGGTTGGGTGAGTTCGTCGACGCCGTGCGGGCGGACGGTGCCGCAGGAATGGTCGTTCGGGTCGATCAGTGGAGCGAGGGCCCGGGTGCAGCCCAGCACAGGGTCGAGGTCGAGGCGCAGTTCGGCGGCGATGCGGTGATCGGGTCGGAAACCGGTGGCGGCGATGATCCGGTCGGCGGTCAACGCGCGCCCGTCGGCGGCGGTCAGCCGGACGTGCCCGTCGACGGCGGCGACGGCGTGCACGGCGAAGCCGGTGAGCAACTGCACCCGACCGGAGTCGACGAGCTGCTTGACTCCGGTGCCCAGCGCCCCGCGGCCGGGTAGCGCGTCGGCGTCCCCGCCGCCGATCGCCCGGTCGATGGAGCCGCCTCGGGTGGCCCAGGTGACGGTCGTGCCGGGCTCCAGTGCCGCCAGTTCGGCGAGCGCGAGCAGGGTGTTCGCGGCGGAGTGTCCCGCGCCGACGACGACGGTGTGCCGGCCGGCGTACCGGTCGCGGTCGACGCCGAGCACGTCGGGCAGCGCCCCGTCGACGAGCGCGCTGGTCTGCGGGTCGGTCTCGCCGTGCGCGGGGAGTCCGTTCGCGCCGAGGACGTTCGGTGTGCGCCAGGTGCCGGAGGCGTCGATGACCGCGGCGGCGAGGAGGTCCTCGCCGGTGGCCAGCCGGACGACGAACGGCGCGTGCTCACGGCCGGCGGTCCGGACCCGGTCGACGCCGACGCGGCCGATCGCCGTGACCGGGGCGTCGTAGCGGACGTGCGGGGCGAGCTGCGGCAGCATCGCCAGCGGCCGCAGGTACGCCTCGACCAGCTCCGCGCCGGTGGGCAGCGTGTCGAGGTCGGGGGCGACCCAGCCGGCGGCTTCCAGCAGCCGGCGGGCGGCATGGTCGATGTTGTACCGCCACGGCGAGAACAGGTGCACGTGTCCCCACTGCGCCACGGCCGCTCCGGCCGAGGGCCCGGCTTCCAGCACGGTGCAGGGCAGCCCTCGCTCGTGCAGGTGTGCCGCCGCGGCCAGACCCACCGGCCCCGCGCCGATCACCACGACCGGGTACGGCCCGTCGACCCGCCCGGCCGTCGGGGCCGTCACGCTGGCATCATTCGTGACTGATGTGTCGCCGGGGTCGCAGCGGCCCGCGTCTGTCGCGACGTTCTCGTTCGGGCCGCAGCCGGTGTCGGCCTGTCCGGCGGCCTGGACGGTGCCGCAGCACGCTGCGGCGGCCTGCTCCTCGCTCATGATCACGACTCTCTCTGCTTGTTGACATGGGCGGACGCGCATCACCGGGCGTCGTGCCCGGCGATCAGGTGATCCGGCCGGCAGCCGGAACTGCGCTGCGGGCCGGACGCATCAGCCTCGGCCGATCGGTGGCTCGAAACCTGTCGAACCGGTGCCCCTACCTTGCATCGTGGCTAGACAACTGTCAAGCTAGATGCATGTCGGTCCTTTCCGTGCTGGACGCCGCGCCGGGCTGCTGCCCGCCCCTGGCGGTGCAGCCGCTCGCGCCATCGGTCGCCGGCGAACTGGCGCCGCTGTTCAAGGCCCTGGGTGACCCGGTCAGGCTGCGGCTGCTGTCACTGATCGCCTCCACCACGGAGGTGTGCGTCTGTGAGCTGACCGAGGCCTTCGAGGTCACCGGCGCGACCATCTCGCATCATCTGCGGGTACTGCGGGAGTCCGGCCTGGTCGACAGCGAGCGCCGGGGCACCTGGGTCTACTACTGGGTGCGCCGGGAGGCTCTGGACCTGCTCGGCAACCTGCTGACCGGCACCGCCGACAGGTCGAGCCACGGCGCCTCCGGGGCGCCGCAGATGCGACCCGAAACACATCAGGAGGCGCTGATATCAGCCAATCCTGATGTGGTGCGGTTGCTGGCGGATCCGTTGCGGGCGCGGATCGTGCAGATCCTCGCCGACGGCCCGGCGACCACGTCACACCTGGTCGCGGACACCGCAGCGAAGCAGCCCAACGTGTCCGGACACCTCAAGCTGCTGCGCGAGGCCGGTGTGGTGACCGCCGAGCCACGCGGACGCTTCACCTACTACCGGCTCGTCCCGGAGGTTCTGCAGGGTGCGGCGCTGCACCTGGCCGATCTCGCCGCGCAGGCTCGGGCCCATTCCGAGAACTTCCGGGCCTGCTGACGTGACGACCACCCCGGCCGGCGTGGCACCGCCGACAGTCGTCGCGCGGCTGTCACGCCTCGACCGGTTCCTCCCGCTGTGGATCGGCCTGGCCATGGCCGCCGGCCTGCTGCTCGGCCGGCTCGTGCCTGGCCTGAACACCGCCCTGGAAGCGGTCACGATCGGCGGGATCTCGCTGCCGATCGCCCTCGGTCTGCTCATCATGATGTACCCGGTGCTGGCCAAGGTCCGCTACGACCGGCTCGACTCGGTCACCGGCGACCGCCGGCTGCTGCTGTCCTCACTGCTGCTCAACTGGATCCTCGGCCCGGCCCTCATGTTCGCCCTCGCCTGGATCTTCCTCGCCGAGCGCGCCGAGTACCGCACCGGCCTGATCATCGTCGGTCTCGCCCGTTGCATCGCCATGGTCATCATCTGGAACGACCTGGCCTGCGGCGACCGCGAAGCCGCCGCCGTCCTCGTCGCCCTCAACTCGGTGTTCCAGGTCCTCGCGTTCGGCCTGCTCGGCTGGTTCTACCTGTCCGTGCTGCCGAGTTGGCTCAACCTCAACGGCGCGCAGTTGCAGGTCTCCGGGTGGGACATCGCGGTCAACGTGCTGATCTTCCTCGGCATCCCGCTGCTCGCCGGCTATCTCACCCGCCGTCTCGGCGAACGCGCGAAGGGCCGCACCTGGTACGAGCGCCGCTTCCTGCCGAAGATCGGCCCGCTCGCCCTCTATGGGCTGCTGTTCACCATCGTCATCCTGTTCGCGCTTCAGGGCGACGCCATCACTTCGCAGCCGTGGGATGTGGTGCTGATCGCGGTGCCGCTGCTGGTGTACTTCGCGGTCATGTGGGCCGGCGCCTACGCCCTCGGCCGGGCCCTTGGCCTGAACTACGAACGCACCACCACCCTCGCGTTCACCGCCGCCGGGAACAACTTCGAACTGGCCATCGCCGTGGCCATCGGCACGTTCGGCGTCACCAGCGGCCAGGCCCTGGCCGGCGTCGTCGGCCCGCTCATCGAGGTCCCGGTGCTGGTCGCCCTGGTCTACGTCAGCCTCGCCCTGCGTCGCCGGCTCTTCCCCGCCGGCCTCGACCGATAAGGAAGCTCTCGTGTCCGACGACAAGCCCAGCGTCCTGTTCGTCTGCGTGCACAACGCCGGCCGCTCCCAGATGGCCGCCGGCTGGCTGCGCCACCTCGCCGGCGACACCGTCGAGGTCCGCTCCGCCGGCTCCGCCCCCGCGGAGACCATCAACCCCGCCGCCGTCGCGGCCATGCGCGAGGTCGGCATCGACATCACCGACCAGACCCCCGAACTCCTTGAGTACGACACCGTCGAAGCCTCCGACGTCGTCGTCACCATGGGCTGCGGCGACGTCTGTCCCGTCTTCCCCGGCAAGCGCTACGAGGACTGGAAGCTTGAAGACCCGGCCGGCAAGGACGTCGAGGCCGTACGCCCGATCCGCGACGAGATCAAGTCCCGCATCGAGCAACTGCTCGCTGACCTCATCCCGACTACCTGACCAGAGGCTGCCGCAGCGCGGCGAGGGTGAGTCCATCCCGGTCGAGCTGATCAAGGATGGAGCGGATGTTCCTGGCACCGAAGCGGGCTGCCCCGGTGCCAGGAACGGATCAACCGGTCAGCTCGCCGTGCAGCTCGGTGTCGGGGCGGTGTTCGTGCCGCCGAACGTGCCGAGGAAGCCGAACGAGGTGCTGGCGCCCGGTGCCAGATTGCCGTTGTAACTGACGTTGCGGGCGGTGACCGCCGATCCCTGGCTGGTGACGGTCGCGTTCCACGCCTGGCTGATCGTCTGCCCGTTGGCGTAGGTCCAGGTCACCGTCCAGTTTCTGATCGCGGTCGCGCCGGCGGTCACCCGTACCTCGGCCTGGAAGCCGCCGGTCCACTGGTTGGTCACCGTGTACGTCGCCGTGCAGGCGTTACCGCCCGGCGGCGGAGTGGTCGGCCCCGGTGGTGGGGTGGTCGGGCCCGGTGGCGGGGTGGTCGGCGGGGGAGTGGTGGTGGGCCCGCCCCAACCGGCGGTCGTGTCCAGCCAGGCCGCGCGGCGCAGCATCCAGTCCCGCAGGAACTGCACCTGTCCCTGCCAGGTGGGCGCGGTCGGGGTGATGAACGGTCCGATCATCCGTGTGCTCAGGTTGGGCCAGCGTTGGAAGTTGCGCTGCGCCGCGTTGGTCAGCGGCGTGCTGAGCGAGTTGAGGCGGGACTGCAACGCCGCGTCGGACAGTGGGCCACGGCGCAACGTCTGCCAGCGCAACCGGACCTGGTTGACGAAGGCCGGATCGCGCAACAGTTGCGTGAACCAGTCGTTTGCCAGCGGTTGGCGCCCCTGCTGGTGCTGCCAACCCGAGGTCTGGTCGTTGGCGAAGTAGCCACCCACCCCGAAACTGAGGTCGTAGTCCCAGAGCGGCCCGGCGAAGATCTTGGTGTCCCGGTCCTTGTAGAAGTACGCGCTGCGGACGTACGAGTCCATCTCCCGGCTCAGCTCGTTGACGATGAGCTGGTCGATGAAGGAATCCACGTCGATGTACGCGCGATAGCCGGTTGTCGGGTCGGCGAAGTTCGGTGCCCGCAGCACGTTGTGGAACTCCTGGATGTGGTTGCGTAGCCAGTCGCGCTGTTCCGGCTGCAACGGCGACGGGTCGGCGACCTCGAGGTAGTTCCAGCAGGTGGCGGCGGGGCCGGTGCACGGCAGGGTCGGTTCCTCGGCGGCCATCCACTCGAACTTGAAGATGTAGCCGCCGGTGATCCTGGGCAGGGTCCGGTCGTCGGCGCGCAACTGCTTGAGGTCGAGGCGGTTCTTGGAGTTCTTGATCGTCTCGACGATCATGTAGACGCCCATGTAGTCGTCGGCACCGACCGGGCCGGCGTCGGTGTTGAGGTAGAACTCCGCGAACGCGTACCGGGGGGCGGGCAGGCCCATCTCACGACCGAGGTCGTAGACGAAGGCCTCCCGGATCAGCGCCTTGTCGGTGAACGGGCCGCGCAGCACCCAGTCCGAGTCGGCCGGCATGCCCAGCACCGGATAGTCGGCGTCGTCGTCCTCGTTGTCCCAGAACTCGATCCGGTACGGCGTCTTGTCGAAGCTCGACGACGACTGCCCACGCAGCCGGAACCCGGCGCGGGTCGCCACGGTGGGCGCGGCCGCCAGCGAGGTGGTGCCACCACCGGGCTCGAAGATCATGGTGGCGGCGTCGAAGTACTCCCGCTGGGGGCGTCCCGCGCCGTACGAGTCGATCAGGATCACCGGCAGGTCATGGGCGTTGGTGGTGTTGCGGGCGACGTACATGGCGGTACCGGGTGCGCCGGTGGCCGTCTGCCCGTCGAAGGCCTGGGCCCGTAGTTGGGTCGTCCGGGTCAGCCGCAGCGGTGTGCCCGAGTACAGCGCCGACTGCGCGGTGGGCAGCCGGCCGTCGGTGGTGTAGCGGATCTGGGCACCGTTGACGGTGCTGCTCAGCGACACCGTGACCTCGCCGGCGAAGGTGCCGCTCGGTACGGAGAAGGTGATGTCACCAACCAGGTCGTCGGCGGCGGCGGTGGCCGCGACGGCATCGCCCGTGGTGCCGGCGGTGCCGGTGACCGAGGTGTCGTTGGTGGCGGCGGCCGGTTCGGCGCCGGCCGGCGGTGGAGCCGGGACGAGGAGTCCGGCGACCAGCACGGCGGCGGCGACGACGCCGATCGCCCGCGCCGGGGCAGCCGCGATGCGTGTACTGCGGACGGTCAGACGCACGATGCCTCCTGGACGGATCGAAGGGTGGTGGATGGTGCTGTGCCCGCCGACGGTGTGCTGTCCCGGAAGTGGCGGCGCAGCGTCCGCCGCCACGGCGAGTCCGGCAGTTCCGGGCGCAGCGCGGCCAACCCGGTGGCGTACTTGGAGATGCGGACGGGCCGCGTTCCGCGCTGCCACAACAGTCGATCGGCCGGTGAGACGGCACGGCCGGTCTTGGTCTCGACCACGGCGAGGTCCGGCAGTCGCAGGATGCGGTCGCCGTCCTGCCAGGTCAGGTCGGTGTCGACGGTGACCCGGCTGGCGGTGGCGGGCAGCAGCAGAGTCATCCGTCGATAGGTGGTGACCAGCACCGGATCGAGCGCGCTACCGGCGGGCGGGCAGACCGCCTCGCGTTCCAGTGCCTCCTGCACGAAGGCGCGGCCGGGGTGCACGGTGGCGCGGTCCTGTGGTCGGTACGGCAACCGGTGCTTGGTGCAGCTGCCCCGCGCTCCGCTGATCTTGACCTCCAGCCAGCACTGCGCGGAATCCAGATAGCTGCGGGTGCGTACCTTGAAGCGCCTGCGTCGCCGGTAGGCCGCGTAGTGGTAGCTGGCCAGTCGTGGGGTGTCGAAGTACACCGACTCGTAGCGGAAGACGCGGGCGCCGTCGATGTCCAACACCCGCGCGTACGCGGACAGCTCTGCCAGCAGGTGTGGCAGCTCGTCGAGGGGCACGACGTACTTGCGGTCGATGCGGGTCTGTAGGGCGGCCTGGTCGACGAGTTCGGTCAGCCCGACCGGTGCGAGTTCCGCCAGGGGCGCGGTGATCGGGGTCATCGACCTGCTCCCGCCTGAGCCGGGCGGCCGGCCTTCACCGGGGCGCCGCCTCGGCCCCGCACCGAGTACCGCACGTCGACCAGGGTGGTTTCGTTGACCAGGTCGAGTCGTTGCACGGTGGCGGTGTGCACCCGGGCGCCGAGCAGCTGCTCCAGTTGGGCGACGAGCGTGACCTGGTCGGTGACGGCGGAGTCGAGCACGATGATCTGGTGCCGGTAGTGGCGCAGCAGCCGGGGATGGTCGCCGAGGAACATCACCACGAGGATGAGACCCATCAGGCCGCCGCTGAGCCAGACCGAGGTGGTGCTCAGCGCGCCGAGGATGCCCAGGGCCAGGGCGGAGAAGTAGTAGGCGACCTCGTGCTGATCCAGCTCCGTCGAGCGGAGCCGGATGATCGACAGTACGCCGAACAGCGCCAACCCCAATCCGAGCCCCGCACCGACGTTGCTGGCACTCAGCGCGCTGGCCACGGCGAGGACGCCGACGTTGACTCCCAGATAGGCGACGACGAGATCGCGGCGACGGTGGCGTGGGAAGTAGAGCCCGAAGACGAGCAACACCACCGCGCAGATGTCGATTGCGAACAGGACGAGCTGCGGCATCTCGTTCGTTCCTCCTGGGTCGCTGCCGCGTCGGCCTGGCACCGTTCACGCGGTCCTGCGACCCGTGGACGAGCAGCCGAACACAGTCGAAACTTCCGGTAAACTTGCGGGAACTATTTCGGGAATAGTAAACCAATGCATTGAAGAGGGTCAATCACTGCTGCGCTCCGCCGCAGGTCGAATGTGGTGGCGGCGCGTCGGCGCACCCCGCTACCAGGGGCAACGCCGCTGCGCATTGCCGGGCTGCGGATGATCTGGAGGGTCTGTGGATCAATTGCCCTGCGGCCCGGAAAGATCCGTCTCCGGAAGTTACCGAAACCATATTGACATCTATCGCTCATTGGGCGGAAACTCGCCAGACCTGCATCGATGTACGTCAATCAAGACTGCCGCTTGACTCCGCCGGGAAGGAGACCTTCGGTGATCAACCGCACGGGTCGCTTCACGTTCCAATGGATGGTCGCCCTGTTGACGGTCCTGGTGGTCGTCGTGGCAGCGGTGACGGTGACAGCGCAACATCGGACCGCCCGCGCCTCGGGCAGCGAAGTCCTGGTGGCCGCGTCGGTGGAGGACGAGGGCGCCGACTGTCCCGTGACCAACCCCGGTCAGCTGACCGCGAACCCGCGGTTGCCCGATCCGTTCCGCCGGATCGACAACACCCGGATATCCACGAAATCGGATTGGCGCTGCCAGCGCGCGCAGACCAAACGGTTGGCGGAGCGGTACGTCTACGGCGAGAAGCCCGGCAGACCGCAGGGAGTTTCGGGCACGGTCACGAGTACCGGCATCACCGTGAACGTGACCGACAACGGCCGTAGCGCCAGTTTTTCCGCGAGCGTGCAACTGCCCAGCGGCACCGGACCGTTCCCGGCCGTCGTCGTCCTGGGCGGATTCGGCGCTGACACGGCCACCATCAGGGCCGCCGGTGCCGCCGTCATCAACTACGACCCGCTCTCCGTGGGGCGGGAGGGCACCGCACGCAACAACAAGCAGGGCGCCTTCTACAGCATCTACGGCTCCTCGAGCGGCACCGGACTGCTTGCCGCCTGGGCCTGGGGGGTGAGCCGGATCATCGACGTTCTCGAACAATCGAACCGCACCATTCTCCGTGCGGACGCGACCGGCGTCACCGGCTGTTCCCGGTACGGCAAGGGCGCTCTCGTCACTGGCGCGCTCGACCAGCGCATCGCCCTGACCATGCCGATCGAGTCCGGCTCCGCCGGTTCTCCGATCTTCCGCGGCATCCCCGGTGAGTCGGGCGCCCAGCCGTTGAGCAGTGCCTACGGCGAGCAGCCCTGGCTCGGTGACGCCTTCGGCTCGTTCACCGGCAATCCCGCCAACCTGCCGGTGGACACCCATCAGACGCTGGCCCTGGTGGCGCCGCGCGGGCTGTTCATCATGGACAACCCGCACATCGACTGGCTGGCCGCCCGATCCAGCAGCGTGGCCGCCCTGGGCGGCGCCGAGGTCTACCGGGCGCTCGGCACGGCCGACAACATCACCTACTGGTCCGATGTCCAGGACGGCACGCACTGCGCCAGCAGGTCCGAGTGGCGGGCCCCGCTTCAGCAGCACATCCAGAAGTTCCTGCACAAGACGGGCAGCAGCACCGGCACCTTCCGGATCTCCAGCCGCAAGGCCGGCAACCTGGCCGAATGGCGGGACTGGCAGACCCCCACCCTCGCCGACGGCCCGACGACCCCGCCCCCGGCGACCACTCCGCCTCCGGGAACGACCCCGCCTCCGGCGACGACTCCGCCCCCGGGGACCACGCCGCCTCCGGCTGGTGGTGGTTGCACGGCGACGGCATCGATCAACCAGTGGACCGGTGGCTTCGTCGCCACGGTACGGGTCACCGCCGGCTCCTCGCCGCTCAACGGCTGGACGGTGACCGCGCCTCTGTCGGCCGGGGCCAGTGTCACAAACGCCTGGAACGCCACCCACGGCGGCAGTAGCGGGACCGTCACCTTCACCAACGTCAGCTACAACGGATCGGTCGCCGCAGGACAGTCGACGGAGTTCGGCTTCCAGGGCACCGGCACGGGTACCGGACTGTCCCCCACCTGCACCGCCCGGTAGTTCCCGGCCCCCCGAGCCCGTGCGCCACCTGGGTGCGAAGCGACGACCTTCGCACCCAGAATGGCCTTGAAACTTCCGGAAAACTTCCGGAAGTCATTGACGTCTGTGAAACCGCGCTGAAATACTTCCGGCCAGTAAGGCCGATGCGATCCCTTTGTCGGGGAATCGCGGGCATCGTCCCTATCCCGCGAGTCCGGATTCATGCTGCCCGAATCGGGCCACCGGACCCGGAAGGAGCTGCTATGAGCAAGGAATCCCGAGTACCCGGACGGCCGAGAAGACTGCGGGCAGCCCTCGCCCTCGGCGCCGTCGGCCTGATGGCAGCGGTGGGTGCTGTGGTGCTGCCCGGCAACGCCAGCGCCGCCGAGACCACCCTCGGTGCCGCGGCGGCGCAGAGTGGCCGGTACTTCGGCACCGCCGTCGCGGTGAACAGGCTCAACGACTCGGCGTACACGACCATCCTGAACCGCGAGTTCAACCAGGTCACCGCCGAGAACGAGATGAAGATCGACGCGCTCCAGCCGCAGCAGGGGCAGTTCAACTGGGGCAACGGCGACCGGCTCGTCCAACACGCGCGCAGCCGCAACATGCAGGTCCGGGGCCACACTCTGGCCTGGCACTCGCAGCAGCCGAGCTGGATGCAGAACATGTCCGGCCAGCAGCTGCGCAACGCCATGCTCAACCACGTGACCCAGGTCGCCACCCACTACCGCGGCCAGATCGCCTGGTGGGACGTGGTGAACGAGGCGTTCGAGGACGGATCGAGCGGTGCCCGCCGTAACTCCAACCTGGAGCGTACCGGCAGCGACTGGATCGAGGCGGCCTTCCGTGCCGCACGTACGGCCGACCCGAACGCGCAGCTGTGTTACAACGACTACAACATCGACAACTGGAACGACGCGAAGACCCAGGCCGTCTACCGGATGGTGCGGGACTTCAAGCAGCGGGGCGTGCCGATCGACTGTGTCGGTCTCCAGTCGCACTTCACCGGTGGCTCGAACTACCCGAGCAACTACCGCACCACGCTGTCCAGCTTCGCCGCCCTCGGCGTCGACGTGCACATCACCGAGCTGGACATCCGCAACGCGCCGAGCGACGCCTACCGCAACACGGTCAACGACTGCCTCGCCGTCCCGCGCTGCAAGGGCATCACCGTGTGGGGCATCCGTGACTCCGACTCGTGGCGCTCCAACGAGAGCCCGCTGCTGTTCGACGGTGGCGGCAACAAGAAGGCCGCCTACACCGCCGTGCTCAACGCGCTGAACAGCGCCGCGCCCGGCGGCGGCGACCCGACCACCCCGCCGCCCGGCACCACCCCGCCGCCCACCAACCCCGGCGGCTGCACCGCGTCGATGACGCCCGGTCAGGTCTGGGGCGACCGCTACAACACCTCGGTGACGGTCAGCGGTGCCAACACCTGGTCGGTGGTCGTCAACATCACCCCGCCGCAGCGGATCTCCGCCACCTGGAGCGGCAACCCGACCTGGGACGGCAGCGGCAACGTGATGACGATGCGCTCCAACGGCAGCGGCAACACGTTCGGCTTCACCACGATGATGAACGGCAACTCCGGGGCCCGACCGCAGATCGTGTCCTGCACCGCCGGCTGACCACCGGTAGTCGAGCAGGCCGTCGGCCGTGCGGGTTCTCCCCGCACGGCCGGCGCCGTTTCGGTGAGAAGGCGTCTTCCACCCGACCTGATACCGCGATCACGCCGAAACGGCGTCGATCAAAGAGGTCATCGGTTGAGCAGACGGGTGAGTCCGGCAACGACTGCGGTGGTCAGCATCCACCCGACGAGCACGAGCAGCGCCGAGATGTACTGGCTGGCACCGGCAGCGCGCCATGCCCCGTCGTGTCCGAGGTTGATGATCGGCAGGAGGAGATCGAGAGACTGTAGTGCCGGGTTGCGTTCCGGTGCCGCGTCGGAGCGGGGAGCTGACGGCTGGACCGTGAACGTCAGCGTCCCGAGAGCCCAGAATGCGGCGAGCCAGACACCGGCGAGCCAGGGTCGGTAGCCGTAGCCGACAACACCGTCGAGGAGGTATCCGAAAATCCGCTTGGGACGGTTCAGGGTTGCCCTACGTTGGCGCTGTTTCTCCAGGAGCACGCGTCGGGCTTCCTGGTCCTGGCCGTTCTGCCGGTAGTGGGCGGCCAGTTGCTCGTAGGGCTGCGGCGCGTAGCCGTCAGGGCTACGGCGCAGCCAGTCCAGGCGCTGCCCGATGGTGACCGACTGCGGTGGCAACGGTGACCCACGGGGCGCGGGCGACCGTGCGACCAGCAGCCGGTAGTTGCATCCGATCAGGTCGAGTTCTGCCGGCCAGGTCGCCGGATTGTCGAAGATCGAGTCGGCCTGGAGGCCGCTGAGACGTACCCGGCCGACTGGCGGGGCTGCGAAGGTCAGCCAGAGACTCGCGACCCGGGCGCCGCCGAGGTGTAACGCCCAGATGCCCGTGGTGCTGATCCGCGCCTCGGTGAAGTTCAGTTGGTTGCCGATCTGTGCGTGGACCAGGATGATGCCGCCCTCGGCGGTGAATCCGTACCGGGCGGAGAAACTGCCGGCGATGGTCAGGCGATTGGCGTCGATGGCCGGTCCGCGCGAACTCTGCACGGTGGCGCCGGTGAACAGCACGTCACCGCCGATGGTCGCCGCGGAGAGCCAAACCCTGCCGTACGCGACGAATCCAGACCTGCCGCTGAGATCGCCGCTCACCGTCATCCGCGCAGCGGCGAGCGCGTAGTCCTGCGTCCCTGAACCGCCCAACGTGGCGCCGTCGAGTGTCAGGGATCCGCCGATTCGCGCATCGCGCAGGTCGACCGGGCCGGTGATGCGGCATCTGGTCAGGTTGAGATCACCACGGACTTCCAAGAGCCGGGCATGAAAGCCCGGCAGCACGCATTCGATCAGAGTGACGCCTGCGGTGCAGGCGTTGGTGAGGTCCAGGACGTCGGTGATCGTCACACCGACGAGGAACACCGGTACGCCGACGTCGGCCTGCCGGACGTCAAGGCGGCCCACAATCCTGGCGTTACGCAGCCGCAACGCCGCCCGGGGGGATGCCGCCCGGTCGACCGCACGCGTCACAAGATCGGCGACGACATCGGCGCGAACTGCGGCATCCTTGAGGTCGAGTTCCTCGCCTCGGAAAAACGCTGACTGGAGTCGTCGCTCAGCCGGGTCCAGCCGGTCGCGACGTCCTCCCATGGCAGTGATGATCGCATATGGCTGGCTGCGGCCGACCCCCTCAGACCGGCCGCCATCAACTGGGCCGTGGCCGTGAACGCCACCGGTGAGCGTTCGGTCGAATGGCAAGCTGACACCCATGGACAGGAAACAGGTGGCTGCCTGGATCGCGGCGTACGAGCATGCGTGGCGTACGCCGGGGACGCAGATGCTCGCCACGCTCTTCACCGCGCAGGCGAGCTACCAGCAGGGGCCTTACCGGGAGCCGGTCGTCGGTCTGCCGGCGATAGCCCGGATGTGGGAAGCCGAGCGGGACGGTCCCGGGGAGGTGTTCCAGATGACCAGTGAGGTCGTCGCGGTCGAGGGTGACACTGCGGTGGCGCGGCTGGAGGTCCGGTACGGCGACCCGGTCGACCAGGAGTACCGCGATTTGTGGATCATGCGTTTCGCCGAGGACGGGCGTTGTGGATCCTTCGAGGAATGGCCTTTCTGGCCGGCGCAGCCGACCACCACCGGCACATAGGGCGTGCCGGCCGAACGCGAGTTCGCACAGCCTGGCTCTCACCCGCAGCGCGAGCGCCCGTCCGGCCGAAGCGGAGGACGGACGCTCGCGGGCACGTGACAGTCAGGATCGGGTGCTCGGGCGGTAGTCGAACCAGTCGAAGGCCGCGCTGCCCTCGGTGACGTAGAGGCCGAACACCCGGCCGGTGAAACCGGCGGCGACCTCGGTGGACAGGTACCGCCCGTCGAGTTCGGCGAGCACGACCGGCCCGGTGTCGGTCAGCACCTCGAAGCTGACCGTGTCGCAGGCGGCCGGGCGTACGCCGAAGGGGGCTCCGGGTGCCGTCACCTGGTCGGCGGCGGTCACCGTCGGCGGGAGCAGGTCGGCGGTACGGGTGGCGATGGTCAGGGTGACCGGGCCGGCCGGCACCGACAGCTCACCGAAGACCTGGCGGAACGGCCCCACCCGGCCGATCACCCGCACCAGCCCGTCACCGACCTCGATGTCGTAGTGGTGGGCCTCGTCGATGCGCAGCGTCAACCCGGCCCGACCGGCGCCTGCGTCGACGTGCACGCTGGCCCGGCAGTCGTGGTGCTGCTGCCGCCGGGCGACCAGGGTGGCGCCGGACCGGTCCAGGGTCGTACCGGCGGCGTGCAGGGTGAGCCAGCCCGGCCGGTCGGTCAGCGACCAGCTGTCCTTCGGTCGCTCCCGTAGCGAGATCCATTCCGGCGCGAGCGCGTCGGCGGCGTCGAAGTCGTCCCGGTACGCACCGGTCGCGGGCGGCGCGGCCAGGGCGGGCGGGCTGCCGGCCGGCGCGGCCATCGTCTCCTCGACCGGGTCGACCACCGGCCAGCCGTCCACCCAGCGCACCGGCACCAGGAACGTCTCCCGGCCGAGCACGTGGTACGGCGGCCACTGGCCCTTGGCGCGGATGCCCAGCAGCACCAGCCACCAGCTGCCGTCGGTGGCCTGCACCAGGTCGGCGTGGCCGGTGGCCTGCACCAGCCGGTCGGTGCTGCGGTGGGTCAGGAACGGGTTGACCGGGCCGGGCTCGAAGGGGCCCCGGATGCTGCGGGACCGGGCGATCGAGACGGCGTGGCCGGTGTGCGTACCGCCCTCGGAGACCAGCAGGTACCACCAGTCGCCGATCCGGTACAGGTGCGGGGCCTCCGGGTACTGCCCGCCGGTGCCCGACCACATCGGCACCGGCCCCTCCAGCACCGTGCCGGTCTCCGGATCGATCCGGTACGACTCGACCCCCGACACGGTCAACCAGCAGTCCCCGTTGTCGTCCCAGGTCAGCGACGGGTCGATGTGCGGCACGTCGAGGTGGAGCGGCTCCGACCACGGGCCGGCCGGGTCGGTGGCGGTGACCAGCAGGTGACGGCCGGTGGTGACGTTTGTGGTGACCATGTAGAAGCGGCCGTCGTGGTGGCGGATGGTCGGGGCGTAGATGCCGGCGGAGGCGTGCGTGTCCGGCGGCAGTTCGAGCTGGCTGGGACGGTCGAGCACGTTGCCGATCTGCCGCCAGTTCACCAGGTCCCGGCTGTGGAAGATCGGTACGCCGGGGAAGTACTCGAAGCTGGAACAGACCAGGTAGTAGTCCTCGCCCACCCGGCACACGCTGGGATCGGGGTGGAAGCCGGGCACGACGGGGTTGCCGAAGGTGGCGGAATCGGTCATGTGCACCGATGCTAGGCGGCACGGCGCGCCACGCGTACCCCTGGTGGTGTCAGGGGGTGGGTGGGGTGACCGCGATGATCAGGTGGGCCGGTTCGTCGCTGGCGTTGCGGTAGAGGTGGGCCAGGCGGGAGTCGAAGGTGACCGCTTCGCCGGCGGCCAGGATGTGCTTCTCGCCGCCGATCTCTGCGACGACCTCACCGGTGATGACGATGGCGCATTCGGTCGACGGGTGGGCCCAGGGCTCGGCCGAGCTGGCGTCGCCGGGCGCGAGGTGGGCCTGCAGCACCTCCAGGTCGCCCCGCCCGGGGGTGAGCCGTTCGTAGGTGATCTGGCCGGGGGGAGCGGTCAGTCGGCTGCGGTTGCCGGCGCGGCTGAGGTGCACCGCGGGCGCCTCGGGCTCGGAGAACAGCTCGGCGATCGAGGTTTCGAAGACCTGGGCCAGTTTGCGCAGCGTGGACAGGCTCGGATCGGTCGCGCCGTTCTCGATCTGGCTGAGCAGCGCGGGGGACACGTCGGCGGCCGTGGCGAGCTGGCGCAGCGTCATGGAGTGCTGCTGCCGAAGATCGCGGAGTCGATCACCGAGCATCTAAACCTCGATCCGATAACAGTGTGACTGAAAATGTTTGACCAAGCTATACGGCCCTGTTTAGGCTGGTCAAACAACTTGCGGCTCTGTTTGATAACGGTAGACACGCCACGCCCGGGCACGAACCGGACGAACGCGAGTCCGGCTACATCCAACCCTGAAACGACGCCCCTGAAAACCCGAGACACCGCGACCGGAGACACCGGCGTTCACGTCCCAGGTCGTCGACAACCTGCGGCCCACGCGGAAGCGGACCGCGTCATACGAAGGTAGGAACAGCATGTCGGTGTCCCCCCGCCGGCTTCGCGTCGGAGCATCCGCTCTGACGGCGCTGGCCATCATCTCCACCGCCGCCTGCACGGCCGGCGGTGGCGGCGGAAACGCGAGCGGTGGCAGCGGCGCCACCACGCTCACCGTCAACACCTCGTTCGTGCTCAAGACCCTCGACCCCGGTCGTGTCTACGAGGCGACCGGTCTGACCGCGGTGCACGCCCTCTACGACACGCTGCTCACCTTCGAGGGGTCGGACGTGAGCAAGCCGGTCCCCGCCCTGGCCGAGTCGTACGAGGTCTCCGCGGACGCCAAGACCTTCACCTTCAAGCTGCGGCAGGGTGTGAAGTTCTCCGACGGCAGCCCGCTCACCGCCGACGACGTGGTCTTCTCGCTGAACCGGCTGAAGAACATCAAGGGCAGCCCGGCGGTCACCGTCAGTGAGTTGAGTGTCAGCAAGACCGACGACAGCACCGTCGTGGTCACCTCGGCGACGGCCAACCCCAACGTCCCGGTGGTGCTGTCGATGCCCTCCACCGCGGTGATCAACGCCAAGGTCGCCCAGCAGAACGGCGCCAAGGACGGCGAGGACGCCGCCCAAGGCGACACCGCCCAGCAGTACCTCGACACCAACTCCATCGGCAGCGGCCCGTACGTGCTCAAGTCGTACGAGCCCGAGTCCCAGGTGGTGCTGGAGGCCAACCCCGACTACTGGGGCGACAAGCCGAAGTTCGACCGGGTCGTGCTGCGCAACATGGACGTGCAGACCCAGAAGCTGACCATGCAGCGCGCCGAGGCCAACGAGATCTCCCTGGACATCTCCGGCAAGCTGCTCGACGGGCTGCCGAGCACCCTGCAGACCTCCGGCGTGCAGGACACCGTCTACTTCCTGTTCCTCAACGCCGACCCGGCCGTGTCGGCGGTGACCGCGGACGCGAAGTTCAACCAGGCGCTGCGGGCCGCCATCGACTACCAGGGCATCGCCGCCCTCTACGGCCAGGGCGCCGCACCGGGCGCCGGTCTGGTCGCCCCCGCCTTCCCCGGCGCGCTGCCCGAGGGCGAGGCGTCGACCCGCGACGTGGCCAAGGCCAAGGCGCTGCTCGCCGAGGCGGGCCTGACCAACCCCAAGGTCAAGTTCAGCTACCCGGCCATCACCTACAAGGGCGTGGACCTCGGCACCGTGGCCACCAAGGTGCAGGGCGACGCCGCCGAGGCCGGCATCACCCTGGAGCTGAACCCGCAGCCGCTGACCACCTTCCTGGACGAGATGCGCGGCGGGAAGATGCCGATGGGCTTCACCCCGCAGAGCCTGAACTACCCGGTCGCCGACTCGCTGATCAACAACATGGCGCCCGGACAGCCCACCGCGCTGCGCTCCGGCTGGACCGTGGACCGGGCCGACCCGGCGGTGGTGGCCGCCGGCAAGAAGGTCACCGAGACCCTCGACCTGGCCCAGCGGGCCACCGCGATGCAGGAATGGCAGCGACTGATGAACCAGTCCTCCCCGTACATCGTGCTGGCCAGCAACTCCTCCACAGTGGTGGCCACGGCCGACCTGACCGGCGCGGACTACACCGCCGCCGGCTGGCAGGTCGACGTCGCCGCGGTCGGCCGGAAGTAGCCGGCAACACACATGACGACAGTTCACGACGGCGAGCCGGGCGCGGTCACCACGACCGCGTCCCGGCCCCGGCCGCGCCGCGCGCACCCGCTGCTGGTCTTCCTGGCCAAGCGGCTGGCGATCACCGCCGGCCTGCTGCTGGGCGTCACCGTGGTGACGTTCGGGCTGGTCAACGTGGTTCCCGGCGACCCGGTCACGGCGAACCTGTCCGACCAGGCGCTCAACGACCCGGCCACGGTGGCCGCCTTCCGCGAGAAGTGGGGCCTGGACCAGCCGCTCTGGGCGCAGTACTTCCAGTACCTGGGCAACCTGCTCACCGGCGACCTGGGCATCTCCCAGCAGACCGGCCGTTCCGTCCTGGACGACCTGGTCCGGTACGTGCCGGCGACCATGGAACTGGCCATCCCCACGATGGTGCTGGCGTTGCTGATCGGCACCGGCATCGGCATGCTCGCCGCGGTCCGCAACGGCCGGTTCACCGACCAGCTGGTCCGCATCGGCGCCCTGCTGGGCCTGTCCACCCCGCCGTTCTGGCTGTCGCTCGTCGTGCTCTACGTCTTCTTCTACAAACTCGGCCTGGCCCCCAGCGGCGGTCGGCTTTCCACCGCGTTCAGTCCACCGCCCACCGTCACCGGCATGTACACCGTCGACGCGGCGCTGGCCGGGCAGTGGGACGTGGCCTGGGACGCCGCCCAGCACCTGGTCCTGCCGGTGCTGGTGCTGACCTCGCTGACCGTGGCGCTGCTGGTCCGCTTCGTCCGCTCCGCCATGCTGGAAGTGCTCCAGCAGGACTACATCCGCGCCGCGTACGCCAAGGGTCTGCCGGCCCGGGTGGTGCTGCGCCGGCACCTGCTGCGCGCCGGCCTGGTCCCGGTGGTCACCGTTTCCGGCCTGGCCTTCGCCTCCCTGCTGTCCGGCACGGTGCTGGTGGAGAGCATCTTCGGCTGGCCCGGCCTCGGCCAGTACGCCTACCGCAGCGCCACCGCGCTGGACCTGCCGTCGATTCTCGGCGTCAGCCTCTTCGTGGCGTTGGTCTACACGCTGGTCAACCTGACCGTCGACCTGCTGTACGGGCTCATCGACCCGAGGATCCGCCTGTCATGACCACGATCGCACCCGACCCGGTGGCCCCGGACCCGAAGGTGGACCGGGCGTTGAGCCGACGCCGCTGGCTCGGCCGGCTGCGCGGCGGCGGCTCCCGGCCGATCTGGCGGCAGCCGGTCACCCTGGTGGCACTGATCATCCTCGGCGGATGGCTGCTGGTGGCGCTGTTCGCACCGCTGATCGCCCCCTACGACCCGCTCGCCCAGAGCCCCGAGGCGTACGCGTCACCGTCGGCGACGCACTGGTTCGGCACCGACTCCCTCGGCCGGGACATCCTCAGCCGGGTCATCCACGGCGCCCGGCTGTCCATCCCCCTGGCCCTGGCCATCGTCTCGCTGGCCCTGCTGATCGGCGGCCTGCTCGGGCTGCTCGCCGGCTACCTCGGCCGGCTCGCCGACGAGGCGCTGATGCGCCTGACCGACCTGGTGTTCGCCTTCCCGCAGATCATCCTCGCGATGGCGGTCACCGCCGCGTTCGGCCCGAACACCCGTAACGCCGTCCTCGCGCTGGTCATCGTCTCCTGGCCGGTCTACGCCCGGGTCATCCGCAGCGCCGTGCTGAGCATGCGTGGCGACGACTACCTCAACGCCGCCCGGCTGCTCGGCGTCGGGCCGGTCAAGGCGCTGCGCCGCGATGTGCTGCCCAACAGCATCGGCCCGGCGATCGTGCTGGCCACCCTGGAACTCGGCAACGCGGTGCTGCTGCTGGCCGCGCTCTCCTTCCTCGGCCTGGGCCCCCGCCCACCGGCCGCCGAATGGGGCTCGATGGTCGCCCTCGGCTCCCAGGACCTGTCGATGTGGTGGGTCAGCGTCTTCCCCGGCCTGGCCATCCTCACCGTCGTGATGGCGTTCAACGTGCTCGGCGACGCGCTGCGCGACCGGCTCGACCCCCGCTACGCGAAGGGACGTTAGAGATGGCACCGCTGCTCGACGTCGACTCCCTCGCCGTCACCCTGCCCGGCCCGCGCGGCCCACTGCCGATCCTGCACGACGTGTCGTTGACCGTCGACGAGGGTGAGCTGGTCGGCATCGCGGGGGAGAGCGGCTGCGGCAAGAGCCTCACCGCACAGACCCTGCTCGGTCTGCTGCCATCCGGCGCCAAGGTCAGCGGGACGGCCCGGTTCGCCGGCACCGACCTGCTCGGCCTCGACCAGCGGGGCTGGCAGCGGGTCCGGGGCGCCGGCATCGCCATGGTCTTCCAGGACCCCACCGCGGCCCTGCACCCGATGCTCACCATCGGCCGGCAGCTCACCGAACACATGCGGGTGCACCTGCGGATGGACCGCCGCGCCGCGAACCGGCGGGCGGTGGAACTGCTCGACCAGGTACGCATCCCCGACCCGGAACGGGCCCTGCGCTCCTACCCGCACCAGTTCTCCGGCGGGATGCGCCAACGTGCAGCCATCGCCATCGCCCTGGCCGCCCGCCCCCGGCTGCTGATCGCCGACGAACCCACCACCGCCCTCGACGTCACCGTGCAGGCCGGCATCCTCGCCCTGCTGGACCGGTTGCGCGCCGAGACCGGTCTGGCCGTCGCGTTCATCACCCACGACCTCGGGGTGCTCAGCGCGTTGACCACCCGGGGCTACGTGTTCTACGCCGGGCGGGTGGTGGAGACCGGATCGACCGGGGCGCTGCTCACCGCACCCACCCACCCGTACACCGCCGCGCTGCTCGGCGCCCGCCCGCACGGCACCCAGGCCGTCGGCACGCTGCGGCCGATCCCCGGCAGCCCACCGGCGCCCGGCCAGGCGCCGCCGGGCTGCCCGTTCCAACCCCGCTGCGGGTACGCCGAACCCGCCTGTGGCACCAGCCCGCCGCCCCTGGCCCCGGCCGGCGAGCACCGGTCGGTGGCCTGCGTGGTACGCCCACACCTGGAGGTGGCAGCCCGATGAGCAGCCTGCTGCGGATCAGCGACGTGCAGGTCGAGTACCGCTCCCGGGGCAACGGTCGGGTCCGCGCGGTCGCCGGGGTCAGCCTGGACGTGGCACCCGGCCAGATCGTCGGCCTGGTCGGCGAGTCCGGCTGCGGCAAGTCCTCGCTGGCCCGGGTCGCCGTCGGACTGACCCCGCCGAGCGCCGGCCAGGTCAGCTTCGCCGGCCGCCCGATCACCCCGCTGGGCTGGCGACGTCGACCGGAGACCGAGATCGGTCTCCAGATGGTCTTCCAGAACCCGTACGCCTCGCTCAACCCCCGGCGCACCATCGGCGCCCAACTGCTCGACGGCGTTCCGGCGACGGTCACCGGCGCAGCCCGCAACGACCGGGTGGCCGAACTGCTCGACCGGGTCGGCATGCCCGCCGAGGCCGCCGACCGCTACCCGCACCAGTTCTCCGGCGGCCAACGGCAACGGCTGGCCATCGCCCGGGCCCTCGCCCCACAACCCCGGATGATCATCGCGGACGAGCCGGTCACCGCCCTGGACGCCTCCTCACAGGCCCAGGTGGTCAACCTGCTCGTCGGTCTGGTCCGGGAACTCGACATGGGCATGCTCTTCATCTCCCACGACCTCGCCCTGGTCCACGAGATCGCCGACGTCACCGCCGTGATGTACCTGGGCCGGATCGTGGAGACCGCACCCACCCGCGAACTGTGGCGCGACCCACGCCACCCCTACACCCGGGCGCTCATCGACGCGGTGCCGCAGATCGGCCCCACCCCACGACTGCCCGCCACCCTCGCCGGGGAGGTGCCCGACCCGGCGAACGCCCCCACCGGCTGCCGGTTCCGGCCGCGCTGCGCAAACGCCTTCGCCCCGTGCGGGGACCAGCCACCCACCCTCGACCTCGGCGGACGCAGCGCCGCCTGCTGGCTCAACGACCCCACCACGGCCCCCGCCGTGGCCGCCCACTGAGGACGCCGTCATGCATCGCGCAACCGAACAGGTCCTGGTCAACCTCGCCCTCTACGACGGCGTCGCCGACCACCTCCAAGCCGACCAGGGCATCTGGATCGGCGCCGACGGCATGATCCGCGCCGTCGGGCCGGTCGACGACGTGCTCGCCGAGGCCGGCGACGTCCCGGTGGTCGACCTGGGCGGCGACGTGGTGATGCCCGGACTGACCAACATGCACGTGCACCTCTCCCTCGGCCTGCCCGGCCACCTCGCCGATGAGGTGCACCGGTCCAACCTGGCCGAACTGGTGCTGCTGATGGCCGACTCCGCCCGGCGCACCCTGCACGCCGGGGTCACCACCGCCCGGCTGGTCGGCGAGGGCCGCTACGCCGACTTCGCGCTGCGCAAGGGCATCGAGGCCGGCGCGGTGGACGGCCCCCGGATCTTCACCGCTGGGCACGCGCTGTGCTGCACCGGGGGCCACGGCTGGGAGGCCGACGCCCTGGAAGCCGACGGCGCCGATGGGTTCCGGCAACTCACCCGCGCCCAGATCCGGGCTGGCGCCGACCTGATCAAGGTGTGCATCTCCGGCGGCATCGCCGGCCAGTACGAGGCGATCGACACCCCGCAGTTGCTCGACGACGAGATGGCCGCCGTCATCCGGGTCGCCCACGACTGGGGACGCAAGGTCACTGCGCACGCCGGCCCGGCCGACACCGTACGCCGGGCGGTGGAACTGGGCCTGGACTGCGTCGAGCACGGCTACGAGCTGACCGACGAGGTCACCCGGCTGATGGCCGAACGCAACGTCTGGTACGTCCCGACCATCGTGGTCAGCCGCTGTGAACAGTTCTTCCGCGACTCGGGCGTGCCCGGCTGGCTGATGGAACGCGCTCTCGGCGCCGGCCCCCGACACTGGGAGAGCCTGCAACACGCCATCCGTAACGGCGTACCGATCGCGTTGGGCAGTGACATGCCGCCGCACGCCGGCTACGACGAGACCACCGCCACCGTGCGGGAGCTGGAGTTCATGGTGGACGCCGGGATGCCCGTCGCGGATGCGCTGAAGGCCGCCACCATCCGGCCTGCCGAGTGGCTCGAAGCCGACGACAAGCTGGGCAGCATCAGTGCCGGCAAGCACGCCGACCTGCTGGTGCTGCGTGACGACCCGACCCGGTCGGTCTCCGCCCTGCGTACCCTGCACGTGGTGATGAAGGGCGGCGTCGTCTACCGCGACGACCACGGCCGCACCCGGGCGCGACGATGACCGTGATCACGACGATCGCCGACGACTATCTCGCCGCGCTCGCCGAACTCGACCCGCAGGCCGCCGAGGCGGCCGGGCGTACCCCCGACTCGCAGTTGGCGGAGCTGTCCCCGGAGGCGTTCGACGCCCGCGCGGCGCTGGCCCGCGACACCGCGACCGCGCTCGCCTCGGTCACCACCCACGACCCGGCGCAACGGACCCTCGCCGGTGCCCTGGCCGAGCGGCTGGCCAGCGAGGTCGCACTGCACGAGGCCGGGTTCACCACCCGGCTGCTCGCCCCGCTGGCCACCCCGGTCCACCTGGCCCGGCAGGTCTTCGACAACCTGCCCCGGCAGACCGCCGACGACTGGGCCGTCGTCGCCGAGCACCTGCACCGGCTGCCCGCCACACTCGACCAGTACGCCGCGACCCTGCGCCGCTCCGCGCAGCGCGGTCACCTGGTCGCCCGCCGGCAGGTGCTGGTCGTCGCCGAGCAGTGCCAGAGCTGGACCGCCGGCGACTTCTACGGCCGGCTCGTCGCCGGCTGTCCCGGCGGTCCACTCGCCGACCGGCTGACCGAGGGAGCCCGGCAGGCCACCGCAGCCACCGACGGGTTCGCCGCGTTCCTGCGCACCGAACTGGCCCCGGCCGCATCCGACGTGGACGGTGTCGGCCGTGAGCTGTACGAGGTCACCTCCCGCGCCTTTCTCGGTGCCACCGTGGACCTCGACGAGTTGTACGCGTACGGCTGGGCGGAGCTGGCCCGCACCGACGCCGAACTGCGCGCCGCGGCGGTCGACTGCGGCTACCCGGATCCGCCGACGGCCCGCACCGCGCTGGACGCCGACCCCGCCGGCCGGGTGCCGGTCGGTCCCGCCCTGGAGCAGTGGCTGCGCAAGCGCACCGCCCTGCTCACCGACCAGCTCGACGGCACCCACTTCGACATCCCGGCCGCTACCCGCCACGTCGAGTGCCGGATCAGCCCCGCCGCGTCCGGCGTCATGTACTACACCCCGCCGGACGCGAACCTGACCCGCCCCGGCGGGATCTGGTGGTCGGTGCCGCCGGGCGAGTCGACCGTGCCGGTGTGGCGTCACGTCGGGACGCTCTGCCACGAAGGGCTGCCCGGGCACCATCTGCAACACGCCGTCACGCTGACCACCGACGAGCTGCACCCCTGGCAACGCCACCTGTGCCACGTGCACGGGTACGCCGAGGGCTGGGCCCACTACGCCGAACGCCTCGCCGACGAACTCGGCCTCTACGCCGGCCCCGGCGAACGCCTCGGCATGCTCGACGGGCAGATGTGGCGGGCCGCCCGCGTCGTCATCGACCTCGGCCTGCACCTCGACCTGCCGATCCCGGCCGGCAACGGCTTCACCGACGCCGACCGTTGGACGCCGGCCGTGGCCGTGGACCTGCTCACCCGGGTCGCCGGGCTGGACGCCGCGACCGCCCGCTTCGAGGTCGACCGGTACCTCGGCTGGCCGGCGCAGGCCCTGGCGTTCAAGGTCGGGGCCCGGCTGTGGCAGCAGACCCGCCGGGACGCCGAACGACGTGCCGGTGCCGCGTTCGACCGGAAACGGTTCCACCACACCGCGTTGGCCCTCGGGCCGATGGGCCTCGACCCGCTACGCGCCCGCCTCGCCGAGGCCTTGCCACCCCCGACCTGAGCACCCGGAAGTGACCCGATGAGCATCGACGAACTCAGCACCACCATCAGCGACATGTACCGGTCGCTGGGCGACCGCCCGGCGTTCGACGCCCACCTGCACCCCGACCTGACCATCTGGGAGTCCGATGCGGACGACCTGCTGACCGGCCTGGCCGCCCTGGACGACCTGCGGGACTCCCGGGCCGCCGCCGCGACCGGTCCGGCCCCGGTGAGCGTGGCACCGGAGCAGTTGGGTGCCGAGAGCTGGGGCGACACCGGCCTGGTCCGCTACGTGCTGCGGGCCCGCTTCGGCGACGACCGCCCGGACGTCTGCTTCCGGGTCACCGACGTACTGCGCCGCGACGACACCGGCTGGCGCATCGTGCACCACCACGCGGAGGCAATGCGATGAGCACCGACGAACCCACCACCGACGAAGCCACCACCGAGGTGTACGACCTGCGGGTCGTGGTCGAGCGGATCGAGGGCCGCTCGGTGTGCGGCATGAAGGTCGGCGACCAGATCGACCTGACCGAGTCATGCCGGCTGAGCATCCCCGCCGGCCAGCACTTCTGCATGTACGCGCTGGCCGCCTGCCTGCCGTTGCTGCCCGCCAAGCAGCGGGCCTTGGCCGAGGGGGACTGGATGGCCCGGGACAGCCACGTGGCCTGCCCGGATCCCGAGGAGCGGGTCATCATGCGCATCGAACGCACCGCCCTGCGGCAGATCCCCACCGAGGAGTTGACGTGACCGGCGACCGCCTGGTCGGCATCGGCCTGCAATCGGACAAGTCCGCCGACGAGTACGCCGAGCTCGCCGAGTTGACCGAACGGTACGGCTTCGACGTGCTGTCGGTCTTCGGTGACCTGATGTACCAGCCGCCGATCTTCCCGCTGCTGGTGGCCGCCCGGCACACCCGCCGGATCCGGCTCGGCGCGGCCTGCCTCAACCCGTTCACCCTGCATCCGGTGGAGGTCGCCGGGCAGGTCGCCGCCCTCGACCTGGCCTCGCACGGCCGGGCGTACCTGGGCCTGGCCCGGGGCACCTGGTTGCAGGAGATCGGTGTGGCGCAGGCCCGGCCGCTGCGGCGCATCGCCGAGACGGTGCAGATCGTCCGTCGGCTGCTCGGCGGCGACGACAGTGGTTTCGAGGGCCGGGAGTTCACCGTGGCGCCGGGCACCAGCCTGCGCTACGCGCCGGCCCGGCCGGACGTGCCGGTGCTGGTCGGCACCTGGGGGCAGCAGACCGCCCGGTCCGCCGCCGGGTACGCCGCCGAGGTCAAGGTCGGTGGCTCGGCGAACCCGGCGATGGCCAAGACGATGCGCGCCTGGCTCGACGAGGCGGGGGGTGACCGCACCGGCGTGGTGCTGGGCGCGGTGACGGTCGTGGACCTGGACGGGGAGTTGGCCCGGCGGGTGGCCCGTACCGAGGTGGCCATGTACCTCGCGGTGGTCGCCGCCCTCGATCCCACCGTCGAGGTCGATCCGGAGCTGCTGGCCCGGATCAAGGAGCACGTGGCCCGCCGGGAGGACGACGCGGCCGGTGCCCTGATCGGCGACGACCTGCTCGACCTGTTCGCCTTCTCCGGTACGCCGGAACAGGTCGCCGCGCAGGCCGCGGCGGTGTTCGACGCGGGGGCGAGTCGGGTCGAGTTCGGCACCCCGCACGGGCTCACTCCGCGTAGCGGGATCGACCTGCTCGGCCAGCGGGTGCTGCCGTTGCTGCGCGACTGATCCGGACCCGCCACACCGGACGCCAGGCGACGGGTATTCGTTGACTGGCGTCCGGCGACTGTCGTACCTTCACAATGACATCCATCGATAAAGGGCAGGGTGGCCGAGCCGGCGCCGTGTCCGCCGGTCGACCTCGGGCACGGTAACCGGTGAGATGGGCCGCGACCGCCAACGACCTGCGCATCGGCGTCGGTCCGACCGTCGCGCACACCGCCGCAGGCTGTCGCGGTCGGTACGTGCTCGCTCCATCCGGGACGGTCGCCTCGATGTGAACGCCAACATGCTTCGGTCGGCGGTCCGCTACCGAAGGAGAAGACCCATGGCGAAACGTCATCGCCTCGTGCTCCTGGCCACCACGACGGCCGTCACCGTCGTCACCGCCGCCGTCGGGGTGGCCGTCGCTCATGCCGCGGCGGTCGGCTGCACCGTGCGGTACGTGGTCTCCGCCCAGTGGCAGGGCGGCTTCAACGCCGACGTGACCATCACCAACCTCGGTGACCCGGTCTCGTCCTGGCGGCTGACCTGGTCGTTCGGCTCGGGCCAGCGGGTGACGCAGGCATGGAACGCCACCGTGACCCAGAGCGCGGCTCAGGTGACCGCGACCAACGTGTCGTACAACGGCGCGATCGGCACCAACGGCACCGCGAGCTTCGGCTTCAGCGGGTCGTCCAGCGGTGCCAACCCGGCGCCGACCTCGTTCACGCTCAACGGGGTGACCTGCACCGGCTCGACCAACCCCTCGCCCACGCCGACCACGCCGCCACCGATCGGCGACTACGTGCCGGTCGGTCCGCTGTGCAACAGCAGCGACCTGATCGACATCGGCAAGTACTGGATCCCCAACAACCAGTGGGGCGCGACCGGCGCCACGGGCAACCAGTGCATCTGGACCAACGGAGGCTCCGGCGACCGGATCCGGTGGGGGACCCGCTACACCTGGAGCGGCGACGCCGGCAGCGTGAAGTCGTACGCGGCGGCCATCCTCGGCTGGCATTGGGGCTGGCGACGGCCGAACACCGGCCTGCCGGTGCAGGTGTCCGCCAACCGCAACGTCAACACCACCTGGCAGTTCAACGTCACCGGCAGCGGCAACATGAACGTCGCGTACGACATGTGGTTCCACCCGATGGCCAACCCGGGCTCGGCGGACCAGCCCACCGATGAGCTGATGATCTGGCTGTACCGCTCGAACGCCTCTCCGGCCGGCACCCGCCAGGGCACCGTCACCATCGCCGGCACCACCTGGGAGGTGTGGCGCGGCTACGTGGGCACCTGGAACGTCTACTCGTACGTGCGGACCAGCAACACCACCAGCGCCACGCTCAACATCCGCGACTTCACCAACGACGTGGTCTCCCGGGGCTGGATGAGCAGCTCGAAGTACCTGACCAGTGTCCAGGCCGGACCGGAGATCTTCACCGGCAGCGGCGAGGTCCAGACCGGTTCCTACTCGGTCGCCATCAACTGACCGACATCGACAAGCGTCATTGACCAC
This sequence comes from Micromonospora sp. NPDC051196, assembly GCF_040682415.1. Classification (NCBI taxonomy): domain Bacteria; kingdom Bacillati; phylum Actinomycetota; class Actinomycetes; order Micromonosporales; family Micromonosporaceae; genus Micromonospora; species Micromonospora sp. NPDC051196. The sequence continues at coordinate 267,351 of NZ_JBFBAY010000009.1, forward strand.
TACCGTTAACATTCCTTAAGATTTGGCTGCCTCGAGGTGACCGACCCTGTCCATCCGTACGCCCCGACCGGCGCTGTCATCGGCGTCGGCCGGGACGACACGGTGTCGCCACCTGCTCCGGGAAGGCCCTCGATGTCCTCACCACGTCTCCGGCCCCGCTCGGCCCTGACCGCCGGCCTGCTCGCCCTGGTCACCGCCGGCGCGACCCTCGCCGTCACCCCGACCGCCGCCCAGGCCGTGGTCCTGCCGAACAACTTCAAGAGCGTCGGCTACCTGCCATCGTGGACCGGCAACGTCAACTCGGTCCAGTACGGCAAGCTCACCCACATCAACTACGCGTTCGTGCTGCCCAACAGCAACGGCACCCTGCGGCCGGTGGAGAATCCCGGCAAACTGTCCTCCCTGGTGTCGCTCGGCCGGGCCAACAACGTCAAGGTCTCCATCGCCATCGGTGGCTGGAACGACGGCGACGACTCCGCCTTCGAGGCCCTGGCCGCCAACGCCAGCACCCGCACCACGTTCGTCAACAACGTGGTCAACTTCGTCAACCAGTACGGCCTAGACGGCGTCGACATGGACTGGGAGTACCCGGACCCGGGCGCCTCGGCCAACAACTTCAGCCTGCTCATGCAACAACTCAGCAACGCGCTGCGCCCACAGGGCAAGCTGCTCACCGCCGCTGTGGTCGCCGAGGGCTACTACCGCGACGGGGTGCCGACGTCGGTCTTCAACCACGTCGACTTCCTCAACATCATGGCGTACGACGGCGGCAGCCCACACGCCAACTACGACTGGTCGATCAACGCGGTCAACGGCTGGAAGGCCCGTGGCCTGCCGGCCAGCAAGGCGGTGCTCGGCGTGCCCTTCTACAGCCGACCCGGCTACTACACGTACGCCCAACTGGTCGGCATGGACCCGGCCAACGCCAACCGGGACTGCACCACGGCCGGCGGCGCCCAGCAGTGCTACAACGGCATCCCCACCGTCAAGCGCAAGACCCAGTGGGCGATGGCCAACGCCGGCGGCATGATGAACTGGGAACTCACCCAGGACACCAGCGGCGCGACCTCACTGGTCAGCGCGATCTACGACACCGTCATGGGTGGTACGCCGTCCGGGGGTACCGGCCCGATCACCGGCATCGCCGGCAAGTGCGTGGACGTCGCCGCCGCGAACACCGCCAACGGCACCGCCATCCAGCTCTACACCTGCAACGGCACCAACGCGCAGCGGTGGACCGTGGGCGCCGACGGCACGCTGCGCGCCCTCGGCAAGTGCCTGGACGTGACCAGTGCCGGCACCGCCAACGGCACCCCGATCCAGCTGTGGGACTGCAACGGCACCGGCGCCCAGGTCTGGCAGGCCCAGTCCAACGGCACGCTGCGCAACCCGGCGTCGAACCGGTGCCTCGACGCCACCGGTAACAGCTCCGCCGACGGCACCCGGCTACAGATCTGGGACTGCTTCGGCGGGTCCAACCAGGTCTGGCGCCTACCGGCCTGACCGTGACCAACCCCGTTACGCCGCAACGGCGATTTCCCGCCGACCTGGACCCCGCCGTTGCGGCGTAACGGTCGCCGCCCGCTTCGGCCCGGTGCGTTGCCGCCGGCGGGCGCGTTTGGGATGCTGACCGCATGTCCTCCCTGCCGACGACATCCGTCGACGACGTGCGCGACCACCCGATCCGGCCGCAGTTCGAGGTCTTCCTCGACCAGCACCGCGCCGCACTGAACAGCTGCCTGGACGGGCTCACCGAGGAGCAGGCCCGCCGCTCGCTGGTGCCGTCCCGGACCACCCTGCTGGGCCTGGTGAAGCACGCGACCTTCGTCGAACAGGTCTGGTTCGACGAAGCGATCACCCGCCGCTCGCGCGACGAGATCGGCATTCCCGCGACACCTGACGAGTCCTTCGTGCTCACCGACGCCGACACCATCGCCGACGTGCAACGCAGACATCGGCAGGTCTGCGAACAGTCCCGCCGGGCCACCGCGTCGCTCGACCTGGACGACCTGGTGTACGGCAACCGGCGCGGCCCGCTGCCGTTGCGCTGGGTGTACCTGCACGTGCTGCGCGAGTTGGCCCAGCACTGCGGGCACGCCGACATCCTGCGCGAGCAGATCCTGGCCGAGTGAACGGATAGGCCTCCAGACGAGGTCAGCGGCGCAGGGCGTAGAAGCCGCGCCAGGGTGCGCCACCACCCCACAGCTGGTAGCTGCCGATCAACGCCAGCAGGTAGGCGGCAGCGGCCGGACCGGCCAGCAGCCAACCGCCCCCGGCCAGGACGGTCAACGCCAGCAGAATCGCCAGATGTCTGCTCATCGGCTCGGCGAAGCCGAACATGTGGAGCTTGACCGGACTCAGTTCGTAGTTGCGGGGCGGTCGGGCGCGGGCGGTGCTCGCCGGCCAGAGCCGCCCCACCCCGGCCGCGTCGACCAGGTACATGCGCCGCAGCCCCGGGCAGCGGCGCAGCTCGACGCTCAGCGGCACCCGGTCAACGCTCCACGGGTTGCGGTCCAGCCAGCGCACCAGCCGGCGATCCCAGACGATCCGCTGGTACCAGATCCGGTCCTCGGTGCGTAGCTCGAGCCAGAACGACGTCGGCTCGGTGCCCCAGTGCAGTTGCGCCACCATGACCCGGGCCTCGGCCGGTCGGCGACGACGCAACGCGCCGAGCACCCAGCGCCCGAGCCGCCACGTCCACGCCCCGGCCAACACGTACCCGGGCAGCAGCACCAGCTGGACGAGCACCGTCCGCCCTCGCGGTTCGATCTCGAAGAACTCGGGATACGCCGGCATCACCTCGTACGGCTGGGTCGGGTCGTACCGCACCGGCACCTGGCCGCCTTCCGGATAGCTGTCGGCGTCCAGCGGCTTCCACCGCACCCGCCAGTCGTCTCCCGCGGCGTCGCGGTAGGCGACCTCGATCCGGTTTTCCGCGCCGAGTCGGGCACCGGTGACCGTGCCCAGGGCTTGCGCGGTCAGGGGCGCGTCCTGCTGGCGCTCCCACTCCATCAGGTGCCACATTGTGGCGGCGATGGTCAGCCCCAGCAGCAGCCAGCCGGCCACGACCTTCCCAACGGCGAGGTTCGCCCGCTTCGGTGCGTCGACGGTCGACCCTGCTGACGGCGCCACGGCCAACGGGGTCGACGGCGCGAAGGCATGGTCCCACTCGGTGAGGAACGCGCGGGCCCGTTCGGCGACCGCCGCGATTTCGGGATCAACCGGAGGCGGCGTCGCCATCTCGGGCTCGGTTCGCAGGACGGGCCGTAGGTGGTAGAGACCGAGCCCGAGGAAGAAGAGCATTGCCCCGGCCGTCCACATCCAGGTGTGGCCGTCGGTGTGCAGGGTGCCCGCCGAGGGGCTGCTGACCCGGCCCGCCACCGTCGTACCGTCTTCGAGAGGGCCGGTGGGACGGTCCTGCAGGGTCACCGCGTCGATGTGGACGGCACCGTCGGCGGAGACGAACGGCCCGGAGCAGGTCCACTGGGGTCCGTCGTCGGTGTCGGCGTACACGCAGTCTTCGACGGTCATCGCGCCGGCCACCCCGCCGTACGCCGCCCGGAACGAGTCGATCGCGAGGACGGCCATCCAGATCGCGCAACCGAAGGAGACCGCGACGAAAGAGAGCATCAACCAGTCGTGGAGTTCGAGTTCGCGTATCCGGCGCAACGGCCCTCCGATCCTCCTCGTCACGCCGTGGTGGCGTGGCGACGGGGTGATCCGACACTGTAGGCGACCCCGGCGACCGACCCGAGCGCCGATAGTCTCGACGGATGACCGATACGGCGACGACGCAGGCCGCGAAGCTGCTCGGCCAGGCCCAGCGAGTGGTGGTCTTCACCGGCGCGGGCATGTCCGCCGAGAGCGGTGTGCCGACCTTCCGCGACGCGCTCACCGGCCTGTGGCAGCGCTACGACGCACAGGAGTTGGCCACCCCGGAGGCGTTCGACGCCGACCCGGCCCTCGTCTGGGGCTGGTACGAGTGGCGGCGCGCCGTCGTCGCGCGGGCCCGACCGCACCCGGGGCACCTGGCCGTGGCCGCGATCGAGGCCCACGTCCCGCACACCGTGCTGGTCACTCAGAACGTGGACGACCTGCACGAGCGCGCCGGCTCCACCGCCCCGCTGCACCTGCACGGCAGCCTGTTCGCGCCGCGCTGCTCCGCCTGCGCTTACCCGGCACCGACACTCGCGCCGGACGAGCCCGCCGAGGGACGCCGGCTGCCGCCGCCGCGCTGCGACCGCTGTTCGGCACCGGTCCGGCCCGGCGTGGTGTGGTTCGGTGAGGCGCTGCCACAGCCGGCCCTGGAAGCCGCCGCCGAGGCCGCCGCCTCCTGCGACGTACTGCTGACCGTCGGCACCTCTGGCCTGGTGTATCCGGCCGCGGAGATCCCGCACGTCGCCGCCCGGTCCGGCGCCACGGTGATCCAGATCAATCCGGAACCGACGCCGCTGGACCGGGTGTCCGAGATCAACCTGCGTGGTCCGGCGGCCCGGGTGCTTCCCGCCCTGGTCGATGCCGCCTGGGGCAGCGCCGGGTAGCTACGGACGTTCGACCCGGGTCGGGTTGCCGCGTACCAGCCGATCGTGCAGGTGCCAGCGATCGGTGATGGCATGGCGTGCCGCCGCATCGTCCCGGCGGGCGAGGCGCTGTCGCAGCAACCGCAGCGCGATCCGGCGGTTGAGGCTGAACTGGCGTTCGGTGTCGACCACCACCACCAGCCCCGACGGTCGGTGCGTCGCCCGTACCGCAGTGCTGGCCTTGTTCCGGTGCTGACCGCCGGGCCCGCCGGTTCGGCAGGCGACGATCTCGACGTCCGACTCCTCGAACGGTGTGACGTCCGTGTCCGCCGGGCAGGGCTGGGCGGTGACGTACCAGTTCTTCCGACCGACCCCGGCCCGGTACGGGCTGGGTGCCTGCCAGCACAATGTCCCGGTCCAGGAGGCGGCGAACGCCTCGACACCAGCGCCGTGGATGTCGACCAGGACCGAGCGGTAGGTGCCGGGCCGGTCACCGGCGACCGTGTCGAGGCGGTGCACCCGCAGCCGCTGCCGTGCGGCGTCGGCTTCGAGGCGTCGCAGCAGGTGGGCCAGCGCCCAGGAGCACTCCTGCGGGCCGCGTCCGGCCGACAGCAGCAGGCGTACCGTCATCGCCGGCCCCGCCGACGTCGCTCGTCGCGCCGCGACCCGGCCGCGAGGTCGGCCGTCTTGTACGTGACCAGGGGAACCGTGGTCGCGATCGGGGTGGCCAGCCGGTGCTCGACCAGGTCGGCGATCACCTGCTCGATGCGCTTGTACGCCCCCGGCGCCTCCTCGAAGAGCAACTGCCGGTCGCCGCACACCACCAGCGAGCCCGCCGGCGTACGCCGAAGCTCCTCGACCGTGTGCTTGGCCCGCCCTCGGCGCAGGGCGTCGGCCCGGGACATCTTCCGTCCGGCACCGTGCGCCACCGAGTAGTTGGCCTGGGCGCCGGCGTGCGCCGCGACCAGATAGGACGGGGTGCCCCGGGTGCCGGCGATCAGCACGTCCCGGCCGTCACCCGGCGCCGCGCCCTTGCGGTGCAGGTAGCTGCCGTCACGTACCTCCACCAGGTTGTGGCACTGGTCCACGATGGGCTCGGTCGGTTCGGCGCCCAGCGCGTACGCGACCCGGGCGGCCAACAGCCGGCGGTTCAGCGCACCCCACCGCACGGCCTCGTCGTGCCGCGCCAGGTACGCCGCCGGTTCCGGGGCCGGGCCCGCGCCGTGCCGTTCGGTGTGCTCCCGCAGGATCCGCTCGCCCAGCCCTCGGGAGCCGGTGTGCACGACGAGCACCAGGTCGCCGGCGGCCAGTCCGAGACGACTCGCGTGGGTGGGGTCGAGCACCGCGCCGATCCGCGCCAACTCGACGAAGTGGTTGCCCCGGCCCACCGTGCCGAGACCCTCGACGTGGCCGGCGGGTATCTCGCCGGTCAACACCGTCCAGGCCGGATCGTCGGCGTCCCGTTCGGGATGCAGCGGACGGTCCAGGTCGGGGAAACGCGCGGCCAGCTTCTCCGGTACGGGCCGCTTGAGTCGGATCGGGAACACCGCGATGCCGCAGCCGATGTCGGATCCGACGAGGAACGGATACAGCACGCGGGACGTCATCGCGGCCCCGATCGGGGCGCCCTTGCCCGGATGCAGGTCGGGCATGGCGGCGACGTGGATCATGCCGTCGAGGGCGGCGACCTGACGGCACTGGGTGTGGGCGTCGGACTCGATCCAACTGGTGGGCGAGGCGAAGACGCTGATCGTGGCGGGGCCGGACGCGGGCAGCCGTGACTGCCGCAGGTGGAGCTCAGACAAGGAGTTCTCTCCCGAGGAGAAGAGGAGGCACGGACGGTGGGTGAGGGCACGAGGGGGCGCGCGGAGGTGTCTCGGCGCAGCGGGGTGCGATCCGTCAGTACGTCATGCGCCCACCCTGGCGCAGCCCGACCGCCCGGGCAACCGGTTTTCGTCGAGGTGGTGCCGCGCGGAGCGCGGGAATTGTCCGCCCCGGCCGTTACGCTCACGCCTCGTGACTTCGCAGTTGAACGATATGCCCGCCGACCTGCTGGAACTGTTCCCGGACGATGCTCCGCGAACGCTTGCCGTGCCGCTGCCGCCCGGCCGGACGGTACGTGGCAGCGAGGGTGCCGACGAACGACCGGTGTTGTGGATGAGCGATGAGCCGGCACCGGCCGGACTGTGGTCCCGGTTGCACGCGGCACACCAGAGCTCCGGGCTGTGGCCGTTGCTGCTGGACGGCCTCGGCGGTGACATGTCCCGCCCCTGGGAAGGCGGTGAGCTCTGGCCTGCGGCCTCTACGCCCGACCAGCACGACGCCGAGCGGGTACTCGCCGACCGGTGGGCCGACCAGACCGGCGACGGCGACGACTCGCCGCCCCCGGCCGAGGGGGATTCGCTCGTCGCGCCGTACGGTCGGGCCTGGCCGGGCCTGGCCCCGGTGCTGCCGCCCCGGGTCGCGGTGCGCGAGCACGCCGACCATTGGGCCGAGCAGCTGTCGCAGGCCCTGACCGAGGCGCATCTCGGCCTGGTGCCCGCACAGCGCAGCAGCGACGTGCTGGCCGCTGTCGGTTGGCACGGTGCGATCAACCACATCGGTGTCGCCGAGCTGTGCGCGGTGCTGCGGAGCTGGGAGGACCGCTTCGGGGTACGGGTGATCGGCGCCGGCTTCGCCGAGCTCTACCTCAGCGTCGCCGCACCGCCGAGCAACCTCGACGAGGCGCTGCCCATCGCCGCCGAACATTTCGCCTTCTGCCCGGACAACGTCCTGCAGGGGCAGCGTCCGTACACTGTCGCCGCTTACGCCGAGCGTCTCGTCGACGCGCCGACCTGGGCGTTCTGGTGGGACTGAGCGCCCCGCTCAGACCTGCGGGTCCTGCTGCCGACGGGTGGCCAGGGTGACCAGGAACGCGGCGTGGTCGGTGGTCCGGTTCATCCCGATCGAGCCGACGGACTCGACGGTGCTGTCGGCGGTGACCATGAACTGCTGCACCCCGCCGTCGTGCCGGTGCCGGTAGTCCGCCGGCACGCAGGACCGCACGTCGGGTGACCCGCCGTGGCGCAGGTTGAGGTCGCCACTGACCACGGTGGGCTGGTAGCCGGAGCGGGCCTGCAACTGCGGGATGGCCACCCCGAGCAGGTGCGCGCACTGGGCCAGGGCCAACTTGGCGCTGGTGTACGCCAGGTGCGTGGTACACGCGTAGTAGACGCCGGTGGCGGCGAGGCAGAGCCAGGCCCGCTGCTCCGGGTCGGCCGGGTCCTGCGCCGGGTAGAACCCGTGGTGCACAGTGTGGCCCCGGTACGGCGAGGGGATGTGCGCGAGCACGCCGACGCCGTACTGCTGGCCGTTGACGCAGCGGTACGGGTCGCCGGTGCGGCCGTTGCGGGCCGGTTGGAAGGCCGCCACCACCCGACCGGCGTGCACCTGCGTCATCACCTGCTCCAACACGTCGACGTCGCCAAAGCAGATCTCGTTGAGGGTGACGATGTCGGGTGTCTCGGTGCGGATCACCTCGGCGGCCCGGGTGACCGCCCGCCCGGTGTAGCAGCCCTTCGCCATGCCGCTGTTGCAGAGGTTCATCTGGAGCACCCGTAACCGGGTGGTCTCGGCCGGGCGTGCCACCGTACAACCGGCCAGCACCGCGGCGACGAGCAGCAGGCTGACGGCCAGCAGTGGCCGCGCAACGCGGTGCGGACGACCAGCCATACACCTGACCTGTGCTCGCGGACGGGTGGCAAGCGTATCGGCATTCTGACCCGACTGACCGGCGTCATCACCGTACGCGATCACGAGTGTCGATTTGCGTGATCATCTACTGCGTCCAATGACTGTCACCTCGCGCTTACCGCGCTATGGAGAAAGAGGTATGGCTCGATGCATTTACGCCATTCTTCGCGCGGTCCTAGTCTGCGGCTGCCGGTGGCCCGGCGTTCCCTACCCGGCAGGAGAAATCGATGCGAGCAACTTCGGTGTTGCGTGCCTGCACAGCCCTGGCCCTGACCCTCGTGGCTGTGGTCGCCGTGCCGACCACAGCCCCCGCGACCACCGCTCCCGCAACCGCCACGGTGGTATCCACCATGGCGGCACCTGACATCTCGCTGACCAACACAAAGGCGCACCTGCAACAGTTCCAGACGATCGCGACCAACAACGGCGGCAACCGGCGTGCCACCAGCGCCGGCTACACCGCCTCGGTGACCTATGTGTACAACAGGCTGGTCGCCGCCGGATTCACCGTGACCCGGCAGAACTGCACCTCCGGATGCACCAGTGGAGCCGGCCCGAACGTGATCGCCGACTGGCCGGGCGGTGGGGACCCGAACAGCATCTACATGTTCGGCGCGCACCTGGACGGCGTATCCGCCGGTCCCGGCATCAACGACAACGCCTCCGGGTCGGCGACGCTGCTGGAGATCGCCCTGACCCTCGCGGCGACCAATCCGAGCCTGACCAGCCGGGTCCGGTTCGCCTTCTGGACCGACGAGGAGCAGGGCCTCAACGGGTCGAGGTTCTACGCCAACACGCTGCCCAGCGCGGAACGGGCGAAGATCAAGGCGTACTTCAACTTCGACATGATCGGTTCCGTCAACGGCGGCTACTTCATCAACCGGATCACCTCCGCACCCGGCCAGACGTTGAAGGCGTACTACGACTCCATTGGCGTACCGACCGAGGAGAACACCGAAGGCGCCGGCCGTTCCGACGATGCCCCCTTCAACGCGATCGGCGTGCAGACCTCGGGCGTGGCGGCGGGTGCGTCCCGGGTGAAGACCGCCGCGCAGGTGACCAAGTGGGGCGGTACCCAGAGCGCCTTCGACCCCTGCTACCACCGGGCGTGCGACACGTATCCGAGCAACATCTCCGACACCGTGCTCAACCGGGCCGGCGACGCGGCCGCGTACGCGCTGTGGACGCTGGCCGCCGGCACCCCGGCGACGACGGTCTGGTCGGACACCTTCGAGACCACGACCGGCTGGACCACCAATCCCGCCGGCACCGACACCGCCACCGTCGGCGGCTGGGAGCGCGGCGTGGCGCAGGCCACCAACTCCAGCGGCGCCAAGCAACTCACCGCCCTCTCCGGCACGAACGACCTGGTCACCGGCAGGCTCGCCGGCACCTCCGCCGGCGACTACGACATCGACGGCGGTACGACCAGCGTCCGCTCGCCGGCCATCACGCTGCCCGCCACCGGCCCGCTGACGTTGAAGCTGTCCTGGTATCTCGCCCACGGCAGCAACGCCACCAGCGCGGACTTCTTCCGGGTCTCCGTGGTGCACAACGGCGGCACCACCGCCCTGTTCACCCAGTCGGCCAGCGCCACCAACCGCAACGCCGCCTGGGCGTCGGGCAGTTGGAGCCTGAGCAGCTACACCGGCCAAAGCATACGAATCCTCATCGAAGCCGCCGACGCCAGCACCGCCAGCCTGGTCGAAGCCGCCGTCGACGACATCACCATCACCCAGGGATAACCCCGGCGCCCGCCCGTCCCCGTTGATCATGAGGTTGACTGCGGTATGGAGATCAATTAATGCCGCCAACCTCATGATCAACCGGAGGGCGGGCGCAGGTCGGTCCGGGCACTTCGCCGATCAGACCGTTCTCGTCACCGGTGGCACTGGTGGGCAGGGGGCCAGCCACGTTGGCGCCTTCCATGCCGAAGGCGCCAACGTCGTCATCGGTGCCACAAAAGCCGAGCGTGGGGCTGACCTCGCCGCCGAGTTGGGAGATCAGGCGCGTTTCGTCCGCCTCGACGTGTCCCAGGAGGAGTCGTGGGCCGCCGCCGCCGTCGCGGAGACCGGGAAGGCCTTCGGCGCGCTCACGATCCTGGTCAACAACGCCGGGGTGCAGAACCCGCCGGCCCTCATCGAGTCCACCGACCAGGCTACGTGGGCTCGCGTCCTCGACATCAACCTCACCGGCACTTTCCTCGGCATCAAGGCAGCCGCACCGGCACTGCGGCGCGCGGGCGGAGGAGCGATCATCAACATCGCCTCCACCATGGGCATCGGTGGTACTGCCTTCTACGCGCCCTATGTCGCCAGCAAGTGGGCGGTTCGAGGGCTCACTCAGACTGCTGCCCTTGAGTTGGGCCGCGACAACATCCGCGTCAATGCAATCCACCCCGGCGTTGTCGCCATCCCGTTCATCACCGAGCCGGCGGCCGGCAGTGACACCCCGATCGCCGACTTCTACTCGCCCGAGCCGTTCGCCGTCCCGCGACTCGGTCAGCCCGCCGACATTACTGCGCTGCTGTTGTTTCTCACATCGCCGGACGCGACCTTCATTACCGGCGCCGAGTATGTCATCGACGGGGGACTGCTCCTCGGCCCCGCACTGCAGAAGGAAGCCGCATGAACCCCGCAGGCCAGCATGGTGAGCGCCGGCGGGGGGCTCTCGGGCCCGGGACACTACGCACACCTGGGCGGCGGGTCTGCCGGTAGCGGAATCGCTTGGCCTCGGGCGGTGAGGTCGACCATGCTCGGTTGGTGCCCGACCTGGTTGACGTCATGCTCGGCGACATTCGCCTCTCGCTGCGGGTATGGCCCGTCGCTGATGCGGCCGGCACACCCGTGGTGCTGTTGCCCGCCACCGGCCGGACCGCCGGTGACTGGGATGCGGTCGCGGAAGGGCTGGCCGTCGAGCGGACGGTGCACGCCGTCGATCTGCGCGGCCACGGCGGCAGTGACTGGCCTGGCGCGTACCGGTTGGAGTTGTTCGCCCAGGACGTCCTGGGTCTGCTCGACCGACTCGACGGCGGGCCGGTTGATCTGATCGGTCATTCCCTCGGCGGTCTTGTCGCCTGCCGAGCGGCCGCAGCCGGACCTCGGCGTATCCGTCGCCTGGTGTTGGAGGACATCGGCTTTCCGTACCCTCGTCCACCTGCGCCACCCGAGCGGCCAGCGGGGGAGTTGCCATTCGACTGGCGGGTGGTGGAGCAGGTTCGCCCCGAGATCGACGATCCGGCTCCGGACTGGGCCGACATCATCGCCCGGATCACCGTACCCACCCTGGTGATCGGTGGCGGGCCGTCGAGCCCGGTGCCCCAGCAGTACGTCGTCGAACTCGCCGAGCGACTCACCGACTCCCGGCTCGTCACCATCGACGCTGGCCATCTGGTGCACGAGACCGCGCCGGACGCCTACCTCGACACGGTGACCACGTTCCTCGACGCGTAACCGCAGCGGTGGGATCAACTGCGCCGGACTGCGCATCGCCCCAGCGTCTGTCACCGACAAACCGTGATCAAAGGACGGCGCGACCGTTGATGATCTAACGCCTGCAGAGGTCAATCACGAAGGGGGTACGGGACGAAAGTGCTGCGGTTCTCGTCCACGTCCAGTTGGCGGCTGATCGGTGGGGCGGCCCGCTGCGGGCAGGTCATCCGTTCGCAGGTCTTGCAGCCCGGCCCGATCGGGGTGGCGGCCTCGGCGGCGTGCAGGTCGACGCCGGTGGAGTAGACCAGCCGGCCGGCGTGCCGGGTCTCGCAGCCCAGCCCGATCGCGTACACCTTGCCGGGTTGGCCGTAGCCGCCGTGGTGGCGGGTGATGGTGCGGGCGATCCACAGGTAGCGCTGCCCGTCCGGCATCGCCGCGACCTGGGTGACCACCCGGCCCGGTGCGCTGAACGCCTCGTACACGTTCCACAGTGGACACGTGCCGCCGGTGCGGGAGAACGGGAAGCCGGTGGCGGACTGGCGTTTGGACATGTTGCCGGCCCGGTCGACCCGGACGAAGGAGAACGGCACCCCACGCGCCCGGGGCCGTTGCAGCGTGCTGAGCCGGTGGCAGACCGTCTCCCAGCCGATCGCGTAGCGCTGGGTGAGCAGTTCGATGTCGTACCGGCGTTGCTCGGCGGCGGTCAGGAACTGCTCGTACGGCAGGATCAACGCCGCCGCGAAGTAGTTGGCCAGGCCGACCCGGGTCAGGATCTGGGTCTGCGCGTCGTCGAAGTGTTCCGACTCGACGATCTCGTCGATGACGTCGGCGAATTCCAGCAGCGCGATCTGTGCGGCCATCCGCATCGCCTCCTGCCCGCCGCGGAGCGACGTGGACAGGTGCAGGGTGCGGGTCTGCGGCCGGTAGCGGTGCAGCTCACCGCCGAGCGTGTCGCCGTCCTCGCGGAGGATGCGTACCCCGTGCCGCTGGGCGAGTCGGTCGCGTAGCCGGCCCCGTATCTCGCCGCGCCGCAGCCCCATCTCGGCGGCCAGCCGCTCGGCCTCCTCGTCCATTTCCGGTACGTAGTTCTGGCGCCGGTAGAAGAACTCGGTGACCTGGTCGTGCGGGCTGCGGCCGAGTCGTTCCCGGTCACCGACCAGCTCGGCGAGCTGCTCCTCGGCCTGTTGGTAGCGCCGGTGCAGGTCGATGACGGCGGCGGCGAGCTCGGGCAGCCGGGTGGCCAACTCGGTCAGCTCGGCGGGGCTGGCCCGGTTGGGCAGGGCCTCCCGCAGCCCGGTGACCAGGCGTGGGGTGTCGTGGGCGGCGAAGACAGTGGGGTCGACGCCGAAGAGTTCGGTGATGCGCAGCAGCACCGGCACGGTCAGCGGTCGGGTGTCGTGCTCGATCTGGTTGAGGTAGCTGGGGGAGATGCCCAGGTGCCGGGCCAACTCGGTCTGGCTGAGCGCGCGTTCCTCGCGCAGCCGGCGTAGCCGGGCCCCGGCGAAGGTCTTGCTAATCGTCCTCACCTCCCACGCCAGCAGGTTTGTCGGATCACATTAGCACCGCTGCCAATAGGCTCATTAACAACTTTGCAAAACGCCTCCGAGGATTTACAAGAATTGGCATTTTCCGTCTCTCGACCCCCGCCGACCAGGCGTGTGAACGTGGTCTGCACCACCGGCGGCCAGCAGCGGAGCTCAACGGCCACGGTGTGCCACGAATGGTGAAGGGACTTGAGACGATGCCTACTCCGGTCGAGCAGTTGCAGCACGAATGGGACACCAACCCCCGCTGGCGGGGTGTGCGACGGAGCTACCGCGCCGAGGACGTGGTGCGGTTGCGCGGCGCGATCCAGGAGGAGCACACCCTGGCCCGGCACGGGGCGAACCGGCTGTGGCGGCTGCTGAACAGCGAGGACTACATCCACGCCCTCGGCGCGCTCACCGGCAACCAGGCCGTGCAGATGGTCCGGGCCGGGCTCAAGGCGATCTACCTGTCCGGTTGGCAGGTGGCCGCCGACGCGAACCTGGCCGGGCATACCTACCCCGACCAGAGCCTCTACCCGGCCAACTCGGTGCCCGCGGTGGTCCGCCGGATCAACAACGCGCTGCTGCGCGCCGCCCAGATCACCACCGCTGAGGGGGACACCTCGGCGATCGACTGGCTGGCCCCGATCGTGGCCGACGCCGAGGCCGGCTTCGGCGGCGTGCTCAACGCGTACGAGCTGATGAACGCGATGATCGCGGCCGGCGCGGCCGGGGTGCACTGGGAGGACCAACTCGCCAGCGAGAAGAAGTGCGGCCACCTCGGCGGCAAGGTGCTCATCCCCACCGGCCAGCACGTCCGCACCCTGGAGGCGGCGCGGCTCGCCGCCGACGTGGCCGGGGTGCCGAGCGTGGTCATCGCCCGTACCGACGCTCAGGCCGCCACGCTGCTCACCACCGACGTGGACGAGCGCGACCAGCCCTTCGTCACCGGCGAGCGCACCGCCGAGGGCTTCTACCGGGTGCGCAACGGCATCGAGCCGTGCATCGCCCGAGGGCTGGCGTACGCCCCGCACGCCGACCTGCTGTGGATGGAGACCAGCACCCCGGACCTGGAGGTCGCCCGCCGCTTCGCCGAGGCGATCAAGGCCGAGTACCCGGACCAGTTGCTGGCCTACAACTGCTCGCCGTCGTTCAACTGGCGTAAGCACCTCGACGACGCGACCATCGCCAAGTTCCAGCGGGAACTCGGCCACATGGGTTACAAGTTCCAGTTCATCACCCTGGCCGGCTTCCACGCCCTGAACTACTCGATGTTCGACCTGGCCCGGGGCTACGCCAGCGACGGCATGGCCGCCTACGTGTCGCTGCAGGAGCGGGAGTTCGCCGCCGAGCCGGCCGGCTACACCGCCGTCAAGCACCAGCGCGAGGTCGGCACCGGCTACTTCGACCTGATCAGCACCGTGCTCAACCCGGCCGCCGAGACCACCGCGCTGCGCGGCTCCACCGAAGAGGAGCAGTTCGCTTGACAGTCCTCGCCGCACTAACGGACGGGGATTCCCTGGGTCGCCCCAGGGGGTTCCTGCTTCGTCGACGGCTGCCCTGTGCGGGCGTTTGCCCGTTGGGGTCTTATGCCGTCTCCACAGGCGATCACGGAGAGCCCCTCCGCGAGGATGGTGCGGGCCGCGTTGACGTCGCGGTCGTGGGTCTGCCCGCATCGGCAGGCCCACGACCGGACGTGCAACGGCATCCGCTCAGCGAGAGCACCACACGCCGAGCACAGCTTCGACGACGGGAACCAGCGGTCCACGACGACAAGAGTGCGGCCGTACCAGTCGGCTTTGTACTCGAGCATGGTGCGGAACTGCCGCCACGCCGCGTCACTGATCGCGCGGGCCAGACGGTGATTCTTCACCATGGTTCGGACGGTCAGGTCCTCGATCACGATCACTTGGTTCTCGTGAACGAGTCGAGTGGTCAGTTTGTGCAGGTGATCACGACGACGGTCAGCGATCCGGGCATGGACCCGGGCCACCTTGAGTCGGGCCTTGGCCCGGTTCGCGGAGCCTTTCTCCTTCCTGGCGAGGTTCCGCTGCGCTCTGGTCAGGGCGGCCCGGTCCCGGCGCTCATGCCGGGGGTTGGTGATTTTCTCTCCGGTGGAGAGGGTCAGCAGGCTGTCCAGGCCGGCGTCCACACCGACTATGCCGGTGGCCGGGTTCTGCACGATCACGTCGTTGCAGAGCAGGGACACGAACCAGCGTCCGGCCGCATCCTGCGACACCGTCACCGTCGACGGTGCCGCCCCGTCGGGCAGTGGCCGCGACCACACGATGTTCAACGGTTCGGTCATTTTGGCCAGGGTGAGGTGGCCGTGCCGGTAGCGGAACGCGCTGGTGGTGTACTCCGCGCAGCGGCGGGACTTCTTCCTGCTCTTGAAGGTCGGGTACTTCGCGCGTTTCGCCCAGAAGTTGGTGAACGCAGCCTGCAGGTGTCGCAGCGTCTGCTGCAACGGCACCGAAGACACCTCGTTAAGGAACGCCAGCTCCTCGGTCTTCTTCCACGCGGTCAGCATCCCCGACGTGGCCGCGTAGCTGACCCGTTCCTGACGCAACGTCCACGCCTCGGTCCGCGCCTGCAACGCCATGTTGTACACCAACCGGACACACCCGAACGTCCGAACAAGCTTAGCGGCCTGCTCAGGGGTCGGGTAGAAGCGGTACCTGAACGCCCGCTTCACAGTCCTGGACACAGCTCACATTCGAACACGCTCGCCGACAAGGCTCGCGGTGACACACGGGTGCACGCCGGTCCGTCCCGGCAGCGGACCGGCGTCGCCTGCCCTGCTACGCAGCGGACCCGTTTCCTCACCGGCCTGAAGGCCGCAGTATCCAGGGAAGGAATCTGATGAGGTACGAGATCATCGGCCCGATGGCCGAACGCTTCGACGAGGTGCTCACGCCCGAGGCGCTGGAGTTCCTGGTCACCCTGGACAGCGAGTTCGCCGCCCGGCGGGTGGCCCTGCTGGACACCCGCCGGGCGCGGCGGGACCGGTTCGCCACCGGGCAACTGCCCGACTTCCTGCCGGAGACCATCGGGGTGCGGGCCGACCCGACCTGGCGGGTGGCCCCACCGGCACCCGGGTTGGAAGACCGGCGCGTCGAGATCACCGGCCCGCCGGAACGCAAGATGACCATCAACGCGCTGAACTCCGGCGCCAAGGTGTGGCTCGCCGACTTCGAGGACGCCACCGCCCCCACCTGGGACAACGTCATCGGTGGACAACTCAACCTGATGGACGCCCTGGACCGGCGGATCGACTTCACCGACCCGCGCGGCAAGCGGTACGCCCTCGGCGAGGAGTTGGCCACCATCGTGGTCCGGCCGCGCGGCTGGCACCTGGTGGAGAAGGGCATCGTGGTGGACGGCCGGCCGATCTCGGCCAGCCTGGTCGACTTCGGGCTCTACCTGTTCCACTGCGCCCGTCGGCAACTCGCCGCCGGCGCGGGACCGTACTTCTACCTGCCGAAGTTGGAGGACCACCGCGAGGCCCGGCTGTGGAACGACATCTTCGTCTTCGCCCAGCACTACCTGCGGCTGCCGCAGGGCACCATCCGGGCGACCACCCTGATCGAGACGATCACGGCGGCCTTCGAGATGGAGGAGATCCTCTACGAGCTGCGTGAGCACTCGGCCGGGTTGAACGCCGGCCGGTGGGACTACATCTTCAGCATCATCAAGAACTTCGGGCAGTGGCCGGACTTCGTCCTGCCGGACCGGGCCGCGGTCACCATGACCGTGCCGTTCATGCGGGCGTACACCGAGTTGTTGGTGCGGACCTGTCACCGGCGCGGCGCGCACGCGATCGGTGGGATGGCCGCCTTCGTGCCGGCCCGTGACCCGGAGGTCAACGCGACCGCCCTGGCCAAGGTGCAGGCGGACAAGCAGCGGGAGGCCGGCGACGGGTTCGACGGCTCCTGGGTGGCCCACCCCGGCCTGGTGGCGACCTGTCGGGAGGTGTTCGACGCGGTGCTCGGCGAGCGCCCCAACCAGCTCGACCGGCAGCGGGACGAGGTGGACGTGACCGCCGCCGACCTGCTCTCGGTGGACAAGACACCGGGTCAGGTCACCGAGGCGGGCGTGCGCGCCAACATCGCGGTGGCGTTGCACTACATCGACGCCTGGCTCGGGGGTGCCGGCGCGGTGGCGCTGTGGAACCTGATGGAGGACGCCGCGACCGCCGAGATCGCCCGCTGCCAGCTGTGGCAGTGGCTGCACCACGGTACGCCGCTGGCCGATGGCGGCAGCGTCACCGAAGAGCGGGTGCGGGCGATGCTGGCCGAGGAGTTGGCGGCGCTGACCGAGGGAGGCGGGGAGGCCGAGGGGGAACGCGCCGCACAGGCGGCGCGCATCGTCGAGGAGACCGCGCTGGGCGAGGACCTGCCGGCCTTCTTCACCACCGGCGCGTACGCCCGGCACCTGGGGCCGCGCCGCCGGTCGCTCGCGGCGGCCAGCTGACCAACGCCCGTCGCGTCAGGCCGGTACACCCGGCCCGACGCGACGGGTCAGCCGTCGATGCGGGTGATGTTGCGGATCTTGTTGGCGGCGTCCAGCGCGGCCACCTTGTACGCCTCGGCCAGGGTCGGGTAGTTGAACACCGTGTCGACCAGGTAGTCGACCGTGCCGCCGAGACCCATCACCGCCTGTCCGATGTGGATGATCTCGGTGGCGCCGGTGCCGAAGACGTGTACGCCGAGCAGGCGTCCGTCGTCCGGCGAGACGAGCAACTTCAACATTCCGTACGAGTCACCGACGATCTGGCCTCGGGCCAGCTCGCGGTAGCGGGCGATACCCACCTCGAACGGGGTGGCGCTGTCGGTCAGCTGCTCCTCGGTCTGCCCGACGAAGCTGATCTCCGGGATCGTGTAGATGCCGATCGGCTGCAACTCGTGCATCGGTCGGTCCGGTTCGCCGCAGGCGTGCTGCGCGGCCAGCCGGCCCTGCTCCATCGAGGTGGAGGCCAGCGCGGGGAAGCCGATCACGTCGCCCACCGCGTAGATGTTCGCCACGGCGGTGCGGTAGTTCGCGTCGACCTCGATGCGGCCGCGCCGGTCCGCCGACAGGCCGGCGGCTGCCAGGTCCAGCGCGTCGGTCTGGCCCTGTCGGCCGGCCGAGTACATCACCGTGTCCGCGACGATCTTCTTGCCGCTCTTGAGTACGCAGAGGGCGGCGCTCTGGTGCTTCTCCACCGCAGCGACCTCCTCGCCGAAGCGGAACGTCACCGACAGGTCGCGCAGGTGGTAGCGGAGCGACTCGACGATCTCCTCGTCGCAGAAGTCGAGCATCTTGTCGCGCCGCTCGACCACGGTGACCTTGGTGCCGAGCGCGGCGAACATGGAGGCGTACTCCATGCCGATCACACCGGCGCCGACCACCACCATGCTGCGCGGTACGGCCTGGAGGTTGATGACACCGTCGGAGTCCACGATGGTCCGGTCGTCGAAGTCGACGCTGTCCGGGCGGGCTGGGCGGGTGCCGGCGGCGATGATGGCCTTGTCGAAGGTGACCTTGGATTCGTGGCCGGATCCGCCGTCGACCCAGACCGAGTGGGCGTCGGCGAACCGCCCGGTGCCGGTGATCATCGCGATCCGGTTGCGGGTCAACTGGTTGCGGATCACATCGGTCTGCCGGTTGATCACATGTTGGGTGCGGGCGGCCAGGTCGCTGACCGTGATTTCTTCCTTTACCCGGTAGCTGCTGCCGTAGAGGTCCCGCTGGCTCAGGCCGGTCAGGTAGAGCACGGCCTCGCGCAGCGTCTTGGACGGGACGGTGCCGGTGTTGATGCACACCCCGCCGATCATGTCGCGCCGTTCCACGAGGCCGACCCGTCGGCCGAGCTTGGCGGCGGCGATCGCGGCCTTCTGACCGCTGGGTCCGGAACCCAGCACCAACACGTCGTAGTCGTACACGAGCGTAAGCGTCGCAAGCGGCGTCGGCTCGCGCCAGGCCTGCCGGCCGCCTGGGGCAAGGGTTTACCTACTCGGAACGTTGTCGAGGTTTGACATGCAAGTATCTGCTTGCCTATTGTCTGGTGGTGGGCGACGTGTACAAGGCGCTGGCGGATCCCACCCGGCGCGCCATCCTCGACGAGTTGCAGGATCGCAGCGGCCAGACGCTGTTCGAGTTGTGCGTCCGCTTGACGGACAAGGGCTTCACCTCGACACGCCAGGCCATCTCCCAGCACCTCGCGGTGTTGGCCGAGGCGGGGCTGGTGGTGTTGCGGCGCCAGGGCCGGTACACCTTCATCGACCTTGACACGTCTCCACTCCAGCAGATCTATCAGAGATGGCGGGTGGGACCATGCGAATCGGACACGTGAGTGTTCTCGTCGACGACCAGGCCAAGGCCCTGGCCTTCTACACCGAGGTGCTCGGCTTCAGTAAGAAGACCGAGGTGCCGCTGGGTGAATACAGCTGGTTGACCGTGGTGTCCCCGGAGGACCCGGAGGGTGTGGAACTGCTCCTCGAACCGGACCAGCATCCGGCCGCTGCCGCCTACAAGAAGGCGCTCGTCGCGGACGGGATTCCGTTCACCATGTTCACCGTCGCGGACGTGCCCGCCGAGTGCGAGCGGCTCAAGGGGCTGGGCGTCACGTTCACCCAGGAGCCGATGGAGGTGGGGAGTGTGACGACCGCCGTCTTCGACGACACCTGCGGCAACCTCATTCAGATCGTGGCGCCGCTGGGGTAGCGGCCCGATCCCGTCACCGCCGGGCAGTGACGCGGCGCCCGGTGGCGACGCGCCGCCGGGCGGTGGGGCGGCGGCCCTCGGCGGGCGGGACGGGGGCGTACGCCGGTGGCGTGGGCCCGCCCGCCGAGGGCCTGACCGCGTCAGCAGTTGCGCAGTTCCGGAGACTGGTTGAGCAGTTGGCCGCGCGCGGAGACGAAGCGGTGGTACGTCTCGGAGTCGACGGCCGAGGGACGGAACGCCGCGACCCGGTGGCAGTTCTGGAAGGCCAGCTTCACCCCGAAGTGACGTTCCAGGCCGGCGCGGATCGCGTCGCTGGCCAGTGCGCGCAGCAGCTGCCCACGCTCCACATCACCGGGCGGCGCGATCACGTTGTCGGTGAACTCGGCGTCCGAGGCGGCCAGTTGCGCTACCACCCGGCTGACGGTCTGCCAGGCGTACGGCAGCGATTCGCGTACGCAGGCGGTGAACTCCTCGTCGGTGACAGGCCCGGACTCGGCGGCTCGCAGTAGGTCGGGTGACACGGTGAGCGACATGCTTCTCCTCGCTTAATGGAAATGATTACCATTGGCGCGCCGGTCTGAGCACATCACTTGGCTCGTGCGCTGTCAACGCTTCCGCGCCTCGCCACGCCGGGTGCCGAGTGGGGCCGGTGGGTATCCCCTAGCGGGGCGCCTGGGCTGGCACTTTCGGCCATCTCCCCAGGAGCGCTAGATCATGATAGGTTAGGCTTACCTAACAGGAGGTGCTCATGGGGTTCGCCGCAGAGGTGCGAGAGCTGACCAGGGCGGACCACCGGGCCGCGCAGAACGTGACGTACTTCGACGCGTTGTTGTCGGGACACCTGGACCGGGCCGGATACGCCGCGCTGCTCGAACAGCTGCATGTGGTCTACCAGACCTTGGAGGAGGCCGCCGACGCGATGCGCGACGACCCGGTGGCCGGTCCTTTCGTCATCGAAGAACTACGTCGACTGCCACGCATCGTCGAGGATCTGTCCTTTCTGCACGGCCCGAACTGGACCGCCCGGATCACCCCGAGCGCCGCCACCGCGCAGTACCAGGCGCGCCTGCGGGAGGTCGCCTTCTCCTGGCCGGCGGGCTTCGTCGCCCACCACTACACCCGCTACCTGGGCGATCTCTCCGGTGGTCAGGTGATGGCGCGGGCACTGCACCGCACCTTCGGCTTCGACTCCGACGGTGTCCAGTTCTTCCTCTTTCCCGGCCTGGACGCGCGCACCTTCAAGCAGCACTACCGGGAACTGCTCGACTCGGCTCCCTGGGATGCCGTTGAGCGGCAGCGTTTCCTCGACGAGGTGTCGTACGCCTACCGGCTGAACACTGCCATGCTCGACGACTTGGGGCGGGCCGTGACCCAGGGGAGTGCGGCGTGACCGCCGGGAACCCGTTCCCGCCGGAGGTGGTCGCGGCGGTGATGCGACACATGAACACCGACCACGCCGACGACTGCCGGGTCATCTGCCAGGGCCTGGGCGGACAGCCGGCGGCCACCGCAGCCACCATGTCCGGTATGGACGCCGACGCGATGGAGTTCCTGGCCATCGTGGACGGTGCCGAGGTGCCGGTGCGCGTCCCGTTCTCCGCCCAGATCGTCGAACGCCGACAGATCCGCGCCGAGGCCGCCCGGATGTACCGCGAGGCGTGTGCCGCGCTGGGCCGCACCCCACGACCGGAAGCCAGCTGAGCCCGACCGTTCTCTGGTCGAACCTGCCCTGACGCGCCCCTGACCAGCCCGGCTGGTCAGGGGCGTACTGGTAGCACGAGCGGGACACCGGTGTGCGGGTGCGGCAGCACCTCGACCTCGTGCTGGTAGACCTCACTGAGCCGGTCGGCGGTGAGCACCGCGACCGGCGGCCCGTCGGTGACCAGCCGGCCACCGGCCAGCAACGCGATCCGGTCCGCGTACGCCGCCGCCAGGCCCAGGTCGTGCAGCACGATCACGACGCTGCCACCCTGCCGGGCCCGATCGCGGGCCAGCCGGAGCACCAACTCCTGGTGATGCAGATCCAGCGCGGCGGTCGGCTCGTCCAGCAGGAGCATCGGGGTGCGCTGGGCGAGCACCCGGGCCAGCGCCGCACGGGCCTGTTCGCCACCGGAGAGCGCGGAGAACACCCGCCCGGCGAACTCCTGCATCCCGGTCAGCCGCAACGCCTCGGCCACCGCCTCGTCGTCCTGCCCGGCGTACCGGGTACCGGCCCACGGGGCACGCCCCATCGCGACGACCTCGGCGACGGTGAACGGGAACGACATGACGGCGCGCTGCGGCAGCATGGCGCGCAGCCGGGCCAACTCGACCGGCGCCCAACGGGCCAGCGGCCGGCCGGCGACCTCGACGGTGCCGGCGGCGGGAGCCAGGTCGCCGCAGATCGCGGCGAGCAGGGTGCTCTTGCCGGCGCCGTTGGGACCGACCAACGCCAGGAGCTCGCCGGGGCGCACCGCGATGGACACGTCGGACAGGATCGGCCGCGCGTCGCGCCGGATGCACAGTCCCTCGACGTGCAGGCCGACCCGTTCGGGATCGACGTCGGTCCACTTCATCCCCAACCTCCCGCTCGGGCCCGGGTCCTGCGCAGCAGCCAGAAGAAGCACGGTCCGCCCACCACGGCGGTCAGCACACCCAGCGGCAGTTCCTGGTAGTCGATCAGAGTGCGGGCGGCCAGGTCCCCGGCGACCACCACGATGGCCCCGCCCAGGGCGCTGGCCGGCAGCAACAGTCGATGGCCCGGGCCGGCGACCATCCGGACCAGGTGCGGCACCACCAGGCCGACGAAGGAGATCACGCCGGTGAAGGCCACGGCGGCGGCGCCGAGCAGGGCGGTCACCGCGATCATTCCCAACCGCAGGCGTTCGACGTGGACACCGAGGTGCCGGGCCGACCGGTCGCCGAGGGCGAGCAGGTCGAGACGGCGTGCGGCGGCGACGGCGATCGCGATGCCGACCGCCGCGCACGGGGCGGTGATCGCGACCGCCGACCAGTTCGCCTGCGCCAGGCTGCCGAGCTGCCAGAACGCGATGGCCCGGACGGCGTCCGCGTCACCGAAGAACATCAGCAGGCCGATCAGCGCGCCGGCCACCGCGTTGACCGCGATGCCGGTCAGCACCAGGGTGACCACCTCGGTCCGCCCGCCGACCCGCGACATCGAGTAGACCAGGCCGGTGGCCGCCAGACCGCCCAGGAACGCGCCGGCCGCCACGGTCCAGCCGCCGAACGTGGCGACCCCGGTGACGATGACCGTGGCCGCGCCGACCGCCGCGCCGGAGGAGACGCCGATGACGCCGGGTTCGGCCAGGGGGTTGCCGAAGATGCCCTGCATCAGCGCGCCGGCGCAGCCCAGCGCGGCCCCGACGATCACGGCGAGCAGGACCCGGGGAAAGCGCACCACCCAGAGGGCACTCTCGCCGTGCGTGGCGCTCGGCGTCGGTCCGAGGTCGAGGCCGAGGCGGTGCAGGATCGAGCCGAGTACCTCCGCCGGGGGGACCCGGACCTGCCCGGTGCCGGCGGCGACGAGGCAGAGCAGCAGCAGGGCGACCGCGAGACCCGCGACGAGGCCGGCCCGTCTCACCCGCATGATCCGTAGACCGCATCGGCCAACGCCTGGATGGTCCGACCGGTACGCGCGCCGAAGGAGAGCAGCAGCCCGTCGTCCATGTCCACGATGCGGCGGTGCTGACCGGCCGGGGTCTGGGCCACGCCGGGCAGGGAGAGGAGCCCGTCGACGCCCTTGACCGACTCCAGCCCTTCGGTCATCACCAGGATGACGTCGGGTGCCGCGTTGATCAGTCCTTCGCTGGTCAGCGGGCGGAAGTTGGACAACCCGATCTCGGTGCCGGCGTCGGTGGCGCCGATGGCCCGGACCATCTCGTCGGATCCGGCGCCCTTACCGCCGATCAGGTAGACCCCGGCGGTGCCACGGACGTACAGGAACGCGATGCGCAGTGGTGCGGTGTCCGGCGGGGCGGCCCGACGGGCGGCGGCGATCTCACTCTCCACCCGGGCCACCAGCCGTTCCCCGGCCTCCGGCACACCGAGGGCCGCAGCGATGGCCCGGATGTTTCGGCCGATGGCGGCGAGACTCTGCTCGTCGTCGACGAGTACCACCGGGATGCCGGCGCGGCGCAGCTGGGCGAGCACTTCGGGCGGGCCGATGCTGTCGTCGGCGAGTACGACGCTGGGGTTGAGTCGCAGGATGGCTTCGGTGGACAGGTCGTGCCCGGCC
This sequence comes from Micromonospora sp. NPDC051196, assembly GCF_040682415.1. NCBI lineage: Bacteria > Bacillati > Actinomycetota > Actinomycetes > Micromonosporales > Micromonosporaceae > Micromonospora > Micromonospora sp. NPDC051196. Next base: position 291,499 of record NZ_JBFBAY010000009.1, read on the forward strand.
GGGGTGACCACGGGCAGGTCACCGGCGGCGGGGAAGGTGGTGGAGGTGTCCCGGCCGATCACCCGGTCGCCGAGCCCGAGGCTGAACACGATCTCGGCGATCGAACCGTAGAGGTTCACCGGGAGGATGCGACTGGCGTCGGTGACCGTCACGCTGGTCCCGTCGGCCGAGGTGACCGTGGCCGGCAGGGTGCTGCCGGGATCGGCGCCGACCGGCTCGATGTCGGCGTCGGTGACCACGGCCGTGGCCGGTCCGCAGCCGGTCGCCGGGGCCGCCGTCGAGGTGGCCGGTGTGCAGGCGGCGAGGCCGAGCAGTGCGGGCAGCGTCAGCAGCGTGAGCAGGTGTCTCGGTCTCATCGCTGTTCCCGGCGTCGGCCGCGCATCCGCAGGGCCACGATGACGACCAGCAGCGCGGCGAGTCCTGCCAGGGCGGCCGTGAACCAGCGGCCGGTGCCGGTGCTGTCGCTGACCTGTGTGGTGAGCACCGACTCCTCGGTGCCGGCGGCCGGTGCCGTGCCGGTAGCGCCGTCACCGCCGTCACCGCCCTCACCGCCCTCACCGCCGGCGGCGACGGTGGCCCCGGGGGCGCCGGCCGAGGGGGCGACGGCGGCCGGTGCCGAGCCGGTGGGGGCCGGTGCCGCCGGGCCGGACGTCCTCGTGGGCGCGGCGGACGCGGGCGCGCCCGGGGCGGTCGATGCCGGGGCGGCAGCAGGGGCGGTCGGGCCGGCGAAGGTGACGGGCACCTTGACGTCCTGGGACCGGTCCGAGGCGCGGGTGTGGTCGGCGCGACTGGCCACCACGCAGCGGCCGGTGGTGCAGTCCACGTCGCCGATCCGTGCGGTGATCTTCACCTGAACGGTGAACGATCCACCCGCCGCGTACGGGACGGCCAGCCCTTCGGCGTACGAGGGTGGGTTGGAGGAGATCCAGTGCGAGGCACCGGTCGAACCGCTGGTGTCGACGCCGCCGCCGCAGGGGGAGGGCGGCACGCTCGCGCCGTTGTCGACGCAGTACGCGATGTAGACGCCCTTGGTGATGTCGTAGCCGGAACCGGAGACGGTGACGGTGGTACCGCCGAGCGGGATTCCGCTCGTCTTGCTGACGGAGAGCCGCTGACCGTTGGGGCCTCGACCAACCGTGTCCGCGTGCGCGGGGCTGGCCGCGAGGGTGCCGAGGGCCAGCAGCATCGCGCCGACCAGGGCAGCGGCTAGGCGGGCAGGCATGACTAACCTCCGTATGTATGGTTAGGCTAACCTAAGTCGATCTTGCCTGTGATGCAAGAGGGTGTTCGGAGGATTTTCGAAAAAGTTAGGAGAGCCTAACCTAAGCCAGCCATTCCCCTTCTGAGAGGAAGACATATGTCCGTACCCAGACCCGGCGGCGTTCGCCGACGGTCGTACCGGTGGGTGACGGCTGCCGTGCTCGGCGCCGCCGCCTCACTGGCCGCGGTCGCCCCCGCGACGGCGGCGCCCGCCGACGTGACCGGGGGAAGCCTCGACTGGGGCTTCAAGAGTTCGTTCCGCGCGTACGTGTCGACCGGCAACGGCAACCCGCCGATCGCGGTCACCGACGGTGCGACCCGCAACACCGACGGCACCTTCAAGTTCCCGGTCACCGGCGGCACGTACGACGGCGCCACCGGAGCGACCACGGTCAACTACGGCGGCACCGTGGTGTTCTCGTACCCCGCGCACTTCTTCACCATCACCCTGGCCAACCCGACCGTGGTCCTCGACGGTGCCGGTGGCTCGCTGCTCGCCGACGTCGACCTACAGGCCAGCGGTGGCGGCTTCGAGCCGGTGCGGATCGAGCAGGCGGCCATCGCCACCCTCGGCACCACCACGGCCGGCCCGACGGTGTCCGGCAGCACGGTCTCCTGGAGCAACCTCACCACCACGCTCACCGAGACCGGGGCCACCGCGTTCTCCGGCTTCTTCACCGCCGGCACCGTGCTCGATCCGGCATCGTTCACCGTCACCACCGGCTCCGGCGGGGGCCCCGCCGCCCCATCGGTCACGGTGAACCCGTCCGCCGCCCTCGACCCCGAGGGGGCCACCGTCACCGTCACCGGCACCGGGTTCGACCCGGACGCCAACGGCGGCGTCGGCTTCTACCTCGCCTTCGGACCCAAGGGCGAGAACTACTGGACGAACTCGCGTCCCTACAAGCCGGTCAAGTGGGTGCACAAGAACGCCTCCTCGTCCGCCGCTCAGGTGCGGCTGCCCGCCGACGGCAGCTTCACCACCACTCTGGACCTGGTGCCGACCTACACCGACGGCAACGGCAACAGCGTGGACTGCACCGCGATCCAGTGCTACGTGATGACCTTCGCGGCGCACGCCTCCAACGATCGCAGCCAGGACACCTTCACCCCGATCACCTTCGGCGGTACGGGTGGCCCGAGCGGCGCCGAGCAGGAGATCACCGCCCAGGTGCTCCAGTCCGGCCCGCTGACGCTGACCTCCTCGGGCGGCAGCGTCGCGCTGTCCGCCGTGCACCCCGGCGCCGTCGCCAACGGCGCACTCAACGCGGTGACGGTCAGCGACCTGCGCGGCACCAACGCCGGTTGGAACGTCGTCGGTCAGGTGGAGGAGTTCACCAGCGCGCTCGGTGGCACCATCGCGGCCGACAACCTCGGCTGGACGCCGAGCGCGTCCGTGCTCGCCGACGCACTGGTGGGCGCCGCCGGCGTGGTCAACCCGGGTGCCCAGGCGACCCCCGGTGCCGGTCTGGGCAGCGCCCGTACGCTGTGCGCCTCCCCGGCCGGGGCCAGCGCCGGCAGCTTCCAGTGTGGTGCCGACCTGGGCCTCGGGGTCCCGGCCGCCACCGCGCCGGGCGACTACACCGCCACCCTCACCCTGACCCTGTCCTGACGCGTGGAAGGGCATCTTGTTGTGCGCAGATCGATGACGAGGTGCCCTTCTCCGCACCTGGTCGCCGCGACCGCGGTCCTCACCGTGCTCGCCGCCGTCCTGACCGGCGGCCCGTCCGTCGCCCTGGCCGCCGCACCGGCACCCACCCCGACGCCGAGCGCCACCGGCTTCACCTGGGCGGTCCAGCCCTCCGGCCCGTCCGGGCCCACCGGGCGCAGCTACTTCGTCTACGACGCCGAACCCGGCCAGCGCATCGAGGACCGGGTCGCCATCACCAACCTGAGCAAGCGTGCGATGACCTTCGCCGTGTACGGCGCCGACGCGTTCACCACCACCGACGGCGGTTTCGCCCTGCAACCGGCCAGCCGCCCGGCCACCGACGTGGGTGCCTGGACCACCTTCGCCGAACGGACCTACCGGGTGCCCGCCGGGGAACAGGTGATCGTGCCGTTCCAGCTCACCGTGCCGGCCAACGCCACCCCCGGCGACCACGCCGGCGGTGTGGTCGCCTCGATCGCCCAGGTCCAGTCCGCCGGCAACGGGGGACGGGTCAACCTGGACCGGCGGGTCGCCGCCCGGATCTACCTGCGGGTGGCCGGTCCGGTCCGGCCCGGCCTCCAGGTCGAGGCGATGCGGATCGGCTACGACAACCCGCTCAACCCGTTCGGCACCGGCCCGGTCGTGGTCAGCTACCGGTTGCGCAACACCGGCAACACCCGGCTGACCGGCACCACCCAGGTACGCCTGGAAGCCCCGTTCGGGCTCCGGTTGGCTCGTACCGAACCCGTCGACGTGCCCGAACTGCTGCCCGGCGCGGCGATCACCATCACCGAACAGATCAACGGCGTGGTACCCGCCGGCTGGCTGTCCGCCTCCGTGGTCGTCGACCCGGCCACCCCCGACCGGCTCCTGCCCACGGTGACCCGTAGCGCCGGCACCTGGGCGATACCGTGGGTCTGGACCGGCGTCCTGCTCACCGGCGTCGGCTGGCTGCTGGTCATCCGGCTACGGGCGGCCCGCCGCCGACAGCCGCCGACGGCCCACACGTGAGGCTCCCGACGTACGCGCTCGCCCTGGTCGCGGCCCTGGCGTTGACCGGCGCCCCGGAACCCGGCCCCCGGGTGAGCGTGGACCGGGCCGAGGCGAAGCCGGGGGAACAGGTGCTGGTCCGGCTCACCGGCTGGCCCGGCGGGACGGTCCTCATCGAGCTGTGTGGCGCGGACACGCCGGCCCGCTGCGCGGTGGACAGTTCAGCTCAGATCCACCTGCCCGCCAGCGGCGGCGGTGGGGCGCCGCTGGCCGTCGCGGTGCCGCCCGGCGGCTGTCCCTGCCAGGTACGGGTGACCACCCTGGACACCCGGCTGTCGGCCACCGCGCCGCTGGCCGTCACCGGAGCACTTCCACCGGCCGGTGACACCGCCCGGCAGGCGGCCACCCGACCTCCGACCGTCATCGCGGCGCACCTGGAGCGCGCCGACAGTTGGACCGCCTACTTCGGTGCGCCCGCCCGGCGTACGCTCGTGCTGCGACTGCGCAACGAGCAGTCCGCGCCGGCGACGGTGGCCTGGTCGTTCAGTGTCGGCCGAGGCCCGGATCCGACCGGCTTCGTCACCCCACCCGAACCGGACGAATTCGCCGTCGGGGAGGAACGGGAGATCCGGGTTCCGGTCACCCTGCCGGCCCTCGCCGTCGGCGACTACCAGATCCACGGCGAAATCGTCACCGCCGGGGCGACGAGCCGGGTGACGGCGAGCACCGACCACCAGCCCTGGGGGCTGGCCGGAATCCTCGGTCTTGTGACGATCGCGCTGGCGGCGGTCGCGTTGCGCCGAGGTCGCGGGCCGCACCCGCACGTCTCATGAGACCGCGACCGGACGGGCGGTTTTCCACGCCTCGCTGCGGGAAAACAGCCGGTGGCCCGCCGTCGGGCCACCGGCTGGCGCCACCGACACATGGGAGGTCGACATGGGTAACCGCGAACAGCTGCACGAACTGCGACAGCAGGCCCACCAGGCGGGCATCGAGGGCAACTCGAAGATGACCGAGGACCAGCTGCGCGACGCGCTGCGCCGGGTCGGTAAGGGCGAGCAGCCCCAGATGGCCAAACACCAGAGCAGGCGCTGAGCCTGACGGCCGGCGTCGGCTCCGGCGGGACGCCGGGGTCGTCGCCGGCCCGTGGCGGTCCCCGCGCTGCCGCGCGGCCGGGAGTGGCGGCCGCCCCCCGCCGCACCCCCC
>NZ_JBFBAY010000010.1:0-135962 GCF_040682415.1 Micromonospora sp. NPDC051196
GCCCGCCAGCCTGTGGTGAGCGACGGGACCGGGCAGGTGCCCTAGCCTGGGGCGATGGCGGGCTGCGTGTTCTGCGGGATCGTGGCGGGCTCTACCCTCTCCCCACACCACCCACCACGCCGCACGCACCGCTCAACCCGCGCGTCGATCATGCACTTACTGTCGGGACACATGCCGCAGAAGTGATGTATCGGCGACCAGAGGTGCAAGATCGGCGTTATCTAGGAGAGCATCATGGGGTTCAGTGTGCTTGCGGGGACGCGGGCACCGGTGCGGGTCTGGACGGATCCGTACGGGATCGAGGAGCAGGCGGCTCGGCAGCTGCGCAACATCGGGGTGTTGCCGTGGGTGCAGGGGGTCGCGGTGATGCCGGACGTGCACTTCGGCAAGGGGGCCACGGTCGGCTCGGTGATCGCGATGCGGCAGGCCGTGTCACCGGCGGCCGTCGGCGTGGACATCGGTTGCGGCATGTCGGCGGTACGCACCTCGCTGACCGCCGCCGACCTGCCCGACGACCTCGCCGGGCTGCGTCGGGCCATCGAGGACGCCATCCCGGTCGGCTTCGCCCAGCGCGAGAACCCGGTCGACCCGCGTCGGGTCCGGGGTCTGGAGCAGCGCGGCTGGGCCGACTTCTGGCAGCGCTTCGCCGACCTGGATCGCCGGGTGGCGCAGCTTGAGACGCGGGCCCGCCGGCAGTTGGGCACCCTCGGCGGCGGCAACCACTTCATCGAGGTCTGCCTGGAGTCCGGCGGCGCCGACGCCGGCCGGGTCTGGCTGATGCTGCACTCCGGGTCGCGCAACATCGGCAAGGAACTGGCCGAGCGGCACATGGCGGTGGCCCGGCGGCTGCCGCACAACGCCGATCTGCCCGACCGGGACCTGGCGGTCTTCCTCACCGGCACGCCGGAGATGGACGCCTACCGCCGGGACCTGTGGTGGGCGCAGGAGTACGCGCGGCGCAACCGGGCGGTCATGCTCGCCGTGCTGATGAACCTGGTACGGGACCGGTTCCCACAGGTCAGCTACGACGAGCCGATCAGCTGCCACCACAACTACGTGGCCGAGGAGCGTTACGACGGAGTGGATGTGCTGGTCACCCGCAAGGGTGCGATCCGGGCCGGCACCGGTGACCTGGGCATCATCCCCGGGTCGATGGGCACCGGGTCGTACATCGTGCGTGGCAAGGGCAACGAGGCAGCGTACTGCTCGGCCTCCCACGGGGCGGGGCGGCGGATGTCGCGCGCCCAGGCCAAGCGGACGTACAGCACCGAAGACCTGGCGGAGCAGACGTCGGGAGTGGAGTGCCGCAAGGACGCCGGGGTGGTCGACGAGATCCCCGGCGCGTACAAGGACATCGCCGAGGTGATGGCCCAGCAGGACGACCTGGTCGAGGTGGTGGCCCACCTCAAGCAGGTGGTCTGTGTGAAGGGCTGACCGACGCCGGGATGACAGGGGGCCGCACGGTCATGGCCAGCGCTGCGGAAGTTCGTCACGCCCTCGCCGCTCTCGCCGATCCGGACCGGGCGGCGGGGGTGAGCCGGTACCTGCAGATGGTGCCCGGTGGTTACGGCGAGGGCGACCGGGCCATCGGTGTCACCGTGCCGGAGCAGCGGAAGGTGGTCGGCCGGTACTGGCGTGACCTGCCGCTCGATGCTGCGGCGCTGCTGTTGGGCGGTGACGTGCACGAGGAGCGGCTGACCGCGATCTTCATCCTGGTGCGCAAGTTCGCCAGGGGCGACGAGGCGGAACGCGGCGCCATCTTCCGCCTGGTCCTTGCCAACACGGATCGGATCAACAACTGGGACCTGGTGGACTCGTGCGCGCCGTACCTCGTCGGACCCTGGCTGATCGACAAGGACCGCGGCGTACTCGATCGCTTGGCCGCGTCGGACCTGGTGTGGGAGCGACGGATCGCCATCATGGCGACCTTCGCCTTCATCAAGGCCGGTGACTTCGAGTGGACCTTCCGGCTCAGCGAGCGGTTGCTGGGTGACCCGCACGATCTTGTCCACAAGGCGGTCGGCTGGATGCTGCGCGAGGTGGGCAACCGGGACCGGGCGGCGGCGGAGGAGTTCCTGTCCCGGTGGTACCGGGACATGCCCCGGGTGATGTTGCGGTACGCGATCGAGAAGTTCGGACCCCAGCGGCGCCGGCAGTATCTGACCGGGACGATCACGCCGCCGCAAGGATCGTGAGCCGGGGAGTGGGCTACAGCCAGCCGTTGTTGTACGCCACCCGGGCCGCCTCATGCGGGTCGGGGGCCCCGGTTTTCGACACGGCTGCCACGACGTGCGCCTGCAGCGTTGCACTGGACAACCCGAAGATGGAACGCAGCGCCGGCACCGGCGTGCCGTCGTGCAGCGCGGCCAGGATGCCGCGTTCGCGCTGGGTCAGCGGGCCGATGCGAGGGCGTTCGACCGCCCCGGTCGGCGCGGAACTGCTGTCGGCGAGTTCGATGTCGATGACCCGCCGCCCGGCGTGCACGTCCCGGATGGCGCGGCACAGTCGCTCGCTCGGCGCGTCCTTGACCAGGAAACCGGCCACCCCGGCCTGCATGGCCCGGTCGAAGTTGCCCGGCGTGCCGACGCTGGTCAGGACCAGGATGCGGACCGGCGAGCCGGCGTCCTTGAGGCGCTGCGCGGCGACGATCCCGTCCATGCCGGGCAGGTCGATGTCGACCACCGCGACGTCCGGCCGGTGCTGTTCGATCTCAGCCAGGATGGTGTCACCGCGCTCGGTCTCCGCCACGACCCTGATGTCGCTCTCCAACGACATCAGGGCCACCAACGCACCCCGGATAAGGTTCTGATCCTCAGCCACCAACACGCTGATCATGGCTTCTCCTCGGTTCTCAGCAAGGTATGAGCACGGTGAGGACGAATTCTCCGCCGGCGCGGTGACCGGCGGTGAGGCTCCCGCCCAGCGGGGCCAGCCGCTCGGCCAGGCCGGTGAGTCCGCTGCCACCGATGTCTTCGGTGGTAGCGGGGGTGGCCGCGCCGTCGTTGGCGACGTCGAGGCGTACCTCGTCCTCCGAGCGTCGCATGCTGATGCGGCACTTGCTGGCACTGCTGTGGCGAAGCAGGTTGGTCGCCGCCTCACGGACGGCCCAGGCGAGTACTTCCTCGACCGGTGCGGGCAGCGTCGCGGCCGGCGTCGCGACTTCGCACCGGACACCGGCGGCGACCAGCACCGACTGGACGCCCTCCAACTCCCGTTGCAGCGAGTCGCGACGGTAGCCCTTGACCACGGTACGGACGTCGCGCAGTGACTCACGGGCGATGCTGTACACGTCGTCCAGCTCCGACCGGGCACGCACCGAGTCTCGATCGAGCAGTCGCAGGGCGAGTTCACTCTTGAGCGCGATGGCGGAGAGATTGTGTCCCAGGGTGTCGTGCAGGTCGCGGGCGAACCGGACGCGCTCCGCGTCGACGGCGAGGCGGGCGACCTCGGCCCGGGCGGCGAACAGTTCCTCGATGAACGCGACCAGCACGATGATGCCGGCCAGCGCGGCGCCCGTGAGCACGTCCTGCACGGTCAGGAAGACGACGCCCGGAGTGTCGAGCACGATCCGTTCCACCGTGATCAGGACGAGCACCGCGGCGGACAGGAGCAGGCCGTGCCGGGGACGGAAGGTGACCGCTACGGCGGCGAGCGCCAGGAAGCCGATCACCTGCCAGTGCTGGTCGACGAGCACTGGCAGCAGCAGCACGATGCCGGTTATCAGCAGGGCGTCGTGGCGCCTGCGATTGCTCCACGGCTGGCGCATCGCGTGGGTGACCAACCGGATGAAGGCGGTGGCGACGACCGCGAAGCCGACGGCTCCGACGATCACCACCCACCAGGGGCGGCCGTCGGTGACCCCGGCGACGATGGGCAGTAGACCGAAGGCGAGCATGGCGACGGTGAAGACGTACGCGACGGTACGGGTGACCACGACCGCCCGGGCCCGGCGGACCTGCCCGGCGGCGGGCGATCCCGTGCCCGCCGCCGGGGTGATGGCAACGTGCCCGGTCGCCATCTCAGGCGCTCATTCCGACGCAGGCTCCTGGGCAGCTGACGGTGCCGATCGTGGCCATCGCCGCGCCGGCCGTGGTGCTGAGGTCCTCGACCGCGAGTTCGCCCGGGGCGGGCGGCAGGTCGGGGATCTCGTCGCCGTCACCGAGCACAATGCCGTATTCGGTGAGTACTGCGGTGGGGTCGAGCTGGTATCGGTTGGCGAGGGTGGGATCGGACCACGCGTCGGCGACCAACCGAGCAAAGCGGGTACGGTGTTCCGCCGGTACTGGGGCCATCGGTTTATCCCTTCCACGCGATCGGCTGGGGCGCCCCGCGCTGCCTGGCGCTGACGGGGGACAGCGGGCAGGCTGCGCGGGGCGCCCCAGGCGTGTTCGTCAGTTGACGATCGGCTCTTCGATGCCGAACGTGCCGGCGGTGCTGGCGGTGAAGGCGGTGCCACCGATGGTGCTGATGGAGCTCGCGCTGCCCAGCGTGCCCTCGGCGGCGCCGGCGGCGACGGCCTCCAGCGCCTCCATGCTCAGCTCGCCGCTCGGCTTCGGCGGCAGCAGCGGCGGGGCCACCGCGGCGGGGTAGTCGATGCCGTGCTCGGCCAGCACGTCGTAGGGGCTGGTCTGGTAGCGGTCGGCGAACGCGGTGTCGGACCAGGCGCTCGACACGATCTTGGCAAACTTCCGGCGGTCCTCGTCCGACAGGACGTAGATCCCTTCGGCCATGACGATCCTCCTCGTACCGCGCCAGCGGGGCCGGCGCTCGCGGATGTGCGAGGAGCGGACATCTGGACTGTCCGCTGCTCCGGTGGGCGCGGGATTGCGATCACCGGGCCGCCTCCGAAGAGTCACCGGTCTGCTGCTCTCCGGCGGATCGGCCATACCCATGGTGGCGTCCCGTCGGTGCAGCTAAACAGTAATCATCGACACGATCTGCACATGACGAGTGTCATGTCGATCGCCGGATCGCGGGCACGACCGACCTCACCCTCCTGTCCGCAGGGTGCGGTCAGAAGCTGGTCAGGCGCTGATCCAGCCCCGGTCGCGGGCGATGCGGATCGCGTCCACCCGGTTGCGGGCCCCGATCTTCGACATGATGGCCGACAGGTAGTTGCGCACGGTCCCCGGTGCGAGATAGAGCTTCGCGGCGACGTCGGACACGTCGGAGCCCTTGGCGACGTGGGAGAGGACGTCGCGCTCCCGCTCGGTCAGCGGGTTGGGGCCATGGTGGAACGCCGCCACGACGATCTCAGAGTCGATCACCCGCTCGCCCCGGTGCACCCGACGTATCGCGTCGGCCAACCGGGCCGGCGGCGCGTCCTTGGGCAGGAAGCCGGAGACCCCGGCCAACATCGCCCGGGCGATGTTCGCCGAGTCGGCGTGACTGGTCAGGATGATGGCCCGGCACGCCGGCAACTGTTGGCTCAACACGCTGGCCGCCGCCAGGCCGTCGATGCCGGGCAGTCCGATGTCGAGTACGGCCACGTCGGGCCGGTGCGCCAGCGCGTTGGGCAGGATCGCGGTGCCCTCGGCAACCTCCGCCACCACTTCGAGATCCGCCTCCAATGACAGCAGCGCGACGAGCGCGCCGCGAACCATGTGCATGTCCTCGGCCAGCAGGATCCTGATCATCGAATTGCCTCCACCATCGCTGCCTCCGTGACCGTGCTCGGCACGAAGACCACCAGTTCGAAAGATCCGCCACCGAGCGGGCCGGCGTGCAGTCGCCCGTCCAGTTCGAGCAGGCGCTCACGCAGGCCGTCCAAGCCGCTGCCGGCCGGGTGAGGCGGTCCGGAGGGCACGCCGTCGTTGACGATCCGCAGCCTGAGGCCGTCGTCCTGCGCCCGCAAGGTGATCGAGCAGTGCCGGGCGGTACTGTGCCGCAACACGTTGGTGGCGCCCTCCCGCAGGGCGAAGGCCAATGGGGTGGCGGCGTCGGGCGGCAGCGTGTCCAGCGGCACAGCGTCCACATCGCACGTGATGCCGGCCGAGGTGAGTACCGAGGTCACCCCGGTCATCTCGCCGGCGAGCGAGACGCTGCGGTACCCGGCCACCACCTCCCGGATGTCGCGATGCGCCTCCCGGGCCAGCCCGATCACCTCGTCGATCTCCCGTTCGGCGGCCTCCGGCCGGGTACGCAGGACGGCGGCGGCCAACTCACCCTTGAGCGCGATGGCGCACAGCTGGTGCCCGAGCACGTCGTGCAGGTCGCGGGCGAAGCGCAGCCGCTCGACGTCGACGGCCCGGTGCGCGAGGGTGGAGCGCAACCGGTGCACCTCCCACACCAGGGTCGCCATCTTGACGAAGCCGAAGACCACCGCGCCGGTCAACGCGACGCCGAGCGTGGCGTACGCGACGTCGCCCTGCTCCTCGTGGACGAGCAGGGCGAACGGGACCTCCGCCACGACCACCCCGAGGTAGGCGACATAGGACAGCGGCGAACGCAGGGTGATCAGCGCCGAGGCGGCCAGGAAGGACGGCACCCCCAGCCATGCGTCGCCGGCCAGCGGAGCCGGCGCGTACGACAGGATCGCCTGTAGCAGCAGGGTCCACGACCAGGTGACCGGCGGTTCTCCGCGCAGCCCGTGCCAGGTGTGCCGGAACTGCAGCAGCGCCACACCGGTGAGGGCGAGCAGGGCCAGTCCGGCGTTCGGCGCCGTCTGAGTGGTGATCACCCGCGATGCGGGGATGCTGAGGTAGGCGATCGAGAGGAGGAAGACCAGCGTCTGCGCGGTCCGCACCGCCACGCCCGTCGTCGCGCTCTCCGCATGGGGTGTAGGACCCACGTCGACCATCCATCTACCCCCAAGCACTTGCCAATAAATCCTCACATTCATCGATGGGGACAGCAACCAGCCGAACAGATGCCGTTATTCGGCCGCCTTACCGCTTTCCTTCCCAGCGAAAGAAGCGGCGGGTGGCGATCAGACCCACCGCCCACCAGACTCCGAGCACCGCCGCGTCCAGCGGTAGAGCGCCACCGCCGTAGAACGCCGCTCGGACCGCGTCGACCAGGGCGGTCACCGGCAGCAGTTCCGCCAACGTCTGCAACCAGTCCGGGAAGACCGATAGCGGAACGAATATTCCCGAGCAGGCGAAACAGGCGAACAACACCGGAATGCAGAGAATCTGAGCGCTCTCTGCATTAGGGATGAGAGCCGTGTAAGCCGCCGCCAACACGGCGAACACCGCAGTCCCGTAAGCGAGGGCGACCACCAGCAGGAGCGGATTCTCCGGAGCCGGCACGCCCAGGGCGACCAGCCCGATCGCCAGCAGCAACCCCAACTGCAACCCACTGAGGACGTACGCGGTGAGCACGTTGCCGGCCAGGATCGACCGGTCGGACAGCTCGGTCCCGCGCAACCGTTTGAGAATCAACGCGTCCCGGCGGCTGGTCAGGGTCACCACCAGGGTGGTGAACGTGGAGTACACCGTGATCATGGCGATCATGGCGGTCAGGAAGTGCCCCCGGTAGGGCACCCCGTCCCAGTCGAGGCCCGCCGGCACGGTGAACGGGATGCTGACGCACATCGCCACCGGCACCAGGAACGTCGGCACCACCAGGGCCCGGTTGCGCCAGAACAATCGCTGCTCCAGTCGCCACACCGCCACCGAGCCGCCGACCACCGTCACTGCGCTCATTGGTGCCCCACTTCCTGCGGCACGGAATCGACCGGGCCGCGTTGCCGATCGGAGCCTCGGTCGACCAGCCCCAGGTAGACCTCCTCCAGACTGGCCGGTCGGACCGCCACCTGCGGCAACACCCGGCCACGGGCCGCCGCCCAGGCGAACACCTCGGCGGCCGTGTCGTCCGGCGTGCGGGTACGGATCACGACCCGGCCGGCGGAGTACTCGGCCGGCCAGTCGGCCGGCAGGTCGTCCGGCAGCCGGTCCGCCGCGAAACTGACCGTGCCGGCCCCGGCCGAGAGTACGGTCGGCAGGTCCCCCGAGACCGTCAGCCGCCCGGCCTCCAGCATCAACACCCGCCCGGCCAGCCGCTCGGCCTCCTCCAGATAGTGGGTGGTGAGCAGGACCGTCGTGCCACCGGCGGCCAACCCCTCGATGACCTCCCAGGTGTTGTGCCGGGCCTCCGGGTCCAGCCCGGTGGTCGGCTCGTCGAGGAACAGCACCCGGGGCCGGTGCAGTATCGCCAGCGCGAGATCCAACCGGCGCCGCTGCCCGCCGGACAACCGGCCGACCCGGATGCGGGCCTGGGCTCGCAGATCCACCAGATCGAGCACCTCGTCGGGGGACAGCGGATTTCTGCCGAACCGGCGCCACGCCCGTACCGTCTCCGCGACGGTCAACTCACCGAGGAAGCCGGCCTCCTGCAACATGATGCCGACGCTGCGGCGTACCGTCGCCCGGTCCTTGAACGGGTCACCGCCGGCCACCCGGACCCGCCCCGAGGTCGCCGCCCGGTGCCCGGCCAACACCTGCATCGTGCTGGTCTTCCCGGCGCCGTTGCGGCCCAGCAGAGCCACCACCTCGCCGGCCGCGACGTGGAAACTCACCCCTTGCACCGCCCGCACCGAGCCGTACGCCACCGTCAGGTCGTCCACCTCGATCATGACGGCTCCTCCGGCACGGCGCGGTCGTGGCGGGCGGCGCTGAGCAGCTGTCCGGCCCGCTGCGCCCAGTCCGGGTCGTTGGCGCCGCGCCAGTTGGTCCGGCCCTGGTGCGGATCGGTACCGTCAGCCCAGCGCGGCAGGCTGCCGAGCATGAATTCGCCGACCGACGACTCGACCTGCCAGTCCAGCCCGAAGACCCGGGCCGACAGGTGGGCGTCCCCGCTGCCGAGGCCGCACGGAGCCAGTCCCATCGCGGTGGCGACCAGGTACGCGGTCTGGTACGCGACGCCGACGTGCTTGAGCGTGGCGGCGTACCCCATCGCGTCGTACTTCCAGGTCATCCGGCCGAAGCGGGAGGTGAAGGTGATCAGCGCGTCCGGTGTGGGGGCTCCACCGGTGGCCTGCGCGGCACCGGCGAGCAGCCCCTGGATCAGCGTCGGATCGTCGCAGACCCGGATCAGCCGGTGCTCCCCGGCGTCGTAGTGGTAGGCGGCCCGCGCCAGACCGGCCACCCGGTGCGCGGTGACGTAGATCTCCAGGTCACCCGAGGCGCCTCCGGTCGGGTACGGCCGATCGACACCCTCGTACGGCATCCGGTTGTCGTGGTCGGGTCCGTACACCGAGCGGACCCGACCGACCCGGTAGAGGAACTCGGCCAGTTGCGCCAAGGTCATCGGCTCGGCGCCGAATCCCCGCACCGAACGGCGCGCCTCCTGCACCAGCACCAGTGGCGGGTCGCTGGCCCGCAACGCGTCGAAGTCCGGTCGCGGCAGCACCAGCGCGGGGCCGGCCGGGGCGGGCTTGACCGCCGGCAGCGGTGGCCGCACGTCGACGAACGGGAAAGTGGCCCCGAACGACTCGTCGGTCCGCCCGCACCGGCTGCGGGAGTGGAAGTACAACTCGTGCAGGTCCCACTGGTCGGCGGCCGGGTCTACCGCGTCGGTCAGCGCAGCGGCGGCGAGGAAGCCGACCAGTTGCCGGATCGCGGTGTCGTCCAGTCCCAGCCGACCAGCCAGCTCCGGCACGGTGAGCGGCTCGGCGAGCGCGCCGACGAGGGCGAGCGACTGTTCGTGCAGCACGGTGACCCGGAACGGCGCGAGCCCCGACTCGACCACCAGTTGGCCGTCGCGGCGGCGCAGCAGTGCCAGCCGGGACAGCGCCACCGGACCGTCCCCCTGGTACGGGGCAGGGGTGAAGCGGAGGTCACTGGTCAGTGCGGTGACCCGCAGCCAGCCCGGTTCACCGGCCGGGCCGAGCTGCTGCTCCAGCGCGCTGCCGATCCGGTCCAGCAGCCAGTGCAGCCGGGCCAGTACGGCGATCTCGTCGTCCGTTCCGGTGGCCCCGGCGGTGGCCAGCGCCAGACGTTCCAGATCGGTCGGTGTCACCTCTTTCGCGGCGAGCGCCTCAAGCACCGCGACCATGGGCAGGTCGCGTTCGCCGACGGCGGCCCGGCCGTGCCGGGACCACAGGGTGAGCTGCCCGCCGCCGGGCACCAGTCTGCTCGTCGGTTCCAGCCGTAGGAGTCGTTCGTACGGCCGGGTCGACTGTGTCAGGGTCATCGCACCCCTCCAAACCAGGGACGGAACATGCCGCCGGTCACAGGAACATCGGAATGGGGTTCAGGGCGTCCTCCGGCGTGGGTTGGTCGAGCCAACCGAGCCGGACCGGTACGTCGTAGAGCCGTCCGGCGCCGAACCGGGCCCAGAAGTGCCGCATACCGGGCACGATGACCTTGACCACCGGCAGTTCCAGGTCGGGCCGGGTCTGATCGAGCACCAGCATCTGCATGCCGGCCCGCTCGACGAGCCCGCGTACGGTGTCCACGTCGTCCTTGAGGTCGGCGGAGGCCAGGTTGCGGTGCGTCGCCACGGTCGACACCTGCGCCGACGGTGCCAGGTAACCCTCCGTGGCCAGCGTGGCGTGTCGCCACCAGCCCTGCTGGACCGGGTCCGGATAGGCGTAGCCGGTGCCGTCGGGCTGCACGTCGATGACCGCCGGAAGGAACTGGTTCATCTCGCTCAGCGCCCGTTGCACCGCGGTCTTCGCGTCCAGGTGGGCGCCGAAGGCCATCAGGATGTCCTCGGCAGGCTTGTCCGTGCGCCGGCTGATCGCTGCGGCGACCGGGATGCCGAGGTCGGCGGTCAGGTCGAGCACCCACAGGTCGCGGTTGAGCCCGGCGTAGACCTCCCGGAACTCGTCGAACCACGGCTCGCCGAAGCTGTCCAGGTCGAACCGGGGCATGTTCAGCCGGTTGTACCACCACAGTGCGACGCTGTCGCGCTCGACCAGTTCCAGGAAGCCCTGCAGCACGGCGTCCTCGATGCTGGACCCGGCGGCGTTGCCGTTGGAACAGGCCGATGCGAACAGCTCACCGGGCCGGCTCGGGTACTGGAAGTACAGGTGTGCGGTCGGCACGTGGAAGTGCCGCTCGTGGGTCAGCGACCAGACCGGGCTCCATTCGATCGGCCGGTCGGCCGGCAACGGGTCGCAGACGATCTGGAAACTCGACCGTTGTGCCGCGTTCCATGCGACCCGGTTCTCGTGCTGCCGAGGACTGTAGAGCTGCAGGTCGTTCGGGGCCAGCGCCCGGTCGCCCAACTCCGCCGAGGTGGCGGTGATCCGAGGCTCGTCGCCGACGTACAGCCCGCTGTAGCGCTCGATGGCCTCGCAGATCGCGCTGGCCCGGGCCTGGGTGTCGGTGGTGCCCTTGCCGGCCGCCATGCTGCGCAGTCCGCTGCGCAGGTGCCGCAGGTTGTGCACCCGGCGAGCGAAGTTGTGCCCGGCGTAGTACCCCTTGACGAACTCCCGGCCGGTGGCGAAGGGACGCAGCTCGCGTACCACGCCGGTGACCGAGCTGACCTGCGGGGAGTAGCGGGCCAGCACCTCGTCGGGACGCTGGGCCCGGTGCCCGCCGTCGCCGGTGTAGGTCTTCGTCCGTGACGCCAGGCGTACCGGTGCGGCGAACCGCCGGGCGACCAGCTCCGGTTCACCGCAGGACGGGCACTGCGGGCGGCGGTGCAGCGGATGCCGCTGGGTGTCGAGATAGATCGTGTCGAGAGTGAGGATGCCGTCCTCCTGCTCGGTGGCGAGGCCGGCAAGGTGTTTGACCGCCTCCAGCGCGGTCAGCCGCGCGCCGATCTCCCGGGTGGTCGGCAGGTCGGCCAGCGGCACCCGCAGCGGGCCGACGTGTTCGAGCTTGTCGCGCAGATACTCGTCGACCTGCCGGTGCCCGGCCAGCCGGAACGCCACGCACGCCCAGCAGCCGTGCGTCCGGCTCGCCGGCTTGAACGTCGGGCCGATCCACAGCACCGAACCGATCGGCTTGGTCAGCAACCACGGGCGGCCGCTGCGCAGTGCCGCGTCGTTCTGCTCGGCCAGCTCCGGGTTGAGGTAGTTGTCGGTGGCCACCACCGACAGGTCGACCTCGGAGGTGCCACCGGCGACCGCCGGCCTGACCCGCAGGCCGGCCGCCCCGAGCGCGGCCAGCAGCGGCTCCGGGTCGACCTCGCCGACGACCGACAGGCCGACCGTGGCCGCAGACAGCTTGTCGGCGACGACTTCGGCGCTGGACCCGGCCATGTCCCAGAAGGCCGACTCGCGCTGCGGCAGTTCGGGATCGACCCGGAGCACGATCCCCATCCGGACCAACCGCTCGATGAGGAAGAGCACGCGCTCCGGCGGTTCGTCGTCGAGCGCGTCGAGCACGTCGTCGACGTCGTGCTTGCCGTCCAGCAGCGGCATGACCCGCTCGGTCAGCTCACCCTCGATGACCTGGTGGCCACGCTCGGAGAACACGTAAACGGCTTCGCCGGGCACGTTCTCCACACGCAGGTTCCGGCGTACCCGTGGACGGATGGTCATGGAATCTCTCCCGTCAGCTCATCGTTCGAAGCGAGGTCACGTCCTCTTCGGCCAGCGCCAGGCAGGCCAGCCCGGCCGCCGCGAGACCATCCACCGCGGACAGCTGGGTCCGGTCGGCGCGGCGGCGGTCGGGGAACCAGCGGCGCTGGCTGGCGCGGCGGCTCAGCAGCGTACGGGCGGCGGCGTGCGCGGCCGTGCGGTGCTGCTCGTCGCCCTCGCCCCGCCACGCCGCCAGGCCCAGTTCGATCCGGTCGAGCAGGTCGGCGCTGGACGGCGGCCCGGCCAGCACCGGTGCCACCGCCTCAGCGGGCCGGGCCCGGCCGAGTGCCGCGGCGGCGACCGTCGCCGCCAGCCGCCCACCGGGGGTGGAGTCGACGGCCAGCACCAGGTGCTCCCCGTCGGTGCTCAGGCCGTGCCGGGCGGCGTACTGGGCCAGCGCCATCGCCACGCCCGGTGCCCCGGACGGCAACGCGTCAAGCAGCGGGACCCCGGCCGGGTACGCCGACGGCACTCCGCCCGGCAGCTCGGCGAGAAGCTGCTCGTACAGGCTCGCGGCCAGTTCGTCGGCTGCCGCGCAGGGCTGCGCCTCGGTGAGCTTCAGCAGGGCCAGCAGCAGGCCGGCCCGACCGGTCACCGGATCGGCGAGGCTCGTTCCGGTGGCCAGCAGGTCACGGGCTGCGGGCACCAGGCTCTGCGCTTGGGCCAGCAGTTGCGGATCGCCGATCACCTGCCCGCAGCGGGCCAGCGCGTAGATGGTCGCGCCGATGCCGACGAACCCGCCGACGGGCGGCCGGCCACCGGCCATCCGCCGGTAGAGGCTGGCCTGCCCGGCGATCGCGGAGAACTCGGTGGTGGCGGCCAGCGCGTCCTGCGCGAACGCCCAGTAGGTCGGCTTGCCGGTGGTCTGGTAGAGCTCGGCGAGGAAGACCGCGATCCCGGCGGTGCCGGTGAGCAGGTCGCCATGCAGCGGTTCGAGTTGGTCGAGACCGAAGGCCGGGTAGTGGACCGCGCCGACCCAGCCGTGCTGCCCGTCGCCGACCGGCACGGCCGCGGCGATGATGTCGTCGGCCGCCGCGCAGGCGCCCGCGAGTAGCTGGCCGTGGTCGACCTCGGCCCGGAACGCCTTGGGGTGGTAGATGGAGATTCCCAGCTGGGCCGGATCGCGGCGACCGTCGGGATCCCCGGGCGGCGGGGCCCAGACCGGCCGGCCACCGGAGGCGAAGTCCAGGCAGGCGGCCAGTGCCTCCTCCGGCATGGGTGCGCCGCATTCGGCCCGTTCGACGAGTTCGTCGAGGCGGTCACGCAACCGCTGCCAGGCGGTACCGGAGAAGTGGTTGTCGACCCGGGAGCCCTCCGGGGTGTGTACCGTCGAGGTCATCGGCTCGGACTGGAACAGTGGGATGTCCAGCCGGCGCAGCGACTCGATCTCCCGCTCGATCATCTCCAGGCTGTCGGTACGGCGCGGGTCGGTGTGCAGCACCTCGCGGGCCCCCCGGAACAGCCGGGCCAGCACGATCTCCCGGGCCACCCCGTCGGTCAACGCCAGCGGCCCGGACGCGACCTGCAACATCGCCAGGTAGTCCCAGGTACTGCGCCAGATGTAGCGGACCCGGGCCCGGGACAGCAGGTGCAGGGGGCCGCGCTCGGCGGCCAGCGCAGTCGCGTTGGCGACCAGGCAGGCGTCCATCTCGCGGTAACCGGTCAACACGTCGTCGGCGTGCTCCGCCGGGTCGACCGGTCGGCCGTCGACCATCGGCCGGTACGGTGGCGGCTCCCACCCTTCCGGGAAGCCGTCGGAGTCGACCGCCAACTGTTCCTGCATGGGCGCGCAGCAGCCGATGTCGTGCGCCCGCCGGCCGGGCGCCCCGATCCGTGGGTAGGACACTACAGCGGTCTTGGCGACGCTCTCCTCGACCTCGTGCCAGAGTGCCTCGGCACGCGGGCCGAGCAGCACCGGCTTGCGCATCCGGCCCTGGAGCACGTTCTCCAGGTCGATGAACATCGGCCGTTCGCCGATGGCGATGAGGTTGTCGGCCCACAGGTCGCGGCATTCCAGGAGTTGGGCCAGCCGGGTGAGCATGCCGAGTCGGCGGTAGAACCGGGCCGGGTCCTCGCCGCTGACGCAGGGCCGGGCCACGACGTACTCCTCCCAGCCGTAGCCGTCGCGCAGCAGCACCTGCCGGGTGGTCAGGTCCAGCGGCAGCCCGTGGGTGTTGAGGAAGGTCAGCACGTCCATGAAGCCGGCGACGCTGCTGAGGTCCTTCGGCTTGTAGACGACCCGCTGGCCACCGACGAACGACAGCAGGCTGACCGTACGGCCGCTGTCGTGCAGGTCACCGGAGTCACCGGAGTACGAGGCGAGGGCACCCGGGTCGGCCCAGGCCCACAGCTCGCGGCGCAGCATGGGCAGGTCCTGATGCAGCCGGTCGAAGACCTCGCCGACGGCCCGCTTGTAGTTGAGGCAGGTCACCCCGATCAGGTAGGCGAGGCCGGGCAGACCCTCCAGCCGGCTCAGCCAACCGAGCCGGCTGACGTCGATGCCGGCGCGGCCGTACCAGTTGACCGGAGTTGCCGAGCCGTCGGCGATCTGGAGTTCGAAGCCGAGCGCGGCGTGGCACACCTTGATCAGACGTTGCACCAGTTGACCGGTGACGTCGTCGGCGGCCTCCGGAGTCAGGGCCACACCACGCAACCTGCCCTGGCGCATCCCGGTCAGCCGGGCCGCGGCCCGCTGGAAGGAGACGAAGACCCCGCCGACGAGTTCGGCGGCCGGGTCCTGTGCGGCGGTAGGCGGCTGGGCGAGCAGGAAGTCCACCAGGGCGTACGACCAGTCGGGCAGCTTGCCCGGGTCGCGTACGACCACGTCGACCAGCCCGGCGCCGAGGTCGCGGTTGGTCTGCTGACGGTGCAGCAGCAGGGCCCGCAGGGACACGTCGTCCTCGGCGACCGCGGAACGCAGCCACCGCTGTGAGCGTTCGGCGAGTTTTCGGCGCCCGCCGGAGCGGACCGGGGCGAAGTAGACGCCGGCCTCCCGCTCGTCGAACGGCGCCGCCAACGCGATGACGCTGAGCAGCCGTTCGTCGGCACCGCCGAGACCGAGCAGGGTGTCGGGTGCGGACATGGTACTACCCAGACCGATGGATGCGCTGGTCGTGGTCATCAGGTGACCTCCTGCCTGGCGACGAGTCGAGCGAACAGCGGTGCGGTGGCGACAAGGTCGTCGAAGGTTCCCTCGGCCGCGATCCGTCCGCCGTCGAGCACGTAGATGCGGTGTGCGGCACGGATGGTGCTGAGCCGGTGCGCGACGACGATCCGGGTGACGTCGAGGTCGGCGATGCGGTCGGTCACCTTGCGCTGAGTGATGTTGTCCAGCGCGCTGGTGGCTTCGTCGAGCACCAGCACCGGCGGCTGCTTGGCCAGGGCGCGGGCCAGCATCAGCCGTTGGATCTGACCACCGGAGAAGGCCTTGTTGTCCTCACTGACCATGGTGTGCAGCCCCATCGGCATGTCACGGACCTCGTCGGCGAGCCCGGCGAGGCGCAGCGCCTGCCAGACCGCCTCGTCGGTGAGGTCCTCGGTGCCGGCGGCCACGTTGTCCCGGATCGAGCCGCGTACGGCTCGGGCCTGCTGGAGCACCACGCCCAGTTGCGCCCGGACCGCCCGTACGTCCAACTCGGACAGGTCACGGCCGTCGTAGCGGACCGCGCCGGAGCTGGGCGGCACGAGGCCGAGCAGCAGCCGGATCAGGGTGGACTTGCCGGCTCCGGACGGACCGACGACGGCGATGAACTCGCCCGGCTCGGCCGTGATGCTGACCCGGTCGAGGACGGGTCGGCCGGTGCCGGGATAGGTGAAGGTGACCTCGTGCAGCTGCACCCGGCCGCGCAGCCGGCCGGGATCTGCGGCGCCCGGTTGCACGTCTGGCGGGGCGGCCAGCACCGGCGCCAGCCGACGGTACGCGGCGACCAGGGAGAACGCCGAGATCACGCCCCCCTGGAGCATCCC
The DNA here is from genome assembly GCF_040682415.1 of Micromonospora sp. NPDC051196. Taxonomy (NCBI): domain Bacteria; kingdom Bacillati; phylum Actinomycetota; class Actinomycetes; order Micromonosporales; family Micromonosporaceae; genus Micromonospora; species Micromonospora sp. NPDC051196. The sequence goes on from NZ_JBFBAY010000010.1 coordinate 16,442, forward strand.
GACCGAGGCGGCGAACTGCCCCACCGCGATGCTGGCTGCGACGAAGGTGCCGAGGGTGACGTCCTGGCGCAGGGCGACCACGAGGCCGAGCGCGGCCAGCAGGGTCGGCTGGAGTGCCGCCGCGCAGGCCGCCACCCGCGCCTGCCACCGCAGCGTTTCGGCGTCGGTGGACCGCTGCCGGGCGTACCGCTGCGCCCAGCCGGCGAAGACCCGTTCCTCCCGGGCCGCGACCTGGATCTTCTCGATCGCCAGCAGGGCGGTGTGCAGGAAACCGGCGACGGCGGCGAACGCCTCCCGGTTGGCCAGCTCGTGGCGCTGTTGACGGATGGCGGCGTAACTCGCCGCGCCCATCAGCAGCACGGTCGCGGCGAGCACGCAGCCACCGACCAACGGGTGGACGAAGATCAGTGCGGCCAGGCTGACCAGCCCGAAGGCACTGCCGAGTACGCCGGCGGCGACGCTGTCGGACAGTGCCTTACGCATCTCGGTGACCGAGTTCGCGCGCTGGACCAGGTCGCTGGTGCCCATCTCTTCGAGTGCGCGTACGTCCCGGCTGAGCAGGTGAGCCCAGACCGCCGGTTCCAGCCGCAGTTGCAGCCGGCCCTGGAGTCGGACCAGGGCGGCGTTGCGGGCCGAGAGCAGCAGCGCGTTGGCCACCACGAAGCTGGCGATCAGCGCGGCCAGGCTCCACAGCAGTTGACCGCCCACGCTGCCACCGGCCACCCCGGTGATGATCCATGCCGACAGGAACGGCAGGACACCACCGATCAGCGCGGCGAGCAACCCGGCCGACAGCAGGAAACGCAGGTCGGCCCCGGCGCCGCGGGCGGCGAACCGGAGCAGGTGACGGCCGGTCACCGCTTCGCCCGACGACAGCGGAGGGTAGACCTGCCAGGCGGTCTGGTCGTACTGCGCCGTGCTGGCGGCGGTGACCGGGCGACCGTCGGCGGTGCGGTAGCCGCGCCGGGCCGGCAGGAGCGCCACGGCCGGCCCACTGTCCGTAAAGACGATCAACGGGGCCGCGCCGCGCCGGTACCAGCGGCCGTCGAGCCGTACCTCGGTCCAGTGCAGTCCGGCGGCGCGCAGCGCGGCGATCAGACCCAGGCCCGGGGTGGGCTGCGGCAGGTCGTAGTGGGCGGCGAGGGTCTGCGCGGCGTCGCAGTCCGGTCGTTCGGGCCGCTCGGCGGCGGCTGCGGCGAGCTGTCGCCAGGCCTCGTCCACGGCGGCGAGATCCGCACCGGCCCGCCCGGTGGTGGGATCGGTACCGGTCCGCCGGGTGGCGGCTCGGTCGACCAGCGCGTCCACGGTGACCGGGTCGACGGTGGTCATACCGGCCGCCCGTCGGTGGCCAGCCGGCGGTAGACGCCGTCGACGTCGATCAGTTCGGCATGGGTGCCGCGTTGCACGATCTCACCCCGGTCGAGCACCAGGATCATGTCGGCGTCGCGCACGGTGGAGATCCGGTGGGCGATGAACATGCAGGTGACCCCTCGGCGGCGAAGTGCTTCCAGGACTGCGAACTCGGTGGTCGCGTCGAGCGCACTGGTCGCCTCGTCGAGCACCAGCAGCGGCGGGTCGGCCGCCAGCGCCCGGGCCAGTTCCAGGCGCTGCTGCTCACCGCCGGACAGGTTGCGGGCGTGTTCGTTGACCGCACCGCTGTCCAGGCCACCACGTTGCTCGACCAGTCGGTCGATGCGAGCGTCGAGCAGGGCGGCCCGGAGCCGCTCCTCGGGCAGGGTCGGATCCCACAGCGTCAGGTTGTCGCGCAGATTGCCTTCGAAGAGTCGCAGCTGCTGCTCCACGTAGCCGATCGACGCGGCGAGCGTACGGCGGGAGTAGGTCTCGCGGGGCCGACCGTCGAGCAGCACCGCACCGCTCCACGGTTCGGCCGCGCCGACGGCCAGCCTGGCCAGGGTCGACTTGCCGCTGCCGCTGACACCGACCAGGGCGACCCACTGTCCGGGTTCGACGGTGAAGGAGATGTCCCGGACCAGCGGCGGGCGGTGCCTGTCGTAGCCGAAGCTGACCCCGTCGAACTGGATCCGGCCGGACAGCCGGGTCGGATTCTCCGGTTCCGGCGCGGCGGTCGGCTCCAGGACGGTGGCCCGGGCCGGATGCGGGGTGGCCGCCAACGCGTCGTCGATCACCGAGACGTGCACCCGGGTCACCTGGATCTCCGAGCCCAGTCCGACGAGCAGCCCGAGTGGGGCGAGCATCGCTCCACCCACCAGTTGGGCGGTGAGCAGCGTGCCGAGGTCGATCCGGCCGCCGGCGACGTCGTGCGCGCCGACCAACGCCAGTCCGGCCAACGCGGCCGGACCGATCGCCGCGCTGAGCGCCATCACCCCCAGCGTCGCCGAGGCCAGCGCATTGGCGGCGTCCAGTGTCCGGCCGGCGGATCGGGCCCAGGACGCGAAGAGCCACCGCTCGGCACCGTCGGCCTTGACCGCCTCGATCATCTTGAGTCCGCTGTGTGCGGTGCTGTCCCGCCGCAACTGCTCGAACAGCAGCCGTTGCTGATGTGGACCGGCCCGGCGCCGGACCACGTTCAGCAGCACGATCTGTGCCGCCATCGCCAGCGACATGACCACCAGCAGCCGGGGTGCCAGATAGCCGATGAAGAGTCCGTACCCGACCACGGTCACCGCTGCCGCGGCGGGCAGCACGACCCGCTCGGACAGCGCGATGGCGAGACCGTCGTTCATCTGGGTCCGGTTGACCAGGCCGCTGAGGTGCCGGCGGTGGAAGAACTCGCCTGGCAGCCGCAGCAGCGCGGTCAGGTACCGGCTGGAGAACCGGGTGGCCATCACCGCCAGCGCGGTGGCGAAGATTCGTTGCTGCGCCCACCCGGCCAGCGCGGCCAGCAGCGCAACGCCGACCAGGATCGCCAGCAGAGCCGGGCGCCAGGCCAGGTCGCCGAAGATCAGTACCCGGTTGAGCACGGCCCGCATGGTCAACGAGGCCAGCAGGGTCGGCACCGCGGCGACACCGCCGAGCAGCGCCCCGGCGAGGATCATCGGCGCGTACGGCCGGATCCGCTGCGCCACCGCGCGGGCGAACGGCCAGCGGTCACCGCCCGGCTCGAACTCCGGTGTGCGGCCGGCGACCAGCACCGGGCCGTTGGCTCGGGTGGCGAACTCGGTCGGAGTCAGCGGCAGCCGCCCGACAGCCGGGTCGTTGATCCAGGCCCGGCCGCGCCGGACGCCCTCCAGAACCGCGTAGTGCCGGCCGTCGAGGAGTACCACCGCCGGCACCGGCACCCGGGAGGCCATGTCCAGGTCGGAGGTGTCGATCCACCGGCCGGTGACCTTGAGCCCGTAGCCGGCGGCGGCCCGCGCGAACCCGGAGGCGGTCATCCCGTCCCGACCCACCCCGCAGCGGTCCCGCAGTTCGGCCAGCGGCACCCGCCGGCCGTGATGGTTGAGGATGATGCTCAGGCAGGCCGCACCGCAGTCGGCATCCTCCATCTGCGGTGTCTCGACGGTGCGGACGGCCCGTTGCCGGCGGGGCTGCGGCTGGGGTTCCTCCGCCGGCCGTGTCGCGGCCTGGTTGTCGGCGAGGACGACCATCACCGACCACCTCCGAGCAGTACGTCGACGGGCCGTTCGGTGCCGACGATGAGGTCCAGGCGGATCGGGGTCAGGGTGGCGCCCGGCCAGGCCGGCACCCCGAGGTCGACCAGGACCGGCCGGACCAGTCGGTCGTCGGCGTACCCGGGCAGTCGCGCAATCCCGTACCGGCCGGCGAGATCGGTGGTGGTCAGCGGGTACGCCTCGACCTGGGTGACGGTGCCGGTCAGGCCGGCGCCGCGGACCTGTGCCCCGGCCGGAATGCCGGCCGGCCGGCCGGCGTCGAGCAGCAGCAGCGCGGACAGTCGCTGGTCGGTGCGGTCGACGGTGCCGAGGGTGGCGCCGCCGTCGACCTGGGCGCCGGGCCGGGCGGTCAGCGTGGTGAGGATCCCGGTCACCGGGCTGGTCACCGCGACGGTTTTGCCGTCGCCCCGCAGGGTCAGCAGCACCTCCCCGGCCTTCACCGGCCGACCGACGGTCGCCCTGACCGAGGCGACCGTGGCCGGGGCCGGGGCGGTCACCAGGGCCGGTCCCCGTCCGGCCAGCAGGATGCCGTCCAGCGACACCGTCGACTCGATTCGGGCGACGACGGCCCACGCCGTACCGGCGCCGAGCGCCAGGAGTACGGCGACCAACAGGGCCCAGCTACGCCGGGTGGTCAGGCGTACGACGTCGTCCAGTTCACCGGTTCGTGGCATGGAGCCTCGCCTCCGCTCGGATCGACAGGGGCTCGCCGGCCGGGGTGACCGTCACCGGCAGCGAGTCGTACGTGAGCAGCGCGGCGGTGTGCCTGCGCCGGGTCGGACCGGATCCGGCCCGCAGGCCCTCGTACGCCGCCAGTTGCCGCAGTACCTCGGCGGCCTGGACACGGGCCATCGCCGCGCCGAGGCAGTGATGCGGCCCGCGACCGAACGCGAGGTGCCGGCCGGCGCGGCCGGGCCGGAACTCGTCGGGGCGGTCGAAGACGGCCGGGTCCCGGTTGGCCACCGCCCAGAGCAGGAACACCGGGTCGTTGGCCTCGATCACCTGGCCGTCCACTTCGATCGGTTCGACGGCGCGCCGCGCGGCGAGCCAGACCGGGCTCTCCAAGCGCAGGCACTCGTCGACCACGTCGAGGGCGCGGTCGGGTTCGCGGCGCAGCTCGGCGGCCAGTCCCGGCTGCCGCAGCAGGGCCGCTACGCAGGTCGAGACCGCCGCGGTGACGGTCTCCAGACCGTTGATGAACAGCAGCGCCACGAACGAGACGAACTCGTCGTGGCTGAGCCGTGGATCCGTGCCGCAGGAGGCGCCGAGCAGTTCCGCGACGAGGTCACCGGTGCGGTCGCGGCGTGCGGCGGCGAGTTCGTCGATGAACCGCAACATCTCGTCGACCTGCCGGTGCATGTCGGCCAGTTGGTCGGCGGTCTGACCGAAGCGGAAGAGTTGGCCGGTCAGCGTGCGGGCCCACCGGTCGACCCGGGACCAGCTCTCGGTCGGCAGGTCGAGCAGCCGACAGGAGGTGAGTACGGGCAGCCGCTCGGCGATCGCCGGCACCACGTCGAACTCTGCGCCGTCGGCCGTCGCCTGCGAGATCAGGTCGGCGACGAGGTCGCGTACGGTCCGGTCGAGGGCGTTGGTGCGGCGGGCGCTGAACGCGCCGGACACGAGCTGCCGCAGGCGCCGATGGGCGGTACCGTCGCGGAAGCTCAGCATCCGACCGAAGATCAACTCCAGTCGTTCGGACTGGGTCAGGGGCAACGGCGGGTCGCCGGCCCGTGGATCGATCACGAGCCGCGGGTCGCCCGCCAGCCTCGACACCTGCTGATAGCCCGACACCAGCCACAACCCGGCGGTACGCAGCACCGGCGCCTCGGTGTGCAACCGCCGGTAGAGGCTCGGGTCGTCCCGGGTGGACGGGTCGAGCAACAGCGCGTGTCCCACCGCGGGCAGCCCGGACATCGCGTTACTCCGCCAACGGGGTGCTGCCGACCCAGCAGAAGGTGCCGAGGCAGAAGCACGGGACCGGTTCGGTCGGCCCGGTGGCCAGGTTCTCCACCCGCAGGAGATCCTGGGGTGCACCGGCGGCGCCATCCAGCCAGGAGGCCGCGAGTGCGGCGGCCCGCGCACGGATCACACTGACGGTGTCTGCTCCGAAGTCGCGCATGTCGTCTCTCCTGAAGTGGTGCATCTGGTTCGAGCGCGGGCCAGCAATTCCGGATAGGATGAAGCCAGCTGTGGGTATCTGGACTACCCACAGCTGTTTCATGTCGGCCAGCTGTTTCATGTCGGCTGCCCGCGAACGGGCCGCCGGGCTCTCATCCGGTTGCTCTCCGCGCCTGCGTCGGCTTGGCTGCGTTATGGATCAGTGTTTCCCGCAGCGATCAGCGGCGGTAGGGCGCCGTACACGTCCCACTCATGACAGTTGTCATCCATTGAGGTCGGTGCCGGCTCCCGTGCTGACTCGGCGTCCCGCATGATCCATGGACCTGGCGCCCCGGCGGCACTCCGTCGGGCAATGATGGACGGATGCTGCCACTGCTCCACTCCCTGCCGGCCGAGCCGTACGCCGGCTGTGTAGCGATGCCCGGCCGGCTGGCCTGCGCTCAGTTGCAGCCGTACGTGTTCGGTTATGCGGGGTTCCACGCGTCGGTCGACGGGCCACTGCGACGTCGGATGCTGCCGTTCAGCCTCACCACGTTGATCGTGGACTTCGCCGGGCGGGGAAGCTGGGTCACCGGAGCGCGTGGCGTTCATGCGGTACACGAGCAGGCCGAGTGGCGGCACGGTGTGGCGATCGGGCTGACGCCGGTGGGGGTGTCCACGCTGTTGGGCGTACCGGCGGCGAAGCTGGTCGGCGCGACCGTGGAGCCGGCGGCGTTGCTCGGCGCCCGCGCGGTCGAGCTGGCGGACCGCCTGGGCTCGGCGTCGAGCTGGCCGGCACGGTTCGCGCTGCTGGACGGCCTGCTGACGGCGTGGCTGCCGGAGCGGGGCCGCCCGCCTGACGCGGCGGTGACCCGCGCGTGGTGGCGGCTGCACCGGCCGGGACGGACGGTGGGGGAGGTGGCGGCCGGTCTGGGCGTCAGCCGGCGCGGGCTGGAGGTGGGCTTCCGACGGCACATCGGCATGTCGCCCAAGACGGTGGCGCGAGTGGCCCGCTTGCAGTACGCGGTACACCGGCTCGGTCGGCCCGGAGCCGGGCTCGCCCGGGCCGTCGAGTGCGGATACGCCGACCAGTCGCACTTCAACCGAGAGATGCGGGCCCTGGCCGGGGTCACGCCGAGCGCATTGTTCGCATTTCTCCAAGACCTGCGGGCGCTGCCCGCCTACCGTCGCAGTTCATGACGTTGAGTGGAAAGACGGCGTTGGTGACCGGCGGTTCGCGGGGGATCGGACGGGCCATCGTACGGCGTCTCGCTTCCGACGGCGCGCGGGTGGTGTTCAGCTATCGCGACAACGTGACCGCCGCCGACGAACTGGCCGGCGAGTTCGAGCGGGTGAGCGCCGTCCGCGCCGACCAGGCCGACCTGGCCAGCCTCGACGCGCTGTTCGGCACGGTGATCGACGGTCTGGACATCCTGGTGAACAATGCGGCGATCAACCCGCCGTCGCCGATCAGGAAGCTGACCGGGGCACAGTTCGACGAGGTGATGACGGTCAACGTCAAGTTTCCGGCGCTGGCCATCCGATGGGCCGCCGAGGTGATGCGTGACCACGGCCGGATCATCAACATCTCCACCCTCAACACGGTGGTGCCGGCACCCGGTGCCGTCCTCTACTGTGCCAGCAAGGCGGCGCTGGAGCAGTTCACCGCCGTCGCCGCACGTGAGCTGGGCGATCGGGGCATCACCGTCAACGCGGTCTCGCCGGGCGCCACCGACACCGATCTGCTGCGCGCCAGCAACCCGCCCGAGGCGCTGGCCCGGACGACGGGGTTGACCGCGCTGGGCCGGCTCGGCCGACCTGAGGACATCGCCGACGTGGTGGCCTTCCTCGCCGGCCCGGACGCGCGCTGGATCACCGGACAGAACATCCGAGCCACCGGCGGCCTCCTGCTCTGACCTCCGCCCGGCAACACCCCGTCGATCATGCACTTGCTGTCGCGGCAAAAGCCACAAACAGCACTCATCGGCGACCGGAAGTGCAAGATCGGCGGGGTCGAGGTCGGGGTGGGGCTTGTGAGCAGGGGAGTGTCCTTTGTGGTGGTCCGGGGTTCGGGGGTGTTTGGGGGGTGTCATAGGCTGCCGTCCGGTTGTGAGCCGGTCGAGGAGTAGCATGACGCGCACTGCCCGTAGTCCGTTGCACCGGCTTGCCGTACGGTGCCAGGCCGTCGTCGGCGCCTCCTGGTTCAACCTGGCCAGCTTCGCCGTGGTCATCGTCAACGCGGTGGCGTTGGGCCTGGAGACGTACGGTGGCGTCGTCGTGACCGTGGGAACCGTGCTGCGCACGGTCGAGTACGCCTGCCTGGCAGTGTTCGTGCTGGAACTGCTGTTGCGCTTCGGCGCGCACGCGCTGGCTCCGGGCGGGTTCTTCCGGGACCGGTGGAACGTCTTCGACCTGTTGATCGTGGCCGCTCCACTGCTGCCCGGTGTCCGGGAGAACGTGACGTTGCTGCGGCTGTTGCGGCTGGCCCGCATCGTACGTGCGTTCCGGCTCTTCCCGAGCCTGCGGGTGATCCTGGTCGGGATCCGGCGCAGCCTGCCCGGGTTGGGCAGTTTCCTGCTGGTCACGGCGCTGCTGCTGTACGGGTACGCGATGTTGGGCTGGATGCTGTTCGGTGCCGCGTACCCACAGGAGTACGGCACCGTCGGGCAGGCCATGCTCACGCTGTTCCTGTTGCTGTCGCTGGACGGCATCACCGACACGCTCCAGGCCGGACGCGAGGTCACCGCCTGGGCGGTGCTGTACTACGTCTCCTACATGGTGGCCGCCTGCTACCTGCTCACCAACCTGCTGGTGGGGCTGGTGCTGACCGCCCTGCAGGAGGCGCACCAGGACGAGCAGGTCGCCGCCCAGCGTGGCAGCCGCCCGATCGGCGGGCACGCCGAGGACGAGCCGTCGGTCCGCGAGCAGTTGGCCCGGGTGCAGGCGATCATCACCGACCTGGAACGGCGACTGCCGGACCGGGACCTCATCGACCCGGCAGTCGCCGTCCGGGGCGACGCCGCGCCGGCCGCCGAGGTCGGCACGCTCGTGCTGCCGAAGCCCCGGGCGGACCGGCGGTCGCGTACGAGAGGACGCCGCAAGCGCAGGTGACGGCCACTCGCCGCGGAGCAGTCGCGACCACCACGGCGGGGGGTTGCGAATCGAGCGGCTGACGCTATTGCGTGGCGGCCAGCGTCACCGGTACGGAGACCAGTTTCGTGCGGGAGCCGTCGGCGCCGGACACCTCGTACGCCTCGATCGTGCCAGGCTGCTCACGGGCCAGCCGGTAGCCGACGGCGAGCCGGTAGTCGCCCCGGCAGCCGATGCCGCAGGTGGCGGTGGTGAACGCGGTGGCGAGTTGCCGGCCGGCGGCGTCGAGTATCCGGACGCTGACGGTCGCCTCGAACACGTCGGCGTTGCCGGTGACGGTGACCGGGCTGGTCACCCGGTCACCGATGACCGGGTGGGTGACCACGATCGCGGGCAGCAGGTCGGCGTAGTCGCCGCGCCCGGCGGGCGCGGCGGTGCCGAAGGCGACCTGCCGGACGGTGGGGAACTGGGTGAGCGTGTAGACCACCTGCGCCTCGCGTAGCCGGCCGGTGCTCGGATCGGGGGCGTCGGGCATGCGGACCACGGCCACCCCGGCCGCGATCCGGCTCACCTCGACCCCTGCGGGCAGCAGGGTGACCAGCCCGACGGTGGCCTCCGCCGGGCTCGGCCCGGCGACCAGTTCGGTCAGTGCCAGCCGGGAGGTGGCCACGGTGGTCGGTCGGGTCCGGCGGGTCGGGGCGAGGCGACCGTGGCGGACGTACCACAGCTCCAGGGTCAGGTTCGTATGCCGAGGGCTGGTCGCGGGCCCGGCGCCCGGTGGCGGAGACGCGGAGATGTCGGCGGTCGACGCCGCGGTGGCGGCCGGTGAAGCGGCGGCGGTGCTGGGCCCGATGGGGACGGCCGGCGCGGAGGCGGTGGTCGCCGGTGCGGGGGCGGTGGGCGCCGGGCCGAGCGCTCCGGATCGCGACGGAGCACACCCCACGGTCATGATCAGCAGAACGGCCGCAGCCCCGGCCATCCGGTGGCGGGACCGGCCGCGCCGACGCCGCTGCGGCCCGCCGACCGGCCGCCGGCTCATCCGGCACCTCCGGCAGCGGCGTCGGACGACTCCACCTCGCCCCGATCGGTACCCGCGCCGACGGAATCGGGCAGGTCGAGGCGGAACCGGGTGCCGATGCCCAGGGCACTGTGCACGGTGAGCCGGCCGCCGAGCAGCCGGGCGTTCTCCTGGGCGATGGCCAGGCCGAGCCCGCTGCCACCGCCGGAGCGGGCCCGGTCGACCTTGTGGAAGCGATCGAACAGGCGCGGCAGGTGCGCGGCCGGGATGCCGGGCCCCTGGTCGTCGACGTCGAAGAACACCCGGTCACCGACCCGTACCACCCGGGCGTGGATCTCACCGGCGCCGTGCTGCACCGCGTTGGCGATCAGGTTGCCCAGCACCCGTTCCAGCCGGCGCGGGTCGGTGCGCAACCGTACCGGCTCGCCGTCGACCTCGACCCGGTGCTGCCAGCCCCGGGCAGCCACGATCGCGCGCAGCAGGGCCGGGGCGTCCACGTCGGCGACCGCGGCGGCCTCCTGCCCGGCGTCCAGCCGGGAGATCTCCATCAGGTCCTCCACCAGCCGTCGCAACCGGACCACGTCACCGACCAGCAGCTCACCGACGCGTCGCGCGTCGCCGGGCAGGTGGTCGAGGTGCTCGCCCAGCAGCGAGGCTGCGGCCACCAGCGCGGTGACCGGGGTACGCAGCTCGTGGGCGACGTCGGCGGTGAACCGCCGTTCCCGTTCCTGGGCGCGACGCAGCGCGGCGATCTTCGCCTCCAACGCCTCGGCCATCTCGTTGAACGAGGAGGCCCAGGCGCTGAACTCGTCCCGGCCCCGCACCGGCAGCCGGGTCGCCAGCAGCCCTTCGGTGATCGCTTGCGCGGCCCGACCGGCCCGACCGACCGGTTCCAGGGTGCGTCGGGCGAGGGTGTGCCCGACGGCGGCGGCGAGCAGCGTCACCAGAACCCAACCGGCCACCAGGGCGTTGCGCAGCTGGTCCAGGCCGGCGGCGACGTCGTCCTCGCCGCTGATCACGTACAGCTCGGCGGTGGAGCCGGGAATCCGGCCGCCGACCACCAGCAGTCGGGGCGGCCCGCTGGTGCGCTGGTAGCCGAGTTGCCCGGCCGCGACGCTGGCTCGTAGCGGTTCGCCCAGCGGCGGGGCGTACTCCGGATGCGACGGTTGCACGTCCCCGGCGACCAGCACCACGTGCTGGCCGCTGCTCTCGAAGCTGGTGAGCAGCTCCGCGCTGCGCTGCTCGGTCAAGGGTAGGAACTGCCCGGCCAGCACCAGCCGGTAGCGGGCGTCCGCGGCGGCGGCGTGCAGCGAGGCGTCGTAGCCGGCCTGCCGCAGCAGCAGGTACGATCCGCCGGCCAGCACACCGGCGGAGACTCCCGCGACCAGCACGAACGCGATGGTCAGGCGGCGACGCAGCCGGCCGGGGCGTACTGGGTCCGTGGCCATCGCCGTCGCCCGCTCAGCTCGCGGTCAGCTTGTAACCGGCACCGCGTACGGTGCGGATCAGGCGCGGGTCGGCCGGGTCGTCCTCGACCTTGGCGCGTAGTCGTTGCACCGCCACGTCGACCAGCCGGCTGTCGCCGAGGTAGCCCTGTTCCCAGACCCGTTCGAGCAGCAGTTCGCGGGTGAAGACCTGCCCCGGCCGACGGGCCAGCTCCAGCAGCAGCCGGAACTCCGTGGCGGTCAACGGCAGTTCGTGACCGTCCCGGCGGGCCACGAAGGCGCCGGGGTCGATCTCCAGGCGGCCGATCCGCAGTGGACCCGGCTCGGGTGGACCGACCGCGCGGCGCAGCAGCGACCGTACCCGGGCCACCAGTTCGGGCAGGTCGAAGGGTTTACGCAGGTAGTCGTCGGCGCCGCACTCCAGCCCGACCACCACGTCGATGGTGTCGGTGCGGGCGGTGAGCATGAGGATCGGCACCGCGCTGCTGCGCCGGATCTCCCGGCACACCTGGAGACCGTCCAGGCCCGGCAGCAGTACGTCCAGCACGATCAGGTCGACCGACCCGGCGCGCCAGGCCGCCAGGGCCTGCCGGCCGTCGGCGGCGGTGACCACCCGGAACCCGGCGCGGCGCAGCCCGAGGGCGGTGACCTCCCGGATGGAGGCGTCGTCCTCGACCACCAGCACGCGGCCGTCCATGACGTATCCAGGGTAGTCCCCGTCGCCCCGGTCGTCGCTCGGCGTGACGGTCGGGGGCGGGTGCCCGAACGCCGGACACCCGCCTCCGTGGCCGGTCACTGCTGCCACTGGTGTGCCACGTCGAGCACGATCCGGCTGTGGGCGCCGGGCCCGGCCAGCACGAGGACCCGGAACGGCAGCCGGGCCCGTACGCCGACGGCGAAGGTGGTGTAACCCTCGAAGCTGCCGCCGAAGACCACGTCGCGCAGCGTCTGGTAGCGCAGCACGTTGGCCACATGGTCGCCGACCCGGTACGGCACGGTGCCGAGGTGCTCGTCGTCGTACGCGGGCGCCCGCAGCGAGACCCGCAGCAGCGCGCCACCGGCGGTGTACGGCGACAGCGCCAGCCCTTCACCATCGGTGTACGTCTCGCCGTAGCCGACGGAGTAGCCGGTCGCCGTCCCGTCGAACTCGAACACCACCCGGTCGTAGCAGTCGTGCCGACCGGTGCGTACCTCGGTCAACGGGGTGTCGCTCAGCGTGCCGGCCACCTTGTCCGCGCTGCCCCAGGTGATTCCGCAGTACGGCTCGCCGGTCGCCGCCGTGCCGACTGCGGCCGTGCCCCCCGTAGCTGTGGCCGTCGTGCCGGCGGTGGCCAGTAGCACGGTGCACGCCACCGTCAGGGCGGCGAGTGTTCTGCTGATCCGCATCGTGGTCTCCTCTCCACTGCCGGCCCGTCCGTGCGGGCCGGCGATGCTCGTGGAATCCACCGTCGACACGCTTCGCCACCGGAGCTTCACCACCAGGTAACAGCCGGGCAACGGTGGCCGGGCGGTATGACACTTCCGCGATGACACCTATTGACGGACGTCTACTAATATCCACGGACATCGATAGCGGTGCGTCGATGCGCCGCGGGTATCCGCAGGGGAGTACGAGATGATCCGACAACGACTGCTGCGCGCGGCCACCGTCGCGCTGGCGGCGGTGCTGGCCGCGGCCGGGCTGCAGGTGGCCACGGCCGCCAGCGCCTCCGCCGCCCGAACCGTCTACTACGACGCCAGCCGGGCCGGCGAGTTCCGGACCAACTTCGACCAGGCCGCCCAGATCTGGAACAGCCGGGTCAGCAACGTCCGGCTGGTGCCCGGCACCCCCGCCAACGTCACCATCCTGGTCGACACCGGCTGGCCCCGGGCCCAGGTCACCGGCCTGGGCTCCGGCCGGATCTGGATGGGATGGCAGGCGGTCAACCAGGGCTACCACCGCACCCGGATCGCCACCCACGAGTTCGGCCACATCCTCGGCCTGCCCGACCGGCGTACCGGGCTCTGCTCCGACCTGATGTCCGGCAGCAGCGCGCCGGTCTCCTGCACCAACGCCAACCCCAGCGCCGCCGAGGCCAGCCGGGTCAACCAGCTCTTCGCCGGCAGCCGCAGCACCGCCGAGGTCGCCGAGACCTACACCTGGACCGGGGACGAGACCGGAGGTATCGGCATCCAGGTGGTCAACGGACGCCCGGCCACCGAGAACTACCCCTGGCTGGTCTACACCTCCGGCTGCACCGGCACCCTGATCAAGGCCAACTGGGTGGTCACCGCCAAGCACTGCCCGACCCCCTCCTCGGTACGGGTGGGCAGCATCAACCGCACCAGCGGCGGCACCGTCGTGGGTGTGAGCCGGGCGGTCAACCACCCGAGCATCGACGTCAAGCTGTTCCAGCTGTCCAGCTCGGTCAGCTACGCGCCGGCCCCGATCCCGACCACCTCGGGTGCGGTCGGCACCGCCACCCGGATCATCGGCTGGGGCCAGACCTGCGCGCCCCGTGGCTGCGGCTCCGCGCCCACCGTCGCGCACGAGCTGGACACCTCGATCGTGGCCGACAGCCGGTGCCTGGGCATCAACGGCACGTACGAGATCTGCACCAACAACACCAACGGCAACGCCGGCGCCTGCTACGGCGACTCCGGTGGCCCGCAGGTGCGGCGGATTAACGGCGTGTGGAACGTGATCGGCGCGACCAGCCGCGCCGGCAACAACAACTCCACCTGCGCCACCGGCCCGTCCATCTACGGTGACCTCCCCTCGATCCGCTCCTGGATCAACACCCAGGTCGGCGGCCTGCCCGTCTGACCCTGATTCCGATCGATCATGTGGTGCCCGTAAGCCCGAACGTGGCTTGCGGGCACCACGACGCTGTGCAGGGCGGCGGGGGAGGGCGGGTGTCGTCGTGGAATAGTGGCTGGTCGTGAAACGGTATGGGGTGTTGATCCTGCCTTCGAGTAACCGGGTGTACTCGGGGGCTGCGGTCGAGTTGACGCGGGCAGAGCTGGAGATCTTCGGCGGGGCGGTGCTCGGCGGGCGACTCGGGACGGTGGAGACGGCCACCGTGGGTGGCGTTCCGTACGTCACGTTCGGGGTCGAGGGCGGGCTGAGCGCGCGGGACGTGGCGCTGCTGGGCAACCTGTCCAGCGCGTACGCGATGTTCGAGTTCGTCGACGACCTGCTGCGCCCGGTGCCGCTGACCCGGCTCGACCGTTTCGACGACGACCTGATCACCATTCAGAAGTACCCGGGCAAGACCAACGAGCAGTTCACCAAGCTGCTGCTCAACGTCACGCTGCTCGCCTCGGACTGGGCCGACGAGCTGCTGACCCGGCGGTTCCGGGTGCTCGATCCGCTGTGCGGCCGGGGCACCACGGTGAACCAGGCGATGATGTACGGCTTCCACGCCGCCGGGCTGGACCGCGACAGCAAGGATTTCGAGGCGTACCAGGCGTTCCTCACCACCTGGCTGAAGCGCAAGCGGGTCAAGCACCGGGTGCTGGAGTCGGGGCCGGTACGCCGGGAACGCAAGGTGGTCGGCCGGCGGCTGCGCCTGGAGGTGGCCACTTCCAAGGAGGCGCACAAGGCCGGCGACGTGCAGACGGTGGACGTGGTCAACGCCGACACCACCCGGATCGGTGAGTTCTTCCGCCCGGAAAGCATCGACCTGGTGGTGGCCGATGCGCCGTACGGTGTGCAGCACGGCAGCCGTACCGCCGACGTTCTGGCCCGCGACCCCCTCGCCCTGCTCGCCGCCGCCGTGCCGGGCTGGGCGCGGCTGCTGCGCCCCGGCGGCGCCCTCGGCATCTCCTGGAACACCAACGTGGCCCGCCGTGAGGCCGCAGCCGAGCAGCTGACCGCAGCCGGCCTCACCGTCCTGGACCACGGCCCCTGGCGCACCCTCTCCCACCGCGTCGACCAGGCCATCGTCCGCGACATCCTCGTAGCCCAAAAACCCACCCCCTAACCCCCACCCTCCCCGCCTCACCCTGACCCCGCAGCCTGCCCTGCCCTGCCCTGTCCCACCCTGCCCGGCGATCTTGCACTTTCGGTCGCCGTGATGAGGCTTTTGTGGCTTATGCCGCGACACAAAGTGCAAGATCGACGGGGTGAGGCGCGGCGGGGCTGGGCGAGGGTGGGGTGAGGGAGGGGAGTGGATGTTGACGGGGGTCGTTGAGGGTGGGAATATCGACTCTCGTGAGTGTTAGCGCTCACAGTTTTGGTGTGCGCTGGGACTAGTGGCAGGAGTGGGGATGAGGATGAGGGTGCGATGGCTTGCGGTGGTGGCCGCGGTCGGTCTCGCGGTGAGTGCGGTGGTGACAGCTGCGGGCACCGCCAGTGCGGAGTCCAACGGTGGGGTGCGGGTGATGCCGCTCGGCGACTCGATCACCGAGGGCACCCAGATCCCGGGCGGCTACCGGATCGGCCTGTGGCAGCGCCTGGTCAACGGCAGGTACACCGTGGACTTCGTCGGGTCGCAGTTTAACGGGCCGGCCAGCCTCGGCGACCGTGACCATCAGGGGCATCCCGGCTGGCGCATCGACCAGATCGACGCCAACGTCGTCGGCTGGCTGAACACCCAGCGGCCGCAGAGCGTCCTGCTGCACATCGGCACCAACGACATCCTGCAGAACTACAACGTGAGCACCGCGCCGAACCGACTCTCCACCCTGATCGACCGCATCACCAACACCGTCCCCACCGCGGAGGTGTTCGTCGCGCAGCTCATCACGCTTTCGAGCACCAACCAGGCGGCGGCCGTACGCACCTTCAACGCGGCGATCCCCGGCATCGTGCAGAGCAAGGTCAACGCGGGCAAGCGGGTCCACCTGGTCAACATGCACAGCGCCCTGACCACCGGCGACCTGATCGACGGCATCCACCCGACGGCCAACGGCTACGACAAGATGGCCGCGGTCTGGTACAGCGCGTTGCAGTCGGTGCCCGGCAGCATCGGCACCCCCGGCAGTGGTGGCACTCCCACCCCGACCCCCAATCCCACCACCACCGCGATCGTCGGCAACCAGTCCGGACGCTGCCTCGACGTGCCGGGTTACAGCACCGCCAACGGCACCCAGTTGCAGTTGTGGGACTGTCACGGCGGCACCAATCAGCAGTGGACCTACACCTCCGGCCGGGCGCTGACCGTCTACGGCAACAAGTGTCTCGACGCCGAGGGCTACGGCACCTCACCGGGCACCCGGGTCACCATCTACGACTGCCACGGCGGGACCAACCAGCAGTGGAACGTCAACGCCAACGGCACCATCACCGGCGTACAGTCCGGCCTCTGCCTGGACGCCAACGGCGGGGGCAGCGCCAACGGCACCCGGCTCGTCCTCTGGACCTGCAACGGCCAGGCCAACCAGCAGTGGAGCCGGCGGTAGTCCACACCACCGGCCCCACGCCCCGGCCCGGCCTCAGCGGGACTGAGCCTGCGGCCGGGCCGGGGCGGAGCCGAAGGTGGTCAGGAAACGGTCGCGGAAGGAATCCATCGACCAGACCGGGGCGGCGGCATCCGGGGTGAGACCCTCCTGCCAGCCCCAGTCGGCGATCTGATCCAGCACGGCGGGGTCCTTCGCGAGCAGGTGGATCGGCACGTCCGGGCTGGCGTTGTCCCCGGTGACCACCGGCGCGGGCTGGTGGTCACCGAGGATCACCAGCACCGTGTCGTCGTCGCCGTAGGTCTCCAGGTAGGAGATCAGGGTACGCAGGGTGTAGCTCACCGCGTGCCGGTAGCCGGTCCGGGCCTGTGCCGTCGGCGTACCGATGATGCCCTTGCGGAACACCTCGCCGTCGTCGATGTCGTCCCAGCCGACCAGCGAGGGCACCTTGGTCCAGGGGGAGTGGCTGGACACCAGCGCCAACTCGGCCATCACCGGACGGTCCCGTGGCCCGACCCGCTCACGGGAGTGGAACACGTTGATGGCGTACTGGTCGGGCATCGGGGAGAAGGCGAACCTGGGGCCCTGGTAGCCGAGATCGGGCCCGCTGTAGAACTGCTCGTAGCCGTAGAACTTCCCCTCCGGCCAGGCCTGGTTGACCGCCGGCATCACCCCGACGGTACGCCAGCCGGCGCTCTGGAACGCCTCACCCAGGGTGAACCGGTCGCTGGCCAGCAGGCTCTTGTGTCGCTGGTTGTTGTCGATCCACAGCCCGGACAGCAGGGTGGCGTGCGCCAGCCAACTGCCGCCGCCGATGGTCGGCGAGGTGAGGAAACCGCTGCGCGAGGAGAAACCGGCCGTCTGCAACCGTCCGGCGCCTTCGTCGAGCAGTCGCTGCACCGAGGCGAACTCCGGGTCGGAGACGGCGTCGCGGCCGTAGCTCTCCACGAAGGCGATCAGCACATCCTTGCCGCGTAGCCCGGTCAACAACTGGTCTGCGGGTACGTCCCGGAACGGGTCCACGCCCACCTCGGTGCGAAACGCCGCGCGATCGTTGATCCGTTCGCGTACCTCGGCGACGTGGTCGTACACGACGGCACTGGCGTTGCTGTCGGCGACCAGCACGCCGGTCACGATCCGCGCCTGGAACGCGGCCAGCAAAGCCCAGACCAGCACCAGCGACGCGACGACCCGGGTGGCGCCGGTACGGTGCCGCACCAGCAGCCGGGACAGCCGTACGGTGGACAGCGCGGTCAGCGCCGGCACGGTCAGCAGCACCAGCACGACGCCGGCCGCGATGGCGATGGCGCCCGGTCGGCCGATCGACTCGGCCACGAAGGTGAACGCCTCGTCCAGCAGCGACCAGTCCAGCACCAAATCGAACGGGCGGCCCAACGAGGAGTAGAAACCGAGATCGCCGATCTTCACCAGCACGACCAGACCGAGCAGCAGACCGGCGAGTGCGGCGACGGCCTGGCGGGGTCGGCCGGGCAGCGCGAGCAGCAACGCGGCGATCAGCAGCGCCTCCAGCGGGATCCGCAGGAACGCGCCGGGCTGCATCCGCCACGGCTGGTTGGGCAGGGTGAAGGCGGCCAGCACCAGCGCGGCGGCCAGCACGGTGACCACCCGGGCCAGCACCCGCCGGCGCCGGCTGACCGGCTTGGCCTCATCGGTGCCGGAGTCGGTCGCGGGGAGGCTCTCGTCGGTGCTCACGGTGAGCCCCGCATCGGAGGTCGACAACTGTTCTCTCCCAGGTCAGCGCAGCGACAGGACGGGCGCGGGCGGCAGGTCGCGATCCTCGACCCGGTCGAGCGGGCGCACGCCCAGCGGCACCGTCGCGACGACGATCGTGGCGACGGTACGCGGCACGCGGTGCCGCCACAGCCAGGCCACGTCCCGGCCGAACGACTCGACCAGCAGGCCGAGCGCCACCACCAGCACCAGCGCCGTCACCGGTGCGGGCAGCACCTGGGACGCGGCGACGGCGAGCATGATCCCCTGGACCGCGGCGACCACCTTGCGCCAGTACCGGGGCGGCAGTCGCGCGTCCATCCAGGGTGCCACCCAGCTCGCGGCGAGGAAGGCGTACCGCATCAGGCCGATGGCGAGCACCCAGACCCCGACCGACGGTGCCACGTAGAGGCTCAGCATCAGCACCAGGATCGAGTCGACCTCCATGTCGAAGCGGGCGCCGAGCGTGCTGACCGTCCGGGTCCGCCGAGCCACCTTGCCGTCGACGGCGTCCAACGCCAACGCCACCGCGGTCAGGGTGACCAGCACCGCCACCGGCGCGGGTCGACCGGCGATCAGCGCGTCGGCGATCAGCGCGGTCACGGCTCCCACCAGCAGTCCCCGGCCCATGGTGACCCAGTCCGCCGGGCCGAGCCGGGCCGAGCCGCTGCGCCGTAGTCCCCGCACGAGTGCCAGGCAGGTCCCGGCACCGTACGCCAGGCCCGCCAGCCAGCCCGCGACGCCGAGGTCGACTGTCGTGGCGAGCCCGGCCAGCAGGACAATCTGGACGATCAGCCCGATTTGCGGACCGGTTCGAACTGTGGACACCGTGCCTCCGTGTTTATGATCGACGACCCCTGTCAAAGAAGTACGGAAAACATGACGGATCGGTTCGGTCCGGACGCAGGTGAGGAGAAATGCCGGTGACGCGAGCCGCCCGCGCCTTCTGGCTCCGTGCACCCGGCACGGGAGAGATCCGTCCGGTGACGCTACCCGAGCCGGGCCCGGATGAGGTGCAGGTGCGCACCCTGTTCTCCGGAGTCAGTCGGGGCACCGAGACACTGGTGTTCGCCGGCAAGGTGCCGGCCAGCCAGTACGCGACGATGCGCGCCCCGTTCCAGGACGGCGACTTTCCGGCCCCGGTCAAGTACGGCTACCTCAGCGTGGGCGAGGTCGAGCAGGGGCCGGCCCACCTGCGCGGACGTACCGTGTTCTGCCTGTACCCGCACCAGAGCGCCTACGTGGTGCCGGCCGACGCGGTGACCGTCGTACCGGAGCAGGTGCCGGCGTCCCGCGCGGTGCTGGCCGGCACGGTGGAGACTGCGGTCAACGCGCTGTGGGACGCGCCACCGCTGCTCGGCGACCGGGTCACCGTGGTGGGTGGCGGCATGGTCGGTTGTGCCGTGGCAGCGCTGCTGGCCCGCTTCCCCGGCGTGGCGGTGGAACTGGTCGACACCGACCCCACCCGGGCCGAGGTGGCCGCCGCGCTCGGTGTCGACTTCGCCGCACCCGAGGCGGCGACCGGCGGACGTGACCTGGTGGTGCACGCCAGCGCCAGCGGCGCCGGCCTGCAACGCGGCCTGGACCTGCTCGCTGCCGAAGGAACGCTGCTCGAACTGAGCTGGTACGGCGACCGCCCGGTGCAACTGTCCCTCGGCGCGGCGTTCCACTCCGGACGGCTGACCATCCGCAGCAGCCAGGTCGGCATGGTCGCCCCCGTGCGCCGCAACAGCCGGGGGTACGCCGACCGGCTGGCGCTCGCCCTCGACCTGCTGGCCGACCCGGTCTTCGACGCGTTGATCACCGGGCGGTCGGCCTTCGCGGAACTGCCCGACGTCCTTGCCCGACTGAGCGCCGGCAGCCTGCCCGCGCTGTGCCACCTCATCACCTACGACGGGGAGTGACTCCGTGTTCAGTGTGACCGTCCGTGACCACATCATGATCGCCCACAGCTTCCGGGGCGACGTCTTCGGTCCCGCGCAGCGGCTGCACGGCGCGACGTTCGTGGTCGACGCCACCTTCCGCCGTCCGGATCTCGACGCCGACGGCATCGTGGTCGACATCGGGCTGGCCACCGACCAGCTCAAGGCCGTACTCGGTGAGTTGAACTACCGCAACCTGGACGACGAGCCGGCCTTCGCCGGCACCAACACCACCACCGAGGTGCTGGCCCGGACCATCGCCGACCGGCTCGCCGACCGGGTGTACGCCGGTGACCTCGGCGCGGGCGCCCACGGACTGACCGGCATCACCGTCACCCTGCACGAGTCACATGTCGCCTGGGCCAGCTACGAACGGTCACTGTCGGGGACGAGCGGTACCGGCGAGGGCAGCGCCTGACGTGCCGAGTGTGCACGTGATCCTGCCCGGGGACATCGACGATCCGGCAGCACCCAGCGGCGGCAACGGCTACGACCGGCGGGTCTGCACCGGACTCGCCGCCGCCGGCTGGTCGGTACGCGAACACGCCGTACCGGGAGCCTGGCCGGCGCCGTCCCCGGCGGAGCACGCCCGGCTCGCCGAGATCCTCATCGGACTGCCCGACGGCGCCGTCGTACTGGTCGACGGGCTGATCGCCTCGGTGGTGCCGGACGCCCTGGCGGCCCACGCCCGACGGCTGCGCCTGGTCCCGCTGGTGCACCTGCCCCGCGACGACGACACCGAGGCGCGGGCCCTGGCCGGCGCCACCGTCATCGTCGCCACCAGCACCTGGACCCGGGACCAACTGCTGCGCCGGTACGCGCTGCCCCCGTCCCGGGTGCACGTCGCCGCCCCCGGGGTGGACCCGGCGCCGGTGGTGGCCGGTGCACCGGCCGGGACGGCGCTGCTCTGTGTTGCTGCGGTCGCCGCCCACAAGGGCCACGATGTGCTGGTCGAGGCGATGGCCGAACTGGCCGACCGGCCCTGGACGCTGACCTGCGTCGGCCCGCTGCACCGCGAACCGGACTTCGTCGACCGGCTGCGTGAGCGGATCACCGCCCACCGGCTCGATGACCGGATCCGGCTGACCGGTCCGCTGGGCGGTGACCGGCTGGCCGCCGCGTACGCCGCCGCCGACCTGCTGGTGCATCCCTCGCGCGGGGAGACGTACGGGATGGTGGTCACCGAGGCGCTGGCACGCGGCATCCCGGTGCTCGCCACGGCGGTCGGGGGCCTGCCCGACGCCCTCGGCCACGTCGCCGGGGAACGCCCCGGAGTGCTGGTGCCACCCGAGCAGCCGGCCGCGCTGGCCGACGCGCTGCGTCGCTGGCTGGACGACGCGACCCTGCGCGAGCGACTGCGTCGCACCGCCGCCCGGCGGCGGGCCGCGCTCGACGACTGGACGAGCACCACCACCCGGATCACCACGGCCCTGGAAGAGGCGATGGCGTCATGACCGAGCACCAGGCAGTTCAGGACGCGCCCATCGAGTTGCCGCCGCACTTCGCGCAGTGGCTCGCGCTACGCGAGCCGGCCGACGTGGCGGCCCGCGCGGCGGACCTGGTCGACACCGTCCGCGCCACGCTGACCGGCGACGGGCCGTACGTGCTGCACGACCTCGGCGCCGGCACCGGTTCGCTGGGCCGCTGGCTGGCTCCGCTGCTGCCCGGCCCGCAGCACTGGGTCCTCTACGACCAGGACGCGGACCTGCTGGCCCGGGCCCGCGCCGGCATGCCCACCGTCGCCGCCGACGGTGCGCCGGTGACGGTGCAGACCCGCCGGGGTGATCTGACCCGGTTGAGCGTCGCCGACCTGGTCGGCGCCGCGTTGGTCACCGCCTCGGCGCTGCTCGACATGTTGACCGCCGCCGAGGTCGACCGCTTGGCTGCGGCCTGCGCCGGAGCCGGTTGCCCGGCACTGTTCCTGATCTCGGTCACCGGCACCGTGCGGCTGACACCTGCCGACCCCCTCGACGGCGAGATCGCCGACGCGTTCAACGCCCACCAGCGTCGCACCACGGGCGGCCGGCGACTGCTCGGCCCCGACGCCGTCGACGCCTGCACCGCCGCGTTCACCCGGCACGGGATGACCGTGCGGACCCGGCCCAGCCCATGGCGGCTCGGGCCGGATCAGGCCGCCCTGGCGGAGCAGTGGTTCACCGGCTGGCTGGACGCGGCCTGCGAGCAACGGCCGGAACTGACCGACCTCACCCGCGAGTACGCCCAGCGTCGGCTGGACGAGGCTAACGCGGGCCGACTCGGGGTACTGGTCGATCACACCGACCTGCTGGCCGTACCTCGTTGAACCGGCGGCACGCCGGTTACGTGCGTACAGTCAGGGAAGATCACCATGCCGGGGAGGCTTGCGTGGCGGATGAAGCTGGTGGCGCCGGGTCCACGGCCGCCCCGGCAGGCCGGTCCTTCTGGGGTTGGCTGCGGCTGGCGCTCGGGCTCGCCGTGCTGGTGGGGCTGCTGTGCTGGCTGGGCACCGGGCCGTTCCTGGCCGGGCTGCGCCTGATCGACGCGCCCGCGCTGGCCGCGGCGCTCGCCATCGGCGTGCTCACCACGGTCTGCGCCGCCTGGCGGTGGAGCCTGGTCGCCGGCGGGCTCGGCGTGCGGCTGCCGCTGCGCGAGGCCGTGGCCCACTGCTACCGGGCCGTCTTCCTCAACGCCACCCTGCCCGGCGGGATCCTCGGCGACGTGCACCGGGCGGTGCGG
This sequence comes from Micromonospora sp. NPDC051196, assembly GCF_040682415.1. NCBI lineage: Bacteria > Bacillati > Actinomycetota > Actinomycetes > Micromonosporales > Micromonosporaceae > Micromonospora > Micromonospora sp. NPDC051196. The sequence goes on from NZ_JBFBAY010000010.1 coordinate 39,435, forward strand.
CACGGCCGCGACGTGGGTGACGTCGGCCGGGGCATCCGGGCCGTGGTCTGGGAGCGCGTCGCCGGCCAGGTCGTGCTGCTCGCCGTCGCCGTGGTGCTGCTGTTCGCCTTCCCGTCGCCGGTGCGGCCGTACCTGCCGGTGGCCACCGCGGTCGTGGTGACCGCGCTGGTCGCCGTGGTGCTGGCCGCCCGCCTGCTGCCGGACTCGGGTGCCTCCCGGTTCACCCGCGCGATGGTCACCGCCGTGTCCGACGTACGTGCCGGGTTGCTGGGCCGGCGCACCTGGGCGGGGGTGCTGGTCGCCTCCGCGCTCGCGGTCGCCGGGCACCTCGCCACGTTCCTGGTGGCCGCCCGCACGGCCGGTTCCACCGCACCGCTGACCCTGCTGCTGCCACTGACCCTGCTGGCCCTGCTCGCGATGGGGGTGCCGGCCAACGTCGCCGGGTTCGGCCCCCGCGAGGGGGTGGCCGCGTGGGCGTTCGCCGCCGCCGGCCTGACCGCCGCCGAGGGGGTGGCCACCGCAACGGTGTACGGCGCCTTGGTGCTCGTCGCGAGCCTGCCCGGAGCGGCCGTGCTGCTGGCCCGTCGTGTCCGTGTACCCGCCACCGTCTGACGAGGAGAGCCATGTCCGAATCACTGCCTGTCGCCACCATCCGGACGCAGGTCATCGTGCCGCTGCGCTTCTCCGACGGATACCACACCACCGCTCGGCTGCACACCTTCGACGGGCTGGTCGACGGGCGGGAACACCTCGCCTTCGCCCTCGGTGACCACCCCGACCACCCCGACGGCGCCGGTGCGGTGCCGCTGGTCCGCCCGCACAGCGAATGCCTGACCGGCGACGTGTTCGGCAGCCAGCGCTGCGACTGCGGTCCCCAGCTGCGCGAGGCGGTGCAGCGCATCGCCGAGGTCGGCGGCTACCTGCTCTACCTGCGGCAGGAGGGTCGCGGCATCGGGCTGTACGCCAAGCTCGACGCGTACGCCCTGCAGGACGCCGGGCTGGACACCTACGAGGCCAACGTCGCCCTCGGCCACGACGAGGACGAGCGTGACTACACCGTCGCCGCGCAGATGCTCGCCGCGCTGGGCGTCGGGCCGATCGCGGTGCTGACCAACAACCCGGAGAAGATCGACCAGCTGAGCCGGCTCGGCGTCACGGTGACCGAGCAGGTGCCCACCGGCGTGTTCCTCTCCCCGGCCAACGCCGACTACCTCGCGGCGAAGGCCAGCCGCGCCGCCCGCGCCGCCGACCTTCCCGCCGTCCGGTGACCGGCCCGTCCACGGCCCGCCGGCCGTACGTGCTGCTCAGCTGCGCCACCTCGATCGACGGCTACATCGACGACGCCACCGACGAACGGCTGATGCTGTCCAACGACGCCGACCTCGACCGGGTCGACGAGGTACGCGCGAGCTGCGACGCCATCCTGGTGGGCGCCGGCACCGTCCGTCGCGACGACCCCCGGCTGCTGGTGCGCTGCGACCGTCGCCGCGCCGCCCGGATCGCCCGTGGCCTGCCGGAGTCCCCGATCCGGGTGACGGTGACCGGCTGCGGGGACCTGGACCCGACGGCCCGGTTCTTCACCGTCGGTGACACCGAGCGGATCGTCTACTGTGCCAGCGCGGCGGTGGAGAAGACCCGGCACCGGCTGGGGGAGCGGGCCACCGTGGTTGACGTCGGTGATCCGGTCGACCTGTCGCGGGCCCTGACCGACCTGGCCGACCGAGGGGTACGCCGACTGCTGGTGGAAGGTGGTGCCCTGGTCCACGGCCAGTTCCTCACCGCGGGGCTTGCCGACGAACTGCACCTGGTGGTGGCCCCCTTCTTCGTGGGCGACCGCCGGGCACCGCGCTTCGTCGGTGACGGCCGGTTCCCGTGGCATTCCGCCCGACGCGCCCACGTGGTCGAGGCCCGCCAGATCGGCGACGTGGTGCTGACCCGGTACGCCCTCTCGGAACGTTGCGAGCTGGCCTGAGCGCCCGGGTCTCGTTCGGCCGCTAGCTCCCGTGACCGCGTGATCATGCAGAACGTCGCTTGTCAGTCGGCTCCCCCTCCGCCACCGCCTGAGCCGAAGTGTGCCGCGTCGCCATAGGCGGCGTTCTCCGCGATGGCGGCGGGTCCTCGCCGTCGGCTCGATGCCAACCGCCGTCGCTCCCTACTGGACCATGCAACCTTTCGTACGCGGTGGCCTCGTGACTTGATGGACGAGAGTCAGCCGTCCCACCGTCGGGGTTCGGCAGGACACGCACTCGCGGGGCGAGTGGTGCAGGGCGTCGCAGGGCAGCCAGGATGTGGTTACCTTCTGATATGCCGCATCCCATCATGTTCGACGAGGCAGACCCGATCCTGGGCCGAGTGCGGACGCTCGCCCTGGCCTTTCCCGGCGCGGCCGAGAAGGTCTCCCACGGGCGTCCCGCCTTCTTCACCACCAAGGTCTTCGCCTACTACGGCGGTTCGGTGAAGGTCGACGGCGTCTATCGCCAGCACGAACAGTCGGTGATGGTGCTGGTCGACCCCGAGGAGCGTGCGGCGCTGCTGACGGAGGAACGGTGCTTCGTGCCGGCCTATCTGGGTGCCTCCGGCTGGGTGGGGGTGGACCTGACCGACGACACCGGCTGGGACGAGGTCGGCGAACTGCTCGACGCCAGCTATCGACTCACGGCCGGGGCCCGCAGGATCGCGCGGCTCGACGCCCGGCGGCCCTGAGCATCCCGCAGCCGGTCGGGCAGTTCAGCCGAAGGCGCCGGCGCGGGCGGCGGTGGCCGTGCTTCGGGCGACACGTTCGGGAAGGCGCGCGTCGGCCGCCGACCGCAGGAGTACCAGTTCGTGATACAGCGGGGCGGTTGCGGCGATGAGCAGCCGGCGCGCATCCGTGCCTGCCGGTATCTCACCGCGGTCGACGGCGCGCCGCACGATGTCGGTGCAGCGGTCGTACCTGTCGGTCCAGAAGGCACGTAGGGCCGTGGCGGCCTGCGTGGACCGGAACGAGGCGGCGATCAGCGCGACGGTCACCGGGTCGCCGGTCAGCGCGGCATGGACCTCCTGGTTGACCGCGATCAGGTCACTCTCCAGCGAACCGGTGTCGGGCGGGCGCCACGCGTCGACACTCGCCTCGTTCAGGACGTCGGCCAGCAGGCCACCGACATCCCGCCAGCGCCGGTACACCGTCGTGCGGTGTACGCCGGAGCGCTCGGCCACCACGTCGATGCTCAGCGAGTCGTAGCCGTGTTGCACCAGCTGGGTGAGCGCGGCGTCGAGCACCCGGCGGCGGACCGCGGCGCTGCGCCCGCCGGGGCGGCGGGTGCGGCCGGTCACGGAGTCGTCGGGAAGTTCGCTTGTCGGTCGTGGCGACGCCATGCCACGATGCTACCGCTACACATGTAGCTTTAGCGAACGGGGACTTCCATGACACCTGACCCCACGGCCCTGCACCCGGTGCCGCTGCATCCACGTGTGGTGTTCCTCAAGCCGCTGATCACCACCCCCACGATCACCGTCGGGGACTACACGTACTACGACGATCCCGACGACCCGACCGGCTTCGAGCGACACAACGTGCTCTACGGCTACGGACCGGAGCAGCTGATCATCGGCGGGTTCTGCGCGATAGCGGCCGGGACCCGGTTCCTGATGGCCGGCGGCGACCACCCGGCCATGGGCCCGTCCACCTTCCCGTTCACCCTCTTCGGCGGCGAATGGGCGCAGCGGACCCTCGACGTCGTGAGCGCCATGCCGAGCCGCGGCGACACCATCGTCGGCAACGACGTGTGGTTCGGCTACCAGGCCACCGTCATGCCGGGAGTACGCATCGGCGACGGGGCGGTCATCGCGGCCGGCGCGGTGGTCACCACCGACGTCCCGCCTTACACGATCGTCGGCGGGAACCCCGCCCGACCGATCCGGCAACGCTTCAGCGACGAGGACATCAACCGGCTGCGGCGGGCCGCCTGGTGGGACTGGCCGGTCGACCTGATCAGCCAGCACTGCCGCACCCTGATGACCGGCACCCCGACCGAGATCGAACGCATCGCCGTCGAGAACGGACTGGAGCAGACGCTGTGACCTTCATCCAGGAGTACGCGGTGGCCGACCCCGGTGCCGGTCCGTACGGCATCACCCTCGGCCCCGACGGTGCCCTGTGGACGGCACTGGAAATCGGAACCCTCGCCCGCATCACCACCCCTGGGCGATAAGGCGGCGTGGGGCGACCTGGCGCGAATCCTCAGGGGACGAGTCGATCGAGCAGGTCGAACCGCTCGTACGGCTGGTCGTGGTCGCCGAAGTGCCCGTCGTCGCGCACGATCTGGGTGCCGCCGAGCCGCTCGAACATGGCGCGTCCCTGCCGGTCGTCACAGCCGTACGGATCGGTGCGGGAGTTGACGAAGTAGAGGTCCCGCACGTGCTCCCGGATCGCGGCCCAGTCGTAGCTCGGTTGCAGGACCGGCTCCTCCTCCGTGTTGGGTGGGGTGCAGTAGCCGGCTACCAGGATCGCCTGGGCGACGGTCACGTCCAGGTGTTCCAGGAGCGCGAGCAGCAGGGCCGCCCCGCCGGAATGACCCACCAGGACGGTGTCCTCGTCGAAGGTGTGGCTGCCCAGCACCTTCGGCAGGAACGTGGTGATCGGCTCGATGTTGATGCCCGGGTGGTGCGGCACCTCGACGGCGTAGCCCCGGATGGCGAGCCGCCCGGCCAACCAGGGATACCAGCAGTTGTCCGGGCGACCGCCGGTCCCGTGGAAGATGATCGCGTTGCGTCCCACCGTGCCCCCATTCGAGTCTCGCCGATCCAATCACCTGGGTCCGACGCGATCGGCGGCCCGGTTCACCGCCCTTGCGCCGAGACGGCTGCCGGAGCGCCGTCGGCGGAGTCCGGGGCGCGGTCGAGGAACATCAGCCGGGCCCGCTTGTGCGGCAGGTCGATCAGTGGCCCCTCGACGAAGCCGGCCCGCTTCAGTCGGGCGATCGCCTTGTCGTTGCGGGCGTCCGGCTCCATGACCAGCCGCAGCCGGGCGGGGTCGGTGAAGACGAACGCGATGAACTCGGCCAGCAGGGTGCCGGTGAAGCCCGGCTCGGGGCGTACCGGGGTGCCGATCAGCAGGTGACCGCCGTGGTCGCCGGGGCGTACCGGGTAGCACTCGCCGACCGGGTCGTGTTCGGGCTGGTAGGTCTGAAACAGCGCCACCGGCTGACCGTCGCGCAGGGTGAGCCAGGCGTGGTGGGTGGGCAGCGAGTCGACGTACCGGTAGATCTCGGCGACCCGGTCGCGGTCGGCGTCGCGCATCCCCCAGAACCGGGCCCGTTCCTGGCTGGTCCAGCCGTGGATGACCTCGGCGTCGGCGTCCGGGTCGACGGGCCGGAAGGTGACGGTCCCGAAGCCGGGGACCTGCCGCCGGTAGTGGTCAGTCATCGTGCTCCTCGGTCAGCCGGTCCCAGTCGCAGGTCACCTCGATCAGTTCGCCGCGTACCCACAGCGCCAGCTGGTCGTCGTGGTGCGGCCCGGCGCCGGTGGCGCCCAGCGGCACCACCCAGCGGCTGTTCTCCCGCCGGCCCAGGTCCCACACGTAGCGGGCGGCCGGGCCGCGTCCGCACAGGTCGGTGACGCCGGGAATGCTGGAGGTGGCCAGCACGCAGTCGTGGTCACCAGCCAGTTCCGGTCCCGGCGGGGCGGCCGGGTCGGGCAGCGCCCGCCACGGCACGAGCCGGTGCCGCTCACCCCAGCGACGGGTGTCGTCCGTCGCGGCGACCTCCTCGACGGCCGTCCGCACCAGCGCGTCCGCGTCCAGGCCGGGCAGGTCGGCGCGCAGCAGCGAGGTCAACGCGTGCCCGACCCGGGGCCGCAGGGCCAGCCAGGGCGCGAACACCTCCGGGTGGGCCGGTGCCTCGGCCAGCCCGGCCAGCGTCGGGTGGGCGGCGAGTCGACGGACCACCGCCGCCCGCAGGTCGGCGAAGCGGGCCGCGTCGACACTGTCGGCGCCCATCCGGCCGTCCCAGCGCAGCAGCCGATCCCGCAGCGCCTGGGCCTGTGCGCTGAGTCCGTCCACGTCGGCGAGCAGATCCAGCAGCGGTTCGGCCGCCGCCAGGTAGGTGTCGGTGTGTACGGCCCCCATCTGCTCGGCCCGCCAGTCGGTGCGTTCGCCGAGCAGCTCACGGATCCGGTCGGCCCGGTACGGCGGGGCGTACTCCACCCCGAGGCCGGCGGAGATGCTCTGTTCGTTGGCCATCACCGCCACCTGATCGACCGGGCGCTTCGGCATCGGCTGCCAGCCCTGCCAGGCGTACGCCGGCTCCCAGGCGGGCACCACCCGCAGCCCGTTGTCGGCGTGGCGGCGGGGTACCCGGCCGGCGACCCGGTGCAGCAGCCCACCGGCGGTGTCCGCGGCCAGCACCACGTTCACCGGCTCCACCCAGCCGTCGAGGGCGGCGTCCAGATCGCCGACGGTACGGGCGCGCAACAGCGCAGGCAGTACGGCGAAACCGAGATCCCCGGTGACCCGGGGCGGATACCGCAGGCTGACCGTCACGTCGGGATGTTCATCGGGACCGCCGGAGATCACCGGCCCCCGCTCGGTCTCGATCACCTCGACCTCGACCGGATCCCCACCGGCCACCTCGATCGTCTCGACCTGCCGGTGCACCGGCTGCCACCCCTGCGGCCCGTACGCCTCGACCAGCTCACCGTGGCGGCGCAGCCGTTCGGCGTACACGTCCTGGTAGTCGGCCGAGGCGTTGGTGATGGCCCAGGCGACCGTGCCGGCGTGCCCGAAGTGCGCGATACCCGGTACGCCGGGCACGGCGAAGCCGAGCACGTCGTACTCCGGGCAGGCCAACCGGATCTGCTGGTAGATGCCGGGGGCCTCGATGAACCGGTGCGGGTCACCGGCGATCAGCGCCGCCCCGGTGGCGGTGCGGTCGGCGGCGAGCAGCCAGCCGTTGCTGCCCGAGGTGACGTGACCGTCGACGGCGAACAGCCGGGCCGAGGCCGGGCCGAGCCGACGGATGACGTGTTCGCGCCAGAGCTTGCCGGGGAAGCCGGCGAAGAGCACGTGATGGCCGAGCCAGATCGCCAGCGGCGTCCACGGCTCCCAACGCCCCGGGGTCAGCCCGGTGGCGGCGAACTCGGGTGCCCGCGCCGCCCCGGCGACCAGTCCGGCGTTGACCCCGTCGACGTAGCGACCCACCCACGCGGCGGTCGCCGGGTCGAGGGCGGCATGGCAGCGGCGGGCGGTGTCGTCCAGCCGCACCCGGCGGGCGAAGCTGTCCCAGCCGAGCGCCTCCGGCCCGAGGAAGGCCGCACTGGTGCCCTGCGACCGGTGCCGCTCCACCTCGACCTGCCAGGCCCGGTCCAGCGCGGTGACCTGGCCCTGGGCGAACGCCAGCGCCTCGTGGTCATCGGCGCGCAGATGCGGGACCCCGTACGCGTCGCGGTACCGCTCGCTCATGCCCGCCCTCCGCTGCTGCCGGTGCGGACGCGGGCGGCCGGGATGACCAGCGGGGTGCCGGTCTCCGGGTCGTCGATGACCCGGCAGGGCAGCCCGAAGACCTCCTCGACCAGTTCGGCGGTGACGATCCGGCCGGGTTCCCCGGCGGCCACCACCCGCCCGCCGCGCATCGCGATCAGGTGGGTGGCGTAGCGGGCGGCGTGGTTGAGGTCGTGCAACACCGCGACCAGGGTACGGCCCTGCTCCTCGTGCAGCCGAGCGCACAGGTCGAGTACCTCGATCTGGTGAGCGATGTCCAGGTAGGTGGTCGGCTCGTCGAGCAGCAGCAGCGGGGTCTGCTGGGCCAGCGCCATGGCCAGCCAGACCCGTTGCCGCTGGCCGCCGGAGAGTTCGTCGACCAGCCGGTCGGCCAGGTCGGCGACGCCGGTCGCGGCCATCGCCTCGGCCACGATCCGTTCGTCGTCGCGGGACCACTGGCGCAGCAGCCCCTGGTGCGGGTAGCGGCCCCGGGCCACCAGGTCGGCCACCCCGATGCCGTCCGGTGCGATCGGTGACTGGGGCAGCAGCCCGAGGGTACGGGCCACCGCCCGCGCCGGACGTCGCTGGATGTCCTCGCCGTCGAGCAGCACCGCCCCGGCGGCCGGTTTCAGCAGCCGGGACAGTGCCCGCAGCAGGGTGGACTTGCCGCAGGCGTTCGGGCCGATGATGACCGTGAAGGACCGGTCGGGCACGTCGACGGTCAGGTCGTCGGCGACGATCCGCCGCTCGTAGGCCAGCCGCAGTCCGCTGCCACCCAGCCGGGAGGTCGGCATGCTGGTTGCTCCGTTCTCGTCGTTTCGGGTCACAGCCGGCCCGCCCGGCGTTCGGTGGCCAGCAGCCAGACCAGATAGCCGCCGCCGAGCACGCCGGTCACCACACCGACCGGCAGTTGGCTGGGGAAGGCCCGCAGGGCCACCTGGTCGGCGACGACGATGATCAGCGCGCCGATGATCGCGGCGGGCAGCAGGTTGGTGCCGGGTGCCCGGGTCAGCCGCCGGGCCAGGTGCGGGGCGGTGAGCGCGACGAACGACACCGGGCCGGCGGCGGCCGCCGACAGCGAGACCAGCAGCACCGCCGTGGCCAGCAGCAACATCCGCAGCCGGGGCACCGGTACGCCCAGCCCGGTGGCCGTGTCGTCGCCCAACTCGGTCATCCGCAGCGCCGGTCCGCAGGTCAGCAGCACCGGCAGGGCGACCGCGAGGGCGGCCAGCAGCGGCGCGGCGTCGGACCAGCCCCGACCGTCCAGGCTGCCGGTGAGCCAGAGCACGGCCCGGGCCGCCTCCATCAGCGGGGCGCGCGTCAGCAGGTAGCCGTTGACGCCGGTGAGGATGGCCGACATGCCGATGCCGACCAGCACCAGCCGGTAGCCGTGCACGCCGCGTCGCCAGGCGACCAGGTAGATCAGCAGGCCGGTGAGTACGCCGCCGATCGCGGCGGCCCCGGCCAGGGCGGCGCTGCTGCCGCCGACGACCACCACGATCAGCGCGCCGGTCGCCGCGCCCTGGGTGAAGCCGAGCACGTCCGGGCTGCCCAGCGGGTTGCGTACCAGGGCCTGGAACACCGCGCCGGCCAGGCCGAGCGCGGCTCCCACCGCCAGCGCGGTGACCAGCCGGGGCAGGCGCAGTTGGGTGACGATGAAGTCCTCGGCGGGACTGCCGCCACCGGTCAGGGTGCGCAGCACGTCGGCCGGTGACATCGGATAGTCGCCGTGGCCGACGGCCAGCACGCCGACGGCGAGGGTGAGCAGCACGCCGGCCGCCCCGACGGCGAGGGCGCGGGGGTGCAGCCGCAGCGAGAGCCGCCCGGGTACACGAATCACGATCATGGGCGGGCCGCCCTCGTCCGGGTCACCAGCCAGAGGAACAGCGGACCGCCGAGCACGGCGGTGACCAGCCCCACCTGCAACTCGCCGGGACGACCGAGGACCCGACCGGCCACGTCGGCGCCGAGCAGCAGCACCGGCGCCAACAGTGCGCAGTACGGCAACAGCCAGCGCAGATCCGGCCCGGTGACGGTACGCACCAGGTGCGGCACCAGCAGCCCGACGAAGACGATCGGCCCGCAGGCGGCGGTGGCGGCGCCACAGAGCAGCGTGATGGCGACGATCACCGCAGCCCGGATCAGCGCCGGGCGGGCACCCAGGGCGCGGGCGGTGTCGTCGCCGAGGGCCAGCGCGTTGAGTGGTCGCGCGGCGGCCAGCGCGGCCAGCAGGCCGACCGCGATGAACGGCAGCACCCGCCGCACGGTGGCGTCGTCGGCGCTGGCCAGCGAGCCGACGGTCCAGAACCGCAGCCGTTGCAGCCCGGCGGAGTCGAGCAGCATCACCGCGCTGACGTACGAGTACAGGGCCGCGTTGAGCGCGGCGCCGGCCAACGCCAACCGGGCCGGCGTGGCGGTTCGGCCACCGCCGACGGCGTACACGCCCACGGTGACCGCGGCGGCGCCGCCGAGGGCGAACCAGACCTGGCCGGTGCCGCCGCCCACGCCGAACAGCAACGAGGCGGTGGCGATCGCGGCGGCGGCGCCGGCGTTGATGCCGAGCAGACCGGGGTCGGCGAGGGGGTTACGGGTCAGCGCCTGCATCGCCGCGCCGGCTGTGCCGAGCGCGGTGCCGGCGAGCAGTCCGAGCAGCGTCCGGGGCAGCCGCATCTCGTGTACCACGGCGTAGTCGGCGACGCCGGGATCGGTGAGCGCCGGCCACACCTGAGCCAGGGGGATCGGTTTGGCGCCGACGGCGATGCTGAGCACCACCACCGCGACCAGAGCCAGCGCGGCGGCGACAAGGCCGGCGGCACGTGACGTGACGCGACGCGACCGAGGCGGTGGTGCGGTCCGCGTTGGCGTCTCAGGTGGTGGCGACTCGATGACGGACAGTGTGGGCTCCAGTGCGGTACGAAACGCCGGACGAGGACTTGACAGCCAGTTAGGTTAGGTTAACCTAACGCCGGCTGTCCATCGCCACCTATGAACTTGATCGGAAGACCACACCATGCCTGATCCTGTTTCCGTACGCCGCCTCTCCCGTCGGGGCCTGCTCGCCGCCGGTGGCGCCGCCACCTTCGCCGCCCTGCTCGCCGGATGCGGCCGGGACGAGGCCGCGAACCCCGGCAGTGGCAACAGCTCCGGACCGTGGTCGTTCACCGACGACCGCCCCGAGGCGATCACCGCGCCGACCCGGCCCGCCCGGGTGGTGGCCTTCACCGGCTCGGCCGCCGCGCTTGTCGACTTCGGACTCGGCCGCGAGGTGGTCGGCGTCTTCGGCGAGACGAAGAAGGCCGACGGCAGCAAGGAACCGCAGGCCGGTGACCTGGACGTGGAGAGCGTGGAGATCCTCGGCAACGTCTGGGGCGAGTTCAGCGTCGAGAAGTACGCGGCGCTGCGCCCGGAGCTGCTGGTTACGCACATGTACGACCCGGGCGCCTACTGGTACGTGCCGGACGAGAGCAAGGACAAGATCCTCCCGCTGGCGCCGGTGGTCACCATCACCACCGCCCGCGTCCCGATGACCAAGCCGATCGAACGCTACGCCGCACTCGCCGAATCCCTCGGCGCCGACCTGTCGGCGCCCAGGGTCACCGACGCCAAGGCCCGCTTCGAGGCCGCCGCCGAGGCGGTACGCCAGGCGGTCAAGGCCAACCCGGGCATCAAGGTGCTGGCGGCCTCCGGCAGCCCCGACCTGTTCTACGCCTCCAACCCGAAGGTCAGCACCGACCTGATGTACTTCGCCGAACTGGGCGTCGACATCGTGGTGCCCACCAAACTGGAATCCGGTGACTACTTCGAGGCGCTCAGCTGGGAGAACGCCGGCAAGTTCCCGGCCGACCTGATCCTGCTCGACAACCGCAGCACCGCGCTGCAACCGGCCGACCTGGCCGCCAAGCCCACCTGGAAGCAGTTGCCCGCCGTGCAGGCCGGCCAGGTGACCCCCTGGGACGCGGTGCCCCGCTTCTCGTACGCCGGTGCCGCCCCGCTGCTCGAAAACCTCGCCAAGGCGATCCAGGGCGCGAAGAAGCTGACCTGACCCGCCACGGGCGACCGGCGTGACCCCGACCCGCCGGTCGCCCGCCCCACCACCCTCATCTACCGCGAACCCGCCGCGCGCCGCGCCGGCGGCGGGTTCCGGCTGCCCGGAAAACCGATCCGCCGAGCGTGGAGGACAGTTCATGACCCTGCCGGTGCACACCGCGACACCGCCGACACCCGCCCGAGCCCACCTGCTGCACGACGGCACAGTCGACGACTACCGTGCCGCGGTGACAGCCGGTGCCGACCGGGTGGCCCGGCGGGTCGCCGAGGCGGCCGGCCCGTTCACCGGCGTACGTCCGGAGCAGTTGGCCCCGCTGGTGGACGCGATCGACCTGGACCGGCCGCTGCGTGACACCACCGCCGCCCTGGACGAACTCGACGAGGTATACCTGCGCGACGCGGTCTGGTTCCACCACCCGCGCTACCTGGCCCACCTCAACTGCCCGGTGGTCATCCCGGCCCTGCTCGGCGAGGCCGTCCTCAGCGCCGTGAACTCCTCGATGGACACCTGGGACCAGAGCGCCGGCGGCACCCTGATCGAACGACGCCTGATCGACTGGACCGCCGCCCGGATCGGTCTCGGACCGGCCGCCGACGGGGTGTTCACCAGCGGCGGCACCCAGTCGAACCTGCACGCTCTGCTGCTGGCCCGGGAGGAGGCCCTGGCCGGGGCGAACCCGACCGACCGGCGGATCCTGCTGCCCCAACTGCGGATCATCACCTCGGCCGCCGGCCACTTCAGCGTGCAGAAGGCCGCCAAACTGCTCGGCCTGGCCCCGGACGCGGTCGTGGTGGTGCAGACCGGGCCGGACCGGCAGATGCGTGCCGGTGCCGTCCGCCACGAGATCAGCCGCTGCCGGCGCGTCGGGCTGACCGTGCTGGCGGTGGTCGCCACCGCCGGCACCACCGACTTCGGCACCATCGACCCGCTCGACGAGATCGCCGAGGTCTGCGCCACCTCCGGCGTGTGGCTGCACGTCGACGCCGCGTACGGCTGCGGGTTGTTGGTCTCGCCGACCCGCCGGCACCTGCTCGACGGCATCGAGCGGGCCGACTCGGTGACCGTCGACTACCACAAGTCCTTCTTCCAGCCGGTCAGCTCCAGCGCCGTGCTGGTCCGCGACCGGCGTACGCTGCGGCACGCCACCTGGCACGCCGACTACCTCAACCCGGCCCGGATGGTCGCCGAACGCATCCCCAACCAGGTCGACAAGAGCCTGCAGACCACCCGCCGCTTCGACGCCCTCAAGCTCTGGCTGACCCTTCGGGTGATGGGCCCGGACGCGATCGGCGAACTGTTCGACGAGGTCTGCGACCGGGCCGCCCAGGCGTGGCAGCTGGCCTCCGCCGACCCTCGGTTCGAGGTGCTCACCCGCTCGGCGCTGAGCACGGTGGTGTTCCGCTGGCGGCCCGCCGGCACCGCGGCGGACCTCGCCGACGCGGCGAACCTGCACGCCCGGTCGGCGCTGGCCGCCTCCGGCCTGGCCGTGGTCGCCGGCACCAGGGTCGACGGCCGGCAGTACCTCAAGTTCACCGTGCTCAACCCGGCGACCAGCACCGACGACGTGGCGTACGTGCTCGACCTGATCGCCGAGCACGCCGGCCGGTACGCGCACACCCACGCCGTGTCCACCGCTGACCTCACCTGCCCGGTGGGCTGAGCATGCCGACGCAGCACCCGAGCCTGGAGGACCGGATGGAAAGCCACGACTTCATCGGGATCGGCCTGGGCCCGTACAACCTGGGCCTGGCCTGCCTGACCGCGCCGATCGCCGAACTCGACGGACTGTTCCTGGAGGCCCGCGACGACGTCTCCTGGCACCCTGGCATGCTGCTGGAGTCGTCCCGGTTGCAGACCCCGTTCCTGGCCGACCTGGTCACCCTGGCCGACCCCACCTCGCCGTACTCCTTCCTCGCCTACCTCAAGGAGATCGGCCGGCTCTACCCCTTCTACATCCGGGAGAGCTTCTTCCCGCTGCGCGCCGAGTACGACGCGTACTGCCGGTGGGCCGCCGCGAAGCTGCCCAACCTGCGCTTCGGTCACCAGGTGACCACCGTCGAGTACGACCCCACGAACGAGCAGTACGTGGTGACCGCCAGCGTCGGCGGCGACACCGTCACCCACCGGGCCCGGCACCTGGTGCTCGGCACCGGCACCCCGCCGCACCTGCCGGCCGCCTGCGCCGGACTGAACTCCGACGCGGTGCACAACTCCCGCTACCTCGAACACCGCGACGCGCTGCGGGCCAAACGCAGCATCACCATCGTCGGCAGCGGACAGAGCGCCGCCGAGATCTACCACGATCTGCTCACCGACATCGACTCGTACGACTACCAGCTGAACTGGGTGACCCGCTCGCCCCGGTTCTTCCCGCTGGAATACACCAAGCTGACCCTGGAGATGACCTCACCGGATTACGTGGACTACTTCCACGCCCTGCCCGAGGACACCCGCTACCGTCTGGAGGCCGAGCAGAAAGGGCTGTTCAAGGGCATCTCCGCCGACCTGGTCAACGACATCTTCGACCTGCTCTACGCCACCAGCGTGCACGGCCCGGTGAACACCCGACTGCTGACCAACACCGAGCTGACCGGGGTCGACTACGACCGGTCCAGCGGCCGGCACACCCTGCGGCTGCGCCATGTCGAGCAGGGGCGGGACCACACCCTGGACACCGAAGGGCTGGTGCTGGCCACCGGCTACCGCTACCAGGTGCCCGCCTTCTGCGACCCGATCCGCGACCGGCTGCGCTTCGACGGCCACGGCCGTCTCGACGTGGCCCGCAACTACAGCGTCGACCACACCGGGCGCGGCATCTTCCTGCAGAACGGCGGTACGCACACGCACAGCATCACCTCACCGGATCTCGGCATGGGCCCGTACCGCAACGCCTGGATCATCCGTGAGCTGCTCGGTCGGGAGGCGTACCCGATCGAGAAGTCGATCACCTTCCAGGAGTTCGGGGTGCCCGCGTGAGCGACACCGTGCACACCCGGATCGATCCACGGCTGGGTGAGTTCGCCCTGCGTACGCTCGACGTGGCCGCCGACGGCCCGCTGCTGCACCGTTGGGTGACCCATCCCAAGGCGGCGTTCTGGCTGATGCAGGACGCCGACCTGGCCGCAGTCGTCGAGGAGTACCGGCGCATCGCCGCCCACCCGCACCACAACGCCTTCCTCGGGCTGTGGCGCGGCGAACCGGCGTTCCTCGCCGAACGGTACGACCCGGCCCAGGTCGAGTTGGTCGGGCTCTACGACGTCCAGCCCGGCGACGTGGGCATGCACTTCCTCTGTGCGCCCACCGAGACCCCGGTGCACGGCTTCACCCGTGCCGTGATCACCACCGTGATGTCCTGGCTGTTCGCCGACCCCACCACCGTCCGGGTGGTGGTCGAACCGGACGTGCGCAACACCGCCGTGCACGCCCTCAACGCGGCCGTCGGCTTCGAGGCGATCGGTCCGATCGCCAAGCCGGAGAAGCAGGCGCTGTTGAGCATCTGCACCCGACAGCGGTTCATCGCCGCGACCCGTAGCGAAGGAGCAACGCTGTGACCACCACCGATCTGGTCGCCCACCTGCGCCCGCAGACCTGGGAGCGGGCCAACCGGCTGCTGGTGCGCAAGGCCCTCGCCGAGTTCGCCCACGAGCGGCTGATCACCCCCGTACCGGACGGCCCGGTCGCCGACCCCACCGAACGCCGGTGGTATGCGGTGACCAGCGACAGTGGCGCCGTGCGCTACCGGTTCAGCGCCCGGCTGCGCACCCTGGAGCACTGGGATATCGACCCGGACAGCATCACCCGGCACCGCGACGGGGAGCCGCAACCGCTCGACGCCGTCGACCTCTGCCTGGACCTGCGTGACTCGCTCGGACTCACCGACCGGATCCTGCCGGTCTACCTGGAGGAGATCAACTCCACCCTGGCCGGCAGCGCGTACAAGCTGGACCGGGCCCTGCCGACAGCGGCCAAGTTGGTCGAGGCCGACTTCCAGACCGTCGAGACGTCGATGACCGAGGGGCATCCCTGCTTCGTGGCCAACAACGGCCGCCTCGGCTTCGGCGTCGACGAATACCACCGCTACGCCCCCGAGGCCGCCCGTCCGGTACGGCTGATCTGGCTGGCCGCCCACCGCGACCACGCCACCTTCACCAGCGCCGCCGACCTCGACTACGACACCCTGGTCCGCACGGAACTGGGCGAGGCGACCCTCGCCCGCTTCGCCGACGCCCTGGCCGCGCTCGACCTGGACCCGGCCGACTACCTGCTCATTCCGGTGCACCCCTGGCAGTGGTGGAACAAGATGGCGGTCACCTTCGCCGGTGAGGTGGCCCGCCGCCGCCTGGTGTGCCTCGGCGAGAGCGACGACGACTACCTCGCCCAGCAGTCGATCCGCACCTTCTTCAACGTCAGCGCGCCGCACCGGCACTACGTCAAGACCGCGCTGTCCGTGCTGAACATGGGTTTCATGCGGGGCCTGTCGGCGGCGTACATGGAGGCCACCCCGGCCATCAACGACTGGTTGGCCGACCTGATCGCCGCCGACGAGGTGTTCCAGGCCACCGGCCTGACGATCATCCGGGAGCGGGCCGCCGTCGGCTACCGCAACCGGCAGTACGAGGCCGCCACCGACCGCTACTCGCCGTACCGCAAGATGCTGGCCGCGCTGTGGCGGGAGAGCCCGGTGCCCACCCTGGCCCCCGGTGAACGGCTGGCCACCATGGCCTCGCTGCTGCACGTCGACGCCGACGGCCGATCCTTCGCCGCGGAACTGATCACCGCCTCCGGGCTGGCACCGACCGAATGGCTACGCCGCTACCTGCACGCCTACCTCACCCCGCTGCTGCACGCCTTCTACGCCTACGACCTGGCGTTCATGCCGCACGGCGAGAACGTCATCCTGGTGCTGCGCGACCACGCCGTACAACGGGTGATCTTCAAGGACATCGCCGAGGAGATCGTGGTGATGAGCACCGAGGCGACCCTGCCACCGGCGGTCGAACGGATCCGGGCCGAGGTGCCGGAGGACATGAAGCTGCTGTCCATCTTCACCGACGTCTTCGACTGCTTCTTCCGCTTCCTCGGCGCGCTGCTGGCCGACCAGGGTGTGATCGACGAGGAGACGTTCTGGCGTACGGTCGCCGACTGCGCCACCGACTACACCGCCCGGGTGCCGCACCTGGCCGACCGGCTGGCCCGCTACGACCTGTTCGCCCCCGAGTTCGCCCTGTCCTGCCTCAACCGGCTGCAACTACGCGACAACCAGCAGATGGTCGACCTGGCCGACCCGTCGGCCGCCCTGCAACTCGTCGGCGCCCTCACCAACCCCATCGCCCGATTCGCCAAAGGAGTAGGCCGATCATCCGGTGACCGTCCGTAGTGGGTGACGCCACAATTGGGCCGTGGTCGACTCCGAGGGCACCCGCGAGCCGTTGGTGCTGCGCTACGAACCGGTCACTGGTCCGGTCTCGAACCTTTTCGTCGAACTGCAACAGGACGCCGAGTTGCAACGACTCTTCGTTCAGAATCCCGCTGCCGTAATCTCACGGGTGCAGGGCCGCGAGCTGCCACCGCAGCAGGTGTCCGAGGCCAACGAGGTGCTCTTCGAGATTCTGGGTAACCAGGCATTGTTGACCTGGCTGCAGGAGTACATGGCCGAGGAGCGGACCTTACCGCTGTCTCGTACGCAGTTCATCGACGACTTCGGCCGGGCATTGCTGACCCACGGCGGCGACAGCCCGGCTGCCGCACGGGTCCGCGACGCGATCCTCGCCGGCGAGCAGGTCACCCTCGGGGACAGCCCGCACTCCTTCATCACACACAGCGAGGTTATCGGGTCCCACCTGCTGTTCTCCACCGATCAGCAGAGTCATAGTCACAGCCACACCGCCCAGTCCGTCTCGGCGGACGGCCATCCGAATCTGCTCTCCGACCTACGCTCCACCACGAACTTCGAGCAGCATTCCCAGACCACCTCACCTGCCACCAGCAGGGGCTCTGGGCAGGATCCGATCGACCAGACGCTGGTCAGCCCCGAATTCATTCGAGGCACAGTGGACGCTCTGGTGCGGCACGCGATCGACGTTCGTAATGCCGGACTGCGGGACACGCCGGGTGGCGGGTGAGCGTGTCGGACACCGGCCCAGAGCGCCACGTCTTCCGCGGCCCACGCACCTTGTCAATCATGCCGACCTTCGCCTGCCCGGCGGCCTGCGGGGAGTGCGGCACCCTGTCGAGCCCGCGTGACCGCACCACCCTGGACCTCGCGAGCATGGTGGCGGCCATCGACGAGGCGAAGGATCTCGGCTTCCACAACGTGGTGTTCACCGGCGGGGAGGCCACCCTGCGCTGGGCGGACCTGCTCGCGGGTGTCGCGCACGCCCACCGGCGCGGACTACCGGTCCGGCTGGTGACCAACGCGCACTGGGCGTTCGATCTGGCCCGCGCGCGGAAGAAGATCACCGGGCTGATCGAGGCCGGACTCGACGAGATCAACTACAGCAGCGGTGACGAACATGCCCGGTTCGTGCCCGTCGACCGGGTCGCGTACGCCATTGTCGCGGCCTGCGAACGGTCCCTACCTGTGCACGTGATGGTGGAACTGAAGAACGGCAACGCCGTGACGCGGGACCAACTGCTCGACCACCCCGCCCTGGCGCGGCTGTCCGCCAACCAGGCGGCGCACCTCACCGTCAGGTCGAGTCCGTGGATGCCGCTGAGTCCGATGAAGTATCACCGGTATCCGCCTGGCCTGACCGTCGACCACAGCAACATCGGTCTGCGGCCCGGCTGCGACAGCGTGTTGCAGACATACACGGTGCAGGCAGACGGACGGATCGGTGCCTGCTGCGGCCTCGGGCTGCGTCGAATCGACGAGCTGAACGTGGCCCGGGTCGACCAGCCGAGTCCACTGCGTACCGCGATCCGTGAGGCCGAACAGGACTTCCTCAAGCTCTGGATTCACTATGAAGGGCCGGAGCGGGTGGTGGCGTGGGCGGCCGAACGGGATCCCTCGATCAAGTGGGAAGGCCGTTACGCACACCACTGCCAGATGTGCCAGCGGTTGTACCACGACGAGGCGATCCGAGCGGTGCTGCGCGAGCACTGGCAGGAGGCGATCAGCCAGGTCCTGCAGAGCGCCTGGTTCGACGAGGTGCTGGCCCGTACGGTGTTGCGTGCACGACCCGTTGATGCAGCCGGCTCGTAGCATTCGCCCAGTGCTCAGCTGCCCAGGTCCGCCAGGTCGCGGTCGAGTAGCTCGGCGAGCAGGGTGTGTCGACCGGGGTCGTTGTCGACGGTGATGCCCCGGCTGGGCATCTCCACGGTCATCAGCAGGTGCAGGTGCATCCGGTACAACGCCAACCGCCGGCGTACCCCGGCGTCGAAGACCAGCGGTGTGCCGGCGGTCTCGGCGTAACCGCGCAGGAACGGATGCGCCGGTTCGTCCTCGGCGCGCCGGAACAGCAGCGGGGAGACCAGGTCCAACACCGGGTCGCCGTAGAGGAACCGCTCGCCGTCGACCAGCCCGCACATCCGGTACGCGCCGCGCTCGTCGGGCGCGGCCAGCACGTTGCCGTCCCAGCCGTCGAAGTGCAGCAGGGCGGGTCGGCGTACCTGGTCGAGCCGGTCGGCGTGCCGAGCCACCAGGGCGCGGAACCGCTGCGGCGGCGCGGGGAGGGTGACCTGCCAGTCCGCAGCGTCGGCGAGCAGATCCTCGATGATCGCCGTGAACGCCGCCGACCAGGTGGAGTCCCCGGTGCGGCCGGCGTCGTAGCCGAACCGGTCGCCGGTGATCCGGTGCAGGGTGGCCATCGCGGCGCCGAAGTCGTAGCGCGCGCCCTCGTCGGCACCGTCGAGGTCGGGCAGTGCCCGGCCGGGCAGCCGGCCGGTGACCAGCCATTCGCCGAGTCGGGCGTCGCGGCCGTGG
Source organism: Micromonospora sp. NPDC051196 (assembly GCF_040682415.1). Classification (NCBI taxonomy): domain Bacteria; kingdom Bacillati; phylum Actinomycetota; class Actinomycetes; order Micromonosporales; family Micromonosporaceae; genus Micromonospora; species Micromonospora sp. NPDC051196. Next base: position 58,860 of record NZ_JBFBAY010000010.1, read on the forward strand.
TGCAGCACCGGCGGTACCGGCACCTGCGGCGCCCGCGCGGCGACCAGCCGGAAGTAGCGGGCCTCGGCGGCGAGCATCCCGGCCTCGTAGCGCAGCAGCGGCACGTGCGACGGCGGCCCGACCTTGAGGACGACGTCCCCGCCGTGGTCGAGGCGCACCCACCAGACGGTGGCGAAGCCGCCGCCGGCCAGCGGCCCGCAGTCGACCACCTGCCGTTCATCGCCGAACGAGGCGGCGATGCAGTCGGCCACGTCGTCGGGGGAGAGGACCTGCTGGGTGGGGCTCAGCGGTGGCACCGGCACAGGGTATCCGTACCGGTGTCACCGCGTCGCCGCTCAGTCGTCGGTCACCACACCGGTCAGCACCGGTGGTAGCACCGGCCCGTCCGGTTCCTGGTCGAAGTGCAGTTCGATCCACTCGTCCGGCTCGGCCACCGAGTCGGTGATCGTCGGTACGGTGATCTCAGCGACGACCGCGTCCGGGGCGAGTTCCATGTACGGCACCAGCCAGGTCTGGGACAGCGGCCGTTCGGGCTCCACCGGCGAGTACGCGTGCTCGGTGAACCAGTCCGGATCGACGTCCATGGTGGACAGCTCGGGGCCGGCGGTGGGTGGCTGCGGCCAGGCGATCGCGAAGATGCCCTGTTCCGTCGGCGCGGACGAGGTGAAACGCCAGGTCAACGTCTCGCCCTCGGTGACGCGCTGGGCGGGTTCGACCGTGATGGTCGGCACCGGATCGTCATTGAGCACGTCGAGGCCGCCGATGTAGCTGCCGACCACCATGCCCCGCTGCGCCTTGGCGGTCAGCAGATGCCGCTCGGTGTAGTTCCACAGCGCGTCCCCGACCACCTCGGCCGGCACCCGGATGCTGCGCTGACCAGGCCGGACGGTGGCCAGCCAGGAGCGGCTGACGAACATTTCATCGGTCAGGTTCAGTTGTACCGTCGCGCTGCCGCGTCCCGTGATGGTCACCGGGATCTCGTGTGTCTTCGTGCCGGAGTCACCCTCGGCCACCTCCAGGGCGCCGATGTCCAGCCGAGGTAGGCGGAGGGCACTCGGGTCGGGTGTGCCCGGCTTCCAGCCCCAGGCGTCGAGCAGCCATGCCTGCCCGGTCGCGGTGCGTGGAGTGACCTCGATGGCGGCCAGCCGTGCCGGTGCCCCCTTCAGCGGCACCCGCACCTCCTGCGCCCAGTACGAGGTCGTGTTGCCGGTACCGGGCAGGCCGTCGATCCGGACCTCGCCCAGTCGGCTGCGTCGCCCGTCGGTGCCGACGACGGTCACCTTCAACCGGGTGCCGGTCGTGTTCGGCGGGACGATGACCCGCAGCGCGAGGTCACGGGCACCGGCGACGGACACCGGCCGGGATGCAGCCAGCCGCATCGGTTTGTCGGCACGGGACCAGGTCAGCTCGGCCGCGTACCGGTCGGGCTCGGGGATGTTCCAGAAGAAGGGCGTGAAGTGCGCCAGAAGGGCGTTTCGGTCCGCCGGGTCGAGACAGGACCGTTCGGCGTCGTCGGTGACCTGGTCACAGATCCGCGCCCCGCCCGACAGCCGCGTCGACGCATCCGGGGTGAGCACCGGCGTGCGGTTGCCGCCGAGGGCGTGGCTGAGTACCCGCGCCGGGTCGGCCGAGGGCGCCCGCCGACCGGTGCCGTCGAGCAGCGGCCGGACCCGGTCGTCACCACCGACGAAGAGCCGCGCGGCGGCGGCGATGTAGGTGGCGCCGACGGTCTGCTGCTGGGCGGCGGTGAGTCGGGTCGGCATGCCCGGTGAACAGACCGGATCCGGCTCGTCGTCGCTGGTGTAGAAGTCGTCCCAGGACGGTGCCGCCGACTGTCCGGGCGTCCATTCGGTGTTGAAGTAGTTGTGGTTGGCCCCGATCACGTACAGCGCGCTGCGCAGTGCGCGACTGGGGCTGAGCCCGCGTGTCGCGTCGACGAACATCTGACCCTGCTGGTCGAAGACGTCACCGTCACAGCCGGGCAGGATCGTCACCGAGGGAACGTCCGGCACCGGGTTGTGCCCGAAGAGGGTGGGACCGATCAGCAGCATGCCGCGTACGGTCCACCGAATTTTGCCGGGATAACCGTCCTGTGCCCTCGGCGGTGGGGTGAGCGAGTCCATCGCCGCCCGGCTGACCCCCTCGCCACCACGGGAGTGACCCATCAGGAACACCTGGGACAGGTCGGCCCGGGGCGCGGCCCGCACGATGGCCGGCGCCCCGGCACGACCCGCACCGGCCCAGTCGGCCCACTTCGCCAGGTGCAGCCGCACGAGCGAGGATCGAGCCTGGGCGCCACCGTCGGCGACGGCCCAGTCCTGGCCGTTGATTCCGTTGGCCGAGATGGAGACCGTCACATAGCCCTGCGAGGCGAGCAGCCGCTGTGCCTGGAGGTAGCCACGGTGGCTCGGGATGGGATCGGAGCCGGTCGGGCACGGCCACTGCTGGGGCACCTCCTCGTCACCCCGGTAGCAGACGGTGTGGCGGCCGTGCAGGAACAGGGCCAGCGGCCGAGCTCCGGAGGCGCCCTGCGGCGCGACCACCACGGCGCGCATCTCGACCTTCTCCGCAAACTCCGGCAGGGTGATCCCGGGCAGGTCGTACTCGCCGGTGATCTGCCGGTACGGTCCGGGCCTGCCGGGATCGACGGGGCCGGCGGGCTGCGGGGCCGCCACGGCGGCGACCGGTCCCGACCGACGGGCGCGCTCGCGCGGGGCCTCCGCGTCGATCCGCCTGCCGCCGACCCGCACCGCGAGTTCGTCGGGTTTGACCGGCCCGGTCAGCGGGAGGCTGAAGGTCCGGCCGTCCGGGTGCGGGCGAGCCGGGCCGAGACGCCGCTGGCCCGACCAGAATTCGACGGCAGCGTTGCCCATCGGCACCGGTTTGGCCGAGCGCCAGGTCAGCTCGCCTTCGGCCAGCGACCAACCCTCGACGGCAGGCCGGGGAGCGGGCCTTTCGGGTGGATCAGCAGCCACCGGCCCGGCGGCTCCGGTCACCAGCGCCACCGCAAGAGCAGCGGAAATCAGGAGTCTACGCATGTGACTATATCTATCCCATTCGCGCAAATCGCGTGGGGATGGTCAGTCAGTCCGGCGGCGGTCCGGAGCTGTCCCGGCGGACCAGTTCGGCGGCGAGTGACTCCACCCGAGGTCCGGCGGAACCACCGTCGAGGGCCAGCGCCATCGCCCGGGCACCCATCTCGACCAGGGGCAGCCGGATCGTGGTCAGCGCCGGGGTGACGTCGCGGGCCATCGGCATGTCGTCGAAGCCGAACACACTGACCTGCTCGGGCACCGCCACCGATCGGGAGCGCAGCAGCGACAACGCGCCGATGGCCATCGAGTCGTTGAGCGCCGCGATCGCGGTCAGTCCGGGCTCGGTGTCCAGCAGGGCGGCGGTGGCTTCGGCGCCGCTGTCCCGGTCGAAATCGGCGTACCGGACGAGATGCTCCGGCAGTTGCCGGCCGTGTTCGGCGAGCGTCTCGCGCAGCCCGGTCAGCCGGTCGCTGGTGGTGGTCAACACCCGTGGCCCGGCCACCACCCCGATCCGCTGGTGACCGAGCCGGCAGATCTCCTGGCCGAGCAGCCGGGCGCCGCCACGGTTGTCCGGCATCACCGCGTCGCCGGAGTGCTCGTGACGGCCGATCACCGCGACTCGCCCCCCGGTGGCCTCGTACGCGGCCAGCTTCCCGTTCAGCAGCGTCGTGAAGTCGGGATCGTGGTAGCCGGAGCCGGCCAGGATGATGGCGGCCACCTGCTGCCCACGCAGCAGTTCGACGTACTCCAGCTCCCGATCCGGGTCCCGGTAGCTGTTGCAGATCATCAGCAGCCGCCCCTGGTCCGTGGCGACCCGTTGCAGCCCTCGGGTGATCTCGGAGAAGTACGGGTCGGAGACGTCGTGCACGATCACGCCGACCGCACCGCGATGCGATCGGGCCAGCAGTTGGGCGTGGGCGTTGGGTACGTACTGCAACTCGGCGACGGCCCGCAGGACCCGTTCGCGCAACTCGTCGGTGACCGGCTTGCTGCTGCCGTTGATCACCCGAGAAGCCGTGGCGGGGGAGACTCCCGCCCGCCGCGCCACATCGGACAGCGTCGCCACCGGCGTCCCCTCCCGTGTCGCGTCGGCCGCGCCTGCGACGGCCAGCGTCACCGTACCGCAGGGGGTGCCTTCCGCCGCCGCTGCATGGTTCGCGCAGGTCACACCGGGAGATAGGCCCGGTTCGGCCGGTTCGTGCTGACGTGCTGCCGTCGGACGTTCGCAGTTGCTGCCAACAGGAAAGCCCTTGCCCGGAGGTTCCCGCTCACCCTAGGCTCCTCCTAGGAAAGCGCTTACCTGATCTCGTTGCGGAAGGACCCCCTCATGACCCGCAGGTCGATCGGCATCATCGTCAACGGCGTCACCGGCCGGATGGGTTACCGGCAGCATCTGGTGCGTTCCCTGCTCGCCATCCGGTCCGCCGGTGGTGTGCCGCTGGCCGACGGCACCACCATCTGGCCGCACCTGGTCCTGGTCGGACGCAGCGAGACCAAGTTGCGCGAGATCGCCGAACGACACGGTCTGGACGACTGGACCACCGACCTGAGTGCGGCGTTGGCCCGCGACGACGTCGAGATCTACTTCGACGCCCAGGTCACCCAGCAGCGGGAGAAGGCGATCCGGGCGGCGATCGAGGCCGGCAAGCACATCTACACCGAGAAGCCCCTCGCCGAGGACACCGCCGCCGCGCTCGACCTGGCCCGCGCGGCCCGCGCCGCCGGCGTACGCACCGGGGTGGTGCAGGACAAGCTGTTCCTGCCGGGCCTGCGCAAGCTCAAGCGGCTGCTCGACGGCGGCTTCTTCGGCCAGGTGCTGTCGGTGCGTGGCGAGTTCGGTTACTGGGTCTTCGAGGGTGACTGGCAGCCCGCCCAGCGCCCCTCCTGGAACTACCGGTCCGAGGACGGCGGCGGCATCGTGGTGGACATGTTCCCGCACTGGCACTACGTGCTGGCGGAGCTGTTCGGCGAGGTGCGTTCGGTCTCCGCCACCATCGCCACGCACGTCCCGCGCCGGGTCGACGAGGCCGGCAAGCCGTACCATGCCACCGCCGACGACGCCGCGTACGCCGTTTTCGAACTGGACGGCGGGGTGATCGCGCAGCTCAACTCGTCGTGGGCGGTGCGGGTGTTCCGCGACGAACTGGTGGAGTTCCAGGTCGACGGTACCGAGGGCAGCGCGGTGGCGGGGCTGCGTCGCTGCCGGGTGCAGCACCGGGCGGTCACCCCGAAGCCGGTGTGGAACCCCGACCTGCCGGTCACCGAGGACTTCCGGTCACAGTGGTCCGAGGTACCGGACAACGAGGACTTCGACAACGGCTTCAAGGTGCAGTGGGAGGCGTTCCTGCGGCACGTGGTGGCCGGTGAGCCGTTCCGGTGGGACTTCCTGGCCGGCGCACGGGGCGTGCAGCTGGCCGAGTTGGGTCTGGTGTCGGCCCGCGAGGGCCGCCGCGTCGAGGTGCCGGAGCTGGGCCTGTGAGCGGCACGACGGTCACCCTGCCCGGCGGGCGGCGACTGCGGCTGGGCGGCGGCACCGGACATCCGCGCCCCGACGGCCCGCCACGCAGCCGGATCGCGTACGCCGCCGCGCACGTGGTGGCCGATCCGAGCGCCGACAACACCCCGGGCACCTCGGCAGTGCTTGACTGGGACCGCACCCTCGCCTTCCGTGAGCACCTCTGGTCGTACGGCCTCGGGGTGGCCGAGGCGATGGACACCGCGCAGCGCGGCATGGGCCTGGACTATCCGACCACCCGGGAGCTGATCCGCCGCAGCGCGGCGCAGGCCCGCGCGGTCGGCGGCCGGATCGTCGCCGGGGTCGCCACCGACCAGCTTCCGCCCGGCCTGGCCACCCTGGCCGAGGTCACCGCCGCCTACCGCGAGCAGCTCGCCGACGTGCAGGCCGCAGGGGCCGTGCCGGTGCTGATGTGCAGCCGTCACCTGGCCGCCGCCGCCCGGCATGCCGAGGACTACCTGCGGGTGTACGACGACCTGCTGACCGCCGCCGACAGCCCGGTGGTGCTGCACTGGCTCGGCCCGATGTTCGACCCGGCGCTGACCGGCTACTGGGGCTCGACCGACCTGGACCTGGCCGCCGACACCGTCGTCGAGCTGCTCAAGGCCCACGCGTCGCGGGTGGACGGCATCAAGATGTCACTGCTCGACGCCGGCCGCGAGGTGGCGTTGCGGCGGCGGCTGCCCGCCGGGGTGCGCCTCTACACCGGCGACGACTTCAACTATCCCGAGCTGATCAGGGGCGACGACACCGGGCACTCCGACGCGCTGCTGGGCGTCTTCGCCGCGATCGCGCCGGCCGCCGCCGCCGCGCTGGCCGCCCTCGACCGCGGCGACCTGGCCGGGTACGACGAGATCTTCGCTCCGACCGTGCCGCTGGCCCGGCACCTGTTCGCCGCACCCACCTGGTACTACAAGACCGGCATCGTCTTCCTCGCCTGGCTGACCGGCCACCAGGACCACTTCACCATGGTCGGCGGTGTGCAGTCCGGCCGGTCCCCGGTGCACCTGGCCACCCTGCTCACCCTCGCCGAGGCCGCCGGTCTGCTACCCGACGCCGACCTGGCCGCCGCCCGCGCCCGGGCCTACTTCACCGTGGCGGGGGTGACCCAGTGACCGGCGACCGGGCGGCGCTGCAACGCTTCTCCCTCAACCAGGCCACCACGAAACACTGGCCGCTGCCCGACGTGGTGGCCGGCTGTGTGGCCGCCCGGGTGCCGGGCATCGGCCTGTGGCGGGAACCGGTCGCCGAGTACGGCCTGGCCCGTACCGCCGAACTGGTCCGCGACGCGGGGCTTGCGGTGACCACGCTGTGCCGGGGCGGCTTCTTCACCGCCGACGATTGGCGCGACGAGAACCTGCGCGCCATCGAGGAGGCCGCCACCCTCGGCGCACCCGTACTGGTGCTGGTCTCCGGCGGGCTACCGGACGGCAGCAAGGACATCGACGGGGCCCGCGCCCGGGTGGCCGACGCGATCGCCGACCTCGCCCCGCACGCCGACGCCGCCGGGGTGCGACTCGCCATCGAGCCGCTGCACCCGATGTTCAGCGCCGACCGGTGCGTCATCGCCACCCTCGGTCAGGCCCTGGACATCGCCGAACGGTTCGACCCTGAGGTGGTCGGCGTGGTGGTGGACGCCTACCACGTCTGGTGGGACGACACGGTGTACGCGCAGATCGCCCGGGCCGGGGAGTGGATCGCCTCGTTCCAGGTCTGCGACTGGATCACCCCGCTGCCCGAGGGGGTGCTGCTCGGCCGGGCGCTGCCCGGCGACGGCTGCATCGAGCTGCGCCGGCTACGCGAGGCGGTCGACAAGGCCGGCTACACCGGCCCGATCGAGGTGGAGGTCTTCAACGCCGACGTCTGGGCACGCCCCGGCCACCAGGTGCTCGCCGCCGCTATCGACGGCTACCTGCGCGAGGTAGCCTGATCGTGCAGGGGCGACCGCGCGGTGGAGCCGACGCGCGAACGCACCGGCCTCGGCGCGGCGCCGAGCCTGGTCGGTAGCTACCCGGCGGTTTCGCGGGTGGCGAGCGCGTCGACCAGACGGCGGGTGGAACCGGCCAGGTTCCACCGCTGCGCCAGGTCGAGCAGCCGCTCCGGGTCGGCGGGCGCCACCGGCAACTCGGTGGGCAGCGGCGGCAGCGGCACGTCCAGGGCGACCCGGACCACCTTCGGCGCCACCGCGAGGTAGTCCCGGGCGGCGGCGAGCTTGGCGCGTAGTCCGGGCGCGAAGCCGGAGCCCGGGTCGTCCAGGGCGGCGAGGATGCCGGCGATGTCGCCGTACCGGTCGACCAGCCGGGCGGCGGTCTTCTCACCGACACCGGCCACCCCGGGCAGCCCGTCGCTCGGGTCGCCGCGCAGGGCGGCGAACTCGGCGTACCGGTCGGCCGGCACGCCGTAGCGGGCCCGCACCGCGGCGTCGTCGCAGTCCTCCAGTTTGGTCACGCCCCGCCCGATGTAGAGCAGCCGCACCCCGCGGGCGTCGTCGATCAACTGGAACAGGTCACGGTCGCCGGAGACCACCTCCACCGGCCCGGGCTGGGTGACCGAGAGGGTGCCGAGCACGTCGTCGGCCTCGTAGCCGGCCGCGCCGACCACGGTGATCCCCAGCGCGTCGAGCACGTCGAGGATCATCGGCACCTGCGGGGTGAGGGTGTCCGGCACGACCTCGCCGCCCTGCGGAGCCACCCGGTGCGCCTTGTACGACGGCAGCAGCGCGACCCGCCAGTCCGGTCGCCAGTCGTGGTCCATCGCGCACACCATCCGCCCCGGCCCGCGGGTACGCACCAGGTGGGCGAGCATGTCGAGCAGTCCGCGTACGGCGTTGACCGGCTGGCCGTCGGCGGTCTTCGCGGCGGACTCGGGAATGCCGAAGTACGCGCGGAAGTAGAGACTGGGCGTGTCGATGAGCATGATCGGGGTCTGCTGTGCCACGTCCGACAGCCTGGCACATCCCACCGACATTCGGTGCGCCCGGCACGATCAGGAGGATTTCGATGTCCGTACCCGCCCGGCTGACGCTGACCACGGTCAACCTGGACACTCCCGACCCGGCTGCGCTGGCCCGCTTCTACGTGCGGCTGCTCGGCTGGGAGATCGCGGACGAGCAGGCCGACGATGTCATCCTGCGCAACGCCGACGGCGGGGTGGGGCTCTCCTTCCAGCGCGAGCGGGCGTACGTCCGCCCGACCTGGCCGGCCGAGCCGGGCCGGCAGCAGATGTCGATGCACCTGGAGATCGGCGTCACGGATCTGGCCGCCGCGCTCGATCACGCGCTGGCCTGCGGCGCCACCCTGGCCGACTACCAGCCGCAGGAGGACGTCCGGGTCTGCCTGGACCCGGACGGTCACCCGTTCTGCCTCTGGCTGATCGGTTGATCGGATCCCTTGGTTCACACCCAAATGGTGTGCCGAGCGGGCGGGCCCGACGTGAGGTCGAGCCCGCCCGGTTTCGGTCCGGTTCTTGGGCCTAGCCCGCCAGCCTGTCGTCCTGGCTGCCGGCGAACAGTGGATCAGCGATGCTCATCGTGCGACGAGGCTGAATCGCTGGTTGGTGCCGCCGTGGCAGTCGTAGAGCTGGACCTGCGCTCCGTTGGCGGTGCTCCAGGCGTCCAGGCAGCGTCCGGACTGGACGCCGCTGATGGTGCCGTTGGAGTTGACGTTCCATTGCTGGTTGCCTTGGCCGTGGCAGGCGTAGATTTGGACGGCGGCGCCGTTTCCGGAGCCTGCTGCGTCGAGGCACATGTTGCCGTACACCCGTAGTTGTTTGTCTGCGGTGTAGGTCCAGGCTTGGTGGGACTGTCCGTGGCAGTCGTAGAGCTGTACCCGGGTGCCGTTGTTCTGGGAGGCGTTGGGTACGTCGATGCATCGACCCGACTGGCTACCGACGATCTGGCTGGCGGAGCCGGAGGGCGGAGGCGTGGTCGGCGGCGGAGTGGTCGGCGGAGGCGTGGTCGGGGGCGGAGTGCCGTCCGGTGCCACCGCTCGGCCGGTGCTCGGTGAGATCATGCCCGGACAGAGGTTACGGCTGCTCAGGTTTGCCATGATCTGCGGAATCGCGTTGCGGGTGTTCTGAATGCCGTCGTGCATCAGGATCACCTGGCCGGCCTGGAGACGGCTGGCGTTGGAGACGATCTGGCTGACGCTGGCGCCGTTCCAGTCCTGGGAGTCGACGTCCCAGATCACCTGGCGCAGGCCAAGCGACGCGGCGACCGACTGGAGAGTCGAGTTGGTCTCCCCGTAGGGCGGGCGGAACAACTGCGGCCGGACGCCGGTCGCCGCCTGGATCGCCGAGTTGGTCTGGGAGAGGTCCGACTGCATCTGGCTCTGGTTCATCGAGGTCATGTGCGCGTGGTTCCAACTGTGGTTGGCCACCCACATGCCCGCGTCGACCTGGGCCCGCGCGGCGGACGGGTTGCTCTGCACGGTCTGCCCGACGTTGAACATGGTCGCCCGTACGCCGTTCGCGCGAAGCACGGACAGCAGTGCGCTGGTACTGCCGGTCGGCCCGTCATCGAAGGTGATGCCGACGTACCCGTTGCAGACGGCGGCGCTGGACGGAGTGGCGGCGATCGCGAGACCGGCGGCACTCAGCGCCACGGTGGAGGCGAGCGCGGCCAACCGGACGGTGAGGCGCGATTTTCGGGGGGCGGACGGGCGGCGGGAGCCGCCGATACTTTCGTACATGCGCAGGTCCTCCTTGGGGCGGATGGCACCTGACGACGCATGGTTTTAATCGACAGGACTTGATGCCATCGCGCTCGGAGTATTGCAACGGCGTTTCGAACACGTCAATAGCTTCCGGAAGTTCTCCGGAAGTTCCGGAAAGCCGGCTAATCGGCCGCGACCGCCCAGGCTGGCACGCGTACGGCGGCGTTGGCGCGGCCCTGCACGTGGGGCTGGCTGAGCACGGTCTCTACAAGATCCGGGGCAGGCTCACAGCGTCGCGTCACCGACGGCGGCAAGATGGCGCGAGGTGCTGTAGGGATTTCTGGCCTGGTCGGTGCGACGCAGGTCAGCGCCGAGGTAGCACGCCCAGGAGGGTTGCGGTCAGGGCCAGCTTCAAGGAGTCCTTGAGATCCATCCTGAAGCGGGCCAGGTCGGGTTCGGCCTGGTAGGCCGCCTCCAGGCTGGGTGGGGGTGTGCTGTACGCCGACAGCGCGCCGGCCATGACCATGGTCTGCAGGCTGAACAGTGTCGCGTTCTCGCCCAGCTCCGGCAGGTACTTCTGGATCAGGGCGGTCATGGTTGTCAGGCGGTCCAGGGAGGCGCGCTTGTAGCGTGCTACGACCTCGACGGAGACGTTGTGTTCCAGGACGCTGCCCTGTGCGCCGAAGAGGTCGCACAGCACCACTCGGTCGGACAGTGAGCGGCTGAGGATCTCGGCCACCGCTGTCGCCCGCTCGGCCATTGGTAGATTCTCGTCGATGCCGGCGGCCAGCTCGCCTGCCAGTTCCGTCAGCCATTCCCGCAGGAAGTGGTCCAGCAGTTCCAGCAGCACCGCCTCACGGGACTCGAAGTAGCGCAGCACGTTCGGCTTCGCCAGGCCCACCCGGCGGCTGAGCTCGTTCAGGGTGACTGCGGCCACGGGCATTTCGTCGAGCATCGCCGATGCCACGTCGAGGATCGCTCGTCGGCGGATCTCCCGTTGTTCCTCGGTTCGCGCCCGCTGGAAAGTCACGATCGCCAGCCTAGCTTGCGTACCTCCGGTACGTTGACAACGTACCGAAAGTACTTTAGCGTCTTCAGGCACAAGATACCTTCGGTACGTTATGCGATGGGGGCCTGACATGGGCGAGAAGTGGACGACAACGAACATTCCGGACCAGCGCGGGCGGGTGGCCGTGGTGACCGGGGCCAACACCGGGCTGGGGTACGAGACCGCCAAGGCGCTCGCCGAGCGCGGGGCGTCCGTGGTGCTCGCCGTGCGTGACGTCGAGAAGGGGGAGCAGGCCGCGGCCCGCATGACCGGCGACGTGACCGTGCAGGCGCTGGATCTGACCTCGCTCGACTCCGTCCGGACCGCGGTGGCGGCGCTGCGGTCCCGGCTCGACCGGCTCGATCTGCTGATCAACAACGCTGGCGTGATGTACACCCCGAAGCAGACCACCCGGGACGGCTTCGAGCTGCAGTTCGGCACCAACCACCTCGGCCACTTCGCGCTCACCGGGCTGCTGCTGGACCTGATGCTGCCGGTGCCCGGCTCGCGCGTGGTGACGGTCAGCAGCACCGGCCACCGCATCCGAGCCGCGATCCACTTCGACGACCTTCAGTTCGAGCGGTCGTACGGTCGGGTCGCCGCCTATGGGCAGTCCAAGCTGGCCAATCTGATGTTCACGTACGAGCTGCAGCGCCGCCTCGCCAGGCACGGCACCACCGTCGCGGTGGCCGCGCACCCCGGCATGTCCAGCACCGAGCTCGCCCGCAACACCCCCGCAGCCCTCCGGCTTCCGCTCACCTGGCTCGCGCCGCTGATCACCCAGACGCCGGCGATGGGCGCGCTGCCGACCCTGCGCGCCGCCACCGACCCCGCCGTGCTCGGCGGCCAGTACTACGGTCCCGGCGGACGCAACGAGATCATGGGCCACCCCCGGCTGGTCACCTCCAGCCCGGAGTCGTACGAGGTGGCCGTCCAGCAACGGCTGTGGGCCGTCTCCGAAAACCTCACCGGAGTGCGGTTCCCCGCCGTCTGGTCCACGCAGAACCCGCTTTCCTCCGGAGCGGCTGGCAGTACAGCATGAGCTCATCCTCCGCAGGTGGCACGCTGTCCGCCCCGCCGCCTGCGGGCGTACGGCAGCACGAACAGGTACAGCCCGGTGAGCAGGAGCAGGGCCAGCGGGGGCAGTGGTAGGTAGAAAAGCCACTCGGCGGGTTCGGTCTGGGCGGCGGCGACGAAGGCGACGATGACGGTCCCGACGAACGTGAGGGACGTCCATCGGTGGGTCTTCCGGACAGCGTTGTTCCAGTGCACGTCGACCTCCGTGAGAAGATGAGCTGCCCGGCCCGGCGAGCTGCGTCGGGCGGGATGTCCTGGGGCAAGCTTGCTCGTGATCCGGCGGCGGTACTTCTCGATTCCTGACCGGTTGGGTGGGGCTGCGCGCTCGACGTAGAAGCGACCGTCCACAAACCCACCCTTGAACGACCGTTAAGCTGTGTGGGTGGGAATCGACGAACTTTACCCGCCGCAGCGGCTGGTCGCCGCGCAGCACGCCATCGCCGCCGCCGGACTGGACGCCCTGCTGCTGAGCCCCGGCTCCGATCTGCGCTACCTCACCGGCTACGACGCGCACGCCGGTGAGCGGCTGACCCTGCTGGTGCTGCCCGCCGAGGGTGAGCCGACGCTGATCGTGCCGACCCTGGAACGGCCGGCGGCCGAGGCGTCCCCGGCGCCGGCCACCGGCGTACGCATCGTCGACCACGCCGACGGCACCGACCCGTACCCGCTGGTCACCGCAGCGCTCGACGGGGCGGTCGACGCGGTGGGGCTGGCCGACCGGATGTGGGCCGAGCAGGTCCTCGCGCTGCGTGCGGCACTGCCCGGTGCCCGGCAACGGCTCGCCTCCGAAGTGCTGCGGGAACTGCGGATCGTCAAGTCGCCCGCCGAGATCGCCGCGCTGGCCGAGGCCGGAGCGGCCATCGACGCGGTGCACGAGCGCATGGGGGAGTGGCTGCGGCCGGGGCGTACCGAGGTCGAGGTGGCCGCCGACATCGCCGCGGCGATCCGCGCCGCCGGGCACGTCACCGTCGACTTCGTCATCGTCGCCGCCGGCCCGAACGGGGCCAGCCCGCACCACGGCACCTCCGACCGACCGATCGGCGTGGGGGAGCCGGTGGTGGTGGACATCGGCGGCACCATGCCCTCGGGCTACCGCTCCGACTGCACCCGCACCTATGTGGCCGGTGGCCGCCCACCGGCCGAGTTCGTCGACTACTACCCGGTGCTGCGCGACGCGCAGCACGCCGCGGTAACGGCGGTCCGACCGGGTGTGACCGCCGAGGCGGTCGACGCCGCCGCCCGGGAGCCGATCGCGGCCGCCGGCCACGGTGACGCCTTCCTGCACCGTACCGGCCACGGCATCGGCCTGGACGGCCACGAGGAGCCGTACGTGGTGGCCGGCAACGACCGCCCGCTGGTCGCGGGGATGGCGTTCTCCGTGGAACCGGGGATCTACCTCGCCGGTCGGCACGGCGCCCGGATCGAGGACATCGTCGTCTGCACGGCCGACGGCGTACGGCGGCTCAACACCACCACCACGGAGCTGATCGAGCTATGACCGTCGAGCGGATCCTGCCCACCGAAGAGGCACACGACCTGCTGGAGTTGGCCACCGAACTCGCCGACCGGGAACTCGCACCGAAGGTGGTCGAGTACGAACAGCGTGCCGAGTTCCCCCGGGAGGTGCTACGCACCCTGGGCCGGGCCGGCCTGCTGGGGCTGCCGTACGCCGAGGAACACGGCGGCGCCGCCCAGCCGTACGAGGTCTACCTTCAGGTGCTGGAGATCCTGGCCAGCCGCTGGCTCGCCGTCGCCGAGGCGGTCAGCGTGCACACCCTGTCCTGCTACCCGGTCGCCGCGTTCGGCACCGACGAGCAGCGCAAGTTGCTGCCGGACATGATCGGCGGTGAGTTGCTGGGCGCGTACTGCCTCTCCGAGCCGCAGGGTGGATCCGACGCTGCGGCGCTGACCACCAAGGCGGTCCGGTCCGGGGACGACTACGTCGTCACCGGCACCAAGGCGTGGATCACCCATGCCCACACGGCGGACTTCTACAACATCTTCTGCCGCACCGGCGGCGCGGGCCCGAAGGGGATCTCCTGCCTGCTCGCCGACCGGGCCACGCCGGGCATCGCACCGCAGGTCGCCGAGCGCACCATGGGGCTGCGGTCCTCGCCGGTGGCGCAACTCGTCTTCGACGACGCCCGGGTGCCGACCGGCCGGCTGATCGGCGGCGAGGGCAACGGCTTCACCATCGCCATGGCGGCGCTGGACTCCGGCCGGCTCGGTATCGCCGCCTGCGCGGTGGGGCTGGCCCAGGCGGCGTTGGACTACGCGGTCGACTACGCCCGCCAGCGCCAGCAGTTCGGCCGTTCGATCATCGACTTCCAGGGCCTCGGGTTCACCCTGGCCGACCTGGCCACCCAGATCTCCGCGGCCCGGGCGTTGACGTTGGCCGCGGCGCGGCTACGGGACGCCGGCCGGCCGTACTCGATCGAGGCGGCCAAGGCGAAGCTGTTCGCCACCGACGTGGCGATGCGGGTGACCACCGACGCGGTGCAGGTGCTCGGCGGCGCCGGCTACGTGGCCGACCACCCGGTGGAGCGTTACTTCCGGGAGGCCAAGGTGTTGCAGATCGTCGAGGGCACCAATCAGATCCAGCGAATGGTGATTTCCCGGGCGCTGGCGAAGGGCTGAACGTCGCATGTCGGGCGCTTTCCGGGTAGGTTGCACGCCGTGGAGGAGATCGATCGGGCCATCGTGGCGGCACTGACCGTCGACGGTCGGCTGTCGTACACGGACCTCGCGGAGCGGGTTGGCCTGTCGGTCTCGGCGGTGCACCAGCGGGTACGCCGGCTGGAGCAGCGTGGTGTCATCAAGGGCTACGCGGCGCGGGTGTCCTTCGAGTCGCTCGACCTGCCGCTGACCGCCTTCGTGGCGATCCGGCCCTTCGATCCCTCGCAGCCCGACGACGCGCCGGAACGGCTCGCCCATCTGCCGGAGATCGACTCGTGCTATTCGGTGGCGGGTGAGGACTTCTACCTGCTGTTGGTGCGGGTGGCCGGTCCGGCGGACCTGGAACGGGTGCTCCAGGAGATCAGGACCTCGGCAAACGTCACCACCCGGACGACGGTGGTGCTCTCCACGCCGTACGAGCACCGCCCGCCGAAGACCGCGCAGCAGCCGAACCAGCATCGGCTGCGTGGTGTCGCCGCCGAGTCGTCCGGCCCGTAGCCGGGTCCGTTGCGCGGCGCGTGAGTCGCCTGACCAGGCGGGTCGGGAGCGGCGCGAATCCAAGCTGAGGCGTTTGTGTGAAATAGGACGAGATGATCAAGAACATCCGACCCCGGTGCGGTGAACTTCGGGGATACGGAGCTAGGATCCATCCCTGATTCTGCGGAAGTGAGACCCGATCGTGAGCGGCGCGAGCCGGCGCGCGGTGTTCCCTGGTGGTGCCGCGGCACCGGGTCAATCGGTATGTCGTCAAGGGGAGGATGAGATGTTCCGACCGCTATGGTCGCGATTCAGCCACACAGGGTCCGGAGTCCGGTCGTGACCCGCATCCTCGTCCGCGCCGGCAAGCACCCGGCGACAGTGCTGTCCCACGAGCAGAGTCTGGCCACTTCGCGGCTTGGTGTGTTCGGGTCGAACTCCGGCAACATGCTCTTCTACAGCGCGGTCTTCCGGGCGCTGAGCGTGCCCGACGCCGAACTGGTCGCCAACTCGTACGTGCACGAACGTCCGGTTCACCTGGGCCGGTACATCGAGCGGACGAACGAGGAGTTCGACCGGTTCGTACTGCCGATGGCGAATTCCTACCGGGACTCGTTCCTGCCGCACCTGGAACGGCTCGCCAAGGTCGTGGAGAAGCTGACCATTCCCGTCACGGTGGTCGGCATCGGCGCCCAGCTGCCGTACGGCACCCAGTTCGACTCCCTCCCCGACGAGTACAAGCGGATCGTCACCCGGTTCACCCGGGCCGTGTTGGACCGCTCCGCCTCGATCGGGGTACGCGGTGAGTACACCGCCCGGATGCTGAAGTACCTCGGCTTCGGTGACGAGCACGTGCGGGTCATCGGCTGCCCGTCGATGTTCGGCAACGGACCGCTCGGGCCGCTGGTGCGCAAGGTCGGGCACCTGCGCTACGACAGCCCGCTGGCCATCTCGTACACCCCGAAGGTCAAGGGGGTGGACCGGCTGGTTGAGGCGAACACCGACCGCTACCCGAACAGCGTCATCGTGCCGCAGCAGCATCACCGTCTCGCCCTGATGCTCTGGGGGGAGAACCCGGCCAAGGTCGGCAACAAGCGGATGCCGATCCACACCGAGCATCCGCTGTACGAGAACGACCGGATGCGCTTCTTCGTGGACGCCTCGACCTGGGTCGAATTCATGGCCGAGCAGCACTTCGCCTTCGGTACCCGCATCCACGGCAACGTCGCCGCCGTACTGGCCGGGACGCCGGCGGTCGTGTTGGCGCACGACTCGCGCACGGTCGAGCTCGCCGAGTACCACGGCATCCCGTACCGCCTCTACGCCGACCTGCCGCCGGACGTCGACGCGCAGCGGCTCTACGAGGAGGCCGACTTCGACGGCTTCGCGTCGCGTCAGGTGCCGACCTTCGAGACCTACCTGCGGTTCCTTGAGCACAACGGCCTTGAGCACGTGTTCCAGCCGGGCAAGGAGAACCCCGCCTACGACAAGGCGCTCGCCTCCGCCAAGTTCCCCGGTCCGGTGCACACGCTGATGGCCTCGGACACCGTCGGGCGCCGACAGGTCATGTCGCGCCTGCGCTGGCTGCGGCAGGGCCACGATGGTGACCTGGCGCGACCTGCCTACGACTTCGAACCTCCCTTCCGCGAGCCCCGCGGATACAAGTCACTCGAGGAGCGGGTAACCCAGTTGGAGAAGGAACTCAAGGCTCAGCAGACCTTCCTGGCGAGCTGGCGCGGCCGGGTCAGCCGGGTACTGCGGATGAACGGCACGTCGACGGGCGTTCGGCGGTGACCGCCAAGTCCGGGCTACGGGGGTGGCTGGCGGGCCGACTACCCACCCTGACGGCCGAGGTGGCGGCATTGGTCGCCCTGCTGCTGGCGGCGGTGGCGGACTCGCCGCTGTGGGCGCTGGCCCCGGCGCTGGTCGCGGTCGGCCTGATCGGTTACACGTGGCGCACCGCGCTGCGCGGCGGCCCGGCCGCCTCCGGCTCGACGATGGTGGCCCGACTGCTCCTGTTGGCCTGCGCCTACCTGCTCGGCGTGGTGCACTCCGGTCTGGACATCATCCTGGCCCTGGGGGTCGGCGTCGCGGCCCTGGCCGTCCTCGCCGAGCCCGCGGTGACGGCCACCTCCCGGTCGGTCTACCCGGTGTCGGCCAACCTGCGCGGCAGCGGTCTGCGCCCCAACCTGCGGCCCAACACCAGCCGCGCCGTGCTGGTCAACGGTGTCGCGGTGCTGGTCGCGCTCGGCTGCGCGTTCGTCGGCACCGTCGAGGTGATCTCGCTGGTGGTGTCGGCCGCCGCGCTCGCCCTGGTCGCGTTCACCGGCTGGCAGGCGGTGACCCGGGTACGGGCCCGGCACGCCAGCGAGACGAGGTTGAACGCCGCGCTGGCCGCCTATGAACCGGTCTTCCTGCTGCACTGGGACGCACCGGCCGGTACCGCGTACCAGGTCGGGATGTGGCTGCCCTACCTGGAACGGCTCGGCAAGAAGTTCTTCGTGCTGGTGCGTTCCGAGGCCAACTTCAACGAGGTGCTGCGCCTGACCACGGCGCCGGTGGTGCTGCGGTCGGGGTTGACCCAGATCGACGACGTGGTCGTCCCGTCGCTGCGGGCGGCCTTCTACGTCAACACCGCCACGAAGAACAACCACCTCGTGCGGTACACGAACCTGACGCACATCCAGCTCAACCACGGTGACAGCGACAAGGTGCCGAGCCACAACCCGGTCTTCCGGATGTACGACAAGAACTTCGTCGCCGGCCAGGCCGCGGTCGACCGGTTCGCGGCCAACGGCGTGAGCATGCCGGCGGAGATGTTCAGCATCGTCGGGCGCCCGCAGGTGGAGAACGTCGCCATCGCGGCTGCCCCGATCGCCTCGTTGACCGCGCCTCGGGTCCTGTACGCCCCGACCTGGGCTGGCTTCTACGCCGATTCGAACTACTCGTCGCTGCTGGTGGGCTACGACATCGTCAAGGCGTTGGTCTCGCGGGGATGCAGCATCGTGTTCCGGCCGCACCCGTACACGATGCGCTCGACGGCGTTGACGCACGAGTCGGAGCGGATCAAGGCGCTGCTCGCCGAGGACCGTCGGTCCAGTGGCCGCAAGCACGTGTTCGGCGCCGAGGCCGAGACGAAGATGTCGGTGGTGGACTGTTTCAACGCCTCGGACGCGATGGTGTCGGACGTGTCCAGTGTGGTCGCTGACTACCTCTACTCGGAGAAGCCGTTCGCCATGGTCGCGGTCTCGACCCCGGCCGACCGGTTCACCGACGCCTTCCCGCTGGCCCGGGCGTCATATGTGATCGACGCGCACGCCGGGCGGGTGGAGAACCTGGACCAGGTGCTGGACGACCTGCTCGGCAGCGACCCGCTCGCGGCCACCCGGCACGATCTGAAGAAGTACTACCTCGGGGACATTCCGGCCGAGGGGTACGCACAGCACTTCCTGGACGAGGCGAATCGTCACCTCTGATCCGGCCGGCGACTGGCTCCGGCATTCGGCGTGGTATGCGCGCTGGATGCCGGAGCCAGTCGCCGTTGTGGTCAGTGACGGGTCGATCCAGGGCGGCACGTTCCAGGTCAGTGTCGGGCCGTGGTGGCGACCACCGTTTCGGTCAGCGGTGCGGCGGGCGGGTTGTTCCAGTGGAGGATGACCCGCCGCCCGTGTTCGTGGCCGAGCAGGCTGAGGGTGGCGGTGTCCAACCGCAGCAGTCCGCCGGCTGACGGTGGCAGGCCGATCCACCGGGCGCCCAGCACGCGCAGCGAGTGGGCGTGCCCGACGAGGGCGACGGGACCCTGGTCGAGGAGGGGTTGCAA
The DNA here is from genome assembly GCF_040682415.1 of Micromonospora sp. NPDC051196. Classification (NCBI taxonomy): domain Bacteria; kingdom Bacillati; phylum Actinomycetota; class Actinomycetes; order Micromonosporales; family Micromonosporaceae; genus Micromonospora; species Micromonospora sp. NPDC051196. The sequence goes on from NZ_JBFBAY010000010.1 coordinate 78,160, forward strand.
GCCGGCCAGCAGACGGTCGACGCGTTCGCCTACCTCGCTGGGGGATTCCCCGCCTGGGCAGCCGTCGGTCCAGACGTTCCAGTTCGGCTGGTCGTGGTGGATCTCGGCGGTGGTTCGCCCCTCGTATTCGCCGTAGTTCCATTCCGCCAGGCCCTCGTCGGTGTCGGTGATGGTCAGGCCGGCCAGTCGGGCGGTGTGTGTCGCCCGTTGCCGAGGGCTGGTGAGCACCGCGACGAATCGTCGGCCGGCCAGGACGGGGCCGAGGGAGCGGGCCTGTCGCTCGCCGTCGTCGGTCAGCGCCAGGTCGGTGTACGAGGTGTGCCGGCGACTGGTGCTCCAGGTGGTTGCGCCGTGTCGGATGAGCGTGATCTGTCCCATCGGCCCAGTCAACCAGTCGTCGTCCCCGACCGATCACCTAGCATCCTAGGATGCCTTACGCGATGTGCTGACCGACACAGGGTTTTCACCGACGGCGCCCGGGGACACCAACGATGCGGGGCTCACCCGTCCCGGCCGAGCAGAGGAGGCGAGATGAGCTTCATCGACAAGGCGAAGAACAAGGTCGAAGAGATGAGCGGCACCGCCAAGGAGCGCATCGGCGACATGGCCGACAACGAGCGCATGCGTGCCGAGGGCGCCGGCAAGCAGGCCGAGGCTCGCGCGCGGCAGGCGGGCGAGGACATGAAGGGCAAGGCGAAGAACGCCTTCGACCGGTGACGAACGATGCTAGGGGCCCCCGGAGTTGTCCGGGGGCCCCTAGCGGTACGTGTCGTCGGGCGTCAGTCGTCGCGGTGGGTCCGCCACCACTGCTGACCGGCCTCGGGCAGCGTGTCGATCGGGTCGTAGTAGGCGTACCGCTTGCTCAACGCCGCCAGATCGGCGGACTCGATGGAGGTGCGGTAGTTCTTGGTCCAGTACGAGATGCCGCGCTCACGGTCGTACTCGGTGACCATGTGCACCCAGCGCTTGCCGACGAACGGCACGTCGCAGACGATCCGGGGGGTGGCGTAGCCGGGCAGGTAGCCCATGATGTCGTGCTGGAGCTGCTGGGCGTGCCAGACCGGGACCCGCCAGTGTTCGGCGTTGGGGATCATGTCGCACATGTAGAAGTAGTAGGGCAGGATGCCGGTTTCGCCCTGTAGGCCGAAGCACAGGTCGAGCAGGTCCTTGCTGGTGGCGTTGACGCCGCGCATGAGGACGCCCTGGTTGCGCACGTCGCGTACGCCGACGTCGAGGGCGGTCTGGGCGGCCTTGGCGACCAGTGGGGTCAGCGACTGGGCGTGGTTGACGTGGGTGTGGATAGCCAGGTTGACCCCGCGTCGGGCGGCGGTGCGGGCGACGCGTTCCAGACCCTCGACGACGTCGGGCTGAAGCCAGTGCTGGGGCAGACCCATGAGGGCCTTGGTGGCGAGTCGGATGTCGCGGATGGTCTGGATCTCCAGCAGGCGCATCAGGTAGGACTCGAGGTTGCGCCAGGGCACGTTGGCCACGTCGCCGCCGGAGACGACCACGTCGCGTACGCCGGGGTGGGCTTTGAGGTAGCTGATGTGGGCGTCGTAGCGGTCGACGGGTTTGAGGCTGAGTTTGAGCTTGTCGACGGCGGGGGTGGAGTTGCCGACCAGGTCCATGCGGGTGCAGTGGCCGCAGTACTGGGGGCAGGTGGCGAGCAGTTCGGCGAGGACTTTGGTGGGGTAGCGGTGGGTGAGGCCTTCGGCGACCCACATGTCGTGTTCGTGCAGGGAGTCGCGGCTGGCGTACGGGTGTGACGGCCAGTCGGTGCGTCGGTCGGAGGCGACCGGGATCATGTAGCGCCGGATGGGGTCGGCGAGCAGTGTCTCGGTGGTCGGCGGTGCGTACGGCACCATGGTGTTGATCATCTGTGGCGGCACCAGCATGGACATGGTGGCCATGGCGCGTTGGTCGGCTTCCAGGTCGGCGTAGAAGCTTTCGTCGACGGTGTCGCCGAGTACGGTGCGCAGCTGTTTGACGTTCTTGACGCAGTTGACGCGTTGCCATTGGGCGTTTTCCCACTGGTCGCGGGTGACGTGGCGCCAGCCGGGGAAGCGGGTCCAGTCGGGTTCGACGAGTGGGGTGCGGCGGTATTCGTAGGGCTGGCCGGTGGTGTCGGTGGGGGCCGGCTGGGGTGCCGGGGTGCTCTGCACCGGCGGGTGGGTCTGGGTCACGGCCCCTCCTAGTGGTTGTGGTCGATCGAAGTAACGAAGGGTACTGGAAAATATCCGGTCTAGAAATTATTCTGCCGTAAGTTTTCCCGCCTCGCGAGCCTCGGTCCGGGGTTCAGGCGGTCGGACAGGGGAGGTCGGCGTGACGTCACCGGTGGGTATGCACCGCGTCGTGGAACCGGCGGGGGTGCTGCCGCAGGCTGCCTGGCGGCTGGACCCGCGGCCGGAGATCGCGGCGAACGAGGTGCGCATCCGGGTGGAGCGGCTGAACCTGGACGCGGCGAGTTTCCGCCAGCTGTTCGGCAAGCACGGCGGTGACGGTGATGCGGTCCGCGCCGAGGTGCTGGAGATCATCTCGACTCGGGGGAAGATGCAGAATCCGGTCACCGGGTCGGGTGGCATGTTGATCGGCACGGTCGAGGAGGCCGGTCGGCGTTCGCCCTTGGGCCTCAAGGCGGGGGAGCGGGTGGCCACGTTGGTGTCGTTGACGTTGACTCCGCTGGTGGTGACCGATGGGTTGGCCCGCTGGGACGGTCTCAGCGAGCAGGTGCCGTGTGACGGGTGGGCGATCCTGTTCGCCCGGTCGATCGCGGCGGTGCTGCCGGAGGATCTGGATCCGCAGTTGTCACTGGCGGTGTTGGACGTGTGTGGTGCGCCGGCGTTGACGGCGCGGGTGGTGTCGCGGTATGTGGCCGAGCGGGCGGGGGATGCCCGGCCGGTGACGGTGGCGGTGATCGGTGGTGCGGGCAAGAGTGGCTCGCTGTCGCTGGCCGCCGCGCGGCAGGCGGGGGCGGGCCGTACGGTCGGGGTGGTGCCGGTGTCGGCGGAGCGTGACGCGCTGGTGGCGGCGGGGCTGTGCGATGCGGTGGTGGTGGCCGATGCCCGGGATCCGGTGGCGTTGTCCACGGCGGTGACGTCCGCGCTGGAGGTGCCGGCGGATGTGACGGTGGTCTGCGTGGATGTGCCGGGTTGCGAGCACGGGGCGGTGCTGGCGACGACGGACGGCGGCACGGTGATCTTTTTCTCGATGGCGACGAGTTTCTCGGCGGCGGCGTTGGGGGCCGAGGGCCTGGCGGCGGATGTGACGATGCTGGTCGGTAACGGGTATGTGCCGGGGCACGCGGAGTTGGCGTTGGGGTTGCTGCGCAGTGAGCCGGGGGTGCGTGGGCTCTTCGAGGCGCGGTTGGCGGCAGACTGAGGCCATGACGAACAACCCCTCGGTGAGCAGTCCCTCGACGTTGTATCGCGGCGGTGTGCTGCATTGTCCGGCGGATCCGTCCGCTACCGCGCTGTTGGTACGGGATGGGCGGATTGCCTGGTTGGGTGCTGATGCGGATGCGCCGGGCGCGGACCGGGTGGTGGAGTTGGCCGGGGCGCTGGTGACGCCGGCGTTCGTGGATGCGCACGTGCATGTCAGTGACACCGGGTTGGCGTTGTCGGGGCTGGATCTGTCCGGGGTGCGGTCGGCCGGTGAGTTGTTGGACGCGGTGGCGGTGTTCGCGGCGGGGTTGCCGGCCGATGCGGTGGTGTTGGGGCACGGTTGGGACGAGTCGACGTGGGCGGTGCCGCAGCCGCCTTCGGCGGTGGAGTTGGGGCGGGCGGCCGGTGGGCGGCGGGTGTATTTGTCGCAGGCGTCGATTCATTCGGCGTTGGTGTCGTCGGCGTTGTTGGCGGCGTGTCCGCAGGCTGCGGCGGTGTCCGGGTACGACGGTTCGGGTTGGTTGCGGTTGGACGCGCATCATGTGGTGCGGGCGGTGGCGCGGGCTTCGGTGACGCGGGCGCAGCGGGTGGCGGCGCAGCGGGTGGCGCTGGAGCATGCGGCGTCGTTGGGGATCGCGGCGGTGCACGAGTGTGGTGGGCCGGAGATCTCCGACGAGGAGGATTTCACCGGGCTGTTGTCGATCTCGGGTGCGGGGGTGCCGGAGGTGTACGGGTACTGGGGTGAGTTGGGTGGTGCGGCGCGGGCTCGTCAGTTGGGTGCGGTGGGCGCGGGTGGTGATCTGTTCGCGGACGGTGCGTTGGGGTCGCGTACGGCGTATCTGTCGCGGGAGTACGTCGACGGTGACGGGTGCGGGCACGGTTATCTGAGCGCGGAGCAGGTGCGTGATCACCTGTTGGACTGTGCGGCGCACGGGATGCAGGGCGGGTTCCATGCGATCGGGGATGCGGCGATCTCGACGGTGCTGGAGGGGTTCGCCGGGGCGGCGCGGCGGCTGGGTACGGATCGGGTGCGTGCGGCGCGGCATCGGGTGGAGCATGCGGAGGTGATGGATCGGCGGTTGATCGCCGGGTTCGTGGAGTACGGGGTGGTGGCGTCGGTGCAGCCGGCGTTCGACCGGTTGTGGGGTGGTGCGGGGCGGATGTATGAGGCGCGGTTGGGGTTGGAGCGGTCGTTGGCGTCGAATCCGCTGGGGGCGATGCATGGGGTGGGGGTGGCGTTGGCGTTCGGTTCGGATTCGCCGGTGACGCCGTTGGATCCGTGGGGTTCGGTGCGGGCGGCGGCGGCGCATCACAGTCCGGTGCAGCGGATGAGTGTTCGGGCGGCGTTCGCGGCGCATACCCGGGGTGGGTGGCGGGCGGTGCATCTGGACAGTGAGGGGGTGTTGGCGTTGGGTGCGCCGGCGACGTTTGCGGTGTGGTCGACGCCGGCGGGGGTGGAGCGGGGTCTGCCGGTGTTGCAGGCCGAGGATCCGGAGTTGCGGGGTGCGCAGGATCCGACGCCGTTGCCGGTGTGTCGGGCGACGGTGTTGCGCGGTGACGTGATCTATCGGCGGGAAGGGATTTCGTGACAGGCAAGCTTGATCTGGATCCGGTGCTGGTGGCGCGGGCGCGGGAGTTGGCGCGTCGGGCGGGGCGGCCGGTGGTGGAGTTGGCGCGTAGCCATACCACGGTGTCGGTGGAGCGTGCGGTGTTGCGGCTGGCGGGGGTTGCCGGTGCCGATCCGGATGGTATTCCGTGGGTGAATCGGCTGGTGGATGCCGTGGTGGCGGATGTGGGGTTGGGGCATGGGGTGGCGGTGCCGGTGTTCGATGCGCTGGCGCGTGAGCAGATCACCGATGTGACGTTGTTGGCGCAGAAGGCGGCGGCGGGTTCGGTGCGGTTCGAGTTGCCGTCGGGGCGGGCGGCGACGGCGGCGCGGCGGGCGGCGCGTAGGGCGGTCGGGGCGGGGGTTCGGCAGATCGATCGGCGGCGGGCCGAGCGGGAGCGGCTGGTGCGGCGGTTCGGGGATCCGGTGCGGCGGCCGTGGATCTATCTGATCGTGGCGACGGGGGACATCTACGAGGACATTCCGCAGGCGCAGGCGGCGGCGCGGGCCGGGGCGGATGTGATCGCGGTGATCCGGTCGACGGGGCAGTCGTTGTTGGACTATGTGCCGGAGGGGGCGACGCGGGAGGGTTTCGCGGGTACGTACGCGACGCAGGAGAATTTCCGGTTGATGCGGGCGGCGTTGGATGTGTCGTCGAAGGAGTTGGGTCGGTATGTGCGGCTGACGAACTACGCGTCGGGGTTGTGCATGCCGGAGATGGCGACGCTCGCGGGTCTTGAGCGGTTGGACATGATGCTCAACGACTCGATGTACGGGATTTTGTTCCGGGACATCAATCCGATTCGGACGTTTGTGGATCAGCGGTTCTCGCGGCAGGTGCACGCGCGGGCGGGGATCATCATCAACACCGGTGAGGACAATTATCTGACCACCGCTGATGCGGTGGACGAGGCGCACACGGTGACGGTGTCGCAGTTGTTGAACGAGTACTTCGCGCATGAGGCGGGGTTGGCGGACTGGCAGTTGGGGTTGGGGCACGCGTTCGAGATCAACCCGGATGTGCCGGAGTCGTTGCGGTTGGAGTTGGCGCATGCGTTGTTGGCGCGGGAGTTGTTTCCGGATGCGCCGTTGAAGTGGATGCCGCCGACGAAGCACATGACCGGTGACGTGTTCCGGGGCAATCTGCTCGACGGGTTCTTCAATCTGGTCGGCACGATGACGGGGCAGGGCATTCTGCTGGTCGGGATGATGACCGAGGCGGTGGTGACGCCGTGGTTGTCGGATCGGGACATCGCGTTGCAGAACGTGCGGTATGTGCTGGGCGCGGCGGGCGGGTTGCACGAGGATTTCGTGCCGGCGCCGGGTGGGTTCATCCAGCAGCGGGCGCACCGGGTGCTCGGTGAGGCGGTGGATCTGCTGGAGCGGATCGGGGATCAGTCGTTGCTGACGGCGATCGCGGAGGGCACGTTCGGGATCATGAAGCGGCCGGCGGACCGTGGGAAGGGCCTGGACGGGGTGGCCCGGCACGAGGCGGACTACTACAACCCGGCCACGGAGATTCTGGAGCAGCCGTCATGAGCGAAGGCACCGAGCGGAGCGAGGGCCGTGAGGGCATGCCCAGCCGGCACAGCATGAGCGAGAAGATGGTGGTGCGGCCGTACGGGGACACCACTGGTGACGGCATGGTGCAGGTGTCGTTCACGTTGCCGGTGCCGCATGACAAGCGGGCCGAGGGTGCGGCGGTCCAGTTGGCCAACAAGATGGGCATTGATCCGGCGCTTCTGGTGCACGCGAAGCCGGTGGGTGAGGGGTTCACCTTCTTCGTGGTGTACGGGCGGGTGAACCATCTGGTGGACCTGGTGAAGGTGCAGGTGGTGGAGCGGGATTTTCCGCTGCTGAGCGCCAAGGAGGTCAACGCGGTGGTGAAGCGGCGGTTGCGGCGCAAGTTGTCGGTGGTGGGGGCGTGTATCGGTACGGACGCGCACACGGTGGGCATCGACGCGATTCTGAATGTGAAGGGCATCGCGGGGGAGAAGGGGTTGGAGTACTACCGGGAGTTGAAGGTTACCAATCTTGGTGCGCAGGTGAGTGTGCCGGAGTTGGTGGAGGCGGCTCGGGCCGAGCGGGCGGATGCGGTGTTGGTGTCGCAGGTGGTGACGCAGCGGGATGCGCATCTGCACAACACGCGGGAGATGTCGGCGGCGTTCCGGGAGGCGTTGCCGGCTGGTCGGCGGCCGTTGCTGATCGTCGGTGGGCCGCGGTTCGACGAGTCGATGACCGCCGAGTTGGGTGTGGATCGGATCTTCGGTCGGGGGACGACGCCAGGTGAGGTGGCCAGTTACCTGGTCCACGCGTTGATCACGAACAAGAGGGTGCAGTGATGACTGATTCGCGGGTCGGGTTGACGGTGACGCATCGGCGGTATGTGCCGTATTCGCATGCCCACTATGCCGGTGATCTGGTCGACGGGGCGTACGCGTTGGGGTTGTTCGGTGACGTGGCCACGGAGGTGTGTATCCGTACCGACGGGGATGAGGGTTTGTTCGCGTCCTATTCGGATGTGCAGTTCCGGGCGCCGATGCGGGCCGGTGACGTGTTGGAGGTGGTGGCGACGGTGACGCGGGTGGGTACCCGTAGCCGCACCCTTGATTTCGAGGCGCGGGTGGTGTGTCGGGGGCGGCCGGATCGTGGTGGGTCGGCGGCGGAGGTGTTGGCCGATCCGGTGGTGGCGGTGACGGCGACCGGCACGGTGGTCGTTCCGCCGGTGGCGTGAGGGTCGCGGTCTGCGCCGACGTCGGGTCGACGTTCACCAAGGTGGTGGTGGTCGACCTCGACGGAGGTGGCCTGGTGGCGTCGGCGTCGGTGCGCACGTCGGTGGACACGGATGTGTTGCACGGTCTGGATGCGGCGGTCGGGGTGGCGCTGACCGGCCTGGGGTCGCGGGACGTGCCGTGGTTCGTGTGCTCGTCGGCGGGGGGTGGGCTGCGGCTGGCGGTGGTGGGTTACGAGCCGCTGGTGACCGCGCAGGCGGGTCGGCGGGTCGGGTTGTCGGCGGGCGCGGACGTGGTGCATGTGGCCGCCGGGCGGCTCGGTCGGGTCGAGTTGACGGCGTTGCGGGCAGCCCGCCCGGATGTGGTGCTGCTCGTCGGTGGCACCGACGGCGGGGATGCCGAGACGTTGACGCACAACGCGACCCGGTTGGCGCGGGCCCGGTTCCGGGTGCCGGTGGTGCTGGCCGGCAACGTCGATGTCCGCGACGAGTTGCACGCTGTGTTGGCGCAGGCTGGGGTGCCGGTGACGGTGGCCGACAATGTGCTGCCCCGCATCGGGGTGTTGGCGCCGTTGTCGGCGCGGGAGGCGATCCGGCAGGTGTTCCTGCGGCATGTCATCGGTGGTAAACGGCTGTCGCGGGGGCGCCGGTTCGCCGGGTTGGTGCGGGCGGCTACTCCGGATGCGGTGCTGACCGGGGTGGAGGCGTTGGCCGAGGTGGCCGGTGGTGATCTGGCGGTGGTCGATGTGGGTGGGGCCACCACGGACGTGTATTCGGTGTTGACGCCGGACGAGCGGGCCAGCGGGCCGGGTCGGGAGGTGGCTGGTTCGTTGTGGCGGGCCCGGACGGTCGAGGGTGATCTGGGGATGCGGTGGAGTGCGCCGGGGGTGGTGCGGGCCGCGGTCGAGGAACGGCTGGTGGGGCAGGACGAGCGGGCCGGGTTGGTGGGGGAGGCGGCACGGCGGGCCGCCGATCCGGGGTTTCTTCCCGGCGACGCTGCGGGGCGGGCGGTGGATGCGCGGATCGCGGCGTTGGCGGCGACGGTGGCGTTGCGCCGACATGCCCGTGGGGTGGGCACCGGGGAGCGGTCGGGGCGGGATCTGCGGGATGTGCGGCTGCTGGTCGGGTCGGGTGGGGTGCTGCGGCACGCCCGGGACAACGACGCGACCGGTGTGCTGGATGCGGTGTTGTCCGATCACGCCGGTGGGTGGGCGTTGCCGCGGGCGGCGCGGCCGGTGGTGGACGTCGACTACGTGTTGGCTGCGGCGGGGTTGCTGGTGGGAGAGCATCCGGTGGCGGTGCGGGGGTTGCTGCGGCCGCTGCTGGGTTGACGCTGGTGCCGTGCGGCTGGTGCGACACGCCGAGGTGCGGCGACGACTCGTCGGTGGCGGGGTTGACAAGTGCGGGGGTGGGCCACGTACCGTCTTTGAGTCCTACCACGGGAAGCGGCTGTTGTTCGCTTCGTCCCTTCGTCCGCTGGCCGAGCGAGATGTTGTCGCGGCGGCCAGGTCCAGCGGGCGGGGGTCGGCGGGGCGGCGCGAACCGGCCGCGGTTACCGGTGTACGGGCAGGGTGTGGTGCACGGCCAGTAGACAACGGCCCGGCGGGGGCAGCCAGTTGCCGTCCGGTCGGTCCGAAGGTCGGCGTACCGCATTCTCGCCCCACCGGTCGGGAAGGGGCCTGGGAGCATCGGGGCGCGGCGTACGCCGCGCCCCGATTTGGTTTTCGTTCAATCGGTGGTGGGGCGGGCCCGTACGTGCAGACGTTCGCCCTGCGGGCCGAACAGGGTGAGCACCTCGGCGGGTTCGGGGTCGGGGTTGCTGATGCAGTGTGGTGTCCGGGTGTCGAACTCGGCCACCTCGCCCGGTTCGAGGATCAGGTCGTGTTCGCCGAGCCGTAGGCGTAGCCGGCCGGAGAGCACGTAGAGCCATTCGTAGCCTTCGTGGGACTGTGGTTGCGCATCGGTGGGGCTGTGCGGGGGCAGGATCTGTTTGAAGGCCTGCAGTCCGCCGGGTCGGCGGGTCAGCGGCAGGAATGTGACGCCGTGGCGGACGATCGGGCGGGGGCGTACCCGGGGGTCGCCGACGGCGGGCGCACCGACCAGCTCGTCCAGCGGCACCTGGTGGGCGCGGGCCAGGGGCAGCAGCAGTTCCAGGGTGGGGCGGCGTTGTCCGGATTCGAGCCGGGACAGGGTGCTCACCGAGATGCCGGTGGTGTCGGCGAGTTCGCTCAGCGTGGTGCCGCGGTTCTTGCGCAGGGCCCGCAGTCGTGCGCCCACCGCGGCCAGCACCACCGCCTCGTCGTTTGCCATAACGGCAACAATACTTGTCATCCTGTGCGGTTGGGTGGACGGTGGGACGCGGAACAGGACGAGGGAGTGGACATGGACGACAGGTACGACGTGGTGGTGGTCGGCGGCGGGGCCGCCGGGTTGGCCGGGGCGCTGACGCTGGCCCGGGCGCGCCGCTCGGTGCTGGTGGTGGACGCCGGTGAGCCGCGTAACGCCCCGGCCGCCGGGGTGCACAACTACCCCGGGCGGGAGGGGATGCCGCCGGCGGAGTTGGCGGCGATCAGCCGCGACGAGGTGACCGGCTACGGCGGGCAGCTCCTGACCGGGCGGGTCGCCGGCGTCGACCGTGACGGCGACGAGTTCGTGGTGACCGTCGACGGTGGGCGTCCGGTACGGGCACGGCGGCTGCTGGTCACCACCGGCCTGGTCGACGAGTTGCCGCCGCTGCCCGGATTGGCCCAGCGGTGGGGGCGCGACGTGCTGCACTGCCCGTACTGCCACGGGTGGGAGGCGGCCGACAAACGCATCGCGGTGTTGGCCACCGGGCCGTTGGCCGCCCACCAGGCACGGCTGTGGCGGCAGTGGAGTTCCGACCTGCTGCTCCTGCTGCACCACGAGCCTGCACCCGACGCCGAGGAGACCGAGCGGCTGGCGGCTCTGGGGGTGGCGGTGGTGCCGGGCCCGGTGGCCGGGCTGATAGTGGATGCCGACCGGCTGACCGGGGTGCGCCTGGCTTCGGGGGAGGAAATCGAGTGCGACGTGCTGGTGGCGGGCCCGCGGATGACCGCCCGCGCGGAGCTGCTGTCGTCGTTGGGGTTGACGGCGGAGCCGGTGGAGATGTTCGGGCACGTGCTCGGTGAGCAGGTGCCGGCCGGGCCGTCGGGTGCCACCGCGGTGCCGGGGGTGTGGGTGGCCGGCAACGTCGCCGACCTGTCCGCGAAGGTGATCCGGGCGGCCGGGGCCGGGATCACGGCCGCGGCGGCGATCAACGCGGACCTGGTCGAGGAGGACACCCGGCAGGCGGTGGCGCGGCATCGACGGCAGCGGGAGGAGGCGTTCACCGAGGCCGGGTGGGAGCAGCGCTACCAGGAACGGCCGGCGGTGTGGAGTGGCCGACCCAACCCGCAACTGGTGGCCGAGGCAGCGGAGTTGACGCCGGGGCGGGCCCTGGACGTGGGCTGCGGTGAGGGAGCCGACGCGGTGTGGTTGGCCGAACGGGGCTGGCGGGTCACCGGGGTGGACATCTCGAAGACCGCTCTGCGGCGGGCCGCGCAGCACGCCCGCGACGCCGGTGGGCAGGTCGCCGAACGGATCGAGTGGGTGCACACCGACCTGCTGCGCGGCGAGTGGGACGAGGGCGGCTACGACCTGGTGTCGGCGCAGTTCATGCATCTGCCGCCGCAGCCACGGCGTGAGCTGTATGCGCGGCTGGCCGCCGCGGTGGGCGCGGGTGGGTGGCTGCTGATCGTCGGGCATCACCCGCGGGACCTGCGTTCCACGGCACATCGCCTGCACTACCCGGAGATGATGTTCACCGCCGAGCAGATCGCCGCCGACCTGGACCCCGACCAGTTCGAGGTGGTGGTGGCGCAGGCCCGCCCCCGTACGGCGGTGGATCCGCAGGGACGCGACATCGTCGTGCACGACGCGGTGTTGCTGGCCCGCCGCCGGTGAGTGCGCCGCCGACGGGGGTGGTACGGGCCGGGCGTCGGTGCGGGTAGCCTTCGGCGCGTGACCGCGCCCGACTCGCCCGTGACGACCGTGGACCACGTCGCCGCGGCCACCCCGCCACCCCGCCTGCGGCCGGTACGCCTGCCGGCGGCGTTGGCCATGGCGGTGGCCGCGGGGCTGGCGCTGCTGCTGGCCTTCCCGCCGTACGGGTGGTGGCCGTTGGCGCCGGTGGGCGTGGCGCTGCTGGCCGCGGCGACGCACCGGCGGCGGCTGCGGGCCGGCGCCGGTCTGGGGTTGGTGACCGGTCTGACCCTGTTCGCGCCGTTGCTGGCGTGGACGAACCTGCACACCGGCTATCTGCCGTGGGTGTTGTTGTCGGTGTTGCAGGCCTGCTACCTGGCGTTGTTGGGTCTGGCGACGGCGTGGGTGTCGCCGCTGGCCGACCGGTTCCCGGTGGCGTGGCCGGCGTTGACCGGTGTGCTGTGGGTGGGGCAGGAGGCGCTGCGCGACCGCACCCCGTTCGGCGGGTTCCCGTGGGGGCGGCTGGCGTTCGGTCAGGACGGCTCGCCGCTGCTGCGCCTGGCGGCCCTCGGCGGTGCCCCGTTGGTGACCTTCGCGGTGGCGCTGACCGGTGGGCTGCTCGTCGCGGCGCTCTGGTGGCTGGCCCGGGCCCGGCGTCAGCCCCCGCAGCCCCGCTGGTGGGCTCCGGCCGCCGGGGCGGGCGCGGCCGTGGTGGTGCTGCTCACCGGTGCGCTGCTGGTGCCGCTGAACACGTCCGGTTCCGGCCCGACTGTCACCGTCGCCATCGTGCAGGGCAACGTGCCACGCCTGGGGCTGGACTTCAACGCCCAACGGCAGGCGGTGCTCGACAACCACGTCGACGCCACCATCGCGCTGGCCGGTGAGGTCGCCGCCGGCCAGCGGGAACAGCCCGACCTGGTGGTGTGGCCGGAGAACTCCAGCGACATCGACCCGCTGCGCAACCCGGCCGCCGGTGCCCGGATCTCGGCCGCCGCGGACGCCATCGGCGTACCGATCCTGGTCGGGGCGGTGCTGTCCGGGCCGGAGCAGGGACAGGTGCGCAACGCGGGACTGCTGTGGCATCCGGGTAGCGGACCGGACCTGGAGCAGCTGTACATCAAACGTCATCCGGTGCCGTTCGCCGAGTACGTGCCGCTGCGCGACATCGCCCGGATGGTGAGCAAACAGGTCGATCGGGTACGCGCCGACTTCGTCGCCGGCACGCAGCCGGGGGTGGTGCGTACCCCGGCGGCGGTGCTCGGTGACGTGATCTGCTTCGAGGTCGCCTACGACGGGTTGGTCCGGGACACGGTGACCGGTGGGGCGCAACTGCTGGTGGTGCAGACCAACAACGCCACCTTCGACGTCGCCGAGGCCCGCCAGCAACTGGCCATGGTGCGGCTGCGGGCCGTCGAACACGGCCGGCCGGCGTTGATGGCCTCCACGGTCGGGGTGTCCGGGTTCGTCACCCCCGACGGGCGGGTAAGCGATGCGACCGGGTTCAACACCCGCGCGGTCGTGGTACGGCAGTTGACGTTGACCGAGGGGCGCACGCTGGCCACCCGGATCGGGGTGCTGCCGGAGGTGCTGCTGGCCGGGTTGTGCGTGGCCGCGCTGGCCGGCGCGGTCGTGCTACGGCGCCGGCCAGGCTGAAACCCGCCGGCCCGGTGAGATGGGCCGGTACGAGGGAGGCAGCGGTGGTGAGCGAGACGCACAGCGGTGCGACGGTGCCGGGCGTGGGCCGGGTACTGGTGGTCATCCCCACCTACAACGAGGCCGACAACGTCTCGACGATCGTGGGCCGGGTCCGGCAGGCCGCCCCGCAGGTGGAGGTGCTCGTCGCCGACGACAACAGTCCCGACGGCACCGGCGCCATCGCCGAGGACCTGGCCCGCAGCGACGGGCGGGTGCACGTGCTGCACCGGGAAGGCAAGCAGGGTCTCGGTGCGGCGTACCTGGCCGGGTTCGGGTGGGCGCGGCGGCGGGGCTTCGACGCGGTGGTGGAGATGGACGCCGACGGCTCCCACGACCCGCGGGATCTGCCGGCGTTGCTGGCTGCCGCCGTGGACGCCGACGTGGTGATCGGCTCGCGGTGGACGGGGGGTGCCCGGGTGGTCAACTGGCCGCTGCGGCGGCTGCTGCTGTCGCGTTTCGGCAACCTGTACGCGCGGCTGGCGTTGGGTATGCCGGTGGCCGACGCCACCGGCGGTTACCGGGTCTACCGGTCGAGCCTGCTGGACCTGCTGGACCTGGATTCGGTGTGCTCGCAGGGCTACTCGTTCCAGGTGGAGCTGTGCCGGTTGGCGCATCGGGCCGGGGCCCGGATCGTGGAGGTGCCGATCACGTTCGCGGAGCGGGAACGGGGTGCCAGCAAGATGAGTCCGCTGATCGTGGCCGAGGCGTTGTGGCGGATCACCGGCTGGGCGGTGGACGACCGGCGTACGGCGATGCGCCGTGGGTGGCGTGCGGTGACCGTGGGGCAGGACCGGTGGCCGTGAGCCGGGTCGTGTCATGCTGGAGGTACGCAGACGGCTGCGCCGCACCGGCCAGCCGCGTACGATGACACGCCATGCGGCGGATGGGGTGATATGCGCCGATCACTGCGGTTCGTACCGTTGGCCTTGCTGGGTTCCGTGGCTGCGGAGCTGGCCGTGTTCGTGCTGGTGGGCCGGGCGATCGGCTTCGGCGCGGCGACCCTGATGGTGTTCGCGGCCTCTTTGCTCGGCATGGTGCTGCTGCGGCGGGAGGGCATCCGCGCCTGGCGGGGGTTCCGGGCCGCCGCGCAGTCCGGTCGGCCTCCGGGTCGGCAGGTGACCGACGGGTTGGTGGGTCTGCTCGGCGCGCTGCTGTTGGCGACCCCGGGCCTGCTCAGCAGCCTGGTGGGGTTGGTGTTGCTGCTGCCGCCGGTGCGTGGGCTGGCCCGCAGTGGGGTGCAGCGGGGCGCCGAGCGTCGGGTGTCGTCGATGACCGCCGGTGACCTGTTCGGGCCGCGTCGGGTGCGGGTGTACCGGGGTGCGCCGCAGCCGGACGAGGCGACCCGACCGGAGACCGCCGGTCCCGCCGCGCCGCGCCCGCCGGCCACGCCGGTGGTCGACAACGGTCAGGCCATCGAAGGTGAGATCGTCGAACCACGCTGACGAAGGCACAGCCGGACATGACGACGGCGCCCCCGGGAGATGATCTCCCGGGGGCGCCGTCGTCGGTGGGTCAGGCGCGACCGCGGCGGGTGCGGACCTCCTGCAACCGCTCGGCGAGGATGTCCTCCAGCTCGGCGATCGAACGCCGCTCCAGCAGCATGTCCCAGTGGGTACGCGGCGGCTTGGCCTTCTTCTGCTCCGGCTCGGTGCCGTCGACCAGCCGGGCCACGCTGCCGTCGAACTTGCATTCCCAGGTGGTGGGCACCTCGGCGTCGACGGCGAACGGAACCTCGAACTGGTGACCCTTGGCGCACAGGTACTCGCGGGTCTGCCGCGGCGCGAGCTCCGTGTTGCGATCGGATTCGTAGCTGACCGCGCCCAGTCGGCTACCGCGCAGCATACGCTCGCCCATGATCGACTTCCCCTCTTCGGTGGTGCTGGTCCTGTCGGTGTAACGGTCCGCCGCCGCCGGGCCATTCCCACGGCCACGCCTCGACGGCCCGCTACCCGCGGGTGCGCAGTCAAGGGTAACCGGCCACGGCATACGCCCGGCGGGGTCTGCCCCGGCCGGGTCGTACCGGCGGACCGCCGCCGTCAGCGCTGATGGTAGCTCGCCCGACTGCCACGCCGGCGGTGCGCCTCGCCGCCAGGGCGGCGCCGGTCAACCCGTGGGGGTGCGCCGGGTCAGGGCGGTGGCCAGTTCGGCGACCTGACCGGCGAGCTGGGCGACCCGCTGACGGGCGTCGTCGCGGTCGGTCTCGGCCGTGCGCAACCGCTGCGTCAGCTGCGCGGCCCGGCTGTCGGCGGCCGCTGCCGCCGCCTGCACGGCCGCCAGGTCGGCGCGCAGGGCGTCGGAGTAGGTGACGGCGGCAGCCAGGTCGGCGCGCAGCGAGTCGGTGTCGGCGATAGCGGCGGCCAGGTCGACACCCGCCTGCCGGGCCGTGGCCTGCGCCCGCTGCCGGTCCGCCTCGGCCTGCACCCGCGCCTGCTGCGTCCGTTCAAGGTCGGCGCGGACGTCGGTGAGCCGCGCCGCCAGCTGCTCGGCCTCGGTACGCCTCTGGGCGCACTCGGCCCGCAACTGCTGCGCCTGCGCGCGGGACTGCTCCGCCTCGACCCGCAGCGCGTCCACGCGGGCGGTGGCCTCGGCGAGGGCCCGGTCCGCGCGTTGGGCGTCGGCGCGGGCGGTGTCCCGTTCGGCGACCAGCGCAGCACTCTGACGCCGCTCGACGTCCAGGTCGGCACGCACGGCGGCCAACTGTGCGCGGGCGTCGTCCCGGTCGGCCTCGGCCTGCGCCCGCAACGCCTCGGCTGCCGCCGCGGCCCGCCGGGCGTCGTCCCGGTCCGTCTGCGCAGCCACGGCCCGCGCCTCGGCTGCCGCCGCCTGCTGCTCGGCGCGGGCGGTGTCGGCGCGGGCCGTGTCACGTTCGGCCGTGGCCGACTGCGCCTGCCGGCGTTCCCGCTCGGCCCGCGCGGTGGCGTCCTCCGCCGCCCGCAACGCCTCGTCCCGTTCGGTCTGCGCGGCGGCGACCGCACCGGCCGTCTCCGCCCGGACCTGCGCCAACTGCCGTTCCACCCCCGCCGGGGACAGCTCGGCGTGCAGGGCCTCGGTCAACGTCTGCACGATCTGGTCGAGCCGATCGACCGCCTCCCAGGTGCGGGCCACCTGACCGGGCAGACCGGGGGCGTTGCGGTGCCGCATCCGGCTGTTGCGGGAGGCCCGCTGGCAGGCGCCGTCGTTGTCCCGGCAGTACCGGAACGGTCGGCCCGCGCCGGCCCGCTGCGGCACGTCGCGTCCGCAGTGGGTACAGGGGCGGGTGTCGGTGGCGGGCTCGGCGTCCATCGAACGGGCAGTCTAGTGGCCGGGGCGGGAGGTGCTGTCACGCACGGCCAGCCGCGGTGGCAGCAGCGTGACCTCCGGCACCGGCTCGTCGCGAAGTTTGCCCATCACCAGCGACACCGCCTGCCGGCCGATCTCCTCGGCGGGCACCGGCACACACGTCAGCCGAGGGCTGGCATGTTCGGCGAACTGGTCCGGGCAGACCGCCACCACCGACACGTCATCGGGCACCCGGCGGCCCAACGCGGCCAGGGCCGCCTGCATCGGCCCGACCGCCGCCTCGTTCTGCACGATCAACGCCGAGATGTCCGGGTGGCGGGCGAACAACCCGACCACCCGATGATGGACGTCGCTGGCGTTCTCCTCACAGGGCAGGGTCACCGCGTCGACGCGGTGGCGGGCCGCCGCCTCGATCACCCCGGCGCGGGTGCGGTGGGCGAACCCGGTGCCCCGGTCGTAGACGGCGGCCGGGGCACCGAGCAGGGCGACACGTCGGTGACCGAGCCCCGCCAGATGCTCCACACACAACTGCCCCGCCCGGTGGAAGTCCAGGTCCACACAGGTCAGCTCGCAGGTGTCGGCGGGCAGGCCGATCAGGACGCTGGGCCGACCCAGCTGCCGCAGCAGCGGCACCCGCACGTCGTGCAGTTCCACGTCCATCACCAGCACCCCGTCGACCAGGGCACCGGCGGCGATCCGGCGCAGCCCTTCCGGGCCCTCGTCGGAGGTGAGCAGCAGCACGTCGTGCTCATGCCGGCGAGCCGAGGTCACCACGGCCGTGGCGAACTGCATCACCACCGGCACGTGGATGCCCGAGCGCAGCGGCAGCACCAACGCGATCACGTTGGCGCGGCGGCTGGCCAACGCCCGGGCCCCGGCGTTCGGGTGGTAGCCGAGCACCCGGATGCTGGCCAGCACCCGACTGCGGGTCACCTCGGAGATGGCACGTTTGCCGCTGAGCACGTACGACACGGTGCTCACCGCCACACCGGCGTGCCGGGCCACGTCGGCGATGGTCGGCTGACCGGACGCCAGGCGTCCACGCCCGCTCACCGGGCCCCGCTCGCGCTGGGCAGCCGCGACGACGACGGCACCGGTTCACCGCGTACCGCCAGGCTGCCGGTGAGCCGGACATCGGTCGCGGAGCGTCCGACCAGCACGGTGTGGGTGGCGTCCTCCACCACGTGGCCGCCCCGCTCGGCGTCCCACCAGCCCAGCTCCGCGCTGCACAGCCGCAGGGTGACCGTCCGGCACTCACCGGGAGCCAGGGTGACCCGGGCGAAGTCCCGCAGCTGCCGCAGCGGCTGCTTGACCCGGGAACGACGCTGCCGGGTGTAGAGCTGCACCACCTCCTCACCGACCCGGGCGCCGCTGTTGGTGACGTCCACGCTCACCTCGACCTCGGTGCCGACCGGCACCACCGTCGCGCTCAGGCGCAGGTTGGTGTAGTCGAAGCGGGTGTAGGACAGCCCGTGCCCGAACGGGTACAGCGGTTCACCCCGGTAGTACAGGTAGGTGAAGTCGGCGCCGATCACGTCGTAGTCGAGCAGATCGGGCAGCTCGGCGGTGTCGGCGTACCAGGTCTGGGTGAGCCGGCCACCCGGTTCGGCGGCGCCGAGCAGCACGTCAGCCAGCGCGTTGCCGTGTTCCTGTCCACCGTGCGCCGACCACAGCACCGCCGGCAGGTGCCGTTGCGCCCAGCCGATCGCGTACGGGTAGCTGCTGGTCAGCACCAGCACCGTACGCGGATTGGCGGCGTGCACGGCACGTAGCATCGCCTCCTGCCGGGCCGGCAGGGCCAGGTCGACGCGGTCCTCGGTCTCCCGCCCGTTGACCATCGGATGGTTACCCAACGCCACCACCGCCACGTCCGCGGCGGCGGCCAGCGCGGCGGCCTCGGCCGCCCCGTCGACACCGAGTTCGATGCCGAACGCGGTGGCCGCCTGCGGGCCGTCGCCGTCGACCCGTAGGCGCCCGTCGGCGTCGACGGTGACGTACCGGTCAGTGGCTAGATGCCGCAGCAGCACCGTCCCGCCGGGCAGCGGGTCGAACTGGAAGGTCTCCCGCACCACCCATCCGCCCGGCCCCGGACGGTCGTTGACCAGCACACCGTCGTCGTCGGCGCCGACGTGTCGACCGTTGCCGGCGGCACGCAGCGCCACCGTGTCCCGCCCCCAGTCGAACACGTCGAACCAGGCGGGCTCGCCGCCGACGGTCAGCGGGCCACCGTCGGCGTGATCCGGGCAGCCCACGTACCGGTCGGCCACCCGCAGCGCGATGCGGTCGGTACCCGGATGGGTGGTGACCTGCGGCAGCCGTGCGGCCAGCGCGTCGCGCAGGGTCACCGCGTACGGCAGGGTGCCGCTGTACCAGTCCTCGTACACCGTGTCGGCCAGCGGGCCGAGCACGGCGATGCGCGGCGGCGACGCCAGGGGCAGCAGGCCGTCGTTGTCCAGCAGCACCACGCACTGGCGGGTGGTCTCCCGGGCCAGCCGTCGATGTGCCGGGCAGTCGATCACGTCGGTGGTGGTGACGTACGGGTCGGTCTCCGGTGGGTCCAGGTCGCCCAGGCGCGAGCGGAGGGTGAGGATGCGGCGTACCGCCCGGTCCACGTCGGCCACGCTGATCAGTCCTCGACGCAGCGCCTCGGTCAGGCGTTGCCGGGTGGGGTCGCTGTCGGTGTCGTCCTCGGTGAAGCTGTCGATGCCGGCCCGCAGGGCGGCGGCGAAGCCGCTGACGTGGTCGGGCAGGTGGCCCTGCACGCCGGCGAGGTTGCTCACCGCACCCGCGTCGCCGACGACCAGCACCTCGCCCGGTGCCCACCGGCGCAACTCGCTCTCGATCAGTGGGCTCAGGTGCGCCGGCAGGCCGTCGACCAGGTTGTAGGAGGCCATTGCGGCAACGGCCGCACCAGCGGCGATGGGGGCGCGGAACGCCGGCAGTTCGTACTCGTGCAGCACCCGCGGCGGCAGGTCGCTGGAGGTGGTGGCCCGGTCGGTCTCGTTGTTGTAGGCCAGGAAGTGTTTGACCGTGGGGGCGGTACGCAGCCGCTCGGGGTGGTCACCGCGCAGCCCTTGGGCGTATGCGGTGGCCAGGTGGCCGGTCAGCCACGGATCCTCCGACCAGCCCTCCTCGTTGCGTCCCCAGCGGGGATCACGCAGTGGGTTGACCACCGGTGCCCACACGTTGAGGCCGACGCGCTGCGGGTCGGCGTGGTGCTTGGCGCGTACCTCCTCGCCGACGGCGGCGCCGACGGCCCGCACCAGCTCCGGGTTCCAGCTGCTGGCCAGGCCGATCACCTGGGGGAAGACGGTGGCCGGGCCGAGCCAGGCGACACCGTGCAGCGCCTCGGTGCCGGTGCGGAAGCCGGGCAGGCCGAGCCGGGGTACCGGCGCCTGCCACTGGTGCAGCAGGCCGATCTTCTCCGGCAGGGTCAGCTGGGCGACCAGGTCGTCGACGCGTGTCTGGTGGGAGGGCGTGCTGCGGTCGGTCATGGTGGTTCGCCTTCCAGTGCCCGGCGCGCCGAGGGTCGAAGCGCTTCGACGACGGACGGCCGAACGGCATCGCAGGTCAGGGTGGGATGACGGTCGTCGGCCCGGACGCTGGTGAAGCGCTTCGACAAACCGTGGAAAGCAAGCCGCCCCGGGTGCCCGAGCGGAGCGGCTCGCTTCGAGGTTGGCACCCGGCACGGGTCCGGTCAAGACTCGGCCCGGCGCGGCTGCTCCGACCGCTCCGGCCGGCGGGGTGGCGGGTCAGAGCGGCCGGACAGTCGGCTCAGGTGCTGGCTCGGGTCAGCGGGCCGGCAGGCGTCCGGCCTCGACGCCGGCCAGCGCGGCGGTGGCACCACCCAGCGCCGCCGCGGCGTCCAGGACGGAGGCGTCCAGCCGGCAACCGCCCGCGCCCGGAGCGTGCGCCCGGGCCGCCAGCCCGGACCGGGCCGCCGGCAACAGCCAGGGTGCCAGGGTGGCGAGATGGTCACCCAACACCACCGCCTCCGGGTTGAGCAGGTCGACCAGGACGGCGACCCCCCGCCCGAGGTGCCGGCCGGTCTCGGCCAGCCCGCTGAGCACGGCGGGATCCTCCTGCCGGGCCAGCGCCACGATCCGCTGCAACTCCGGCAGGTAGTCGGTGACCGGGCCGTCGGCCTCGACGTCGGGCAGCAGTCGGCGTACCACCGCGGGCAGGCCGACCAGTGCGGTCAGGCAGCCACGGCTTCCGCAGAAACACTGCGGGCCGGTCGGGTCGAGGCAGAGATGGCCGATCTCACCGGCGAAACCGCGTCCGCCGCGCAGCAACCGGCCGGCGGTGATGATGCCCGCGCTGACGGCGATCCCACCGGTCAGGTGCACCAGGTCGGCGGTGCCGGCGTAGCCGCCGTGGCGCTGCTCGGCGAGGGCGGCGAGGTTGGCGACGGTGTCGACGCCGACTGCGAAGCCCGGTTCCCGCAGGGCGGCGCGCAGTTCGGTCGCGACGGGTACCTCCTGCCAGCCCAGGGCGGTGGCCAACGGCACCGTCCCGGCCGGGTCGACCAGCCCGGGCACCCCGACGGTGAGGCCCAGCACAGTGCGGCCCTGCGCGGCGACCCGACCGATCGCCCGGCGGGCCAGCGCGGCCAGCGCGCGTAGCGTCTCGGTGGGGGAGACCACCCCGGCGGCGAAGGCCCGCCGCCAGGTCAGCAGGCGGTTGCCGCCCAGGTCGATGGCGACCGCGACCAGTTCGTCGGCGCCGATCTGAAGACCCAGCGCGGCGTACGGCTCGCCGTCGAGCACGAGCATCGTCGCCGGGCGGCCGACCCGGTTCTCGGTCAGCCCGGTCTCCCGGATCAACCGCTGGTCGATCAGTTCGCCGACCAGGCTGGAGACGGTGGCCTTGTTCAGGCCGGTGCGGGCGGCGATGTCGGCCCGGGAGCAGGGGGCGTGCAGACGTACGTGTCGCAACACAACCGCCCGGTTGGCGACCCGCACGTCACCGAGGTCGGTCGGCTGCGGCTCGTTGTGGATGCTGATCACGATCTGCCCGCTCTCTGCGCCGGTGTCGCGGCGCGCGTCAATCATCGCGTACCGCCGTGGCGGGGCCGGCCCCGCTGGCACTTCCCTGTCCTGGAACGGATCGTCGTCGATCGGTCTATTCGATTGGAAACCAAACTAATGCTAGTCGGGGTGTCGGGTGTCGCAAACCCGTATCCGGTGCCCCGAGGTGCGTCGCGCCCGGCTCCGTCCAGACCGGGCGCGACGCACGTCGGTCAGTCCCGCGCGGGGAACAGCCCCGCGAAGGACCCGACGGTCACCACCTCACCGTTGAGCAGTGACCGGGCCGGTCGATGCTCGTCATCACCGACCCCGGCGAGGACGAGTTGTCCCACCCGCAGCGGTCCTCGCGTCCGGACCCGCAACTGGGGGCCGTCCCGGATCGCCTCGATGTTCGTGTCGCCGTCGATGTCGTGCACCACGGTGGCGCCGTCGACGGCACCCCAGCTGACCAGGGTCACGTCGGTGAACGGGCCGTCGCCGACGGTGTCGCCGGGTGCGATCAGCGGCAGCAGCGCGCCGTGACGCACGTACAGCGGGGTCCGGGACAGCGGCACGGTGACCCGTAGGTGCTGGCCGCCGGCGTAGCGCCGGTGCGTCGCCGCGTCGATCCAGTCGTCACCCTCGGGCAGGTAGACGTCGCGGCCCGCGACGGGGTCGATCACCGGCGCGACCAGCAGATCGGTGCCCAGACGGTACTGCAGGTCGGTGGTCCAGGCCGTCGGGTCGTCGGGGGTGTCGACCAGCAGGGCACGCATCATCGGCGCGCCGGTGCGGGCCGCCCGCACCGCCGCCGACCACAGGTACGGCATCAGCCGGTAGCGCAGCCGCAGCGCGGCCACCACGTGGCGTTGTGCCTGCGCCGGGAAGTCCCACGGCAACCGGCTGGTGGTGCCGTGCAGCCGCAGCAGCGGCGACAGCGCACCGAACTGCGACCAACGCACGTACAGCTCGGGGTCGGGAGTGCCGTGGAAACCGCCGGTGTCGTGGCTCCAGAAGGGCACCCCGGACAGGCCGTGGGACAGGCCGCCGCGCAAGGTGCCGGCCAGAGCCGGCCAGGTGGCGTTGACGTCGCCGCTCCACTGCGCACTGTGTCGCTGCCCGCCGAGGTACGACGAGCGGGCCCACACCGTACGATGCCCGGTCACCTCCTCGGTCACCCCGGCGACCACGTCGTTGAACAGCAGGGCGTACACGTTGTGCAGTTCGACGCCGCTCATCCCGTTGTGCGCCACCGCGTCGGCGGGCACCGCCTCGGCGAAGTCGGTCTTGAACACCGCCACGCCCTGTTCCAGCAAGGGCCGCAGCAGGCCGGTGAACCACTGCACGGCCTGCGGATTGGTGAGGTCCACGATGGCGCTGGCCGGGTAGCTGCCGTGCCACACGTCGGCGATGTAGGTGCCGCCGTCGGGCCGGCGCAGGAAGTAGCCGGCCCGGTCGGCCTCGGCGTACAACGGGCTCGCCGTCATCAGGTACGGGTTGATCCAGAGGCAGACCCGGAAACCCTGCCCGGCGAGGGTACGCAGCATCTCGGCCGGGTCGGGGAACGCCTCGGCGTCCCAGCGCAGGTCCGACCAGTTGCCGGCCACCTGCCAGTAGCAGTCCAGGTGCAGCACGTCGCACGGGATGCCGTGCTGCCGGATCCGCCGGGCCCGGTCGAGGACCTGCCGCTGGCTGTCCGGGAAGAAGCCGGAGGAGATCCAGGTGCCGAACGCCCAGCGGGGCGGCAGGTACGGTCGACCGGTGAGCCAGTCGAGGCGATCCAGCACCTCGGCGGGGTCGGGGCCGGCCAGCACGTAGTAGTCCAGCAGGTCGTCGGGGACCAGGATCTGCACCGCGCTGTGGGTGGACTGGCAGACGTCGAACTGCACCGGCAGCCCGCTGTCGACCAGCACCCCGTAGCCACGGTTGGACAGGTAGAACGGCACGTTCTTGTGGGAGCGGTCGGACTCGCTGCCGAAGGCGTCGAAGTTCCACATCAGGGCCCGCTGACCGCGCTTGTCCAGCGGGGTGAACTTCTCGCCGAAGCCGACGAAACGCTCGTCGCCGGGTGCGACGAAGCTCTCGTGCCAGGCGACGCGCATCCCGTCGACCGTGGAGCGGCCGAACGGCAGGGTGCGCTGCCGGCCGCTGATGTCGGCAGTGCCCCGGTCCTGTTCGACCAGCACGGTGCCGTCGGGGCGCAGGAACCGGATCCGCCACGGATCGAGGTGGATCTCGGCGGCCAGCGCGCCGGCGCTGACCCGTACGCACCGGTCGAAGGTGCTGACCGTGGCCGGATACATGGGTGGGTGCACCAGCGTCACGGCGCGGGCCGAGCGGCTGCGGGCCTGCGGGTCGTCGGCGAGGCGTACCCGGATCACGCCGTGCCCGGCCGCGTCGATCCGTACCACCGTCGTCGCGCCGTCGGTCAGGGTGGCCTTGAGGGTCACGCCGTGGGGGTCGGTGCCGGCCAGTTCGGCCCGGGTCAACACGGCCGGGCCGTCGTCGTCGGGGCCGCGTACGGGCAGGTCGGGCGGATCGGCGACGAAGGTCTCGTACGGCACCAACGGTGGTCGGTACGGCATCCGGGTCTCCTCGACGGCAGCTCAGGCGGTGCCGACAGTTTCTTTAACTATCCAACGAACTGTCAACGAGAAGCATCGATTGCGAAAGTATCGGTCTTGTTTGACATGGGCAAAGTCGATCCCTAGTTTGGACGCATCTCAAACTAAATTGGCGGGTGGGTGGCATGTTCAGCGACGGCCGACTCTGCTTCGGCGGCGACTACAACCCGGAACAGTGGCCGGCGTCGGTGTGGGCCGAGGACGTCGCGCTGATGCGCCAGGCCCGGGTCAACCTGGTCACCGTCGGCGTGTTCGCCTGGTCCCGCCTGGAACCGGCACCCGGCCGCTACACCTTCGACTGGCTCGACGAGGTGCTCGACCTGCTGCACGCCGGCGGCATCCGGGTCGCGCTGGCCACCCCGACCGCCTCCCCGCCGCCGTGGTTCTCCGCGGCCCACCCGGGCGCCCTGCCGGTCACCGCCGACGGCGTACGCCTGCACCACGGCAGCCGGGACACCTACTGCGCCGCCGCACCCGCCTACCGTACGGCCGCGCTGCGCATCGCCGGCGCCCTCGCCGACCGGTACGCCCACCATCCGGCCCTCGCGCTGTGGCACGTGCACAACGAGTACGGCACCATCTGCCACTGCGAACACACCGCCCGCGCGTTCCGCCGCTGGCTGGCCGACCGGCACGGCGACCTCGCCGCCCTCAACGACGCCTGGGTCACCAGCTTCTGGAGCCAGCACTACTCCGACTGGGCGCAGATCAGCACCCCCCGGGCCACCCAGTACCTGGCCAACCCCGGCCAGTTGCTCGATTTCCGCCGCTTCTGGTCGGACACCCTGCTGGCCGCCTACCGCGAACAGCGGGACCTGCTGCACGCTGCCAACCCGGCCATCCCGATCACCACCAACTACGTACTCGGTGACTGGGTCCCGGTCGACCACGCCCGGTGGGCCGCCGAGGTGGACCTGGTCGCCGTCGACCACTACCCGTCGGCGGTCGACATCGGCGCCGAGGAACAGACCGCGCTGGTCGCCGACCTGGCCCGAGGCTGGGCCCGGCACGGCAACCGCCACCGGGGCACCACCGGTCCGACCGGCCGGGCCTCGGCCTGGCTGCTGATGGAAAGCGCCCCCAACCAGATCCACACCGCCGGACGGATGCACACCAAGGAACCCGGCCGGATGATCCGACACAGCCTCGCCCACGTCGCCCGCGGCTCGCACGGGGCGATGTTCTTCCAGTGGCGGGCCCCCACCGGCGGCGCCGAACGCTTCCACTCCGCGCTGGTGCCACACGCCGGCCCGGACAGCCGGGTCTTCCGCGAGGCGACCGAACTCGGCGCCGCGCTGCAACAGCTCACCGAGGTCGGCGGCGACGTCGAGGCCACCGTGGCGATCGCCGTGCACGCCCCCAGCGGATGGGCGTTACGCCACCCGGGCCTGCCCTCGCAGCGACTGGACCACCAGCAGGAGACCGCCGCCGCCCACCGTGCCCTCTGGCACGCCGGCCACGGCTGCGACATCGTGCTGCCCGGCGACCCGCTCGACGGCTACCGGCTGCTCGTGCTGCCCGCCCTCTACCTGGTCAGCGACGCCACCGCACAGTGGGTACGCGAGTACGTCGAGGGCGGGGGGCACCTGCTGGCCACGTACCTCAGCGCAGTCGCCGACGAACACGCTCGGGTACGCCTCGGCGGCTACCCCGGTGCACTGCGCGACGTGCTCGGTGTGTGGGTCGAGGAGTTCCACCCGCTCGCCGAGCACGACCACGTACGACTCCACGGCGGCGGGACCGGACGGATCTGGGCCGAGTCGCTGCGGCTGACCGGCGCGCAGGTGATCGACGCGTACGACGGTGGGGTGCTCGACGGTCGGCCTGCGATCACCCGGCACCGTACCGGCGCCGGAACCGCCTGGTACGTCTCCACCCGGCCCGACGACGACACGTACCGCCGGCTGCTCGACGAGGTCGCCCGGTCAGCCGGCGTCACCCCGGTGTGCCCGGGCGCCCCGGCGGGCGTCGAGGCGGTCCGCCGCCGGGGCGACGACGCGAGCTGGCTGTTCCTGTTCAACCACACCGACTCCCCGCAACAGGTCCCGGCGCGCGGCACCGACCTGCTCACCGCGACCCCGGTCGACCAGGTGGTGCAGCTGACACCCGGTGGTGTCGCCGTGCTGCGCGAACACTGACCCGACGGCATCGCCCCGCGACGCCGGGCAGCACGTGATGTCAGGGAGTGGCCACCGCGGCACGCGAACGGTCGGCGGCGATGCGTACCGCCAGCGCCGCCAGCACGGTGCCCATCACCAGTCGCTGCACGCGCAGCCACAGCGGCCGTCGGCCGAGGAACCCGGCGATGCCACCGGCGGTGAGCACGATCAACGCGTTCACCGTCAACGCCACCGCGATCTGGGTCAGCCCGAGCAGCAGACTCTGCACCGCCACGCTGCCCCGGTTCGGGTCGATGAACTGCGGCAGCAGGGACACGTACAGGATGGCGATCTTGGGGTTGAGCAGGTTGGTGACCAGCCCCATGGTGAACAGCCGACGGTTCGGGTCCGCCGGCAGCGGCGCGGGAGTGAACGGCGAATGCCCACCCGGACGCACCGCCTGCCACGCCAGCCACAGCAGGTACGCCGCACCGGCCAGCTTCACCGCCGTGTACAGCGCCGGCACCAGCACGAACACGGTGGCGATACCGGCCACTGCGGCGGCCAGGTAGACCGCGAAACCGGCGGCCACCCCGAGCAGCGAGACCAGCCCGGCACGCCGACCCTGGGTCACCGACCGCGACACCAGGTAGACCATGTTCGGCCCCGGGGTCAGCACCAACCCCAGGGCGACCAGTGCGATTCCGACAATTCCCGCTGTGCTCACCATCGCCGTACCCCCGCTTCCTCGTCTTCGACGGAGCCTAGTGGGCCGCGATTGCTCGGCTCGATCCACGACCAGCGGGAGGCGGTGACGCTGTGTACCGGGTAGCCGGAGCCGCGTTACGGTGAGTGGGGAGGTGGCGGGATGGACAGCTGGCAGGCGTCGGTCGAAGCGCAGATCCGGTCGGCTCAGGAACGTGGCGAGTTCGACAACCTGCCCGGCGCGGGCAAGCCGATCCCCGGCCGTGGTCTGCCCTACGACGAGTCGTGGTGGATCAAGAGCTTCCTGGAGCGCGAGCAGGTGCCCACCGATCTGCTGCTGCCCACCCCGCTGTTGCTGCGCCGCCGCATCGAACGGTTGCCCGACGAGGTTCGTGACCTGCCCACCGAGCAGTCCGTACGGGCCTGCGTCGCCGACCTGAACGCGGAGATCATGGCGTGGCTGCGTAACCCGTCCGGCCCGCGTGTGGTGGTGCGCCCGATCGACGCCGACTCTGTGGTGCGCCGCTGGCAGGCCGACCGCCGTGCCACCGGCACCGCCCCGGTGGTCCCCGCCGACACACCACCGAAGCCGCCCCGGCGTGCCTGGTTCCGCCGACGCCGCGCTTCTTCGTGAGCGCCGCGCGTCACTGCCCATCTGTGTGCGGACCCAGCGGTAGCTTGCCCCTACGAGCCGACACCCGCTGGTTCGGCTGGACGATCGTGCGTCGCATTCGTCGTGGAGTGGGACTGAAGTTGGTTGGGCGCCGAGGGCAGGTCCTGACGGCGGGTGCCGGTACGGCGCAGTTGGAGCACGGCGACGGAGGACAGCACCAGGGCGCCGCCGAGAAGCTGTAGCGGGGTCAGGGACTCACCGAGGACGAGCGTGGCCAGTGCGGCGGTGACCACGGGCTCGAAGGTGGACAGGATCGCGGCCGTCGACGCGCCGGTGCGCTTGAGCCCGGCGAAGAAAGTCAGCATCGCCACGACGGTGGAGACCACGGCGATGCAGGCCAGCCAGAACCATCCCGGCGGCCCGAAATCGAGGTCGACGCCGCCGGTGAACAGGGCCCGGACGCCGAGGGTGCCAGCGGCGCCGGTCATCACCAGGACCGACAGCACCACCGGTGCCAGTCGGTGCACGACGGTGTCGGCGACGAGAATGTAGACGGTGTAGGTGATCGCGGAGGCGAACGCCAGCAGCGCCCCGAGCGGGTGGAAGCTCACGCCGCCGGCACCGAGCAGGACCAGCAGGGTGCCTCCCGAGGCGGCCGCGAGCGCGGCACCACGCGCCGGGCTCAGCCGGTCACGACCGAGCAACACCGCCACCACGGTCACCATGACCGGATAGGTGTAGAGGATCAGGGCCAGCAGCGAGGCGTCCATCAGTTCGAGCGCGGAGAAGAACAGACTCGCCTGCGTGGCGTACCCGATGGCGCCCAGGCCGAAGGCGATGGCCAGCACCCGTCCCCGCCGCATCGGTGGCCGATCGGCTGCGTCGGTCCCGTGCGCATCGGATCGGGCGCGGCGCAGACCCGGTCGCGCCAGCAGAACCATCCCGAGCAGGACGGCGGCCAGGCTGAATCGCACCAGCAGCAGCGCCGCGGGGGACACCCCGGCGTCGTACGCGAGCTTTCCGAAGATCGCCATCGCGCCGAAGCAGGCCGCGGACAGAAGACACAGTGCTGCACCCATGCGCCCAATGATCTTGGGATTGACCCCTCGGGTCCAGCGATGATTCCCGCAGGTGACTCGTTAGAGTTCCCGAATGATCGAGATGGATCTTCGGCGGCTGCGTTTCCTGCGGGAGTTCGAGGAGCGGGGCACCCTGGCCGCCGTCGCCGCCGCCCTGGGCTACAGCCCGTCCACGGTCTCCCAGCAGCTCACCCTGCTGGAGAAGGAGGTCGGTGTCCGGCTGCTGGCCAAGGCCGGGCGGGGTGTGCGACTCACCGACGCCGGACGGCTACTGGTGCAGCACGCGCGGGTGCTGTTGTCGGCGGCCGAGGCGGCAGCCGCCGACCTGGCCGCGCTGAGCGGCGACATCCGGGGCACCGTACGTGCCGGCGGCCTGCAGTCGGCGGCCCTGCGGCTCCTCGTACCGGCACTGGGGCGCATGCAGGCCGACCACCCGCAGATCCGGGTGGAGATCTTCGAGTTGGAACTCGAACAGGCCCTGCCCAGCCTGCGGCTGGGCGCCGTGGACCTGGTCATCGGTGACGAGTACGACGGCCATCCCCGCCCCCGTCCGGCCGGACTGCGCTTCACCCTTCTGCTGGAGGAGCCCCTGAAGATCGTGCTGGCGGCCGCACATCGGCTCGCCCGGCCCGGCGGGCCCGTCGCGGTCGCCGACCTGCGATCTGACATCTGGACCGCCTCGGCCGAGGGCACCGGCCATCACGCCATGGTCGTCGGGACCTGCCGCGCCCTCGGCGGCTACGAACCCGACCTGCGGCACCGCTCCAGCGACGCCGACGTACAACTCGAACTCGTCCGCGCTGCCGCGGCCGTCTCCCTGATGCCGGCCCTCACTCTGCCCAGCAACGATCCCGCGCTGGCGATCCGGGACATCGCCGAAGCCGCCCTCAAGCGCCGTCTGGTCGCCGCCACCCGGGACACCCCGCCGGCTCCCGCGCTCACCACCTTCCTGGCCGCTGTGACGGACCAGGTGCACCGGATCGGGCTCAGCCTGCGGAAGTTCTCCGCATCCACTGCCTAGCGTCGCTGTCCAGTCCTGCTGGAAGCCCGCCCGGGTCCGCGCCGTGTCCGTCACGACGCGAGGGTTGGGCGAGGCCTCCATGAATTACTGATTTACTTTGCTGAGCAATCCAGTAATTCATGGCCACAAACTCGGCATATCGGGCGTACATCATAATGACTGTTATTGTGCGTAAGCATTAGGGCTGGTGTAATCGTGGCGTCGACCGGCCACCCTGAAGCGGAAAAGCCAGCCGAGCCCGGCGATCAGGACGGTTGACGTCCGTACGTCACGCGCCCGTTGGCGACCGCTGCGGCCTGGCGCTCACGCCAACGCTGCTGGGCTTCTCGGTTACAGCTGCGGCAGACCCGCCGCAGCCGGCCCGTCGCGGGGTCGATCTCCCGGTCGTGGCCGTTGCGACACCGCGGTTGTCGGGCGCGTTCCCGGCAGGTGTCCGCGTGGCTGAGCTGACGCAGGTGGCTGGGCTCGATGCAGTCCGGGATGCCGCAGTCGTGGTGGACCTCAAGGGAGGGGTCGTAGCCGCCGACGAAGACCACATACGCCGCGATGTGTGCCCAGGCCCGACCGGCCAGTTTCTGATACACGCCGCGCTGAGGTCCGTAGCCGCGCACGACGAGGCATCCGTTGTCGGCGCGCGTGGAACGGCTCAGCAGGTAGGCCCGCAGGGTCCTCTCGGTGAAGTGTCGCGACAGCCCGTTGATCTGGGACAGCATCGGCTCATGCTATGACCCGACGCCGACAGGGTGCCGTCGTCGCGCGGGACGAACGGCGGCATGCCTCATCGTTCGGCGCTACGCGTCCGACGGCGGGGAAGGCGCTGACCGCTGCCAGCGCACGGTGACCTCGAACTGCCCCTGCACCCCGGTACGGGCGATCACGGCGTTGGCCTCTGCGGTCAACTGCACCCCGAACTTGATCTCGATCTCGTCGGGCCGGTGCGGCATCGACCGGAACTGGGCGAGCGCGGCGGAGGCGGCGTCGCGTACCTCCGTCAGGGCCCGATCGAACGTCACCTGCGCCTCACGGACGGTCCTGCCGGCATTGGCGGCCGGCGCCACGCCGGGTTTGCCGTCGACCTCCACCACCACCGAGCCGCCGGTGTCGAGCGAGAACCTGCGTAGTTCAGTCATCGTTCACTTCCCTTGTCGCTCGGTCGGGGGCATGGCCGGATCACAGCCCAGGTCCATCCACTCGTCGGGTGGCACCGTCCTGCTGACCGCGTCGAGTTCGGTGAGCAGGACGTCGAGCCGGTCCGGCTGTTCGAGGTAGACCAGCACCGCCCGTTCGAAGGCCGCAGCCATCGCCGCCGGCATCAGGTCGGAGCCGTCCCGACACAGGGTTGCGGTGCCGAGGCGGGCACTCATCCTGTCGATGATCGGGTCGGCGCCGGTGCCGACGGTTCCACGCCGGTTGAAGTGCAGGCCACCGCTGGCGGCCTGCCAGATGCGCTGCGCCTTCTTTGAGGCCAGATAGGTCATCAGCGCCCGGGCCGACGCGGTGTCGCGGAACATCGCCGCGACGTCGTCAGACACCTCCTGCAGCGACGCGTTGTCCGCCGAGCCGATCGGCGGGGTGGGGAAGAAGTCGAACCCGCCCGGCGTCGCGTTCGGCAGAGCCCGGTAGTGCCGCACCGCGAAGGAGCCCTGATGGTCCAGATAGCAGCCGTCGAACAAGCCTGAGCCGGCCTCCAACCAGGTGGAGAAGAGAGCGGCCCGCGTCACGGCCCGCGACGTGGGGGTCGTCCCCAGCAACTCACCCCAGGTGTGCCAGGCGTCGCGGACCTGCTCCGAGGTCCAGGCCAGTTGGCCTCGGGTCCACCGCTCGTAGGTCTGCTGCCCGGACTGGTGCAGCAGGATGTCCTCGATCCAGTCCGTGCCCGGCCAGCCGGAGACCGGCGGGGAACTCATCCCCAGGCACCACGGCACCTCGTTGCTGCCCTCGACGGCCCGACTTAGGGCGACCAGTTCCGGCCAGGTGGTCGGGGGTGGTCGGCCCACGGCGGCGAGCCGGGCGGGGGCGTACCAGAACACGCTCTTGAGGTGCGTGGCGACGGCGACGGCGTAGATCTGCCTCGGTCCGCCCGCGCCGGCAAGGCGGATCAGCTGCGCGGCGGCGCCCGCGTCGCCGGTCAGCTCGACGATCGCGTCCAGCGGCTGCAGCGCGTCCTGGTTGACGTAGCGTTGCAGGTCGTTGAGGCGGGGCACGATCGCCACGTCGGGCGGGCGTTGCCGTTCGATGCCGGCCTGGAGTACCTGGCTGACGTCACGGTGGCCCTGATAGTCGGCGCGGATGCCGGTCTCGGCCTCGAATCCGTCGAGCACCGCCCGGAAGATGGCCTCCTCGTCGCCGGTCCAGGAACCGAGGACGCTCACCCGCCCAGCCGGCTCGGCCGCCGAGCAGCCGACCAGCCCGATGCCCGCGAGCATCAACGTGACCAGGGCACGTGCCAATCTGCGGTGCGTCATGCCGACCGGTGTCCGTACTCGGCCAGCCGGGGCTGGAATCCCGCGAGCACCAGCAGCGCGATGCCCAGGGCCAGCACCGGCAGGACGAACTCCACCAGGCGGCTGTCGGCCGCCCGGTCAGCGTGGGCCATCGTGTCCGCCTCCGGATTCGGTGCACGCTGCGGCGGTGACTGTGCAGCGGCTCGGGCATCGGCGTCGAGGGTCGTGAGCAGGCCATCGCACCCCTGGGGGCAGTGGTCGCGTACTTCCGTGGCGAGACGTGCGGCGGCCTCGGCACGTACGTGGTCAAGTTGTTGTTGGCGGGTCTGCTGGACGGACTGGATGTGCTGCCCGACCCGGTCCAGGTGTGTGGCCGCCTGCAGGCTCAGCGAGGTCAGCACGATCATCGCCGAGGTGGCCACCGTCGCCAGCACGAGCGGCGGGTTCAGCAGCCGCCGGAACCTGCGGTACAGGTACACCTGGGCCAGCACCAGCAGGGTGGCGAGGGCGGCCAACGGCAGCAGCCAGGCGAGCGGCGTGGTCGTCTGCGTCCAGCCGGCGTCGACCTGCTTGGCCAGCACGGCGGACTGCTTCTGCCGCAGTGTGTCGAGCAGGACGAGGATGTCGTCCAGCAGGCTCGCCGCGTCGCGCAGCGCGGCGGCGCCGAGCGCCGGCAGGCCGGCATCCCGGTACCGGGCGTCGGCCTGCCCGATCAGGCCGGTGTAGGTGACCAGCAGTGCCTCTATCGTCTGGATGTCACGGGTGCCGTTCTCGCCGGCCGCGTTGTTCTCCGCCACCAACGTGAGGTACTGGCCGGCACCGGCGATCTGACGCTGGTACTCCACCCCCGGCCCGCCCAGCACCGGTGCGCCGTCGGCGAGGTTGCGCACGGCTGCGGCGTGGGCGCTGCGCAGCGCGTGCGCCGCGTCGTGGATGGCGAGAATCGCCGGCACCGACCGGTTGGCGGCCGCGTCGGCCGTGCGAGCCACGCCGACGAAGACGGTCAGGCAGCCGGCCAGGGCCAGCGCCGTGGCGGCCAGCAGCGCCGACCGCAGCCGCAGCAGGGTACGACGGGTGGTGCTGACACGCCGGGGCGGTGCCGCGGCGGGGACGCCCGTCACGTCCCCGACCGTCCACTCGTGCCGGTGGCGTGCAGTTCAGCGCCGCAGCGCTCGCAGTATTCGGCGTCGGACGGCGAAGCCGCACCACAGTCACCGCAGAGCCGGTCCACTTCCGTCGGGCGGTGCTGCGGCGGCGGGGTCGCGCGGTCGGGGTGCAGGGTCCGGCTCGACATGACGGAGCTGACGTTCACGTCGATCCGGCTGAGGTTCGGTTTCAGCCGGACCACGCCGGCAGGCTCGATGTCCACCAGGTGCCGCAGTTGCACCAGCGCCGACTCGTCCTGCGCGGCGGTGGCCAGTTCCACCGCCCGGGCCCACTGGGTGTGGGCGGCGATCCGGTCGCCCCGGTCGTAGGCGTCGCAACCGGCGTTGATGGCTCGGCGTACCTCCTCCTGCCCCATCACCTGGGAGACCTCGGCGTCGAGTCGAGCCGACTTCACCAGGTCGTCGGTCCAGTTCACCAGCACAGCGGCGGTACCCGAGGACACCTGACCCTGCACCACCAGATCGACTCGGGCCGCCAACCGGTCCTCGTCGCGGACGCCGTCGGGTGCCGTGAGGTCGAGACGCAGGTGGTAGTCGCGGCGCTCGGCACCCCACGAGCCGATGGGGAACTCCACCGTCCGCTCGTCGACGACGTCGGCGTGCTCGGTGAGGTCGGCGAGGGTGGGTCTAGCCTGTTTGAGGAAGCCCACCCGGGCGAACGGCAGGGTCCGGACCCGGATCCGTACGTCGGGTTGCAGCTTGGCCAGGGCGACGCGGATCGTCTCCCGGAAGCCCGCCGCCAGCTCGGCTGGTTGACGCACCGCCTCGGCGGTGCCGCTGAGCACGGTGGCGATCCGGGTCAGGTCGCGGGGACGCCAGCCGTCGCCGATGCCCCGAGTGTCGCA
The DNA here is from genome assembly GCF_040682415.1 of Micromonospora sp. NPDC051196. Taxonomy (NCBI): domain Bacteria; kingdom Bacillati; phylum Actinomycetota; class Actinomycetes; order Micromonosporales; family Micromonosporaceae; genus Micromonospora; species Micromonospora sp. NPDC051196. The sequence goes on from NZ_JBFBAY010000010.1 coordinate 112,437, forward strand.
GACGAACCGGCCGACGCAGCTGCCCAGCACCCGCTCCAACTCCTCCGGGCTCTCGTGCTGGTTGATGCCGTCGGTGAGCAGCAGGACGTGGCAGAGCGCCGACGATTGGGGCGGCAGCAGGTCCCGGGCGGCGGCCAGCCAACTACCCATCGCCGTTCCGCCGCCGGCGCCCAGGCGCGCGACCACCATCTTGGCGTGTTTCCGGCTGTTCGCCGACGCGGTCGCCAGCCCGGGCTCCGGCGGGTAGACCACCCGGGCCCGCTCCGTGCCTTCCACCACGGCGAACCGGACCCCGTCGGGCAACGCGTCGACGGCTGCGGCGGTGGCCCGCCGCGCCGCCGCGATCTTGGTCGGCGGATCCGCCATCGATCCGGAACAGTCGATCACCAGGACCTCGGCCAGACGGGACGGCTCCGCCGGACGCCGGTCATCGCCGTCGGCCTGCCGTCGCCCGGTGACCGAGACGATGGCGTGCATCTGGTCGCCGTCCACCGGCAGGTACCTGTTCTGACTGACCTCCAGGCCGAACTCCAAGCCGGTGTCCACTCCACGCTCCCCGCTAGATCGGTCGCTCACCATCGGGTCCGGGGCCGTACCAGGTTCGCCCGGTCGATCAGTACGTTGTGCTCTTCGGCCCGGTGTGCCTGCTGGGCGAGCGCCCGGTACGACCTGTCCAACAGTTCCCGGACACCACGTTCGGTCGGCGGCGTGCCGAGCACCCGCCCTCGGGCCAGACCGGTGGCATTGCCGGACCGGATCAGGTCGAGTACCGCCTCGCGGATCGCCGCCGTCAGCCGGTCACGGGACTCGCCGTTTCGTTCGCCCCCGTCGAGGTGCAGCAGGGCCAGCCGGCGGACCGCCTCGTTCAGGTCGGCGACACCGGGCAGCCCGCCGGCGAGCCGGGAGGCGAGGACCCGCACCGCGGCGATCCGGGCGGCGTCGTGATGTCGGGACAGCGCCGGGACCTCGTCGAGGATGGCCACGGCCCCGGCGCGGTCGGTGGCGGTGAGCCGCAGCCGGGCCAGCCCGAACGCGGCACTGGCCTGGAACGGGTCCCGCCGCCACACCGCCGTGTAGTAACGGGTTGCCAGTACGCCGTCGCCGTCGCGTTCGGCGCAGTAGCCGAGTGCGAGTTTCGGGGCGATCTCCCCGGGGATGTCGGCGTAGACGGCGTCGAACTCGCGGCTGGCCTCACCGATCCGGTCGGCGGCGAGCGCGATCAACGCCCGGTGCCAGGTGAAGCGCCAGTCCACCTCGGCCCGTGGGCCGAGCAGCGTCGCGGCGCCGGTCAGGGCGTCAACGGCCGCGCGGGGATCGGCCAGTTCGAGATGGGCGCGGCAGCGGCGCAGCTCCACCTCCACCGACGCGTGCCGCACGGTGGTGAGCTTGTTGAGCAGGCTCTGGGCGTCCGGTGCGTCGATCGTGGCGAGTTCACCGGCCGCCGGGTCGTCCGGGTCGGGTCGCGGTACCGGCAGGCCGAGCGCCACCACCCAGGCGGTGGGGCAGCCGGTGTCCAGCCACGCACGGTCCTGCATGCCGGTCCAGGTGTGCAGCGGCGGGACCAGCCCGAGACCCGCGTCGAGCAGTCGGGCGGAGGGCTGGAACAGCGAGACTGGTTCCGGCTGCCGCTGATCCCGGGTGCCCGCCACGATTTCCCGCAACACCCCCAGAAGCTGCTCGGACATCTCCTTGGCGGTGGCGAACCGTCGAGTCCAGTCGGGGTGTGCGGCGCGGGCGACGAGCCGGCGGAACGACTCGACGCCCAGCGCGTCCCCGGCCGCGCCGGGAGTGTCCGGTGCGGGGGTGTGGTGCGTGAACAACTCGGCCAGCGTCCGACCGAGGGCGAACAGGTCGGAGCGGGCGGTCGCCCCTCGGGTCTGAAGTTCCTCCATGCCGACCAGGAAGTCGGGGGAGCCGACGAGCCCTCCGTAGCCGCCGTCCTCGCGCCGCACCCCACCGAGGTCGATCACCTTGATCCGGTCGGCGGTGCGCATCACGTTGTCCGGCTTCATGTCGGTGTAGAGGAGTCCGCGCCGGTGCAGGTAGTCCAGCGCCGCGAGGATCTCGTGACCGTAGGCGAGGATGTGGTCCAGCGGCAGTGTGACCTCCGGCTGCCGGGGATCCTTGGCGGCGCTCAGCAGCCTGCGCAGCGACATGCCGTCGAGGTAGTCCATGACGATGTAGCCGGTCGGCCCGGCCATCGGGTCGTCGTGGAGGGCGAAGTCGATGCTGCGGACGATGTTGGGATGATCCAGCGAGTTGAGGAACTGTCGTTCCTGGACCGCCGCGGCCAGGGCCTTCTCGTCGTTGGCGTGCAGCACGCCCTTGAGCGCGACCTCGATGTGGTCCTGATGGGTGTCCCGGGCCAGATAGATCCAGCCCTGGCCGCCCCGGGCGAGACAGCGGACCACTTCGTACCGGTCGGCGACGACGACACCGGGACGTAGCCCGGGCAGGAAACTGAACGGGGTACGGCAGTGCGGGCAGAACCCCTCGTCCAGGCCGGGGCGACCGCCCCGGCTGCGGCCGACCGGGTGACCCTTGGCGCAGAAACGGGCCTCCTCCGGCACCCGCAACGACTGCGTCGCCGCGTGTTCGGGGTGGAACGTCAGCACCGGCAGCGAGACGAGACTGGCCACCATCCAGCTGTCCCGGCTGTCCGCCCGGGCCACCGGCGAGCGGTCCGGCTGTCCGGTGGCGACCGGCGGGGCTGCGGGGGACAGGCCGCAGCGTTCGCAGTAGCCGGTCTCGTCGACGCTGCCGGGGCAGCCGATCGTCCGGGTGCAGGTCAACCGGCACCTCCCCGTCGCTGCTGCTCGATGCGGGTCAGGACTGCGTCGCTGAATTGGCGCACCGCCGCCTCGGCCGCCGTCAGGTCGCACGGGCCGTCGACGAGCAGGTGGTGTGCCTGCCGGTGGATCGGGCTGAGCACCGGGTCCTCGGAGAGTCGGTGGCGTACCGCCATGGCGAGGAAGCCGTCCAGCCGGCCCCGCAACTCCGACCAGCTCTCCTGCAACGCCACCAGCTGACGCCGAACCGTCTCGGCCTCGCGCAGCGCCCGGTCGGTGGCCCGCTCAGCGGACGCCAGAGCGGTCGCCAGGGAGTCGCGGTCGTGTGCGGCGGCGGCCCGCAGCGCGGTGAGCCGCATCCGCAGCCGGGTCGCCCGCGAGGGCACCGGTGGCAGGTCCGCCACCCGTGCGGCGATCTCCTGGTACGCGCGGCGGGCCGCCTGCTCGATGTCCTGGAGGGTGTCCACGCGCCGCGCGAGCAGGGTGATGCGCAGCGGGATCGACTCGCCCCGGAAGGTCAACAGTATCCGCAGGTCCCGTGCGGGTGCCTGGTCCACCATGGGCAGCACGACCGTGGACATCAACTTCTCCGGTTCGTCCGCCTTGTCAATGTTGTTGATAATCAGCGCTTGTGGTGGTGTCCCACCGTCGGCCGGCCCGTCTGTCGCGTCGACCCAGTCGGCGATCTGCTGGGACACGTCGCCGGTGCTGCGGCCCGCGGCCTCCACGGCCAGGTCGACGCTGCCAATCGGCGGCACGGCGAGTGCAGCGTCCGGGTCGTTCGTCGGGCCGCCGGGTGGGCGGAACTCCCGGCTGGCGTGCACGGCGGCCCGGCGGACCGCCGCAGCGGTGCCGGAGCTCGGATGGGCGGTCACGATGACCAGCACGTTCGCCGGAAGCCGGTGGCCGAAGAAGTCGGCGATCCGGCGGGCACTGTCTGCATCCACCGGGGTCTGGTCGGGTAGCCGGAAGTCGAGGTCGACCGAGGGCCGGCCGGAGACCCAGTCGCCGACCCGGGGCAGGTGGTGCAGGATCGTCTCGACGGGGATCATCCAGGCCAGCCCGCTGGCCGGGGCGCGACCGGCGACCGCGTCCTGACCCCCGTCGCTGTTGGCGTACGTGCTGACGACCATCCCGACGACGTGCCCGGTCACCTCGTCGAGGACCGCCGCGCCGCTGAACCCTCCGATGATCTGGGGACCGTTGGTCGACGAGTCCATCTGGACCCGTTCCCGACCTGCACCGGACGGCCCGGCGAGCCGTGCTCTGACGTAGACGCCGTGTTCCAGCGTCTCCGGGAATCCGCACACCACGACACGACGACCCCAGGGCCGTACGCGGCGCAGCGGCGCGTACGGCCCGTGCGGTAGTGGTGCCGCCAGTTCGAGCAGCGCCACGTCGCCGCGCCCGTCGCTCGGCGGCGCCCAGCAGCCGGGCACGACTCGGCCGGTCACCGTCGGGCAGCCGGGTTGGCCGACGAGGTCGACGTCGACCGGCCAACTGGGTGCGTCGTCGTGCGGATCGCCTCCACCGGCCGCGCTGACGACGTGGGCGCAGGTCAACACGTGGCGCTCGTCCAACGCCATCCCGGCGCCGAGGACCGTCCGGCGCGAATCATGAATCCGGACCGGCCACGGCGCCTTGCCATAGTCGCCCAGCACCTTGCTGAGCGTAATCGACCAGCGCCGATTCTGTTGCCCCCGCCGTGGCGGTCCCGGTCGCCTGCCGCCGGACAGTTAGCCGCTGGTCGACGGAATGCAGTAGACGTCGCCGGAGTTGGCCTCGTGCGGCAGGGCGAGCAGGTGCGTGGCCATCTCGGCGGCGCCGACCCAACCGCCGAGGGTCAGGGCTTTGGTGTCACCGAGGGCCACGTCGAAGCCGCCGAAGCCGAGTGTGGTCAGCCGGTCCAGACAGCGCAGCGCCACTGACCGTCCGATCGTGGTGAACTCGAACGACAGTGCTGGCAGCGGTCGACTCAGGCCGGCGAGCACCGCGTCCTCGAACCCCTCCACATCGATCTTGGTGAAGGCCGGTGTGCCGTGTTCGGCGATCAACGCGTCGACGGTGGTGACCGGAACCTCGATCTGACCGTCCCACACCTGGTCCTCCCAGCCGCCGGCGCCGGCTGCGGCGGCGACGAAGTCGCCGGAGGCGGTGGAGACGGTCGGGTTGGCGGAGTTGACCAGGAAGCCGATGCGACCCGGTTGCGCCCCGCAGGCCGCCGCCACCAGGGTGACCTGGTCGTCGTCGGCGTAGATGGCCCGCAGCGCCCGCAGGCACAGCGGTTGAGGTTCCACGGCGATCACCCGGGCGCCGAGGCGGCGGAAGCTGCCGATGTGGTCGCCCACATGTGAGCCGATGTCGAAGACCAGGTCACCGGGGCGTACGAAGCGGGCGTAGAAGGCGTCCATCGCCGCGTCGCGCTCCGGGTCACCGTAGTAGACCTCAAGGGAGCGGCGTAGCGAGGCGGTGGCCGGATCGGCCTTGAGTGCCTCGACTGCGGCAGAGTGGAAGTTCATCGCCGCACCTTAGCCCGTCCACACGATCAATCACGACGTTTCGTATATGACATGGTCACCCACTGTGACGTACCTCGGTCGCCCAGATGTCGGCCCACGGACGGCGCAGGCCCCGGCACAGCCAGATCGGCCCGCCGTTCTCGTCGTTGTCCACCGTCACCCGCTGGTCCACCCGGCCGGCCAGGGTCACCTCGGTGAACCACGTCCGCAGTTGGTGCGGTTGCTGCCAGCCGACGGCGATCACCACGTCGGCGTCCTCCGGTGGCCGACCGAAATCAGCCATGCTGTTGTGCCCGGAGTACGCGGCCGGCAGGCCACGCTGCGGGCCGTACCGGGCGACCGCGCCGGCCTCGCCGTAGTTGCCGGTGAGGATCACCGCCCGGGCCTGTTCGTCGGCGGGCAACCGTCGGTACACGGCGGCGAGCGAGTCGGTGAACGCCGGCCAGCCGATGGTCTCGCCGGTGTCGTAGTTGACGGCGACCACGAAGCCGGGCAGCCGGTCGACCGGCAACGTCGGCAGCAGCAGCACCGTGTTGCTGGCGGCGGTGAGCACCACGACGGCCGCCAGCACCACCTGACGTGCCCAGGTACGCGTCCACTCGACGGCCACTACCGCACCGACCGCGGTCAGCACCAGCAGCAGCGGGGCAGGGTAGTAGCCCTTGCCTCCGGCGAGCAGCACGACACCGACGACGACCAGCCACGCCCAGCCCAGTGCCCGGTAGGGGCGCCAGGCCGGGTGGCGCAGCAGCACGACGAGCCCGGTCAGCCAGATCGGCACGACGAACGGACCGATGATCAGGAACTGGAGAATGGCCGCGTCGAGCCGGCCGCTGTAGGAGCTGTCCCCGCCGGAGATGGTGGCGGCGACCCCGAGCTGAGGAAACCCGTGGGCCGCCTGCCAGGCCAGGGTCGGCGCGGCGAGCAGCGCGAAGAGCCCGGCGGCCAGGAACGTGTTGCGCTCCCGCAGCAGTCGGCGTGGCCCGGCGATCGCCAGCCCGGCGAGCAGGCCGACGGCGAGCAACGCCGGCAGCAACTTGTTGAGCATGCCGAGGCCGAGGACCGCGCCGACGGCCAACGCCCACCTGCTGTCCCCGGTGCGCAGCAGCCGTACCGTGCACAGCGCGGCGGCGAGCCAGACCACCAAGTCGACGGTGGTGGTGCTGAGCAGGTGCCCGCTGGCCAGGGTGATGCCCGACGCGCCGCCGAACAGCGCGGCGAGCGTCTGGCCGCCGCGGCCGGCACCGAACTGTCGGGCGATCGCGGCGACCATCAGCACCGCCGCACCGGCCAGCACCGCAGCGGGCGTACGCAGGGCGAGCAGGCTGTCCGGCGCGATCGTGTCGACCAGCCGGGCCAGGGCGGGCACCAGCGGCCCCTGGTCCACGTATCCCCAGTCGAGGTGGCGTCCGGCGAGCAGGAAGTACAGCTCGTCACGGTGGTAGCCGTAGCGGGGCGCCATGATCAGCAGGACGAGCGTGACCGTGGCGGCGGTCACCCACGGGCCGAGGGCCCGTGGGCCGGGGGCGGGTGGCGCCGGCCGGTGGATCTTCTCGACGCTGGCCGGAGGCGCCGTCGGCCTTGTCATGCTGCCCATTGTCGGTCAGATCGACCATTCGTGGGGTACCCCGGTCCGTGATCGGGCAACGATCCCGGTTCGGAACATCTTGTTAACCTCAGGGCATGACCTTCCCGTCGCCGGGTCGCCCGTCGGACTTGATGTTCCTGCTCAGTTGGGCCAGTCACGCGCTGCGCGCCGAGCACGCCTCGGGCCTGGCCGAGCTGGGCATCTCTCCCCGGGACCACTGCGTGCTGGCCCGGGCCCGGGCCGGTGGCCTCACCCAACGGCAGCTCGGTGAATTGTGCGGGGTGGACAAGACCACCATGGTGGTGACTCTGGATCACCTTGAGGCCGCGGGGCTGGCCCGCCGGATCCCGTCGCCGACCGACCGGCGGGCCCGGCTGGTGGAGGTGACCACGCAGGGGGAGCAGGTGCTCGACCAGGCCCAGGAGATCGCCGCCGAGCTCGAACATGACGTGCTCGCCGCGCTGCCGGACATCGAGCGTGAGGTGTTCCTCCGCGCCGTCCAACGGCTGGTCGACGGGCGGCTCTCCCGGGTCGGCACGTGCGGGTCGGCCGGCTCGGTCTGCTAGCGAGCCTCAGGTCGCAGTCGTCACCACCGCCCGGGTCAGGAAGTCCCGAATGTGGCCGACCGTGGTCTCCAGGTGACTTTCGAGCAGGAAGTGGCCGCCTCCGGGCACCAGCCGCAGGACCTGTGGGCCGACGAGGCCGCGCTGCGGCGGTGGGCGCACAGATTCGGTGATCCGGATGACGCGCAAGCGATAGAGTGGCTGCGTACGGCCAGAGACGTGCTTCAGGCCGCTACCCGCGGCCCGGCGTTTGCGGCGGATCTGCGGCGGATCCTCACCGGCGTCCATCAGGTGCCCGAGGTCGACTGCGCTCCTGCGGCAATGACGAGTGCCGCCTCTTCCACCTGGACCGCAGCCGCGCCAACACCGCCCGCTGGTACTCGATGAAAACCTGTAGCAACCGCTTGAAGGCCCGTCGTCACCAGGAGCGCGCCCGCTACCAGCCGACGACCTGACCGCAGGTGGTGCGACCGACTACCTCGGGGATGTTCTCACGTCAGCTTGATCTCGATTCAGATCGTCCCGTACGAGATCATCTGATACGGTCGCTGTGCAGGTACCCAACCCGAGGAGTGGCCTATGAGCAGCACCACCGCGCCTTCCGTCAGCACCAGCGCGTCCCTGCGTCGCCGGTCCCTCGGCGTTCTGGCAGCGGTCGCGGCCTGTGTCGCGATCTGGCTGCTCGGGGCGCTCGGCGGCGCCGACTACGCGGTGCGCAGCCCTGGTCAGCCCGAATTGGTCGTCAACCTCGTACCGGTCGTCGTCGTGTCCCTCGGCGCAGCCCTGCTGGGCTGGATGGCCCTGGCCCTGCTGGAGCGGTTCACCGGGCAGCGGGCCACCACCATCTGGTTCAGCCTCGTGATGGCGGCGACCCTGCTGTCGTTCGCGCCGCTGCTTCAGGTCGACGCCACCCCTGGCGCCAAGATCGCCCTGGGTGCGATGCACCTGGCGGTGCCGGCCGTCCTGGTCGCCCAGCTACCTGAACACGATCACTGAACGCTCGACTTGACGACGACCGGCGAGCGCGCTAAATAACTAGGTGAAGTTGAGTCGATTGGGCTCAACTCCCAGGAACCTTCGGCCAGAGGAACCGAGGAGGCACGACATGCTGATGCGCACCGACCCGTTCCGGGAGATCGACCGGATCGCCGAGCAGTTCTTCGGCACCACCAACCGTCCGGCCGTCATGCACATGGACGCCTATCGCGACGGTGACTACTTCTACGCCGCGTTCGACCTGCCCGGCGTCGACCCGGAGAGCATCGACTGCACCGTGCAGCGCAACGTGCTGACCGTCCGCGCCGAGCGTCGCCGACCCAGCGGCGACAGTGTCGAACTCGTCGCCGCCGAGCGCCCGATGGGTGTGTTCCACCGTCAACTCTTCCTCGGCGACACTCTCGACACCGACAAGCTCGAAGCCGGTTACGAGAACGGCGTGCTGACGCTACGCATCCCGGTGGCCGAGCGGGCCAAGCCCCGCAAGGTGGCCATCAGCGCGACCGGCAACGGCCGCAAGCAGATCAACGCCTGAAACACGCGATGGGCGGCGGCGGGGCCGGCCCCGCCGCCGCCCATCGCGCGCACCACGACAGACCGGGCCGCCCGACGGACTGCTGATCATGTTCCGGCGCGCCTGATCGTGAACCGACGCCCCGGCTGAGAACCTTTTTCGCATGGCCGTGCACAACACTCCGGTACTGTTCCGCCCGCCGGATCATCCCGCCCTGCCCGGCGGTCCGATCGCCGTCACCGAGGCGTGGCTACGCAACCGGCGGCTCAGTGAGCACACCCGCGACGCCTACCGGCGCGACGTCGCCAACTGGCTCGCCTGGTGCACCGACCGCCACCTGGACCCGCTGCGGGTGAACTTCCTGCACGTCAACGAGTACGCGCGCACATTGGAGTCGACACTTGTCCCGCGTACCGGGCGTCCACTGACCCCGGCGACCGTGGCCCGCCGACTGTCCGCCCTGTCCAGCTGGTACGACTTCCTGGTCAAGTTGCGGGCCGTCGACACCAACCCGGTCGCCGACGCCGACCGGCCCCGGGTCGACCGCGACCACTCCGCCACCGTCGGGCTCACCCCCGACGAGGTCGACGCGCTGCTCACCGCCGCCGACGCCGAAACCGGACCGACCGCAGCCCGCAACCGGGCCGCCATCGCCCTGCTGGCCGACCTCGGTCTGCGGGTCGGGGAACTGGTCGCACTGGACATCACCGACCTCGGTGCCGAGCGGGGACACCGCAGCGTCCGCTTCATCGGCAAGGGTGGCAAGGCCCGCCGTCGGGCGCTGACCCCCTCCACCGCCCACGCCGTCGACACGTACCTGGCCGAACGCGCCGCCGCCCACGGCGTGGAGGTAGGCCAACTCACCGGTCCGCTGCTGGTCACCGCCAACGGCGCCCGCCTGGACCGGCACTCGGTGTTCCGGCTGGTCCGCCGCCTCGCCCGCAGCGCCCAGATACCGGCGTGGGCGCACCTGTCACCCCACTCGCTGCGCCACGCCTTCGCCACCACCGCCCGCGCCGAGGGCGTACCACTGGAAGACGTGCAGGACGCGATGGGCCACGCCGACCCACGCACCACCCGCCGCTACGACCGCGACCGGCACAACCTCGACCGGGACCCCGCGTACGTCATCTGGGCCGCCCGCGCCCGCCGCCGCAGCTGACCCCGCCGGCAGCGCCCACACCATCGTCGGCAGCGGCTTTCCGCCCGCCGTGGCGGCCGATTCTCTACCGTCTGATGGTGTGGGCGCTGCACAACAGTGGAGCAGACCGGCCCGGCAACGCCACCCGATGCGGGCTGGGCTCACCTTCGCCGGGATCGGGATGGCTCTGTGCTGTGTCGGCGTCGCCGGCCTGGGCGCCTGGAACGTCCAGGTCGTCACCCAGGCCGCCGGCCCGGTCCGGGAAACCGCCGAAGGGTTCCTGCGGCAGGTCACCGCAGGCGACACCGCCGGCGCGTACGAGCGACTGTGCACCGACGCACGCGGACGGTGGAGCGAACTCGGCTTCACCAGTTGGGTACGCACCCCACCGGTGGTGCGCGACTACGAGATCGTCGACGTGTCGGTGGCCACCCGCGCAGGCCGGCCGTACGGCACCGTCGCCGTACGGCTGACCCGCGACAGCGGCAGCACCGAACAACGTGACCTGTCGGTGGTGCGCGAAGACGCCGGCTGGCGGGTCTGCGGCGACCCGTACTGACCGCTACACGCCGACCGGCTCCGACGACTCGACCAACCGGCCGTCGCGCAGCACCAGCACCCGATCGGCCAACTCCATCAGCGTCGGATCGTGGGTGGCCACCAGCGCGGTCATCCCACGCGCGTGCACCAACGCCCGCAGCAGATCCATCACCGCCCGCCCGGTTTCCGAATCCAGCTGACCGGTCGGCTCGTCGGCGATCAGCAACGCCGGATCGTTGGCCAACGCCCGCGCGATCGCCACCCGCTGCTGCTGCCCGCCGGACATCTCGTACGGCCGCTGCGCGGCATGACCACCCAACCCGACCAGTTCCAACAGCACCGACACCCGTTCCTCGCGCTGCGCCGCCGGCACCTTCGCCAACCGCATCGGCACCCCGACGTTCTCCGCCGCCGACAGGATCGGGATCAGCCCGAACGACTGGAACACGAAACCGATGTCGTCGCGCCGCAGCCGCAGCAGGTCCCGCTCGTCGGATGCGGTCACCTCCTGACCGGCCACCCACACCCGCCCTGCGGTGGGCCGGTCCAGACCACCGATCAGGTTCAGCAGGGTGGTCTTGCCCGCACCCGAGCGTCCCCGCACCGCGACCAGTTCACCGCGCCCGGCCCGCAGCGACACGTCCCGCAGCGCGTGCACCATCCGCTCACCGCTGCCGTAGTCGCGGCACAGGCCCTGCACCCGGACCAGATCCTCACTCACGCCGTCACCTCATCTGGCTGGCCGCCGGCCGGAGCCCGTCCGGCACCGCGTCGATGGTTCGTTCTCACGCCGAATCCCTCTGCTCGCCGGAGCGGACCTGCACGTGATCCGGCTCCAGGGTCAGCTTCACCCGGTCCCGCAACGCCAACGCGTCGACGAAACCGGCGGGCAACTGCATTCGCCCGGCCCGGTCCAGCACCGCGTACTCCTCGGTGACCAGTTCCTCGACGCCGTCGGCGCCGACACGAGCCCTGCGGTGCACCTCCGAGGCGGTCCGACCGTCCCGGATCGCGACGGTCCGCCGCACCTGCGAGGCCACCTGCGGATCATGGGTGACCACCACGACGGTGACACCCAGCTCGGCGTTGATGGCCCGCAACGCACCGAACACCTCCGCGGCCGTGGCCTCGTCCAGCTCGCCGGTCGGCTCGTCGGCGAAGAGCACCTCCGGGTCGTTGGCCACCGCCACCGCCACCGCACAACGCTGCTGCTCGCCACCGCTCATCTGCCCCGGCCGGCGATCCGCGCAGTACCCGACCCCGACCATCTCCAGCAGTTCCGTCGCCCGCCGCCGGCCGGCCCGACCACCCCGGCCCGCCAGCCGCATCGGCAACTCGACGTTCTCCCGGGCGGTCAGATAGGGCAGCAGGTTACGTCCGGTCTGCTGCCAGACGAAGCCGACCGTGTGCCGCCGATACCGCAACCGCTTGCGCGCCGACATCGTCAACAGGTCGTAGCCGGCCACCCGGGCGATCCCCGCAGTCGGGGTGTCCAACCCGGACAGGATGTTGAGCACCGTGGACTTGCCGGAACCCGAAGCCCCCACGATGGCCACCAGCTCACCCCGGTCGACGACCAGATCGAGGCCCTGCAACGCGACGACCTCCACGCCCTCGGTGGTGAAGATGCGCACCAGCCCGTCGCAGACGATGTGCCCACGCAACCGGTCGGCGCCGCCGGCGCGGGCGGCGGCGCGTTGCGCCGCCCGCTGTTGCAACGTCGCGAGATCCGGTACGTCGTTGACCACGGTCATGCGTTCTCCTCTCCGAGACGCAGCGCCTCGCCGAGGCGCATCCGTCGGTTCACCAGGTTCTCCACCAGCAGGCCGGCCAGCAGACCGAGCAACACCAGCGCCAGCACCCCGCCCACGACCAGCGGGTCCAGGTGGTCGCGCATCGGCACGCCGGGCGCGAACTGGGACAACCCCAGGGTCGAGCCGAGTAGCCGGGGCAGGGCTATCCCCACCGCCGCACCGGCCAGGGCCGCCACCACCACCAGCGGCACCAGCTCGTACACCAGCAGCCGGCGGCCGTGGGCGGCGGACAGGCCCATCGTGCGTAGCCGGGACAGCATCCGGCCCCTGCCGGAGGCGTCGGCGACCACCGCGAACCCGACGGCGAGTACGGCCAGCGCCGCGCCCCCGGCCGCGCCCGCGGTGAACGCCAGGGTCAGTACCTCGTTTGCCCCGGTACGCTCCAGCCCATCCCGGTACGCCCGCCGGGTCTCCAGCGCCGCCGGCAGCTGCGTCCTGGTCACCTCTCTGCCGAGTACCGCGGACTGGCGTCGGCGTTGCGTGGCGTCGGCGACCTCCAGCAGCTTCGCCTCGTCGATGCCGTCGCCGGCGATCAGATACCGGTTGGGGATGATCGGCGTCAACTCGTACTCGGGCAGCGCCTGCCACGGCAGCACCACGAACCGGTCGACCCCCAACCCCACACCGGGGAAGTCGTCGGCGACCGCGGCGACGCGGAACTCGTACAGCCGGCTCTGCACGTCGGCCACCGCGCCGTCGCCGAGCTCCACCGCCAACGTCGACGAGACCACCGCAGGCACCGGCCCGTCACCACGGGCGGCGGAACGCAACGCGGCGGGCACGTCGACGTCGACCCCGCTGCGGGCCACCACGTCGGCGAACGCCGGGGCGTCCACCACCAGCACCCGCGCCTGCCCGAGCACCTTCGCCTGCGGCCCCAGCTCCGACAGCAGCCGCCGGCTGGACTCCACCGACACCCGGGCCACCGCCTGCACCCCGGGCACCCGGATCAGCTCGTCGCCCGCGTCCGGGGAGAACGCCCATCCGGTCAACCAGGCATCGCCCGGCACCGTCAACGTCGCGGCCCGGTCCCGGGCGGCGGCCACGGTGGTCGTGACGACCCCACCGAACACGCCGGTGCTGACGGCGACGATCAGCACCGCCAGCGGCCCCAGCGCCACCGGCGCACCCCGTCCGGCCCGAGCGACGCCGAGGAACAACAGTGCACCACGGGCCCGCCCGGCCAACCGACCGACCAGTCGCAGCGGCCACGGCAGCAGCCGGATCGCCACCAGCGCGGCGGCGACCGCGACCAGCACCGGCACCGAGCTGAGGTACGGGTCGACACCACCGGCGGCATCGAGACCACGGCGGCGCAGCAGCACCACGCCCAGGCCGGCGAGCACCAGGACACTGGCCTCCAGCGTCAACCGGCGTGCCGAGGGGCGCTGCCGAACCAGATCGACCCGCCCGGTTGCCGACCCGACCCGCCGCTGGGAGAGCATGGCCAGCACCGGCAGCACGGCGGTGGTGAGCACCGCCAACAGCAGCACCGCCCACAGCGCGCCGTCCGACCGGCCCGGCACCCGGGTGGCGATCAGCCAACCGATCAGCACCGCGACGGGTTGCACCGGGGCCGCCTCGACGAGGGTTCGCCGGCCGATCGCGGCCAGCGAGGCCCCCCGCGCCCGTAGCAACGCCAACTCGTCGCGGCGGCGTTGCACCGTCAGGCGGGCGGCCAGCAGGATCAGCCCGAGCAGGCTGGCCACCAGACCGGTCTGCGCGATCGCCAGCAGAGCCTGCACCGCGTGCAGCTGTTCGGCGAACCGGACCAGGGCCATGTCCAGCGACGTGTGCACCGTCGAATCGGGCAGCCACTCGGTGCGCCGGGTCTCGTTCACCGCGGCGACCACCGCCTCCAGCGTGGCGGCGTCCAGCCGCCGCTCGTCGAGGCGGTACCGCCACTCGTAGGTGGGTGACGCGCCGCTGCCGGCGACCACAGCGTCGATCCCGGCCAGATCGGTGACCGCCATCGCGAGATAGGGCTCACCGTCGGCGACCGGCACCACCGGATTCAAGGCCAACATCAGGTCGTCCCAGACCGGATCGCCGGCATCACGTGCAGTGAACACGCCGACCACCTGCGCCGGTGCCTGCCTCAACCCGCCGGGGCCGGCGAAGCGCAGTCGACTGCCCGGACGCAGCGACAGGATCTCGGCCACCGCCGTGGACACCGCCACCTCGGCGGAACGACCCACCTCGGTACGCGGCCAACGGCCGGCGGTAAGGACAGCCGCCTCCTGCACCCCGGTCTGCGCCCGCAGCCCCACCTTCTTCAGCGCTCCACCATCCATCGGCGGATCGTCACCGGTGGCGGTCAGCGTCTCCTCGTCCAGCCCGGCGGCGTACCACCGGCGGTCCACCAGCGCCGGCAACGGCTGCGGCAACGCCTCGGCGAACCGGTCGAGGTCGGCCTCACCCGCCGTGACCCGCTGCTCGGGTCGCGCATCGGGCTGCTGCTCGACGGCAAGTGACACGTCGCGGACAAGGTGCGGCAGCCGCGCCACGTCGGCGTGCAGACTCCGGTCGGCGTACCCGTTGGCCAGCCGGGGCACCGCGGTCACCAGCAGCGCCGCCACCAACCCCAACGCCGCCAGCAGACCCAGATGGGCGCCGTACGCCCTGATCCGCCTCACCATCACCGGTCTCGCCTTGCGTTCGCGACTGCGGGGCTCGCAAGCTCACTCCTCGCGCTCACCGGTCCTCCCCGATGCGCAGCTGCGTGGCGGTCAACCGGCGCCGCATGGTCATCGACACCGCCGCGCTGAACGTCAGTGCCAGCAGCAACAGGCCCACGCCGGTGGCCACCACCGGCGGCCAGTCGACGCTCAACAACGGTGGTGGATGGGGTCGGTTGGCGGACGGGGTGAGGATGACCAACGGTGCCATCGTCGCGGCGACACCGATCCCGACGGCCAACCCGACCAGCACACCCACCCCGGCCAGGAATGCCTGCTCGGCCAGCAGCGACCTGGCCACCAGTCGGTGCCCCGCGCCGAGGGTGTGCAGCACGGCCAGCTCGGTGGCCCGTCGGCGGGCGGTGGCGCTGACGTCCACGGCCACCCCGACGGCGGCCAGCAGCACCGCGGCCAGGGCGGCGGCGAACAGGGCCCCGCGGGCGCCGACCCCGAACGGGTCACGGGCCAACTCGGCGGCGACCTTCTCCCGGTCCAGCACGGTCAGGCCGCCGAGCGCGGCGACCGCGCCCGCCGTCTGCTCCGCCTGGCCGGGGCGGGTGGCCAGCCACCACTCCTCCGGCGGGCGGACGATGCCATGGTCGTGGAAGATCCGGGTGTTCAGCGACGGCAGGTCGACCAGCAGGGCGGCGGCGTCGGCCTCGCCGGGCGCTGCGGTCATGGTGTCGACCAGGGTGATGTCGACGTCGGCGCCACCGAGGAACAGCCGTGTCTGCGTGCCGACGTCGCGCCCCAGTGCGGCGAGGGCCTGCGGGGTGGCCACCGCCGGGACCAGACCGCCGGTCACCGGCCGGGAGATGCCCAGCCGCAACGTCTTACCTCGGGCGTAGAAGTCCGGCGTGTCGCTGCCCAGGTACCTGACCGTCAGGGTGCTTGCGGTGGCCTTCGGGGTGGCCACCGGACCGGACCGGTCGACCATCCGCCACATCCCGTCGACCGCCAGGTCGACCGGGTCGCCGGGGGAGTTGTCCGGGCCGGCCCGCAGGTCGGACAGCGTCCAGTCGATGGTGATCCGGTTGCTGCCGGTGGTCTCGACGGTGAAGCCGGCCAGCCGCCAGGGATTGTCCCCGGCCGGCAGTTCGACGGAGAAGGGCAGCCGCTCACCGTTGCCGGTGACGCCGAGCAGCAACCGTCGGTAGCCGTCCCCGGACCCGGCGAGCACCACATGGTGGCGTACCGGAGCGACGACACCGAACGGGTGGTCGATCTTGGTCAGTAGTTGCCCGGTCAGCCGGCGGGTACCCGCCGGCAGCGGGGTTTCCGGCGCCGTCACCCGCCCGGCGGCGAGGCTGTCGAACAGCTTGTCGGGGGAGTCGCCGGCCAGGTCGGGACGGATCCGCACCACATCGCCGGCGGACTCGGCGTCCCAGGCCAGCACGGTGACCGGCGCAAGGTCCGGCCCGGCGCGCAGGCGGTCCCGCCAGCCCGCCAGGACCGCCGGCGCGCCCGGCAGGTCGGCGAGTTGATCGGCCCGTCCGTCGGGTGCGGATCCGTTGACCTCGGTCAGTCTCAGGTCGGCGCCGACCTGATGGGCGGCCTGGTCGTCGAGGGACCGTCGGGACGTGCTGGCCAGCGACCAGGCGAGGGTGCCGACCGCGACGGCGAGGGCCAGTAGCAGCACCGGACCGGCGTGTGGTCGTCGACCGGCCTGCCAGGTGCCGAGCATGGTGGCGGTCCACGGTCTGCGGTCCACCCAGCGTTCCACGAGTCGGACCAGTGGGGGCAGCAGCCGCAGGGCGAGCACCGCCCCGGCCAGCACCCCGAGCGTGGGTGCGGCGGCCAGCAGCGGGTCGATGCCCAGTTCGCCGCCACGGGTGCGGGACAGCGGTGAGGAGTACCGGCTCAGCTGATACCAGGCCAGCAGGGCCAGACCGACCAGCACCACGTCCAACCCGGCCCGCTGCACCATGCCGCGGCGGCTCGGCCGGGAGCGGCTGGCCAGGTCGGCGACGTAGCTGCCGCCCTGACGCAGGCTCGGCCCGATCATCGCCAGCGCGCACCCGGCGGCCGCCGCCCCGGCGACCAACCAGAGCATCGAATCGGGTGACACGTCCGGGCGCAGCGACACCGCGGCGAGCCCGGGTAGCCGCCCGGCGATGCCGAGCAGTTCGGCGACGAGCAGCGGGGCCAGGGCCGCGGCGGGCAGGACGATCAGGGTGGCTTCCCGGGCGGTCAACCCGGCCAGTTGCCGGCGGCTGGCGCCCCGGGCGCGCAGCAGCGCGGTCTCGCCACGGCGATGCTCGGTGAGCAGGACGGCGACGAGCAGCAGCGCGTACCCGCCGAGCACCACCACCAGCAGCATCGGGGTGACCAGCGCGGATCGGCCGACCAGGGTGGCCTGCTGCAACCGGGGCACCAGGACGGCGAGGTCGCTGATGGCCACCGCGGAGTCACCGAGGCCGGCTGCCGCCGTGGTGGTGGTGACGATCCGGTTGGCCACCTGCGCGAGCCGGTCCAGCTCGCTGGACGTTGCGACGGTGGAAAGGTCCGGCTCGACCAGCCAGCCGGCGGAGGCGTTGGCCAGGAAGTGGGTGACGAAGTCGTCGCGGTGCACGATCATCGGGCCGTAGGTGGCCGCCTGCGGCACCGCACCGGTCGCGGTCTCCGGTGCGAGCCGCCAGTACGCGGCGTCGGGGTCCACCGGTGTGAACACCCCCACCACGGTCACCTCGGTGACCCGATCGGTGAGCCCGTCGGTGATCGGGATGCGGTCGCCGACACCCACCCGCAGCGTCGCCGCGGCCGCCGCCGCCAGCACGGTCTGCGGGCGGGCCGCGTCGGCCTGCGGCCAGGCGCCGGCGGTGAGCTGGGCGTGCGCCGGCAGGTCGTCGAGGAACATCACCGAGGCGTAGATGCTGCCGGTACGGTCGGCGACGGCGTCACCGGCGTCGCCGCGCAACTGCCGGCCGGCCGCGTACCCGGCGGAGGTGACCTGTGCGGTCAACCCGTCCAGGTCGGTGCGTACCTGTTCACGTAGGGCGGTGTCGCGTTCTCCCAGGGCTGCGGCGGTGCGCCCGGCCGAGGACCGGATCAGCACCGATCGTTCCTGCGCGGTGGCCGAGGCGAGCACGTTGCGGGTGCCCGAGTCGACCACGTCCCGGTTGTACGCGGCCAGTCCGGTGAGGGCGACGGTAGCCACCAGTGCCGCCCCGGCTGCGGCCAGCAGCAGCCCTTTCGTACCTCGGGCACGCCGCAACGCGAACCTCATACGACCTGTCCCCCCACCGGTTCGCGGACCGTTCGCGGCCCCTGGTCACTGTTGTCATGCACCAGAAGGGGCGGGACCCCGGGAAAGGTTCGCAGCAGTGATCGTTTCGTTATCCGTGGCGGCGGAACCGGTGACGGTGGGTGCGGTCCTCAGGAGACGGCGGCGGCGCGGGGACCCAGGTCGCCGCTGCGGTGGTGGCGCCGGCAGAGCACCTGGTAGCGCACCTCAGCGGTGTCGACGGTGTCACCGATGACGACCTGCTCGCCTTCGCGGACCACCCGTCCGCCGGCGACCCGGGCGTTGAGCAGCCCTTCACGGCCACACCAGCAGAGCACCTCGACCTGGATACGGGCCACCGTGTCGGCCAGTTCGAACAGCCGCTGGGCGGCGGGGAACAGGCAGGACCGGAAGTCGGTGGCCAGGCCGAAGGCGTACACGTCGACGTCGTAGCTGTCGACGAGTTCGGCCATCTGCTCCACGTGCTGCACCGAGTAGAAACTGGCCTCGTCGCAGATCAGGTAGTCCACCCGCACCCCGTCGGCCCAGGCGTCGCGGACCAGGGCACGCAGGTCCACCTCGTCGGTGATCTCGATGGCCTCGTGGGCCAGTCCGATGCGGGTGGTGACCTGCGGGCCCAGG
The DNA here is from genome assembly GCF_040682415.1 of Micromonospora sp. NPDC051196. Classification (NCBI taxonomy): domain Bacteria; kingdom Bacillati; phylum Actinomycetota; class Actinomycetes; order Micromonosporales; family Micromonosporaceae; genus Micromonospora; species Micromonospora sp. NPDC051196. Next base: position 131,444 of record NZ_JBFBAY010000010.1, read on the forward strand.
GAACGGTCGATGCGCGTGGTGACCAGCCCACGTCGGCCCTGCCGGGCGTGGTTGTAGTTCATCTGCAGGGCCATGGTGGACTTGCCGCAGTCCATCGGCCCCCAGTAGAACCGCAGCGCGGCGGCGTGCGCCGGCCGCCCGTCGACGCCACGGGCGGCGACACACCCGGCCGGGGTGTCGCTCGACCCGTCCAGCGCGGGTCGGGACAGACAGGTCGGTACGGCGTCCGCGGGGCTCGTCACGGACGGGCAGCCTAGCCGATCGGCGACGACCGGCCGATCACCACCGGTGCTGCGGTGTGCCTCAGAGCACCCGCGGTGGGGTGTTGCCGGCAGCGACGATCGCCCGGCGCATCGGCACCGCCAGCAGCAGCGCGAACCCGACCACGAAGAAGATCAGCAGGGAGACCAGACCCACCCGGTAGGAGTTGGTCAGCTGGAACACCAGGCCGAAGGCCAGCGGGCCGAGCCAACTGGTGCCCTTGTCGCTGATCTCGTAGAAGCCGTAGTACTCGCCTTCCTTACCGGCCGGGATCAGCTGACTGAACAGCGACCGGCTCAACGCCTGGCTGCCGCCGAGCACCAGGCCGATGGCGGCGCCGAGCAGCATGAACGGCAGCGGCGCCTCGGCCGGCAACCGGAACGCCCCGATGATCACCGCGGTCCACAGCACCAGGCTCAGCAGCACCGTCTTCCAGGCACCGATGCGCCCGGCCAACGCACCGAGGCCCAACGCGCCACCGAAGGCCAGGAACTGCACCAGCAGAATCGTCACGATCAGGGTGCTCTGGTCCAGCCGCAACTCCTCGGTGCCGTACTGACTGGCCAGGGTGATGACGGTCTGGATGCCGTCGTTGTAGACCAGGAACGCCAACAGGAAGAACAACGTCAGCGGGTACGCCTTGACCTCCCGCAGGGTACGGCCGAGCTGCCGGAACCCATCGGTGAGCACGTTGCCTCGGCCACCGGCGGCCAACGCCGCGGCGGTGGGGTGCTCCCGCAGCCAGCGCAGCGGCACCAGGGTGAACGCCGCCCACCACAGCCCGGCCGAGACGATCGACCAGCGGGCCAGGTCCAGGGTCCGCTCGGCGGTGCCGTTGTCGAACGACTGCACCGCGACCAGGTTCAACGCCAGCAGCAGACCACCACCGAGGTAACCCAGCGCCCAACCCCGACTGGAGATGCCGTCGCGCTCGTCCGGGCCACCCAACTGCGGTAGGAACGAGTTGTACACCACGATGGCCGCACCGAAGGCGATGTTGGCGACCATGAACAGCACGCCGCCGAGCAGGTACCGGTCCCCGGTCACGAAGATCATGCCGATGGTGGCGAAGGCGCCGGTGAACGCGGTGGCGGCCAGCAGCCGCTTCTTGTGCAACGACCGGTCGGCGATCGCCCCGATCACCGGCAGCACGAAGACGGTCAGCAGCACCGACAGTGAGATCAGGTACGGGTAGTAGGACCCGGCGGCGACCTTGATGCCCAGCGGGTAGACGTACCCGGTGCAGTCGTCGGCACCCAGCTCGCACCCGGCGGCGACCTTGGCCACGCTGGTCAGGAACGGCCCGAGGAACACCGTGATGACGGTGGTCTGGAAGGCCGAGTTGGCCCAGTCGTAGAAGTACCAGCCGGTACGTTCGCGGCGGGTGCTGATCGCAGGTGAGTTGTCGTCCTGCGCGGCGGGGGTCACCGTCTCGGCCATGTGGGGTCCCTTGCCCTGGTGCTCAGGCGGCCCAGTGGCCGCGGCTGCGGTAGACGTCGCGCAGCACGCCGACGTGGTCGGTCATGATGCCATCAACACCAAGATCAAGTAACTCGTGCATCTCGGCAGGTTCGTCGATCGTCCAGACATGCACCTGCAACCCCAGCCGGTGCGCCGTACGCAGAAACCGGCGGTCGGCCACCGGCAGCCGGCCGTAACGCACCGGCACCTGCGCGGCCACCACCGACGGCGGCAGCCGCAGCCGCCGCCCGGTCAGCGAGGCCCAACGCAGCCGCGCCACCCCCCGAACCCCGAGGCTGGTCGCCACCCGCTCACCGGTCAACGCCCGCAACCTGCTCAGCCGGGCGTCACTGAACGAGGCGAGCAGCACCCGGTCACCGGCACCGGCCCGAGCCACGGTGGCCACCGTCGGCACCACCGCCCGGTCGGACTTGACGTCGATGTTGAACCGCACCTGCGGCCACGCGTCGAGCACCTCGTCGAGGCGGGGCACCACCGCGGCCCCACCGACCCGCACCGAGGCCAGGTCGGCCCAGCGCAACTCGGCCACCCGACCGGGCTGACCGGTGACCCGCCGCAGGGTGTCGTCGTGGAACACCACGGCCACCCCGTCGGCGGTGGCGTGCACGTCGGTCTCCACGTACCGGTAGCCGAGCTCGATCGCACGGGCGAACGCCGCCGTGGTGTTCTCGTCGCCGTCGGCGGCACCGCCACGGTGCGCGAACGCCAGCGGAGTCGGGCCGTCGAGATAGCGGGAACCGGGTGGCACGCAGCGCAGTATGCCGGGCCCCGGTGACCTGCCGGTGACCGGGACGTGGCGAACCACCCGCCCGGTCGCCCGCACACCGATCACCGCCGGGCCGCTGTACTATCCACGTCCCATGACCGACCAGCAGGCCCGCACCGTCACCGACATCCGCACCCACCGGCTGATCTACGGGTGCATGGGGCTGGGCGGGGGATGGGACCACCAGCCCTACGGCGCGCCGGAGATCGACGCCGCCGAGGCCGCCATCGCCGCCGCCCTGGAGATCGGCATCACCGCCTTCGACCACGCCGACATCTACCGCCAGGGCAAGTCCGAAGCCGTCTTCGGTGAGGTGCTGTCCCGTACTCCGGGTCTACGCGCCCGCATCCTGCTACAGACCAAGTGCGGCATCCACCTGCCCTCCGACACCCGGCCGGGCTACTACGACCTGCGTGGCACCCACATCCGGCACAGCGTCGAGCAGAGCCTGACCCGGTTGCGTACCGACGTGATCGACGTGTTGCTGCTGCACCGGCCGGACCCGCTGGCCGACCCCGAGGACGTCGCCGAGGCGTTGACCGCGCTGCACCGGCAGGGCCTGGTCCGACACTTCGGCGTGTCGAACATGGCCGCCGCCCAGATCGCCTACCTGCAGGCACACCTGGACCTGCCCCTGGTGGTCAACCAGTTGCAGATGAGCCTGGCCGACCGTGACTGGTTGGAGGCCGGCGTCCTGGTCAACACCAGCCCCGCCGCCGAACTCGGTTTCCCCCTCGGCACCGTCGAACACTGCCGGCTCAACCGGATCGGGGTGCAGGCCTGGGGGCCGCTGGCCCGCGGCCGCCTCACCGGCGCCGCGCAGACCCCGGCGCAGCAGGCCACGGCCGAGCACGTCGCCGCCCTGGCGGACCAGCACGGCACCACGCCGGAGACGATCCTGCTGTGGTGGCTGCAACGGCACCCGGCCCGGATCGTGCCGGTGATCGGCACCGCCCGCCCGGAACGCATCCGCGCCTGCGCCGACACGGTACGCCGCGAACCCGAACTCACCCACGAGCAGTGGTACGAGTTGTGGCTCACCGCCCGCGGCGAGGCCCTGCCCTGACGACCACCGCCGTACGGGCGCGCTGACAACCTGCGACAGGCGCGGCCGGTCAGCCGGCCGTGCGCCGCCGATGGTGCGCGCGGCTGGTGTCGACCGGCCGCCCGGGGTCGACGTGCCGGGGCCGATCGGGTTCGTCCGGGCGCAGCGGGGCGAGGGTGTCGGTGAGGGCGTCGATGATCCGGTCGGTGGCCAGCCGGGCCACGCCGGGACTGCCGGGGGTCAGGTCGGCCAGTGGCACCGGTTCACCGAAGTGCACCCGCACCGTCGGGCGACGCAGCAGCGCACGGGTCACGCCACCGAGCAGCCCCTTGGGCGCCTGGTAGGGCAGGACCTCGTGGCTGCCCCACTGGGCGACCGGGATGACCGGGGCACCGCAGGCCAGGGCGAGCCGGGCGGTGCCGGTCTTGCCGCGTTCGGGCCACAGACCCGGGTCCAGGCCGATGCGTCCCTCCGGGTAGACCAGGACCGCCGCACCCTCGGCGGCGGCCGCGGCGGCGTCGTCCAGGGCCCGGTGCACACCGCTGGTACCCCGATCGACCCGGATGTGCCCGGCGGCGCGCATGGCGGCGCCGATCACCGGTACCCGGAACAGCCCACCGGTGGCCATGATCCGGGGCGCGATCCGACGCTGCCGACAGGCGGCGGTGAGCACGATCGGGTCGAACGGGCTGATGTGGTTGGCGGCCAGGATCAGCGGTCCACCGCGCAGCGGCGCGGGGATGTCGCCGGTGACCTCCAGCCGGGCCAGCAACGCGACCACGACACGGGCGAGCGCCTGCGCGGCACGCCAGATCAGCGGCGGTTGCCAGGGGGAGCGGGCAAGGTCCATCAGCGGGATGGTCGCACGCCCGTACCCGCCGCCCTGGACCGGGGCGGTCCGAGGTCATCGCCGTGGGGGGGGCCCCCGCGGGGGGGCCCCCCCGCCCCCCCCGGGGGGGGGGCGC
>NZ_JBFBAY010000010.1:135972-196184 GCF_040682415.1 Micromonospora sp. NPDC051196
CATCCCGCTGGCCCTGGTGACCTACACGGTCATCGGCAAGGGCGGCGGGGTGATGAGCCTGTCCTTCCTGACCGAGGACGGGTCGCCGCCACGGCCCTACCGGGTGGGTCACCGGCGGGCCGTCCGGCAGAGGTGAGCAGGGTCATTGGTCCCGGGCCCGTTCGGGCCCCTCGACTCTGCATTTCTCTGTACGACGAGCGGTAGTATCTACTACGTCTTGTAGTATAAGCAGCCTGGGGGTCGCAGGTGGACGCGTTGGACGTCGCCCGCTGGCAGTTCGGTGTCACCACCGTCTACCACTTTCTCTTCGTACCACTGACCATCGGTCTGTCCGTCCTGGTCGCCATCCTGCAGACCCTCTGGCACCGAACCGGCAACGAGAAATACCTCAAACTCACCAAGTTCTTCGGCAAGCTGTTCCTGATCAATTTCGCGATGGGTGTGGTCACCGGCATCGTGCAGGAATTCCAGTTCGGCATGAACTGGAGCGACTACTCCCGCTTCGTCGGCGACATCTTCGGCGCCCCCCTGGCCATCGAGGCCCTGGTCGCCTTCTTCCTCGAATCCACCTTCATCGGCCTGTGGATCTTCGGCTGGGACCGCCTGCCCAAACGCCTGCACCTGGCCAGCATCTGGGCCGCCGCCATCGGCACCAACCTGTCGGCCTACTTCATCCTCGCGGCCAACTCGTTCATGCAGAACCCGGTCGGCTACCGCTTCAACCCCGAAACCGGACGCGCCGAACTGACCGACTTCGTCGCCGTCCTCACCAACAAGGTCGCCCTGATCACCTTCCCGCACACCATCGCGGGCTCCTTCCTGGTCGCCGGAAGCCTGCTGGTCTCCGTCGCCCTGTGGCACCTGATCCGCAACCGCGACAGCGCCGACACACCGGCCTACCGCTTCGCCGCGAAATTCGGCTCCTGGGTCACCCTCGTCTCCGCCGTCGTCGTCTCCATCACCGGCGACATCCAAGGCAAGATCATGACCCAGGTGCAGCCCATGAAAATGGCCGCCGCCGAAGGCCTCTACACCACCGAAAGCCCCGCCTCGTTCTCCGTACTCACCATCGGCAGCCTCGACGGCAGCCGCGAACTGTTCGCCATCAAGATCCCCTACCTGCTGTCGTACCTCGGCACCGGCGACCCCAACGGCACCGTGCAGGGCATCAACGACCTCCAGGCCCTCTACACCGCCCAGTACGGCGCCGGCAGCTACACCCCGATCATCCCGGTCACCTACTGGAGCTTCCGCTTCATGATCGCCTTCGGGCTCGCCGCCGCCGCCATCGCACTCCTGGTGCTCTGGACCCACCGCAAGGGCCGCACCACCCCCAACAGCAAATGGCTGCTGCGCGCCGGCCTCGCCATGCCCATCCTGCCCCTGCTGGCCAACTCCTTCGGCTGGATCTTCACCGAAATGGGCCGCCAACCCTGGATCGTCTTCGGCGAAATGCTCACCCGCGACGGCGTCTCCCGCAGCGTCTCCCTCACCGAAGTCCTCACCAGCTTCACCGCCTTCACCCTCATCTACGCCACCCTCGCCGTCATCGAGGTCAAACTCCTGCTGCGCTACGCCAAGGCCGGCGTACCCGACGTCACCCCCGACCCCGAACCCGACGACACCGACGACACCGAGCGCCCGCTCGCCTTCGCCTACTGACCCGGAGCCCCATCGTGGAACTGACCACCATCTGGTTTCTCCTCGTCGCCGTGCTGTTCACCGGCTACTTCATCCTCGAGGGCTTCGACTTCGGCGTCGGCATGCTGCTACCCGTACTCGGCCGCGACGACCGCGAACGCCGCGTCATGATCAACACAATCGGGCCGGTCTGGGACGGCAACGAGGTCTGGCTGATCACCGCCGGCGGCGCCATGTTCGCCGCCTTCCCCGAGTGGTACGCCACCCTCTTCTCCGGCTTCTACCTGCCCCTGCTGCTCATCCTGCTGGCCCTCATCGCCCGCGGCGTCGCCTTCGAATACCGCCACAAGCGCCCCGAAGCCTCCTGGAAACGACGCTGGGACGCCGCCATCTTCTTCGGCTCCCTCATCCCCGCCATCGCATGGGGCGTCGCCTTCGCCAACATCCTGCGCGGCGTACCCCTGACCGCCGACCACGAATACGCCGGCGGACTGCTCAACCTGCTCAACCCGTACGCCCTGCTCGGCGGCGCCACCACCGCGGCCCTGTTCCTCACCCACGGCGCCGTGTTCATCGCCCTCAAAACCGTCGGCGACATCCGCGAACGCGCCGCCACCCTCGCCGTACGCCTCGGCATCGGCACCGCCGTGCTCGCCGTGGCCTTCCTCAGCTGGACCCTGACCATCCGCTCCAGCACCGCCGCCGTCGTCTTCGCCGTCGGCGCGGCACTGGCCCTGCTCGGTGGTCTCGCCGCCGCCAAGGTACGCCGCGAAGGCTGGGCCTTCACCGGCACCGCCGTGGCCATCGCCCTGGCCGTGGCCACCCTGTTCGCCGCACTGTTCCCCAACGTGATGCCCTCCACGCTGGACCCCGCCGGCACGCTGACCGCCGTCAACGCCGCCTCCACCCCCTACACCCTGAAGATCATGACCTGGGTGGCGGTCATCTTCACCCCGATCGTGCTCGCCTACCAGGGCTGGACCTACTGGGTGTTCCGCAAGCGCATCGGCGTCGCCCACATCCCACAACACTGACCGACCCATCGGGCCGGGGGACCACCACCCCGGCCCGATCCGGCACCATGACCACCATGCCCCGCCTACACACCCACACCTACGCCACCACCGTCACCTGGACCGGCAACCTCGGCACCGGCACCAGCGGCTACCGCGACTACCGCCGCGACCACGACATCACCGCCGACGGCCACCCGGTCATCCCCGGCAGCTCCGACCCCACCTTCCGCGGCGACCCCACCCGCTGGAACCCCGAAGAACTCCTCCTCACCGCCCTGTCCCAATGCCACATGCTCGCCTACCTGCACCTCTGCGCCGACAACGGCATCGTCGTCACCGACTACGTCGACCACGCCACCGGCACCATGACCACCGACAACACCGGCAACGGCCACTTCACCGAAGTCGTCCTGCACCCCCAGGTCACCGTCGCCGACCCCGACACCACCGACGCCGCCACCGCCCTGCACGACGACGCCCACCACGTCTGCTTCATCGCCAACTCGGTCAACTTCCCCGTCCGCCACCAACCGACCACCCGCACCACCTGACCGGACCTCACTATCGTCAGGCCGTGCAGCCCACCATCCGCGAACTCACCACCGACGACCTACCCGCCACCTGGCAGCTGGGCCGACTCACCTTCGGCTCCGACCCACAACCACCCCCACACCCCAGCACCCCACCCGCCGGCCGCACCAGCTACGGCGCCTTCGACCCGGTCGGCAACCTCCTCGGCAAAGCCGTCGACCTGCACGACGACCAATGGTGGACCGGCCGGACCGTACCCGCCGCCAGCGTCGCCGGAGTCGCCATCACCCCCGAAGGCCGCGGCACCGGCATCGCCCGAGCCCTGCTACGCGCCCTGCTGCACGGCGCCCACGAACGCGGCGCCGCCATCAGCACCCTCTTCGCCACCACCACCGGCCCCTACCGCGCCCTCGGCTGGGACGTCACCGGACAACTACGCACCCTCGACCTGCCCACCACCGCACTGCCCCGACACCAACGACCACCACACCTCACCGTGCGCGCCGGCACCCCCGCCGACCTGCCCGCCACCACCGACCTGTACCAACGCGTCGCCCACCACCGCAACGGCCTGCTCACCCGCACCCACCCCCGATTCACCACCGGCGACGAACTGCCCTACGACGGGCTCACCCTCGTCGAACACGACAACACCCTGGTCGGCTACGCCGGCTGGACCCGCGGCCGCGGCTACGGCCCCGACGCCGTCCTGACCATCGAGGACATCCTCGCCACCACCGCCGACGCCGCCCGCGCCCTCATCGGCGTACTCGCCAGCTGGCACAGCGTCACCCCCACCGTGCGGATCACCCCACTGCCCGGCGACGCCATCAGCGCCCAACTGCCCCTCGAACTCGCCCGCCAACACGAACACGACACCTGGATGCACCGCCCCGTCGACATCGTCCGCGCCGTCGAAACCCGAGGCTGGCCCGCCCACACCCGCGGACAGATCACCTTCACCCTCACCGACGACCTCGCCGACTGGAACACCGGCACCTGGCACCTCACCGTCGCCGACGGCCACGCCCACCTGCACCGCACCACCACCCAGGCCGACCTGCACCTGACCGTCCGCGGCTTCGCCCGCCTCTACACCGCCACCGCCACCGCCCGCACCCTCGCCGAAGCCGGCCTCCTGCACCACAACACACCCGACCCCAGCGCCCTGGACCTACTCGCCGCCGGCCCACCCGCCCAAGCCCTCGACTACTTCTAAGCACAGCAGGGCCCGGGGCGGAAGCCCCGGGCCCTGCTGTGACCTTGCCGATCAGCCCGCCTCGCGCAACTCCGCCAGCCGCGCCTCGATCTCCGCCAACTCCGCCCGCAGCTTCTCCGCCTGCCGCTCGGCCTCCGACCGCTCAGCCGCCAGGATCTGCTCCACCGCCTCGTGCACCCCCGGCACATCCACCAACGCCACCATCCGCAGCGCCTCCGCCGGCTTCACCACGTACGGCTTCGCCAACGCCTTCGCACCCTGCTGCGCCGCCACCGTCCACTCACCCTCGGCGTACGCCAACGTCACCGTCAAACCCGCCGGACCCTTCGGCTTCGCCGCCTTCACCGCCCGCCGCGCCGGCTTCGTCTCCACCGCCTCCACCTTCGACTCCTCCTGCACCTTCGGCTCCTCCCGACGCGGCTGCGGCACCCGATCCAACACGAACTCCGGCTCCGCCACCACCGGCTCGACCGGCACCGCCTCCACCTTCGGCTCCGCCGGCCGACGACCCGCACCACGCGGCGCCACCGCCACGTCAGCGGGGGAGAAGGGCAACTCGTCACGCCCGAACCGCACCACCACGAACTCGTCGGACACCGAAGGATCGGTCAACTCGACCACCTGACCCAACTGCCCGGCAATCTGACCCGCCGCCGCCGTGAACACCACCTTCGGCTTACGACCCGCGGCCAACGCCTCCCGGATGCCACGTACCTCGTCATCGGACAAACCCTGGTCAGCGGCACCCATCACACGACCTCTCCCTCGTACACGTGTTCAACCGCCTGCCTTGATACCAGCCGCCGCCGACAACCCGAAGATCAGCCCCCCAACGCCCGCAACGCCCGATCCGCGTGCTCGTTCATGCCCAGCTCACTGTGCACCACCTCGACCACCCGCCGATCCGTACCGATCACGAACGTCATCCGCCGCGTACTCAACGGCCCCAACGGCAACCACCGCCGCACCCCGAAACGCTCCGCCACCACACCGTCCGGATCCGACAACAACGGAAAGTCGAACCCGTGCCGACGCGAGAACTCCGCCTGCCGCGCCACCGAATCCCGACTGATCCCGACCCGCTGCGCGCCCACCGCAGCGAACTCCGCCGCCAAGTCCCGAAAATGACAACTCTCCGCCGTACACCCCCGCGTCATCGCCGCCGGATAGAAGAACAACACCACCGGACCGGACGCCAGGAACTCCGACAACCGCCGCACCCGACCCGTCTCGTCCGGCAACTCGAAGTCCTCGACCAGATCACCGACACCCACACCCGCCACCGGAACTCCTCACTCGACACCAGCAAACCCGCCGTGTGCTGGACCACACCACGCTGCCCACCGCACCGACCGTCACGGTAACGTCGCCGCCACCGGCCGGGACAGGGGGAGAGGACCAATGACACCCGTCACCGTCATCACCGGCGGCAGCCGAGGCATCGGCGCCGCCACCGCCCGCCGCCTCGCCGCAGCCGGCCACCACCTCGCCCTCGGCTACCGCAGCGACCACACCACCGCCGACACCGTCGTCACCGAACTACGCGCCACCGGCGTACGCGCCATCGCCGTACCCGCCGACACCCGCGACCCCGACCAGGTCACCGCCCTGTTCGACGCCGCCGCCGAACTCGGCCCCATCACCGGACTGGTCAACAACGCCGGCATCACCAGCCCGATCGGCCCCTTCACCGACCTGCGCCCGGCCGACCTGCGCGAAGTCATCGACGTCAACCTCGTCGGCTACATCCTCTGCGCCCAACAGGCTGCCCGCAGAATGACCGACGGTGCCGCCATCGTCAACATCTCCTCCGTCGCCGCCACCCTCGGCAGCCCAGGGGAGTACGTCCACTACGCCGCCGTCAAAGCCGCCACCGACGCCCTCACCATCGGCCTGGCCAAGGAACTCGCCCCACAGGGCATCCGGGTCAACGCCGTCGCCCCCGGCATCATCCGCACCGACATCCACGCCCTGTCCGGCCAACCCGACCGACCCGACCGCGCCGCCGCCCGCATCCCACTGGGCCGCCCCGGCGAACCCGACGAGGTCGCCGCCGCCATCACCTGGCTACTGAGCCCCGACGCCTCCTACACCACCGGCGCCATCCTCCGAGTCGGCGGCGGCCTCTGACATGAACGTCCGTATCGATGGCAGCCTGATGCAGCACCAGGATCACGGCGCCTGAGCGGCAACGGTCAACTCCACGCCGACCAGGGGACAGCCGACGAGAATCTCGCCGCCACCGCTCAACCTGCCCCGTAGCAGGAAGCGTCTACCTCCCATGCGCGCAAGAGCACGGTGGACGATATGGGCCACCCATGCCGGATGACGATGAGGAACGATTCCGCGAGTTCGTATTGCAACAGTGGGGGCCGTTGACCCGAACGGCCTATCTACTCACCGGTGACCGGGGCGTCGCCGAAGACCTGGTGCAGTCCGCGCTGGAGAAGACCCACCGGCGGTGGGGCCGCATTCTCCGCAAGGACGCGCCCGGGGTCTACGTCCGTCGGGTAATGGTCAACACCGCGGTGTCGTGGCGACGGCGCCGCCGAACAGTCGAGGTACCGCTACTCGACGCCGACGCCGTCGCTTCCCCCGACGACTATCACCGGGCGGAGAACCGGCATCAGTTGCTGCAGGCGCTGCGACGCCTCCCGCCGCGGATGCGGGCCGTGCTCGTCCTCCGGTACTTCGAGGACCTGAGTGAGGCGGACATCGCCCGAGTGCTCGGCTGCTCGACCGGAACGGTCAAGAGCCAGGCATCACGCGGGCTCGCTCGACTGCGCGCCGACCTGGAGCCGCCGTCCACGATCATCGAGACCAGCCTGCAGGAGGACCCAGCATGACCGCAGACGTGGAAACCGAGCTCCGCGACGCCCTCCGCGCCGAGGCTGACACAGTGGCCGTGATGGCGGATCCATGGCCACGTTTCAGGCGACGGGAGGCAGGCCACCGGAGCGTGCGCCGCATCCGCGCCGGTGCGATCGCCGGGTTCCTGGCCGCCGCCGTCGGATTTCAGACCAACCTGATTCCCCTCCCCGGATGGTTCCCCGGCATCGCCGTCGCCTCGTCGCCGTCACCGCTCGCGGACGGACCCGCCCGGGGCGGCCTCGCTGCCGACCACAACTGGATGGACGGCCTACGCAGGCAGCCCATCGACCTGCAGGATCCGGAGGGATGGTGGAGGATTACCGACCGCGACGCGATCCGGATCGTGTACGCCGACGACATACCCGGCCGCCGGATCGCGCTGGTCTTCGTCCCTCTGCGCCTAGGCATCATCACCGACTCGACGCTTGTCTGGTTCAGTGGCCCGCCCGGGGCCGAGCCGGAACAGATGCAACAGGCCGGCAACGAACCCGCCGACACGGCAGTGGCAACCTGGATGCAAAGCGACGCGGAGAACGGGGGTGCCGCGGTGGTCATCGGCCCCGCGGGTTCCACCGTGACGATCAGCGGGTTCTCCGGCTACTCGCCGAAGGGCGTAGTGGAGAGCCACCAGCTTTCCTCCTCGGTCGGTACGGGTATCGGTGTCACCTCGCTGCCACCCACCACTCTTGTCGGAGGGCCCGCGCTCGCTGCTCGGGTCACCAGCGGTGACACCGTCATCTACGAAGGCCCCGTACATGGCGGATGGAGCGGATCAGACGACAGTCAAGAGCCGACCGACGAGATGCTCACCGCCGCCATCCGCGACACCCGAGGACCCGTCATGGACCGAGCCATCCTGGCGCGGTTCGTCGGTCACGCGTTGCGGGACAGCCGGCTGTCCGTCCACGATGTCACGATCCGCGTGCGCTGGTGCGGCAAGATCAACGACAGGCCCGCCGCGCTGTTCACGATTCAACCCACGAACGGTGGCGTCATTGCCTACGCCATCCACGGCGACACCACCGGCTGGCGAACCGACCTGCGGCTGCTGCTGCCCGCCGACGGCGCCGAACAACGCCCCATCGCCTGGAGGATGCGCGCCGAGGGTGGGGACACCCGGACCGACCGCGTCAACGTGGTAGCCCCACCGGGAGCAGCCACCATAGTCGTCACAGTCGTGGAGGGCACGCCGACCCCGGTCACCCTCGACACATCCGGCTTCGGCACCACCACCGTCCCGCCGGACAAGCCCGCGATCGTCACCGCCCACGCCGCCGAGGGGACCACGCTCATGAGCACACCCGTTCCAGCCTTCGAAACCAACAGCGGCGGCCTACCCGGCGCCTCCACGAATACCCGAATCACCGGATAGCGACCACGCGCACCGGGTGGGTCCGGTCCGGCAAGGGCCGAACCCACCCGCGGAACGCCCGCCTCCCAGCGTCGAGACATCATTCGATAATTGACATTATGTAAAGCTGACCGGGAGCGGGGCCTCCCGGCAGGCGAGCGGCCCTCCCTGCCCGCTCGTAGCGCTTCTTGATGCGCCTCACCGAAGGACTGCAACGTCCGACTGCCGGCCGCCGCGACGGGTGACGCCCTGACGCGCACCCGACTCGCACAGGTGCGCATGATCCGCGACCGGCGCCCTGGCGGCACGCGGCCGGGTGCCGTCACCTTACGCACAGGTCCGCCCACCATCCCTGCCCCGGACCACGTGGACCACGGCTCGACGGCAGCGATGACGATCAAGTACGCCTGATCAGCAGCGAGGTTGTGTCGCGGCTTGCGCCTGGGTTAGGTCGTCGAAGTTGATTGTTGTGATCTTGAGGTGCTCCCCCGAGGTTGGCGGGCAACCCGAAAAAGGTGCATAATATGCCTTATGCATGACAAAACGGGTGGGATGGTCATCGAGCTGATCGAGGAGTTTCTGACTGCGCGGGCCACCCGTAAACCCTCTCCGCACACTCAGGCGGCGTACCGGCGGGATCTGACCGCGGTGGCAGCGCTCGCCGCGGAGTTGGCGGCCCCTCCCCTCCCCCTCGCTGATCTTCGGATCGGCGCGCTCTCCCCCGGGCTGCTGCGCACGGCGTTCGCGCGATTCGCCGTCGACCGGGCCGCTGCCTCGGTCGGGCGGGCCTGGTCCACCTGGAACGGCTTCTTCACGTTCCTGGTGGCCGAGCAGGTGGTGCCGGGCAATCCGATGCCGGCGGTGGGTCGCCCTCGGACCCCGCTCCCCCAGCCGAAGCCGTTGCGCGGTGAGGACACTCCGGAGCAGCTGCTGGCCTCGGCTGCGCGGGGCGAGGGGCGGCAGCGTGATCCGTGGCCGGAACGCGATGTGGCGGTGCTGGCGTTGGCGCTGTGCGCGGGGTTGCGGTTGTCGGAGCTGCTGGCGCTGCGGGTCGGTTCGCTGGGCGGTCGGCCGGGTGAGCGTCGGGTGGAGGTGGCCGGCAAGGGCGGGCGGCCTCGGGTGTTGCCGGTGGAGCCGGGTCTGGACGCGGTGCTGGCGGCTTATCTGGACAGTCGGGTGCGCCGGTTCGGTACGCGTACGGTGCGCCCGGATTCGCCGTTGCTGGTGGACCGGCGGGGTGAGCCGCTACGCCGGGGTGGGTTGCAGTATCTGGTGGAGTCCTGTTATCGGCGGGCGGGGATCGGTGACCGGGTGCCGCGTGGGGCGCGTCTGCATGCGTTGCGGCACACGTTCGCGACCCGGTTGGCCGAGGACGGTGCGGGGGCGGCGGAGATCATGCGGTTGTTGGGGCATGCGTCGTTGGCGTCGTCGCAGACGTACATCGAGGTCACGGCGGGCCAGCAGCGGGAGGCGGTACGGGCGAACCGTACGAACCGGGCTCTGGTGGGGTTGGTACGGCCGCGGACCGGTTGAGTGCAGCCGGCGTGCCGCAGCGGATGCGGGTCTACTGGCGGGTGAGGACGGTGGCCTCGGGTGCTCCGGGTGCTATGAGGGTGAGTTTGTTGCCGAGCAGGTTGAGTTTGCCGTCGAAGGAGGTGCGGAAGAGTCCGCAGTCCATTTCCAGGACGTATTCGGATCGGGCTGGGGAGGTGACGCGTCCGGGGCAGGACCAGTTCCGGTCGGTGATGGCGAAGGTGCCGTCGGGGCGGATGGTGAGGCTGCCGTTGTCGGGGGGTTCTCCGACCCAGGTGCCGGCGAGTTTGTTGAGTCGGGCGCCTTCGGTGAGGCCGACCTGGGGTAGGACGAGGGTGACCAGCACGGTGCCGCTGATGGTCAACAGGATGGCCGCGACGGCGGCGATGAGGATGACGGTGCCGGTTGTCGAGTGCGGAGTCCGTGCCGGTGGGTGGTCGCGGTCGGTGGTCGCCGTGTCGGGTGCGGGTGGGGTGTGGGTCGGGCGGTAGGGGTGCGGCAGGTTGTGGGTGAGTTGGTCGACGAGGTGTTGTAGTTCGGCGGCGAACTGCTGGTCGGCTTCGGCTTCGGCGGTCACGGCCTGGGTGGCGTCCCTGCGGGCGGCGGGGGCCGTGGGTTGGTTCTCCAGTTCCCTGAGCAGGCGGGCGCCGATGACGGAGGTGTTGAGTTTGCGGGCGATGCTGCGGTAGAGGTGGTCGACGGTGGTGTCGGTGAGGTTGCCGGTGCCGATGATCCGGTCTGCCACGGCTGCCACGGCTGTGTGAACGGCCTGGGCCAGTTCCATGCGTCCTCACCCCGCTGTCGAGTCTCGGCTAGATTGCCAACTGTCGATGACTAGATGTGGCGTAGTCAAGACCGGTGTCGATGGATGGTCAGCCGAGGTCGATCAGCAGGGGCCGGTGGTCGGAGATGGTCGACAGTGGGGTGCGTACTGCGGTGACCGGTGGTAGTCGGGTGAAGCCGCGCCGGTCGGCGAGGGCGTGGTCGAGTTGGACGCGGGGGGCTCCGGCCGGGTAGGTGGGTCGGCGGCCGAGCAGGTGCCAGCCGGTGGTGAGGCGGGTGGCCCAGGCGGGCAGGTTGAGGTCGCCGAGCAGGATCCGTGGGGCGGGCAGGGTGCGTAGGGCGCGGATGACCTGGCGGAGTTGGCGGATGTTCCAGCCGGGGACGAAGGACAGGTGGGTGGCGGCGACGGTGAGCGGGCCGTGTGGGGTGTCGAGGACGGCGGCGAGGACGACACGGGGTTCGTCGCGTAGCAGGATGAGTCCGCCGCCGGGGCCGGGTGCGTAGACCGGGGAGCGTACGGGGGCGGGGCGTAGTCGGGTGACCTGCCAGGTGGTGACGGGGTGGCGGGAGATCAGGCCGACGCCGTAGCAGGGTTCGCCGTGGCCGTCGTCGTCGTGGGTGAGCGGGCGGAAGGCTTCGCCGGGGGTGCCGACCACGGCGGCGGCGAAGCGGTGTTCGGGGGCGTGGAGGGCTTGGGCGGCGATGGCGGTGAGGTCCAGGTTGCCGCTGCGGGACTGGTCGCGGTCGACTTCCTGGAGGGCGAGTACGTCGGCGTCGAGGGCGGTTACGGCGGCGGCGAGGCGGTTCGGGTCGACCAGTCCGTCGGTCAGTGATCGTCCGTGCAGCAGGTTGAACGTGGCCAGGCGCACGGTGTCACCTTAGCGACGGTGGTGGCACAGTTTCGGAAATGCTGAGGGGCCTGTTCTGTTCGATGCTGGTTTTCGTGGCGGTGGGGGCGCTGGGGATCTGGGTGCGCAGGCTGCGGGGGCGGTGAGGCTGGCCACAGACGCCCACGTCAGAGGGGGTGCGGTGGGCAGAATGCGGCGCGTGGAGCTTGATCCGTTGACCGTTGCGACCCTGCTGACGGCTGCCGCGTTGGCCGGTTGGGTGGATGCGGTGGTCGGTGGTGGTGGTTTGTTGTTGTTGCCGGCGTTGCTGGTGGCCGCGCCGGGTATTCCGCCGGCGACCGCGTTGGGGACGAACAAGTTGGCGGCGATCGCGGGTACGGCGACGGCGGCGGTGACGTTCGCCCGCCGTACGAAGATCGATTGGGCGGTGGCGGGGCCGGCGTCTGCGTTGGCGTTGGTGTGCGCGGGTGTGGGTGCGGCGTTGGCTGGTGCGGTGCCGCCGTCGGCGTATCGGCCGGTGGTGTTGGTGGTGCTGTTGTCGGTGGCGTTGTTCGTGCTGTTGCGGCCGCGGTTGGGGGTGTTGTCGGTGCCGCAGCGGCGTACCCGGAAGCGGATCGTGGTGGCGGTGCTGGTGGCGGGGGTGGGTATCGCCGCCTATGACGGGTTGATCGGTCCGGGTACCGGCACGTTTCTGGTGTTGGCGTTCACCACGCTGGTGGGGGCGGATTTTCTGCACGGTTCGGCGATGGCGAAGGTGGTGAACGCGGGTACGAACGCGGGGGCGTTGGTGGTGTTCGCGGTGACCGGGAATGTGTGGTGGCTGCTGGGTGCGGCGATGGCGGTGTGCAATATCGCGGGGGCGATGGTGGGGGCGCGGATGGCGTTGCGTCGGGGTGCCGGGTTCGTGCGGGTGGTGTTGCTGGTGGTGGTGTTGGCGTTGGTGGCGAAGCTGGGGTACGACCAGTGGCTGGCCGGCTGACGGTGGGTGTCTGTGTCGTGTGAGGATCGGCGGATGCCGGTGCGCGCGGAACACGATCGGGCCGTGTTGGCGGGGTTGTTGGGTCGGGATCCGTTGCTGCACGCCTACGAGTTGGGTGACCTGGACGAGTTCTTCTGGCCGTACACGTCGTGGTTTCGGCGGGGTGAGGCGGTGGCGTTGCTGTACCACGGGGCGCGGCCACCGACGTTGCTGGCGTTGGCGCGGCCGGAGGGGGTCGCGGAGTTGGCCGGACTGCTGGGTGAGTTGGCACCGGTGTTGCCGGCCCGGTTGTGGGCGCACCTGTCTCCTGGTGTGGAGGCGGCGTTGGGTGGTGTGTTCCGGGTGGTGTCGGCGGGTGCGCATCTGAAGATGGCGTTGACGCAGCCGGGCCGGTTGGCGGCGGTGGCCCCGGTTGGGGAGATTCTGGGCCGTGCGGAGTTGCCGGCGCTGCGCGAGTTGTACGCGGTGGCGTATCCGGGTAACTGGTTCGATGCCCGGATGGTGGACACCGGCAGGTATGTGGGTGTGTGGGCCGGTGGTGCGTTGGTTGCGGTGGCGGGGGTGCACGTGTATTCGCCGGCCTACGGGGTGGCGGCGTTGGGCAATGTGACCACTCATCCGGCGTGGCGTGGTCGCGGGTTGGCTGCGGCGGCGGTGGCCCGGCTGTGTGGGTTGTTGTGCGCCGAGGTGGAGCATGTGACGTTGAACGTGAAGGCGGACAACGGTGCGGCGGTGCGGTTGTACGAGCGGTTGGGTTTCCGTCGGGTGGGTGAGTACGGGGAGTTCGACCTGTGCGCTGTGGGCTGTTGAGGGGTTTGCGGTCGCGTGGGTGGGCTGGTGGTCGGCAGAATGCGCGGATGACTCAGGCGACGTTGTGTACGGCCCGGCTGGTGTTGGTGCCGCTGGCCGATGAGCATCTGGCCGGTGAGGTCGAGTTGGACGCGGATGCGGAGGTGATGCGTTTCCTGGGCCCGGTGCGGTCGGCTGAACAGGTGCGTCAGGTGCATCGGCGGCGGTTGGCGGTGGCCGGGCAGGTGCCGGGGTTGGGGTTCTGGGCCGGTCTGGTCGAGGGTGAGTTCGTCGGTTGGTGGCTGCTGGAGCCGCCGCAGCGTGCCGATCAGGGGCCGGTGGTGGGGCAGGCGGAGTTGGGTTACCGGTTGGCGCGCCGGTGGTGGCGGCGGGGGTTGGCCAGCGAGGGGGCCCGGGAGTTGATTCGGTACGGGTTCGCCGGTCTGGGGTTGCGGCGGATTTTCGCCGAGACGATGGCGGTGAACGTGGCGTCGCGGGCGACGATGGCGGCGGTGGGGATGCGTTATGTGCGAACGTTCCACCAGTCGTGGCCGGATCCGTTGCCGGGGTCGGAGCAGGGTGAGGTGGAGTACGAGATCACCCGGCGGCAGTGGTCGGGGTCAGCGGCGGGGTGAGTCGTAGCGTCCGGCGCGGATCTCCCGCAGGGCGCGGCGGCGTACGTCGCCGCGCAGGGTGTCGACGTAGAGGCGGCCGTGGAGGTGGTCGGTTTCGTGTTGCAGGGCGCGGGCGAGGAAGCCGCTGCCGGCGATGGTGAGTGGTTCGCCGTGTTGGTCGAAGCCGTGGGCGGTGGCGTGCAGGGCGCGGGGGGTCGGGAAGTAGAGGCCGGGGATGGACAGGCAGCCTTCGTCGTCGTTTTGTAGTTCGTCGGACAGTTCGAGGGTGGGGTTGATCATGTGGCCGCGGTGGCCGTCGGCGTCGTAGACGAAGACCTGGGCGTTGACGCCGATCTGCGGTGCGGCGACGCCGGCGCGGCCGGGTCTGCCGAGCAGGGTGTCCATCAGGTCGGTGACCAGGGCGCGTAGTTCGGCGTCGAAGCTGGTGATCGGTTCGCTGGGGGTGCGCAGCACCGGGTCGCCGATGATTCGGATGTCCCGCATGGTCATGTCGGCAAGGCTAGTCGGTGACCGGTGGGTGGTGGGTGGGTGGCGGCGATCATCGGAGGGCGGCGCGTACGGGGCCGGTTTTGGCTGCTGCTTCGGCGACTTCGGCTTCGGGGTCGCTGTCCCAGGTGATGCCGCCGCCGGCCCAGACGTGGACGGATTCGCGGTCGACGGCGGCGGTGCGGATGGTCAGGCCCAGGTCGATGTGTCCGGGGCTGACCCAGCCGAGGCCGCCCATGCTGGCGCCTCGGCCGACGGGTTCCAGGGCGGCGATGTGGTGCAGGGCGGCCAGTTTCGGGGCGCCGGTGACGGAGCCGCCGGGGCAGACGGCGCGCAGCAGGTCGGCCAGGCCGAGGCCGTCGGCGATGTCGGCGCGGACGGTGGATTCGGCCTGCCACAGGTCGCACCAGCGGCGTACGGCGAACAGGTCGTCGACGCGGACGCTGCCGGTGGCGGCGATGCGGGCCAGGTCGTTGCGTTCCAGGTCGACGATCATGATGTGTTCGGCGCGTTCCTTGGCGGAGGTGAGCAGGTCGGTGCGGCCGGCGGTGGTGGCGGGGCGGGTGCCTTTGATGGGGCGGGTGGTGAGGGTGCCGTCGCGGACTTCGATGAGGGTTTCCGGGCTGGCGCAGCCGATGGCCCAGCCGGGGCCGGTCAGTACTCCGCCGTAGCGGGCGCCGGGTAGCCGGCCGAGGCGGGCCAGGGCGGGTAGGGGGTCGCCGGCGTACGGGGCGGCGGCGTGGCCGACGAGGTTCACCTGGTACACCTCGCCGTGGCCGATGGCGTGGCGGACGGCCTCGACGGCGGTGGCGTGTTGGTGTGGGGTCCAGCTTTCGGTCCAGGGTCCCCGCCACCAGCCGGCTGTCGGGGGTGTGGGTGGGGGTGTGTCGGTGTGGGCGTAGATGACGACGGCGAGGTCGGGCAGGTCGGCGGGGCTGGGCGGGCCGGGGGTGCCGCCGGCCATCAGGGTGCCGGCGGTGGCGGAGACGTAGAGGGCGGCGCCGCAGACGCCGTCGGGGTCGTGGGTGGGTGCGGGGCGGGCGAGGTCGTGCAGGTGCAGGCCGTGGGCGGTGAGGAATTCTTCGGCCTGTGCGGCGGGGTCGCCGCCGTCGGTGGGGCGCCATTGCCAGCGGGCGCGTTCGGTGAGCCGGCCGCGACAGGTGGTGGGGACGGCCGGCGGATCGACCACCATTTGTGGGAGCGCTTCCACGACGTCCGGGCGATTGGTGCTCATCCGTTCAGTGGATTTCCCATGCACCACGCGGACATCTGCTCGATGCCGCGCGCTTCCGCTTGGTACTGTGCGTCACTGGTCATGTGAACCATGACACAGTGCCCCCACAGTCCGGAGAACCCGATGTGCCAGCACCAACCCACCTGCCCCTCCGCCGAAGCCACCGACCGGGAAGCCGCCAAGGCCATCGCCTGTTTTCCTGAGCAGGGCTGGAGCCTGCTCTGCAACGGCGTCATCGTCTTCGAGGACACCGGCGAACTGCTGCCCGACGGCAGCAGCATCGCACCTCACCGCGGACCCGCCCGACACGCCCTCGCCGCCTGAAACGACCACGATCAGTCACGACCTTTCCCGCGTCGTCCCAGGCTAGTCCCCCGCCGCAGCGCCGGTCGCACCCAGGTCGGCGTACCGCCGGGGCGGCCACTACCGCCGCCCCGGGCACGTCCTGCGGCTCAGTCCTCGTACGCCTGCGGTGACGGACACGAGCACACCAGATTCCGGTCGCCGTAGCCGCCGTCGACCCGCCGCACCGGCGGCCAGTACTTCGCTACCCGGTCCACCCCGGCCGGATAGCCGCCCACCGACCGCGGATACGCGTGCGGCCACTGGTCACCGGAGACCATCGCCGCGGTATGCGGCGCGTTCACCAGCGGATTGTCGTCGGCCGGCCACTGCCCTGCCGCGACAGCGTCGATCTCCGCCCGGATGGCGATCATCGCGTCGCAGAACCGGTCCAGCTCGGCCAGGTCCTCACTCTCCGTCGGCTCCACCATCAACGTTCCCGCCACCGGGAACGACATCGTCGGCGCGTGGAACCCGTAGTCGATCAGCCGCTTGGCCACGTCGTCGACACTCACCCCGGTCGCCTTCGTCAACGGCCGCAGATCCAGGATGCACTCGTGGGCCACCAGGCCCTTGTTGCCCGCGTACAGCACCGGGAAGTGCCCACGCAGCCGCGCCGCCACATAGTTGGCCGCCAACACCGCCACCCCGGTCGCCCGGGCCAGCCCGTGCGCACCCATCATCCGCAGATACACCCACGGGATCGGCAGGATCCCCGCCGACCCGTACCGGGCCGCCGAGATCGCCGGCCGACCCTCGACCGGCTCCCCCACCGGATCACCGGGCAGGAACGGCGCCAGATGCGCCCGCACCGCCACCGGACCCACCCCCGGCCCACCACCACCGTGCGGAATGCAGAACGTCTTGTGCAGGTTCAGGTGCGACACGTCCGCCCCGAACCGGCCCGGCTTGGCGAACCCGACCAGCGCGTTGAGGTTCGCCCCGTCGACATACACCTGGCCACCGGCGTCGTGGACCTTCGCACACAGCGACGCGATGCCCGTCTCGTACACCCCGTGCGTCGACGGATACGTCACCATGATCGCCGCCAGGGCGTCGGCATGCGCCTCGATCTTCGCGTCCAGGTCGACCAGGTCGACGTTGCCGCCGGCGTCACAGCCGACCACCACCACCCGCATCCCCGCCATCACCGCGCTCGCCGCGTTGGTGCCGTGCGCCGACGCCGGAATCAGACACACGTTGCGGTGCGCCTGGCCACGGCTGCGGTGATAGGCGCGGATCGCCAACAGGCCCGCCAACTCCCCCTGCGAACCGGCGTTGGGCTGCACACTGACCGCGTCGTAGCCGGTCACCTCCGCCAACCAGCCCTCCAACTGGTCGATCATCTTGCGGTAACCGGCGGTCTGGTCGGCCGGTGCGAACGGGTGCAGATGCGCGAACTGCGCCCAGCTGACCGGCTCCATCTCGGTGGTCGCGTTGAGTTTCATGGTGCACGAACCCAACGGGATCATGCCCCGGTCCAGGGCGTAGTCCAGGTCGGCCAGCCGCCGCAGGTACCGCAGCATCGCCGTCTCCGAATGATGGCTGCGGAACACCGGATGGGTCAGGAAATCCGACGTACGCACCAACCCCGCCGGCAACGCCTCGGGCACCTGCCCCTCGACACCCGGCACCCCGAACGCCGCCCACACCTGCGCCAGATGCGCGTCGGTGGTGGTCTCGTCGCAGGAGATCCCCACCCGGTCGGCGTCGACCAGCCGCAGGTTCACCCCCCGCCGGGCCGCCGCCGCGACCACCTGCGCCGCCCCACCCGGCACCGTCGCGGTGACCGTGTCGAAGAACCCCACCTCAGGCACCGACACCCCGCCGGCCCGCAACCCCGCCGCCAGCCGCGCCGCCATCGCATGCGTACGCGCCGCGATGCGCCGCAACCCGTCCGGGCCGTGGTAGACGGCGTACATGCTGGCCATCACCGCCAGCAGCACCTGCGCGGTGCAGATGTTACTGGTCGCCTTCTCCCGACGGATGTGCTGCTCACGGGTCTGCAACGCCAACCGGTACGCCGCATCACCGGCGGCGTCCCGGGAAACCCCGACCAGCCGGCCCGGCAGCATCCGCTCCAGACCCGACCGGACCGCCAGATAACCGGCATGCGGCCCACCGAAGCCCATCGGCACACCGAACCGTTGAGTGGTGCCGGCGGCGATGTCCACGCCGATCTCCCCCGGCGCCCGCAACACCGTCAACGCCAGCAGGTCCGCCGCGACGGTCACCAACGCCCCGACGGCATGCGCGGCCTCGACCAGCGGCGCATGATCCCGCACCACCCCCGAGGCACCCGGATACTGCAGGTGCAGGCCGAAGAACTCCGCCGGCAACTCGTCGCGGTCCACGTCGACGACCCGCACCTCGATACCGAGCGGCTCCGCCCGGCCGGTGATCACCGCGATGGTCTGCGGCAGGGTGTCGGAGTCGACCACATACACCGCACTGGCGCTCTTCGACGCCCGCCGCGCCAAGGTCATCGCCTCGGCCGCCGCCGTACCCTCGTCCAGCATCGACGCGTTGGCGGTCGCCAGGCCGGTCAGATCCGACACCATCGTCTGGAAGTTCAGCAACGCCTCCAACCGGCCCTGACTGATCTCCGGCTGGTACGGCGTGTACGCGGTGTACCAGGCCGGGTTCTCCAGCACGTTACGGCGGATCACCGCCGGGGTGTGCGTACCGTGATAACCCAACCCGATCATCGACACGGCGACGGTGTTGTCGGCGGCCAGGGCCCGCAACTCGGCCAGGGCGTCGTGCTCGCCGGCCGGCTCCGGCAGATCCAACCGGCCGTGCCAGCGGATCACCTCCGGAATCGCCGCGTCCATCAACTCGTCGATCGACGCGTACCCGACGGTCTCCAACATCCGGCGCTCGTCGTCCGGGCCGGGACCGATGTGACGGTCGGCGAACAGTTCTGCGGTCATGGGCGGCGCTCCCGCGGGGGTGGGGGTCGACAGGTCGGCCCTCCCCCTCTGTCACACCACACGGGCGCTCCACAGTGCCTGTCCCGACGCGGTCCTTTTGCCTGAGAGGTTCCGGGGAGGATTTGCCCCTTCGGCGCCGACCCGGCTGCTGCCAGGGCGGTCTCTCCCACGTGGGTGCTACCGGCACGATCAACGCTACCAGCGCCCCCGCCGGCCCACACCGAACCCCCAGGCGTCGCCTGGCACACGGGCGGCGTTACCGGCCATCCGGCCGCGCCGAGGTCAACTGTCGGCGGCGTGCACCACCGCATCCGACACGGTCGGCCTCGACCCCACACCCAACAGCCGGTCAGCCAGGGCCGGCAACACCCGCCCCAACGGCGCATCCACCCGCACCCCGGCGTAACCGTCACCCCGGGTCGGCCCCTGGTTGACGATCACCACCGGCAGCCCCTGCTGCGCGGCACGCAGCACGAACCGCCGCCCCGACAACACCGTCAACGAAGACCCCAACACCAGCAGCAGACGCGCCCGCTCCACCATCGCGAAACACCGCCGCACCCGCTGTGCCGGCACCGTCTCACCGAAGAACACCACATCAGGTTTGAGGAGCCCACCACAGGCCAGACAGTCGACGGTACGGAACCCGGCCACCTCGGCGGCACCCAACTCCACGTCACCGTCCGGGTTGATCGCCGCCGCCCGCCCGGCGAACCCCGGGTTCACCGCACGCAGCCGCCCATCCAGATCCAACCGACTCGTACGCTGCCCACACCCCAGGCAAACCACCTGGTCGAGACGGCCGTGCAACTCCACCACGTCCCGGCTGCCCGCCGCCGTGTGCAGACCGTCGACATTCTGCGTGATGATCGCCGAAACCAGGCCGGCGTGCTCCAGGCGGGCCACCGCCCGATGCCCGGCGTTCGGCGCCGCCCCGGCGATCAGCCGCCACCCGAGATGGCTACGCGCCCAGTACCTGCGGCGGGCCTGCGCATCCCCCACGAACATCTGATAGGTCATCGGTGAGTGCCGGCGGGCCGCACCAGTGGACCCCCGATAGTCGGGAATCCCCGACTCGGTGGACAACCCCGCCCCGCTGAGCACCACCACGTCACCACCGGCCATCAGACGCGCGACCGGCTCGATCACATCCTGCACCCGACCCATGCTGCCTCAGCCGACAGCAACCGCCCACCCGCCGCACCCCGGACAGCGGCACCGACCAGCGGAAACCTCAACCAGCCCGGCGCCGGGCCCGCCGCGCCGCCAACTCGTCGCCCACCAGCTCCCCCGCCGCAGGCTCCTGGGCCGGCTGATCCACCACCCCGGCCGCCGGCTCCGCCGGAAGATGCGACAACGACCCCTGGATCTCCTTGAACGCACCACCGATCGCGATGCCGAACACCCCTTGGCCACCCTGCAACAGGTCGACCACCTCCTCCGGAGACCGACACTCGTACACCGTCGTTCCGTCAGAGATCAGAGTGATGCCGGCCAGATCCTCCACCCCACGCGACCGCAACGCCTCGATCGCCTTACGGATGTTCTGCAACGACACCCCGGCGTCCAACAGCCGCTTCACGACCTTCAACACCACCAGGTCGCGGAACGAGTACAACCGCTGCGTACCCGAACCCGACGCGTCCCGCACACTCGGCACCACCAGCGCCGTACGCGCCCAGTAGTCCAACTGCCGGTAGCTGATGCCCACCGCGTGGCACGCCGTCACACCCCGGTACCCCACCGCACCGTCACTGTCAGTTGCCGACCCGGGCGTCCCACCCGACTCGTCCCACCCCGTAACCGGATCGGAATCTCGCGGCTCGTGCATCCGGACAACCTCCCCGTCAGTGCGGTGACACGTCGTTCCGAGACGTGCACCCCTCGACACGGGCAACCCTATAGCGACCGTCCAGGGTTACCACGGAGAAACCATCGCGACACGCCGCGCATCGACAGCGACGAGCATCACCATCACCGACAGTCACCATCAGTGTGGAGCTGCGACAACCAGCCCACCACACCCACAGACCACCAGCTCTAGCCGGCGAAATCCTCCGGACGAACCTGCTCCAGGAACTCCCGGAACTTCTCCACCTCGTCCTCCTGCTCGTCGGGAATCACGATCCCCGCCTCACTGAGGACCTGCTCGGCACAACGAATCGGCGCACCGACCCGCAACGCCAAAGCGATCGAATCACTGGGCCGCGCCGAAACCCGCACCCCGTCACCGATCAACAGATCAGCGAAGAACACGTTCTCCTTCAGCTCAGTGATCTCCACCGCCCGCAACGGCGCCTTCAACGCCGTCAACACATCCCGCAGAAGATCGTGGGTCAACGGCCGGGCCGGCTTGACACCCTGCTGCTCGTAAGCGATCGCCGTCGCCTCGACCGCGCCGATCCAGATCGGCAGATAGCGGTCCCCCTCGACCTCCCTGAGCAGGACGATCGGCTGGTTACTGGGCAGCTCCACCCGAACCCCGACCACGCTCAGCTCGCGCACCGCCGCCTCCGTGTCGTTGTCACCTACGCCGCACCGCGCCCTTCCCTGCACGGTACACGGACCGCGACACGGCCGTCCCATGCGCTTCCCGCACCAACAACCGCGCCAGAAGAGGGGTTACCCCCGCAAGCCTACGCCACGCCCCGGCCAGCCGATCCGGCCACACACGGCCACCTCAGCGCCCCAACGTCGAACGCAAACCCACCCGCACCAGCGCCGCATGCAACTGCTGGGACAACGCCACCAACTCCCGCGCCGTCTCCGCCGCCCGCGCCCGCGCCGCCGGATCACTCTGCCGCACCAACGGCGTCACCAACTGCGCGAACAAACCGACCTCCCGATCCGCCGCCGTCCGATAACCCCGCAGATGCCGCGGCTGGAACCCGTACGCCGAAAGCCCCGCCACCGCCCGCGCAATGATCAACGCATCGCCGTCGTACCAACCCGGCGGATCCGACACCACCAGCCCGAGCCGCTCCAACTCCCCCAACGTCGACTCGTCGATCCCGCTGCGCGACACCAACTCCGACCGGTCAAGCCGCAACTGACCCGACTCGTGGCCGGCGCCCCGCCCCGGCACCTCACCATCAGGACCCACCGCCACCAACGCCGGCCGGGACCGCTCCGGCACCTCGCCCGTAGCCTCCCACCCCGCCAACTGCTCACGAATCACCCGCAACGGCAGATACTGATCCCGCTGCGCGGTCAACACGAACCGCAACCGCGCAACATCATCCCAGCCGTACTTCCGGTAACCCGCCGCCGTCCGCTGCGGCTCCACCAGGCCCTCAGCCTCAAGAAACCGCAACTTCGAAATGGTCACGTCGGGAAAATCCACCCGCAGCTGGGCCAGCACCTCGCCGATACTCATCAACGGCTGGGCGCGACCCGCCCCGGACGGCGTCGAGGCCGCAGGCTCGTTCACCCCCGGCCGGCCTCGCCCTCAGGGCGCGGACCGGCGATGAACACCACCCGGAACTTGCCGATCTGCACCTCGTCACCGTTGGTCAACGTCGCCGCCTCGACCCGCTCCCGGTTCACATACGTGCCGTTGAGGCTGCCCACATCCCGCACCGTGAACGTCCCACCATCACGGTGGAACTCCGCATGCCGACGCGACACCGTCACATCGTCGAGGAAAATGTCACTGTCCGGGTGCCGCCCACTGGTCGTCACATCATGATCCAGCAGGAACCGGGCACCAGCGTTCGGACCCCGACGGACCACCAGCAGCGCCATCCCCGGCGGCAGCGAACCCGACATCCGGCTCGGCACCACATCGGTGTCCGGCCCCTCCAACGCTTCTTCGAGCGAACCGAGATTGAGCGTCGACGTGACGTCGAGCGGGGGGAACTCGTCGCCTGGGCGAGTCATTGGACCACCTCACGGATCTGTTTCGGTCGGCGTCGGGAGACGGCGGGTCTGGCCGCCGGGCGTACATCCACCCGGCGGCTGGCTCTCCGTGCCCCGAAAGGCTGTCCGCGACGCTCAACAAATGGGTTCTCGGTCGACTGGGCGAGCCTAGCCAGCGCCGAAAAACAGGGCAACCGGACGCGCGGCACAGAAACCGACCCGCCGGCACAGCAAACGCTCAGCTCTCCGTCAACTCGCGATACGCGTCCGCGGTGAGCAGCCCGTCGACCGCCGCCGGATCCGCCGCAGTGATCTCCACCAACCAACCCGACCCGTACGGATCCGTGTTGATCACCTCCGGGGTGTCGGCCAACAACTCGTTGCGCGCCGACACCGTCCCGGCGACCGGGGCGTACAACTCCGACACACTCTTGGTCGACTCGATCTCACCCAACGACTCACCGGCCGCAACCGCCGTCCCGGCCTCCGGCAACTGCACGTACACGATGTCGCCGAGAGCATCCTGCGCGAAATGGGTGATGCCGACCCGCACGGCCCCGCCGTCAGCGACCGACACCCACTCGTGCTCAGCGGTGTAACGCAGATCCTCAGGAATCACCAGCGTCCTCATCCATCGCGACACCGGACCCACCGATGCCGGCCCACCGGCTAACCGACCGGACGGGCGTGTTCCAGCGTTCTGGGCACGTGCAGCGCCGAAACCTCGGCAACCTCACGATCCTCAACGATCACGTTACCGCCGTCCTGCGCCACCGACGCCACCACCCCACCAGGAATGTTCAACCCCGTACGCATCGTCGCCGGATCACCGATCACCGTGATCGTGAACGGACCCGCCAACGGCCGCCCATCCACGATCAACGACCCGTTCTCCCCGTCCAGGAAATACGTCGACGCGACGATCCGCACCGACGCCCGGTCACCACCGGAGATCTGCATCGCCTCCGCACCCGCGCCCCGCAACTCCTGCACCGCGTCCAACACCCGGATCGCCGAGATCGGCTTCGCACCCGCCTGGAACCGCACCGCAAGACCCGGACCCCGCGCCGGCAACGTACCCGCCAGGATCCCCAGCTCATCCGCCCGCCGGGTCGCCTCCTCCAACGCCGCCTGACGCCCCTGCTCACCCGAACGCAACTGCCGCTGACTCTCCTCCAACCCCGAGATGTCCTGCCGCAACCGGATGTCCCGAGCCTCCAGGTCGTACAGAATCCGGACCAGGTCCTCCTGACGAGCCGCCGTCAACGACGAATCCGTCGACGTGGTCTTCAACTGCACCGCCAGCGTGAACCCCAGCAACACCAGCAACACACTGATCATCACCGTCGCCGACCCGAACCGTCGCCAACCCGCCGCCGCTACCGCCACCGCAGTCGACCTCGCCGCCGACGGATCCGCATCCTCAGCCGGCGCATCATCCTCCACCGGCTGCCCCTGCGGCGACAACGGACTCAGCTCATCCGGATCCGGCGCCTGCGGCCGCGGATCCGGCTCACCCGCCGGACCACCCGGCCGAACCGGACCCGCCGGCTGCGGCCAACCCGTACCCGTCTCGGTGTGCTCGTCACTCACGCCACAAACCTACGCCCGGAACAGGTGCCGGCGGATCGCCGCCACGTTACCGAAGATGCGCACACCCAACACGACCACCACACCGGTGGACAACTGCCCACCCACACCCAACTGGTCACCCAGATACACGATCAACGCGGCCACCAGCACATTCGAGATGAACGACACCACGAACTGCTTGTCATCGAAGATGCGGTCCAACTTCGCCCGGACCCCACCGAACACCGCGTCCAGCGCCGCCACCACCGCGATCGGCAGGTACGGCTGCAACGCCGCCGGCACCGTGGGATCCAACCACAGACCGAGCACCACACCGGCCAGCAGAGCCAGCACCGCGATCATCGACCACCTCCGGAGGGACTGGGGGACGTACCCGCGCCGGGCGACCCGTCATCACCCGACGGCGACGCACTCGGACTCACCGCAGGCTCCGCGTAGCGTAGCCGCGGCTCCGGCGCCGCCGGCAAAGTGAGGTCATCGGCGTCGCGCACCTCGAACGACAACCCGGTGTCCTGCGCAACCTTGCGCATCGTCAACGCACTACGACTGGACTCGTACCGCTTACGCATCGACCCCGGACCGATCGCCGACACCTCGTACGGCCCGGTCACCGGCCGGAAGTCCACCAGGATCGCCTGACCCGCGTTACGAATCGTCGACGTCGCCGTCAACCGCTGCCCATTGATCGCGATCGCCTCCGCCCCGGCACCCCACAGATCATTGGCCACCCCCTGCAGGTCGCTGTAGAGCACCTGCGACGGGCCGACGTCGGCCCCGCCAAGGGAAGCCTGATTACTCGGCCCGTCCGCCAGACGGACCACCACACCGTCACCACGCACCCGCCCGAGACCCGTACTGGCCTCCAGGTTGCGCAACCGCGCCGCCTGCGAACCGCCCAGCGCCGCCTCTCGCTGCCGGCTCACCTCCTCGCGCAACTGCTCAGCCCGCGCCGACAACACGTCCGTGTCGGCCTGCCGCTGCTTGATCTGCGCAACCAGCCCGGAGCGGGCCTGCGCACGGCCCGGCTCCTCGGCCGTGGTCTGCCGGTACGCCACCGCGCAGAGGAAACCGAGCAGCACGATCAGCACCAGGCTGACCGGCCCTACCGTCCAGCCGGGTCGAGCCTTGCGCCCACTGCTCGCCCGCGCGGCCGCCGCATCGGCGTAACCCGGGTCCAGCGGATTACGGAACAGCTCGGTGAGGAAGTCCGGGGTGAAGGTCCGCACGCCGCGCCGACCCTCGTCGTCACCCGCGCGCTCGCTCATGCCTCTCCCCGGCCATGTACCGCCCGCACCAGCTGGCGCGCCTGGATCACGTAGAACGCCCCGGCCACCCAGTAGAGCACCAGCCCCCACCACGCCAGGGCCCAGCCCACCGGTCCGGCGACCGTGGTGGTGGCCGACACGGTCGCGGCCAGCAACAGAATCGGGAAGGCCGCGAGCAGGAGGAACGTGGCGGTCTTACCGACGTAGTGCACCGGTGGCGGGCCGTAGCCGTAGCGGCGCAGCACCAGCAGCGACACGAGCAGCAGCAACTCCCGCGCCAGCAGGGCGGCGGTGAACTGCCAGGGCACCACTTCCCGGGCGGTGAAGGCGATCAGAACGGCGAGGATGTACAGCCGGTCGGCGAGCGGGTCGAGCAGCTCGCCGAGGCGACTGACCTGGCGCAGCCGGCGGGCGATCCAACCGTCGACCCAGTCGCTGGTGCCACCGACGGTCAGCACCACGACCGCGGCCACGTCCGCGCGGGCGACGAGGAACAGGTAGAGGAACACCGGTACGCCGGCCAACCGCGCGAAGCTGATCATGTTCGGCACGGTCAGTACGCGTTGGTCTCCACCGGTGTCGGCGGCCTGAAGTTGCTCCGTTCGAGCGGGCCGACGCGACACCGAACCTCCTTCGCGGCACGCCCGGTCGCCGCGGACCGCTGGTCCGCCGGCAGTCGTACCTGCTGTCCTGCCGGCTGGCGCCGGCGCCCCCTGCGATCCCGATCCGGGATCTCCCCTGGCCCTGCCGTCCGCCGTCGATGATCGCGGATCGGCTGAATGCGCTGCCACTATATCGGGCCCCGGTGCGGCTCCCGCTGCGCAGCGGCCGCGTGCTCGGTGCCTCGTGTCGTTGTGACGGTGGTCACCACGCGTACGGCATCCTAGGATGAATGGTCGGCGGGTCGTCGAGGCGGGCAGCGGCAAACCGGCCCCGCCCCGTCAGCCGCTCGCCCGGTCAACGACACCGTGCCAGTCCAGGCACACCACCACCGCGTCGTCCCGCAGGTCGGCGTCGGCGTGGAAGGCCTGCAACTCGCGCATGACCGTACCGACCGCCTCGCTCGGCGGCTGCAGACGAGTGGCGCGCATCGACCGGGCCATCGCCCGCTGCCCGTACGTCTCCCGGCCGCTCGGGTCGGCGCCCCACACCCCGTCGGAGACGACGAACAGTCGGTCCCCCGGATCCAGGTCGAACTGCTGGAGGTCGTAGCGGGTCTCGGCGAACATGCCCAACGGCAGTTGCTGCTCCAGCGCCAACCGGGTGACCGAGCCGCCACGCAACCGCATCAGGTGCGGGGAGCCGGCGTCGACCGCCTGCACCCGACCGGTCACACAATCCAGTTCGAGCAGCACCGTGGCCACGTGCCGATGCCCGCGATGCTGGTAGTAGACCGTGTCGGAGGCGAGTTCGGCCTGTTCCACCAGTCCCCCGCCGGAGCGGCGGGCGTTGCGCATCGCGTTGACCGTCACCGCGGTCAGCAACGCCGCGGCGAGCCCGATGTTGTCGCCGTTGAGCACGGTCACGGTGAGCCGGTTGTCGTCCAGCGACCAGTCGAAATGGTCACCGCTGACCGTGTACGCCGGTTCGAGCTGCCCGGCCAGGTGAAACGCGTCGTGGCTGATGCTGCGCCCCGGCAGCAACTCCCACTGCAACTCGGCCGCCATGCTCAGCCGCTCCCGGCGGCGGGCCCGCCGATACCGGTCGGTCTCCCGGTCGGCGGCGCGCAGGGCCATGGCCACCTCACCGGCGATGTCCGCCGCCCCGGCGGCGACCTCCTCCGACGGCTCCTGCGGCAACTCGACCACCAGCACACCCAGGCGTTCACCCCACACCGTCAGCGGCAGGTAGAGCCGGCAACTGCCCTGGGCGTCACTGCCCCGTACCGGCTGCTGACTGCTGAAGCACCGCTGGACCAGGCTCTGCACGGCCTGACCCGCGACCTGCGGCTGTCGTGAGTCCAGCACCGGCCACAGACCGTTTATCCGGTAGTCGGCGACGAAGACGGCAGTCCCCGACGCGCCCAGCACGGACCGGATGGCCCGGTCAGCGGCCTCCACCACCCGGTCGGGCGGCGCCTCGCGCAGGGCGCGGGAAACCCCCGTGAGCGCATCCGCCATGACCATCCTCCGAAAAATACTTGCCCTGGGGCAAGCATCATACGGAGGCGGGGTAGCCCACGGTCACCCGGCCGACCGCACCGCCACCGCACCGTAGAAGGCGTCGGGCACCTGCTCCGGCGCACCGTCCGGCCGCCAGTGCGGCACCGCGACGATCCCCTCCGGAGTGGGCGTCCACCGCCCCAACAGCGGCGCGAACGCCGCAGGCGTACGCATCCGGAACGCCGGGCCCATCATGGCCAGCGCCTGCGGATGACCGGCCAGCTCCTCGGTGTCGAAGTCGATCGCCAGGTGACTGCCCGCCGCCGTCGCCACGTACAGCTCGTCGAGTGTGCGGGCGAGCGTGTCGTCGTCGAGGAAGGCGGCCAGACCGAGGAACACCACACCCACCGGGCGTCGGCCCCAGCCCGGCACGAAGCGGTGCAGTAACGCCGGATCGATCGTGCCGATGTCGGTGGCGTCACCGAAGCCGTAGCCCGCCCGGTCACTGCCGGCCAGCAGGCGCTGCCCGAGGCGGATGGTGACCGGATCCACATCGGTGTAGAGGACGGTCGCCTCGGTGGCGACCTCGTGCACGTTGCCCATCGTCGGTACACCGCCACCGAAGACCAGGAAACTGTCCACACCGGTCGCGGCGATCGCGCGTACCGCCCGGCCGAGGAAGGCCCGCAACGCCCGGAAAACCGGCGCACACGGCCCGTACGCCTGCTCGAAGGCCCGAGCCGCGGCGACGTCGACCGGGTAGTGATGCTCCCCGCCGAGCCAGAAGTCGATCATCCGTGCCGTACTCGGCTGGTCGGGCTCCACCATCGACGACGCTCCCTCCCCCGGCGGTCGGGGTCAGCGTACCGACATCGGGCCCCTGGCCGGTATCGCCCCGCTGACCAGCGGCGGCCCGCGATACTGACCGAAACCGGTCGCGATGCCAGGTGCAGACGGGGGTGACGGTGGACTCGGTCGAGGCGGCGGTGGTGGTCGGCGTGGACGGTTCCGAGTCCGCGCACGCCGCGGTACGGCTCGCCGCGGCCGAGGCGGCGCGCTGGCACCGACCGCTACGCGTGGTGCACGCCTTCATCTGGCCGTCGCTGCACACCCCGGTCACCCCGGGCACCGACGGCCCGGCCGGCGGCGGGCTGCGCGGCCAGGCGAAACGGCTCGTCACGGCCGCGGTCGACGAGGCGCAGGCCACCGCACCGCACCTGCGGGTCACCGGTGAGATCATCGACGGCGCGCCGACCGGAGTCCTGCTCGACGCGGCCACCGGCGCCGCGCTGCTGGTGCTCGGCGACCGTGGACTGGGTGGGTTCACCGCGCTGGTGGTCGGCTCGGTCGCGGTGACCGTCGCCGCGCACGCGCGGTGTCCGGTACTGGTGGCCCGGGGTACCGTCCGCCCGGACGGGCCGATCGTGGTCGGCGTGGACGGCTCCGAGTTGTCCCGCCGGGCCGTGGAGTTCGCGGTACGGACCGCGGCGCTGCGCGGCGCCACGGTGGTGGCCACCCACGCCTACCGGCACCCCGTCTCCACCGGTCCCGGCGACATGCAACCCCTGGTGTACGACGAGTCGCAGCTACAGGCCGAGGAGGAGCGGGCACTCGCCGAGTCCGTCACCGGGCTGACCGAGCGGTACCCGGACGTACCGATCCGCCGCGAGTCGGTACACGGGCGCGCCCCGAAGGTGCTCACCGAGGCGTCGCGCGCGGCGCAACTGTTGGTGGTGGGGGGTCAGGGGCGCGGCGAGCTGACCGGATTGCTGCTGGGGTCGGTGAGCCGGTCGATGCTGCACCACAGCCACTGTCCGGTCGCGGTCGTCCGCGCCCCCGGCTGAGCCACCGGCGGGGTTGGCCCCGGTCCAGGCGGGTAGACGGGGCGCGTACGCCACCGGCGACCACCAGAGGAGACAGTGATGCCTGGACCGAGGCCCGGCAGTAACGCCTACGACAAGCAACGCGCCCGCCTCCGCAACACCATCGACAACTCCGGTCGGGGCAACGCGGACGAACGGGCCGACGAGGCCGCCAACCGGATCCTGCAGGGCGACCGGGGTCAGCGCGGTATCGCCCGAGGCGAGCGCACCTACGGCCCGAAGGGCAACCGTGAACCAGGTGACCCGAAGTGAAGGTCGCCGCGTTGGCCGACGGGCTGATCGCCGGAGCGGTCGGCAGCACGGCCCTCAACGTCGCCACCTACCTGGACATGGTGGTGCGGGCCCGCCCGGCCAGCCAGAGCCCGCAGGAGAGCGCCGGGCGGGTGGCCGACGTGACGCACCTGGACCTGGGATCGGCAGATCGGGCGGCCAACCGCCGCTCCGGTCTCGGCGCGCTGATGGGTTACGGGCTCGGTGTGGCCGCCGCCGTCGGCTTCGCGGCCTTGACCCGGGGCCGGCGGCAGCCGGTCCTGCGGGCCGCCGCGCTGCTCGGTGGCGGGGCGATGACGCTGTCCGACGGGTCGTTGACCCTGCTCGGCGTCACCGACCCGCGCACCTGGCGGCGCACCGACTGGCTCGCCGACCTGCTCCCGCACATCGCGTACGGGCTGACGGCCGCAGCCACCTGGAACCGGCTGCGGCCGTCGACGACCGGAGGTTAGTCCCGGTCGCTCTCGTCCTCGGCCACCGGCTGCCCGGTCGGCCCGTACGGCGACACCTGTCCACGGGGAACCGGGCGCCCGGCATCCGCCCGGGAGGTGCCACGGTTACGCGGATGGCCGGCCGGGCCAGGTCCCTTGTTGTCCTGGCTCGTGCCGCCCAGGGCGTTGCGACGGAACTCCTGCTGCTGCGGGTTCGTCACGGTCGTCTCCCTTCGCGAGGGTGGCGGGACGCGGCAGTCGACCACGTCCACGAGCCGGCTTACCCGCCGCCGTCGGCGCCATTCCGCACCGGGCACCTCGACCCGGGACTGCTCACCCGCACAGCGGGTACTGCACGACGATGGGTGACCAACGGGCTGTCGCGCGGGCCCTGCTGACCCGCCGCACGTACGCCGAGGAGGCGGGGATCTCCCTCGCCGACCGGCCCGCACCGCTGTACCAGTTGCTGGTGCTGGTGACGCTGCTCAGTACCCGGATCAGGGCGCAGGTGGCGGTGGCCGCCGCCCGGGAACTGTTCGCCGCCGGATACCGCACCGCGGCGGCGATGGAGGCGGCGAGCTGGCAGCAGCGCGTCGACGCGCTCGGCCGCGGCCACTACCGCCGCTACGACGAGCGGACCGCGACGATGCTCGGCACCGGCGCCCGACTCTGCCTGGATCGCTGGCACGGCGACCTGCGCCGGCTGCACCGGCAGGCGGGCGGCGAGCAGGACCAGCTGCGCCGGCTGCTGATCGAGTTCCCCGGGATCGGCCCCACCGGTGCGGACATCTTCCTGCGCGAGGTGCAGACGGTCTGGCCGGAGCTGCGACCGTACGCCGACCGGCGCGCGGTCGCCGGGGCGAGGCGACTCGGTCTGCCCGCCGCCCCGGACCGGCTGGCCGGGCTGGTCGACGAGGTCGAGTTCGGCCGGCTGGCCTCGGCGCTGGTGCGGGTGGCCCTCGGCGAGGAGTCGGCGGGACAGATCAGCCGCAGCGTCGCCACCGGCTGAACGGCGAGTCGCGCGGTCCACCCCGGGGCGGCTGTCATTTGGCCGCGTCGCCGCCGGGCTTGGTCAGATGCCACACCAGCAGCGACGCGAGCAACGCCAGCACCACCAGCCCGCCGGAGAGCCCGCCGCCTTCCTCCGGGGACCGGCCGGTGGTGCCGAAGTAGATCACCGCCAGGCCGGCCAGCACGGCGACCAGCTTGCGGATACCTCGGTCCTTCACAGCTCGCACCATACGATTGCAAGCCGAGATGTTTCCGGCATACGGTGGCAGATCCCTCGACCGGGCGAAGGACGTCAGTCGGACTCCAGGTCGTCAAGCGAGATCTTGTGGCTCATCAGCCAGCGGGCCAGCGCCGACATGCCGAACAACCACAGCGGCGCCGACTCGGTGGTGCCGTTGGTGGCGAAGATGGCGAACCGCAGATCCGGAGCCCGGTACGCCTCGATGCGCCACCGGTGCTGCCGGTCCCGCCAGACCGCGCTCGGGTCCATCCCGTCACGGTAAGCGCTGAAACGGCCCGCCCGTCGAGGGATGCCACCAACCGGGCTCGACCGTCACGGGCTCGCCTCACCCCGTGGCAGCAGCACCATGCGGGTGTCGTCCGGCAACCGGCGGGTACTGCCCTGCCGGTCCAGCAACTCCAACAGCGGCACCGCCACCCGGCGGGTGGTGTCCAGGGCCTGCCGGGCCGAGCTGAGCGTGAACGGTTGAGGCAACGCAGCCAGCACCCGCACGGCCTGCTGCGGTGCACCCGAGGGCAGCAGCACGTTGCCGGTGAGCCGCAGCAGCACACCGGCGCGCACCGCGGCGCCGATCTCCCGCGTACCCAACCCGACGGCGGCGAGCCGGTCGGCTTCGGGGGCGCGGAACGGTCGGGCCGTCAACTCCTCGCCCAGCAGGGCCAACGCGCGGGCCACCGGCTCGGGCAACGCATCGGCGTCGGCCCGGCCGACCCGCCCGGCGACCAACCGCAGCGGCGGCCGCACCAACGCCTCCACCAGAGCCCGGTCCGGCAGGTCGAGACGCTGACGCAACACCTCCACCGGTGCCCCCGGCTCCAGCGGATGCGTCCGGGCGTGCTCGGCGACCGCGTCGACCAGCCGACCGCCCAGCTGTCGCCAGTGCTCCGGATCGGCCAACCAGTCCCCGCACACCGGTGACACGCTCACCGGAACACCTGCCCGACGCAGGTCATCGGCGCGCACCAGGCCCCGACGGCGCAACTCGCCAGCCAGGTCCGCCCGCCCGTCCATGCTCGCCAGGACCGCCGCGCGGGCCGCCGCGGCACCACGGCGGCGCAGCGGCGGCGGGGCGACGTCCAGCACGGTGACCCCACCGGCCACGTGGTGCCGACCGGGATCACGCAGCAACGCCCGGTCACCGACGAGCAACGGCAACGGCCGGACCAGCCGCAGCCGGACCGTGTCCGGCCCCAAGGGGCGTACCCGTACCGGCAGCGCCGCCGAACCGACGTGCAGGGTCAGACTCGCCGGCAGGTCGGCCGCCGGATCGCCGACCAGCTGCACGTCGACCAGATCGGTCATACCGAACCGGCCCGCAGTGAGCAGGGCGTCGCCACGGGCGATCCGATCGCGGGCGATGCCACGCAGGTTGACCGCCACCCGGGCGACCGGGCCCACCTGCTGGCACGGCTGACCGAGGCGGTGCAGACCTCGCACCCGGACCGGTTCGCCACTGCTGGCCAGCACCAGTTCGGTGCCGACCCGCAGCTGCCCGGCACCGAGGGTGCCGGTGACCACGGTGCCGCTGCCGCGCACGGTGAAGCTGCGGTCGACCCACAGCCGTACCGCACCCTCGGTCGAGGGGGTCGGCAGTCGGGCGGCCAGCCGGTCCAGCGCGGCCCGCAACTCGGGCAGCCCGGCACCGGTGACGGCGCTGACCGCGACCGCTTCCACACCACGCAGCGAGGTCGCCGCCAGCTGGGCGCGGGCCTGTCGCAGGACAGGCCCCGGGTCGGCCAGGTCCGCGCGGGTCACCACCAGCAGCCCGTACGCGACCCCGAGCGCGTCCAACGCGGCCAGATGCTCGGCCGACTGCGGCATCCACCCCTCGTCGGCGGCGACCACCACCACGGCGGCGGGTACCGGCCCGACGCCGGCGAGCATGTTCGGCACGAACCGTTCGTGCCCGGGCACGTCGACGAACGCGACGGTGACACCGGAGGGCAGCGTCGTCCAGGCGAATCCGAGGTCGATGGTCATGCCCCGGCGACGCTCCTCGGCCCACCGGTCGGGCTCCATCCCGGTCAACGCCCGCACCAGCGTGGACTTGCCGTGGTCGACGTGCCCGGCGGTGGCCACCACCAGCATGCTCAGTCGTCTCCGGGCACGGCCAGCACGGCAGCGCGTACGGCGTCGTCGGCGTGCTGCGGCACGCAACGCAGATCCAGCAGCAGTCGCCCGTGCGCGACGCGGCCGAGCACCGGTGGCTCGCCGGTGCGCAGCGGACGGGCGTAGCGCTCCGGCAGGCTCAACGCCCACGAGTCCAGTTCCACCCCGGGGGCACCACCACCGCCGACGACCGCCACGGACGGCACCACCTCCACCTTGTGGCCGTCGGCGGCGAGCACGTCCCGCAGCCGCTCGGTCCGCTCCCGCAAACCCGCCGGGTCGGTGTGCAACGCGCAGCGGGTGGGTGTGGCCGGATCACCGAGCGTGGCCGCCAGCGCGGCCATGGTCAGTTTGTCCACCCGCAACGCCCGGGCCAGCGGATGGCGGCGCAACTGCTCGACGAGCCCGGCGCGACCGAGCAGCAGCCCGGCCTGCGGACCGCCGAGCAGTTTGTCGCCGCTCGCGGTGACCAGCGCCGCACCGGCCCGCAAGGTGCTCGCCGCGTCCGGCTCGTCGGGCAGCGACGGTTCCGGCGTGAGCAGCCCGGAGCCGATGTCGACGACGACCGGCACACCGAGCCCGGCCAACGGCCGTACCGGCACGGCCGAGGTGAAGCCACTGACCTGGAAGTTGGACGGGTGCACCTTGAGCACGAACCCGGTGTCCGGGCCGATCGCCGCCGCGTAGTCGGCCAGGGTGGTCCGGTTGGTGGTACCGACCTCCCGCAGCCGGGCCCCGGTGCTGACGATCAGGTCGGGCAGCCGGAACCCGTCGCCGATCTCCACCAGTTCACCTCGGCTGACCACGATCTCCGCGTCGGCGGCCAACGCGGTGGCGGCCAGGAGCAGCGCGGCGGCACCGTTGTTGACCACGTGCACCGCCTCGGCCTGCGGCACGGCGGCGGCGAGAGCGTCCAGCGCGTCACGTCCACGGCGGGCCCGCCGCCCGGTGTCCAGGTCCAGTTCGACGTCGGTGTGCCCGGCGGCGGCCACCACCGCGGCCACCGCCGCGTCGGACAGCGCGGCGCGCCCCAGGTTGGTGTGCAGCAGCACCCCGGTGGCGTTGAGCACGGCCCGCGGCGCGGCCGGCGGCAACGCGGCCAGCGCCGCGTCGCGTACCTGATCGGGGGCGATCTCCCCACGGCGGGCCCGGTCCTGGGCCTGCCGGACGGCGGCCTTGACCCGGTCCCGGCCCAGCTTGACGGCGGCAGCGGCCAGCCGTGGCTCGGCCAACAGCGCATCGGTACGCGGCACCCGGCGCCGCGGGTCGGCGCGACCGTCGCCCATCGGGTCATCTCCTCGCTAGCATTGGCGGAGACGGACGGGAATCGAACCCGCCTGGCCCGGGTCCCGGACCACACCGGTTTTGAAGACCGGGAGGGGCACCAGCCACCTGAACGCCTCCACCGAGCATTTGATCACAGCACGGTGGAGGCGACACCGGGAGGTGGCCGAACGCCACCGGTCCGGGCGCGACCTGAGCCGTCGGGGGACGCTCCTACCGCTGCGGTGTCTCGCCGGCGCGTCGCCGCTCAAGGCGCTCGCGCTGCGGCAGCACCGTGTACCGGGGATCGCGGGCGGAGGCGACACCGGCGCGGAAGACCCCGAACCGGGTGGCCACCGACGCGGCCAGCAACGCCGCACCGGAGAGCACGGCCACGCTCCGGTTCCGCCCGGCCAGCACCGCACCGGCCACCCCGGCGGCGGTCAACGCCCGTCCGGCCCGCAACAGCCAGCCGGCCCGACCGGTCCGGTACGGCTCGCTGAGCAGCCCGAGACGGCTCTCCAGCTGATGTGCGCCGTACAACTCCAAGGCGGCACCGACCACCGCCATCCGCCGCGCCGGGCCCGCCTGGGCCGGCGGCACAGCGATCAAACCCACCCCGGCGCCGCTGGCCAACGCGCTGCCGGCGAAGACCAACGGCAGATGGGGGTACGCCTCATGCCACGACGGTACGGCGGTGTCGGCCAGCAGCACCCCCGTGTACGTGCCCAGGGCCGGCGCGGTCGCCGCCGCCGCCAGCCCGGCGACCCGCCCCACCGGCGGCAACACCCGACGGGCCAGCCCCAGCGGACCCCGCCGCGGCAACAGGGGTGCCACCTCGGCGATGGCGGCCAGCCCGGCGGCCGGACCGTAGGCGGCGAGGATCCAGGTGCCCACCGACATCGGGGAGGTCGGCTTGGCCACCCGCAGCATGTGATGGAACCGCTCCGGTCGACCCAGGTCCTTGACCAGCAGCCCAGTGCTGGCGGTGACCGCGGCCAGGGCGGCGACCCGACCGGCCCGCCGCACCGCCGGACGGCCGGTCAGCTGCCCACCGGCGGCCAGCAACGACGAACCGGCGGCCAGGCCACCGGTGAACAGGTAGGCGGCGATCTCCCAGGTCCACACCGGCGGTTTGAGGATCGGCCGACCGTAGTACGAGGTGAACTCGGCCGGCGGGACCGTCAATCCGGCGTCTCGGCGGTCCCGGAAGCGGCGGAACCGCTCGCCCACCGGCGGTCGCTGACTGCTCACCGTTTCCCTCCGAGGAACGCGACGACCGCACCCGCCGCCATGGCCAACGCGGCCACCCCCGCCCGTTTCCACATATTCGGCAGGTCGCGGGTGGGGACCTGCGGATCCGGTGGCAGACCGTACACCTCGGGCTCGTCGAGCAGGAGGAAGAAAGCGCCGTCACCGCCGACCCCGTCGTCCGGGTCGTGGCCGTAGAGCCGGGCCTCGGGCACCCCCCGCTCGTGCAGCGTGGCGACCCGGGTGGCGGCCCGCTCCCGCAACTCGTCGAGGGGACCGTACTGGATCGACTCGGTGGGGCAGGCCTGCGCGCAGGCCGGCGTCAGGCCCGCACCGATCCGGTCGTAACACAGGGTGCACTTCCAGACCCGGCCGTCGTCGACCCGCCGGTCGATGACCCCGTACGGGCAGGCCGACACGCAGTAGCCGCAGCCGTTGCAGATGTCCTCCTGCACCACCACCGTGCCGAACTCGGTGCGGAACAACGCCCCCGTCGGGCAGACGTCCAGGCAGCCCGCTTGGGTGCAGTGCTTGCACACGTCCGACATCATCAGCCAGCGGAAGTCGCTGCGCCCCTCGGCGGAACCGGTACGCCCCGGCGGCCCGGGTTCCGGCATCCCGAGGAACTGGCTGCCCGCGCTGCTGGCCTCCGGATCGCCGGCGGGCCGGGGTTGTTCGATGAACGCGACATGCCGCCACGAATTCGCGGTCAACGCCCCGGTGTTGTCGTACGACATGCCGAGCAGGTCAAGCCCGGACGTGGGAACCCCGTTCCACTCCTTGCAGGCCACCTCGCACGCCTTGCAGCCGATGCAGACGCTGGTGTCGGTGAAGAAGCCCATCCGCGGCGGCGCGTCGACCCAACCGGCACCCGTCGCCGGGTCCCGCCGCTCGGACCGGTCGTCCCCGTCCACCATCACCGGTCCCCCTCTGCCTCGCCGGGCCGCTCGACCGGCACGTCGACGGTGAGCGCCGACGGTACGCTGCCCGCCACGATGCCGGCCCGGGTGCGGTAATCGTCCACCAGCTCAAGCAACGCCGGCCCGGTGGGTCGGCGGCCCGGGCGCACGTCACACGTACCGATCTTGCTTTCCTGGATCAGCACGTTCGGGTCCAGGGTGATGCCGAACAGGTCGTTGGCCGAGTCGCCGGTGACCAACCCCTCGAACCCGAAGTGGTACGGCAACCACAGCTGGTGGATCACCCGACCGTCCACCCGCAACGGCACCAGCCGGTCGGTGACCAGCACCTTCGCCTCGATCACCGCGCGGGCGCTGACCAGGTGCGCCCAACCCAGGTGGGTCAACCCGGCCAACTCCGCCAACTCCGGCGAAAC
Source organism: Micromonospora sp. NPDC051196 (assembly GCF_040682415.1). NCBI lineage: Bacteria > Bacillati > Actinomycetota > Actinomycetes > Micromonosporales > Micromonosporaceae > Micromonospora > Micromonospora sp. NPDC051196. The sequence goes on from NZ_JBFBAY010000010.1 coordinate 173,777, forward strand.
CTCGACGAACATCTCCGGTTGCAGTTCCGCCAACGGCGCCACCGTACGACTCATCCCGCCGGCGGTGTGATGCTCGGTCAACCGGCTGACCGTGAACACGTACGGGAACACCTGGCTGTGTTCCTGCGGCGGACTCGGATTGATCGAGTTCACCGGATGCCGGTACGTCTTGCGGGTCGGGTTGCCCTGCTGACCGTAGAACGAATTACGCACCGGTGACTCGGCCGGCTCGTAGTGTGTGGGCAGCGGCCCGTCCAACACGCCACTGGGCGCGAACAGCCAGCCCTTGCCGTCGGACTGCATCACGAACGGGTCGTCACCGGCCAACGCCGCCGGACCCGAGGCGCCTTCCGGCGGCCGGTACGACGGTGCCTTCGTCACCTCGAAGTCCGGCACGTCGTGGCCGGTCCACCGGCCCGCCGCCTCGTCCCACCACACGTAGCGTTTGCGTTCGCTCCACGGCCGGCCCTGCGGGTCCGCGGAGGCCCGGTTGTAGAGCATGCGCCGGTTCGCCGGCCACGCCCAACCCCACTCGGCGGCCACCCAGTCCTGCTCGTGGCCGGGCCGACGACGCGCCGCCTGGTTCACCCCGTCGGCGTACACCCCGGCGTAGATCCAGCAGCCGACGGCGGTCGTACCGTCGTCGCGGGCCTCGGCGAAGCTGGCGAGCGGGCGGCCGGTGGCCACGTCGTACCCGTTGATCTCCCGCAGCACCGCCTCGGCGTCCGGCTCGGCGTGCGGACCGTGCGTGGGATAGTCCCAGGCCAGGTCCAGCAGCGCCCGGTCGCGCGGCAGCGGCGACCCGGCCAACTTCTCCCGCAGCTTGCGCCCCAGGTGATAGAAGAACCACAACTCCGAGCGGGCGTCGCCGGGCGGGTCCACGGCCTTCTCCCGCCACTGCAACAACCGCTGGGTCTGGGTGAAGGTGCCCTCCTTCTCCACATGCGAGGCGGCGGGCAGGAAGAAGACCTCGGTCCGACACTCCTGCGGCACGATCTCACCGGTGGCCACCTCAGGGCCGCGCTGCCAGAACGTCGCGCTCTCGATCATGAACAGGTCCCGGACCACCAGCCAGTCCAGGTTCGCCATGCCGAGCCGCTGCGCCCGACCGTGCGCCGAGCCGACCGCCGGATTCTGGCCGAGCAGGAAGTACCCCCTGATCTTCCCGTCGATCATGTCGAGGACCTGCTGGTAGGTGCCGTGGTCACCGGTCAGCCGGGGCAGGTAGTCGTAGCAGAAGTCGTTGTCCGGGGTGGCCGCATCCCCCCAGTACGCCTTGAGCAGGCTCGCCGCGTACGCCCGCGCGTTGCCCCAGAAACCCTTCTGGCCGGGATGGCGGATGGCGTCCACCCAGTCGTCGAAGGTCGGATGCTGCGCGTGGTGCGGCATCGGCAGATAGCCGGGCAGCAGGTTGAACAGGGTGGGGATGTCGGTGGAACCCTGGATGCTGGCATGCCCACGCAACGCCAACACCCCACCACCGGGGCGACCCACGTTACCCAGCAACAACTGGATGATCGCGCCGGTACGGATGTACTGCACCCCGACGCTGTGCTGCGTCCAGCCCACCGAGTAGATCAGGCAACCGGTCCGTTCCCGGCCCGAGTTCTGCGTCCAGGCGCGGGCCAACTCCAGGAACTTCTCCTGCGGCAGACCACAGACCCGCTCCACCATTTCCGGGGTGTAGCGGGCGAAGTGCCGCTTGAGGATCTGGTAGACGCAGCGCGGATGCTGCAGCGTCTCGTCCCGCTCGACCTGCCCGGAGATCGGCGCGCCGTGCGACTCGTGCCGCAGCCCGGCGGCGGTCTCCCGGTCCATCGCCGTGTGACCGCTGCCCGAATCCCGCTCGTGCCCGGCGTACTGCCAGCTGTCCTGCACGTAGGCACCGGTCGCCGGATCGAACCCGGAGAACAGACCGTCGGCGTCCTCGGCGTCGACGTAGTCGTCGCTGACGATCGTCGCCGCGTTGGTGTACGCCAACACGTACTCCCGGAAGTCCAACTCGTTGGTCAGGATGTAGTTGACCACCCCGCCGAGCAGCGCGATGTCGGTGCCCGCCCGGATCGGCAGGTACGTGTCAGCCGACGCGCTGGTCCGGGTGAACCGGGGATCGACATGGAACACCTTCGCCCCACGCTTACGCGCCTCCATCACCCACTGGAAGCCCACCGGGTGGGCCTCGGCCATGTTCGACCCCTGGATGACGATGACGTCAGCGTTCGCCACGTCCTGTTGGAAAACCGTCGCGCCGCCGCGACCGAAGCTGGCCCCCAGACCGGGGACGGTGGCGGAGTGTCAAATACGCGCCTGGTTCTCGATCTGGAGTGCCCCCATCGCGGTGAACAACTTCTTGATGAGGTAGTTCTCCTCGTTGTCCAGCGTCGCCCCGCCGAGGCTGGAGATGCCCAACGTACGGTTCAGCGGGCGACCCTCGGCGTCGACGTCCTCCCAGGTCTCGGCACGCGCCGCGAGAATCCGGTCGGCGATCATGTCCAGCGCCGTGTCGAGGTCCAGGTCCTCCCACTCGGTGGCGTACGGCCTGCGGTAGCGCACCGTCGTCTGCCGCAGCGGACTGGTCACCAGACTCTTGCTCGCCGAACCCTTCGGGCAGAGCCGACCACGGGAGATGGGGCTGTCCGGGTCGCCCTCGATCTGGGTCACCTGGTTGTCGGAGACGTAGACCCGCTGACCACAACCGACCGCACAGTACGGGCAGACGGAGCGGGCCACCCGGTCGGCGTCCTCGGTGCGGGCGGTGAGCCCGGCCGAACGGGCGGACTGCGCCGCCGCGCCCCGACCCAGCGGATCGGTGCCAGTGAGCTGCCGGTAGACCGGCCAGCCCAGCAACACGTCCCGCAGACCCACGCTCGTCACCTCCGTCCCTGACCTTAGGGCAGCCGAACGCGGACGGACACCCGGCCCGGCAGAACCGGGAAACACCACACCGCCCCCGGCCCGTTGTCGGGACCGGGGGCGGCGCGTGGGTGTCGGTGTGCAGGTCGCCTCTCGGCGAGTGGCGCGACGCGGCTCCAGCCGGACGGTATTCCGCGAAGGCAAATTAGGTGAGGCCCGGGGACACTGGATCACACCGACGCTCGGTACAACCGACCCACGCCCCTCCTTGTTCCCACTCGCCGCCCTCTCACTCCCCCTTCCGGTTGGGGGTGTAAGGAAGGGGCCCTTGTTAACGCCTGCGGTAGAGGAAGGGCCCCTTCTTAACGGTCGCTGAAGGGCTGGCGGGTGCCCTCGATCGGAGCGATCTCGGGTGCTCGTTGTCGGGTTCATGCGCTGTTGGCCGGCACCCGGGTTGCGGGTGCCGGCCAACAGCCTTCTCTTCTTGCTCCCCCTGTGGAGGAATGTCTGCGGTCAGCTGTTCCAGTACTTGGTGACCAGGTCGGCGGCCTGCTGCTCCCACTGGGCGTAGTGGTCCGGGTAGGCCGACACCTGGACGGTCTGGGCGGCCTTGGTCAGCGGCATGTCCTGCCAACCGTCAACCTGCTTCAAACCCTTCAGGAACGCGGTGGTGGAGTACTCCGGGTCGGTGATCTGCTCGACCGTGCCCCAACCACTGGACGGACGCTGCTGGAACAGACCCTGCGAGTCGTGGTCGTTACGGTCACCGAGGTGACCCAGGTTCTCCAGCTTCGACTCCTGCAACGCGGTGGCGATGGACACGACGGCGGCACGCTCGTCCATACCGGCCTTCTTCGTCGCCGCGATGATCGCCTTCGTGTTCGCCACCTGCTCATCGTTCAGATCGATGCGCGACTGGGCACCCTGCACACCATGCGGGATCAACTTGCTCGTGTCCGGCTTACCAGCCTGCACGGCCACAGGGCCCGCCTTCACCGGCGCGGCGTCGGCCTGGGCGGCCACGGGGCCGGCGAACACGCCACCGGCGAAAGCCAGACCAGCAATACCCAGAACACTCTTACGCAGCAGCTTCGAGTTCATGACCAAGCTCCATTCGGGGGTAGACACACACCACCAAAAGGGGGGAAAACGAACACAGGTGTGTGTGCAAACGCCGTCAGGCGCCACAAGGACAAAGGGGGAAGATCACCGGCTGGCCTGCAAGGCCGGGGGGCCTTCGCGGCGCCGGGACCATGTACAACGACCGACCACCCACCATCATTCCCGGGGGATCTGGTCGGCTCGGACCCTGAGGCTCAGAGCCCTGGCCCCTATCGGCCCGGGCGTCTGGGTCCGGGACCATGGGGGCCACACCTCAAGGGATAAGCCGCCCTGCTCGGTCCGTCAGTCGATACAACGCCCCGACCCCCTCACGGATTCCGCCACCGGCTGACCGACCGAACCCCAGAACCGGACATCCGGGCGATCAGCGGACAGGCGAACCGAGCCGTCGCAACATGGCTGACCGGCGCCGTACCGCCGAAACGGCGGGGTGCGCGACGGTGGGAAACCGCCATTCCGGCGCAACGCAGTCGATCACCGCGGGTACGGTCCGGGGTGAATGAAGCGGACAGATCTGGCTTCGGGGAAGCTACGCGAAGTCCTCCGTCCGGCCGAAGCGGGGGTCACCCTGACCGCAGGCGAGCACCGCACCCGTCACGACCGGCTTGGCGTACCTCGTCGACGGTCAGATCGTCGCGCCGGGATGCAGCTTGGACAGCTTGTCCCGGCTCGCGTCCCAGCGTTCGTGGGCTTCGGTCAGTGCCTTCTGCCAGGACGCGGCCTGCTTGGTCTGCTCGGCCAGGGCCTCATTCACCTCGGCGAGGTGCGCCGAGAAGTCCTTGTCGGCGTCGGCGACCTTGCGGACGTCCGTGGCCGACAGGACCTTGCCAAGGTCGGCGCGGGCAGCGGCCGCCACCCGCAGGTCGTGGGCGACCACCTCGATTGTCTTTCGCGGCATCGTCGGTCTCCTCAGACGATCGGATTGAGGGGGGCCCACGGCGCCTGCAGCGGCGACCCGTTGACCTGTATGCCGCCGGTGGTCAGGTTGCCGACGACGGCGGCGGCGTCCGCTTCGCCAGTCGAGTCCTTGCCGACCGTGACCGTCATCGACGGGTAACCGCCCTGGACACGGTTGCCGTGCACCGCCGCGGTCGCCCCGGTCAGCCGGACGACGATCTGCTTGGCGTCGCCCGGCTGGGCGCAGCGGTTGCCGCTCACCAGCACGTCCCCCGAGGTCTGTACGACGACGGCCACGTCGTCGGCCCCGCCGTGCAGCGTGTTGCCGGTCAGCTCGACGTGGCCCTGCATGTCCTCCTGCAGATAGGCGAAGTTGCCGGCGAACGACACTCGCCCGGAGGCCGAGTCCATCACGCGCACTCCCCCGGCCGCCTGATTCACATCGTTGACCATGGCCAGCGCGGTCCAGCCGGACCGGGCGACCGGTGCCGGGGCGCCGCTGAGCACGATGTTCTCGGCGACGAGCGCGGTGCCCTGCCAGCCGCCGCAGATGATGCCGTAGGCGTTACTGACGGCCGCCTTCGGGCTGCCCACCCGGTTGACGGTGTTGCCGGAGATGCGGACCTCGCAGTTGGTGGCGGCCATGATGCCGTAGAGGCGCCTACCCCGGCCCGCGTCGGCCTCGTCGGCGGCGAGCCCGTCGACGGTGTTGCCGACAACGGCGCCGTCCGCGGCACCGATGACGGCGATGCCGATCGTCATGCCCGCCTGGCTGAACAGTCCGGCTGCCAGGCGGGACGACGCGGCCGAGGTTGTGGGCCCGCCCGCGATGGCGGGGCCGAGCGCGATGGTTTCCTCGTCGGCGGCGGCTGCCGTACGCCGTCGGCCCGCCGTGGCCCGGGCGGCGGCGAAGTTGCCCTCATCGACCGGGTGCAGGTCCAGGACCTGGTTGTTGTCGACGGCGATGTGGCCACTGACGGTGCGGCCGGTCGACTGTACGAGGATGCCTGCCGCGCACTCCCGCACGACGTTCTGCTTCACGATCGCGCTACGCAACGGCGCCACCACGACAATGCCGGCGTTGCCGAATTCGCTGACCTTGTTGGCCAGCACGTGCAACACACCGTCCAGGGTGTCCGGGGGGCCGGTGTCGGCCTCGATGCCCGGGTGGCCGGTACGACGGTCGGTGCAGATGACGGTGTTGTCGCAGATCCGGGCGCGGCTGCCGGTCAGGATGCCGCCGCCGCGCACCTCCATGATGTTGCCGCTGATCACGAGGTCGCCGTCGAGTTCGGCGACGTCCTGCAGGATCAGGCCGGTCGCGGTGATCGCCCGATCGGCGCAGTCGCTGAAGGTGTTGCCGGTGATCGCGGCCAGCCCGTCGTGCTGGATGACCCGCTCCGCGGAGGCCGCGAAGTCGATGCCGCGCAGGTCGGTGCCGAAGAGGTTGTCCCGGATCGACAGACCGTAGGTGAGCAGACCCGACTCCCTGCCGCCGACTGCGGCCAGGGCTTCGATGCCGGTCAGCGACTGGAACAGGCAGCCGGTGATGGACAGGAAGCGGTTCCGCCCGGCCAGACCGATGCCGGCGCCCTTGCGCTGGACCAGCCGCAGGTGCTCGATCCGGATCAGAGTGTTCGCGCCGGTCAGCGTGATGGCGGGCTGCTCGGCCTGACCGGCGACCGAGAAGTCGGACAGGACCACGTCCTGGCAGTACGCGAGGTCGATGCCGACGTCGCGGGCCAGCAGCCGGCTGTCGGCGCCCGCCCCGACCAGCCGCAGCGAACGGGCCTCGTGCAGCTTGATCGGCTCGTCGAGCGGGTAGTCGCCCGGACAGAGCCGGACGGTGCCGCCGCCGCGCTGGCGGATCTTCTCGATGGCGTCCTGGACGGTCAGCGAGCCGTCCGCGTGCGACTGCGGCGTCACGCAGATCTCGCAGTCGCAGCTGTCACCGGTCGCGACCGGCCAGTCGGGCCGGCAGTCGGACTGGACGCTGCCGGGCATCGTGACCAGCGCGAGCCTGGCGAAGTGCTGGTGAACACCCAGCGGCGGGGCGGCGACCAGCTGCTCCAGCGACTCCTCGGGGGTGGGTGCGGTGGCCCGGGCCGCGAACACCCAGTGGTCGCCGGGGCGCGGCTTGCCGGTGCCGGTGAAGCTGAACGAGACGGTGATGCCGTGTTCCAGCGCGACCGCCGATCCGTCCGTCGGGACGGTGAGAAGCGGCGAGTCCCATTTGCGTACGCGCAGGTGGTGTGTGGACGGTACGAGGTCGCCGGGCAGCGCGCCGGCGAACGTGATCGTCGAGGTCGCGGCGTCGACGGTGACCTGGCGTAGCTCCCCGGGAAGGTGGTTGAGCTCGCGGCGGTCGTCGGTGATCTCGACCCAGTCGTTGTCCTTGATCCGCAGCACGTCGTCGCGGCCGAGGGTGTCCAGGCGCAGCTCGGTGGCGGTGACGAAGGTGGCGGCGCTGGCCACGGTCGCGTTGTCACGCGACCAGAGGAACTGCGTCGGCGAGTACAGCTCGACTCGGTACAGCTGGTTCTCGGGCCCGCGGTAGCCCTTGCCGGGTGGGATCTCGCAAGGGTCGTCGGCCGGGTCGACGTCGACGGTGCCGGTGGTCAGCCGGGCCGATGACGGGGCGGTCAGCTCGTTCCAGGACGGGATGTCCGACCCGCAGGACACGTCGGTGCCGACGCCCTTGAGCAGGCGTACCTGCCAGGCGATCTGGGTGCGGATCGAGGTGTCGACGCCGATCGCGCTCTCGATCAGGTCCGGGGTGTTCAGGTGGGTGCGTTCGCGCTCCCACACCTGCAGGTAGGCCAGGTGTGTCCCGCTGGTGGGCAGCTTCTCCGGGGTGGGCCAGTAGGGCTGCCTGTCGTAGGCGACCGCTCCGGTCCCGTTCGGCTCGGCCAGGACCGGGTCGAAGGCCGGGGTGTCGCCGTGGTTCTCGACGAGGATGCCGTCGACGTACATCCGCCCGGCACCGATGGAGAGCGCGCCGCCGGCAACGGAGATCGCGAACGCCTGGGGGGTCAGCCGCGAGACGATCGTCGGTGCTGGCGCCAGGTCGGCCACCTGGGCCCGCCGACGCCGGTCGGTGATCGCGTGTTCCTCGTTGAGCTCGGCGTCCACCACCAGTCGGCCCTGCTCGAAGCCGACGCCGCTGTAGTCACGCTGCGGATCGAACCGCACCCTGCTGAGGTCAGCACCCATGTTGGACAGTCCTTGAGCTCGCTGTGTCAACTCGCATAGAAGATGCCCGCTTCGAGGCCGAAGCGGAGGTACTCGTCGAGGCGGGCCAGTAGGTTCGCCTCGCGTTGCGGTGCGAACAGGTGGTTGCCGACACCCATCTCGCTCCCGTTGTCCGCGCCGCGACGGATCTCGTCGGCGGTCGTGACGCGCAGCTGGCAGTAGCCGGGGTCGGCGAAACGCAGGGAGGTGAAGTCGGGTGAGGGCTGGGACACGCAGCGGTACTTCTGCGGGGTCAGCGAGTCCTCGGTGAGGTAGCTGAACCGTACGCAGCCCTCCTGACGGCGTTGCGCGCTGACGGTGCCGAGCACGATCGAGTTGGAGATGTCCACCCGGACGGCGTCGACCGTACCGATCACGGTGCTCTCGTCGAGCTTCAGCGTCCCCACCGCCAGCGCCGTGCCGGCCGGGGCCTCGACGACACTGTCGCGGACGGCGACGGTGGCGCCTTCGACGGCCGTGATCGGGCCGGTCACGCACCGCTCGATCTCGACCGCAGCGAACGGGTGCTCGATGATCAGGCTGGCCGCCGTCGGGCTGCCGGGCCCGTTGTCCGGGGTCCGGGTCAGCCCCGGCACCAGCGTGCAGTGCTTCAGGATCACCTTGCGTACGGCGATGTCGCCGGCGTCCTTGAGCACCAGCGGCCCGCCGCTGATCATGAGCCCGTCCAGCACCACTGTGCCGTCCCTGCCGGGCTTGAGTTCGATCGGGCCGGCGGCGGCCAGCAGCGGCCGGTGCCGGTCGGCGGCACGCAGGACCACGGTCTTCGCGTCGTCGGTGCGCAGCACCGGGGTCTGGGCGTAGCGCCCGTTGTCCTCGATCTCGACGGTGCCACCGCTGGTGACCTGGTCGAGCGCCGTCTGCAGGTCGGGGTCGGCGACCACAGGGCCGTCGGTGGCGTACGGCGACCGGGCGTAGCCGCCACCGATCCGCATCGCGGTCCCGTAGTGGTACGTGGCGACGGCTCGGACGAGCCCGGTGACCGGTTCCGGGAAGTAGACCCGGCCGAGGACGGGGTCGATCGCGATCTCGCCCGATCCGGGCGCGGGCGCGTGGGCCCAGTCGCCGGGCACGTCGGACAGGTCGCAGAAGCGCACCTTGCCCGGTGTGGCGGCGCCGAGCAGCCCGACCAGCAGGCTGCGGTCCTTGCCGTAGTAGGTGTCGGCGTGGGCCTTCAGCCAGCGGCGGGTCAACGGCAGCGGGACGTCGAGCTGGGTGGCGAGGTGAGTGATCTCGTCCTCGGTACGCGGTGCGCCGTACAGCTGCGAGTCGATGCCGAGGGGATGGAACCGGAAGCGGCGCTGCGAGCCGGTGTCGGGCACGAGCGGGCTGCGGGTCAGCTCGACGGCCTCGACGCGCCAGAGGAAGATGCCGACGTTGTGGATGTTGTACCGCCCGGCGCGGGTGGTGATCCGCCGTACCTCGGCGGTGTGGGCGTGGTCGTCGAACGGCGTGCCGATCCACTCCAGCAGGGCGGGGTGCCGCAGATCCGGGGTGCCACCCTTGCCGGGCCGGACGTGGTTCATGTACTGGGTGACGGTCAGCCGTTCGAAGAACTCGACGGCGCGGGCCTTCCAGCCGGTGACGTCGAAGGCGAGCTGCTCGAGCATGGCGGCGGTGCCCTTGCGGCGCCGGTAGGCGATGGTGTTGGCGACCTCGGCGCGTGGTGAGCCGAACGGACCGGCCAGCGGCCGGTAGCCGATGAGGTCGCCGAGGTAGGGCACGGCCCACGCGGCGGCGGTCTCGACGAACTGGTCGTCGTGGAACTGGTCGAGGCTCTCCTCGAGCACGTCGATCTGCCCGGCGATGACCTCGATGAGCTGTGCGAGCTGGCCCGCGTCGCGGGTGCGGTACACCCGGGGCATCAGGTCGTAGAGCCGGGCGACGGTTTCGGGACGGGCGCTCATAGGGGCATCTCCGTGAGCCAGGTCAGCGGATCGGCGGTGAGCAGCAGCAGTTCGGCGCCGTGCACCTGCGACTGCGCCGCCTGGGGGCCGGCGGCGAGCAGCCGGTGCTGGTGGGACTGCGCCGTGCCGAGGTGGAGCAGGTCGAGGTCGACGGCGGCGACGCCGGCGGCCCGGTGCGCGGCGGCGATGATCTCGGACTGCGGCACGGGGCGGGCGAAGTCACGCGCGGCGAAGCCGAAGGAGTCAGTGAGGGTGGCGGCGACTGCGCGCAGCACCTGACTCAGCTCGTACGCGGGGTCGCGGCGCACCTTCATCCGCAGCTGGAAGGGCACCTGCCGGTGGGGTACGACGACGACGACGGGCACCAGCGGGTCGCCGTAGCCGTGCAGCGCGTTGACCAGCCTCGCCCGGACCTGCTGCGGGACGGGGGCACCGCCGGGGCCGGCGACGGTCACCACGATGGTGCGCACGTGGCGTACGGGCAGCACGGCCGCGTGGGCCTTGGCGATGCCGGGGAACGTACGGGAGAAGTCCGCGTAGTCCGTCAGGGACACCGCGCGCCCGAGGGTGGTGGTCGACAGGGGGATGCCGACGCGGGCGTGGTCGGTGGTGTCGGGGTCGGCGCCGCCGACCGCAGGCGCCGGGTTGGTCACCCCGGTCACGCCCAACGGCGGGGCGCCGAGCTGGGTGAGCGCGCCCGCCGGCAGGTTGCCTGCGATGCCGGTTCCCCTGCGGTAGCGGGCGCGTACGTTGTGCTGGCCGGTCGGCACCCGTGCGCCGTGCACCCCGTCGCCGAAGCCGGCTTCGACCCTTCCGGTCGGGGTGTCGGCGGTGATGTAGACGCGTTCGCCGGGCCGGGCCGGGTACAGGCTGGCGGTCTCGGTCCACAGGACGTCGTTGACGCGCAGCTCCAGGGTGGAGCAGGCGCCGGTCGGGTTGTCGGCCTGCACGTAGGTCAGCGGCGCGTGGGTGAGCTCGAACCGCTGGAACGCCTGGGCCGCCTGTCCGTCGCCGAGCAGTTGGTGCACGGTCTCGCCGTGGGTCGCCGCGGCCACGTTCCCGAAGATCAGCACGGTGTCGCGGGCGTGTGGGTGGGCCAGCTGCTGGTGGAAGGTCAGCACGGTGTCCGGTCCGGACCTGCTGGCCGACCGCAGCGTCACGGTTTCGGTCTGCTCGCCCGTGACGAGCAGCCGGCGGCCGGGTTCGAGATCGGTGACGTCGCCGCCGACGGTGACCTGGCTGCCGGACACCGGCGAGGTGTCGGGCTCATCGGCGAGGGTGAGCTGCTCGCTGCCGGCGTACACGGTGCTCTGCCGCACCTTGCCGAAGAACGAGAGGTACTGGCTGTAGGAGCCGTCGAGCTTGACCCGGGTGACTTTCCCGGAGATCGCGAACTCGGCCCGGGACAGCTCGGCGGCGGATGCGACGGTGAAGTGCCGATGCACGGCGCCGTCGCTGAGCACCAGGTGGCTGCCACCCAGGTCCGGGTGGGAGCCGTCGACGTCGATCCGCATGTACCAGGGCTGCGACGGGTAGTCGGCCGGGTCGCCCCAACCGCCGGCGGGCTTGGGCTGGATCCAGTAGGCGGGCCAGTCTGCGCAGTCCTGACAGCCGTAGCTGATCTTGAACTCGTTCGCCATGGACTTCCACAGCGGCGCGTTCCAGCCGAAGACGCTGAGCTTCTTGCGCAGCACGTACGCCGTCAGCGGACCCGCCACGGCCAGCGGTCCCGACCAGGTGACCAGGGTCCGGTCGAGCGTGTCCTGGCGTACGGCGCGGGCGACCGGGCGCACCTCGAACCCGGCTGCGCCGTGGAACAGCAGCAGATCGCCGGGCTTGAGGTTGGCGGCCAGGCCCTGGACGTACAGCGACGTGCGGCCGCTGCCGAGGACCGGCTTGCGCGTCCGCAGCGGGCGCAGCACGTTCCACCGCGGACTGGCCTTGATCGACTCGATCGTCTCGAAGACCTGCTGCTGCTCGCCCGGGCCGGGCACGCTGCGCACCGGGGTGCCGGCGGGAATCGGCACCGACTCGGGCTGCCGCACCCGATGGAACGGCGAGGTCGCGCCCGCCACGGCGGCCGGCGGCGGCGGCTCGACGTGGAACGCGAGGTCGGTGGCGGCGGCGACGCCGGGACGCAGCCGGTAGCCGACCAGCCTGCCCAGCTCCGTCAGCGACTGCCGCTCGGTGGCGGTACGCAGGTAGGACTCCTGTGCGAGCCGCTCGGTGTAGAACGTCAGCACGTCGGCGACGGCGGCGACGCCGTCGAGCAGCGCCATGGTGAAGTCCTCGTCGGCGCGGGTGGTCAGTGCCGCCAGCGCCGGACGACCGGCGGAGGTGAGCCCGTCCTGCAGGCTGGCCCTGAACTGCGCGTAGCCCCCGGGACGGTAGGCGATCTGCGGCAGCGCGGGGCGGTTGAACACCTCGGCCGGGGTGTGGGGCGCGACACCCTGACAGCACCCGCAGGCGCACTGTCTGCTGCTCATCGCCCGCCCCCGAGGGTCAGTTCCAGCACACCGTGCTCCGGGAAGTTCGGGTTGTTGTCCAGGCGGGCGATCTCCAGCCGGCTCATCGGCAGGACGCCGCCGGCCACGCCGCTCACGCCCGGGTCGTGCTGGCGGCGGAATGTGTGCACCTGCACCGAGGTCACGCCGGGCACCGCCTGCGCCGCGGCGTACACCGGGCTCAGGTACACCGGCTGGGCGAAGGTGAGCCGGTCGGCATGGAACAGAGCGGTCAGCGCCTTGAGCAGCTCCCGGCGTACGGCCGAACGGGCGTGGTCCGGCCCGACGCACACGTGCACGCCCAGCTCGATGGGCACGAACCGGGGTGCGTCCAACTCAAGGTCATAACCGGCCAGCCGGTACCGTTCGAGCCGCGCCCGCTGCTGCTGCTCGAACGCCGCATCGACGGGCCGACCGCCGACCCGGTCCACCGTCAGGAACACGGTGTGCCAGCTGCCGGTCCAACGCCAGGTCGCGGCGGCCCGCTGCACCTGCTCGTCACGGACCGCGACCTGCTCCCAGTCGGCGGGGGTCACCGCCCGCTCCTGCACCAGGTATGCCTGTGGCGCGTCGCGGCGGACCTCGTCGCCGCTCTCCGGTTCGTGCCCGCCGGCGGCGGGCAGCGGGTTGGTCACCGCCGTCACCGAGGCGGTCGTCGCGAGATGCACCAGGGCGCCCGCGCCGACATTGCCCGCCACCCCGTTGCCGACCCGGTACGTCGCGGTGAAGGACAGCCCCGGGGTGGGGTTGTTCAGCCGCAGGTACGTGCTGCCGTCGTGTTCCGCCTCGACGGCGAACGTCTCGGCGTCGTCGGCGCTGGCGAGCAGGTCCCAGTGTGGCTGCCAGGTGTGCGTGCCGTCGTCGAGGGTGATCTGCGGCCGGGCGCCGCGCGGCGTCGCCGCGGTCACGGCCGCCGCGGCGACGGGGCGGTCGAGAACGGACAGGGTGTCCGCGTCGGCACGTACCCGCACCACGGTCACCCCGTCGCTGACCGACCACTCGTCGTGCGCGCCGCGTACCGTCACCGGGGCCTGCTGGAACGTCACCCCGTGGCTGATCAGCCAGTCCTTCACCGTCGTGGTGAAGGTGCGGGCGGCCAGGTCGGTGGCGACCCCGGCGTCGAGATCGGTGGTGACCCGCACCCGGGGGCTGATGTCGACCCGATGCGTCAGCGGCCGGTGGCGCAGCTTCGGCCGGAACCGGGCCGGCACCGCCTTGCGCTGCCCGGTGCCGCACTGCTCGGTGTCGCCGGCGTACACCAGATGCGGCTGCGGGACTTCGCCGAGCTGCTCGGTGGTGCTGCGGCCGTGGTCGGCCACCACGATGTTGCCCCACGCGACACTGACCGGGTCCGGGCCGGCGGCCTTGGCACTGACGCACACCGGGAACGGCAGCCGGTCGGCCGGGTCCCAGGCGATCTCGGTGACCGCGACGGGGTCGCCGTTTGGCGTCGGCAGGAACTGTCCGCCGGACGGGTCACTGGCTGGCTCGACCTTGGTCAGCCGCACCGCGCAGATGTGCGCCGGGTCGGCGTCGGCGGTCTGGCCGTTGCCGGGGCTGCGCACCTCGGCGAGCACGAGGATGTCGCCGGCCTTGAGGTTCGGATGATCACCGGCCAGGGTCGCCGCGATGCTGCCCTCGGGCAGGCAGCACTCGTCGTCGCCCCAGGTGTAGAAGTACAGCTCGTTGTGCGCCTCGTAGAGCACGGACCGGTCGACGGTCTCGAACACCACTGCGCCGGTGCTGACCGCCGCGCGCTCACCGTCGGCGTCGAGCAGCGGCTTGAGCCGATCGACCTTCGAGTAGACCTTCGTGCCCGAGGTCAGGACCACCCCGTTGCCCTCGGCGGTGCAGCGCAGCAGCGCCCGCGCCGAGCAGCCGTCGTGCAGGCGGTAGTCGACCAGGCGGGCGTGGCGGCGCATGGAGATCCTGCTGCGGGCGGTGCCGAGGTAGGCCTCGGTGGCGATGGCGTCCTGCCGGTACGACAGCCGGTCAGCTTCGTAGGCGAGCAGTTCCACCAGCGCGACACCCAGGTCGGCGGGATTGCGCTCGCGCCAGCGCGGCGCGACCAGGCTCAGCCGGTCCAGCAGCATCCGCCGGAAGCTCGCGTAGTCCTTGGCGAGGTAGTCCAGCTGGGGTGCCTGCGCCCGCTGGTCGTTGCAACGGCACCGGTCGCGGCAGTCCCCGGTGGCGTCGCAGTCCACCTTGAAGGTGAACTCGACCTCGTCGAGCACCGGGTCGACGCCGGGTGCCGTCAGGTGCAGGGTGTAGTACGAGAAGTCACCGGTCTGCTCGGTGCGGACCACCAGGACCTGCTGGGGGTCGACCAGCCCGGACACGATGCCCGGGTCCTCCCCCACCGGCAGCGCGGTCGCCGCGACGACCCATTCGACGCCGACGGTGCGGATACGCTCGCCGCCGTCGATGGTGACCTGGTCGGCGGTGATGCCCGAGGCTGCCTTGAGCAGCCGGACGAGCAGCGTACGCTGCCGCGGCCCGGCCGTGGCCACCTCCAGGTACTCGATGCCGTTGAGCTGGCCGGCGGCCTTGACCACGCGCAGCCGCTTGTCCTGGCAGCAGGTGTACCTGGTGTTCATGCCGCCGCCCCCGGGGCGGTGAACTGGTCGGTCCGGCGCTGTCGGGTGCGCCGGATGACGTAGTCGACCGACACTCGCAGCACCCCGTCGTCGCCACTGACCTGCACCGACTCGACCGTGATGAGGTGGCCCAGCCACTGTTGCAGCGAGGCCTGCACGAGAAACTGGGTCGTCGCGGCGAGTTCGAAGCTGCTGGGCTCGAAGGTCAGCGCCAGCAGGCCCGACCCGAAGTCCGGCCGCATCACGCGCTCGCCCGGGCTGGTGAACAGCACCTGCGCGATCATGTCCTTGACGTGGGTGTCGTCGTCCACGGTCCCGGTACGGCCGGTGGCGTCGAAGCGGTACGGGAACCCGACGTTCATGTGGCCACCGCCCGGGGCTGGACCATCACCGGCAGCAGCGGCGAGCCGGTCGAGGCGCACACCGACGCACCGGCCTGCACGGCCACCGGCATGCCCATGACCAGCACTCGGGCCGCGCCGGTGACCCATGTCCCGGTCTGGCAGAACACGCCGCTGGGGGTCAGCGAGCAGCCGGTGACGGCGTACGGCGTACCGACGGTGACGACCGGCTGGCCGTTGACGGTGACCCGCGGGTTCGGGGCGAGCGGGGTGGCGACCCCGGCGTGCGAGCAGAGGATCGCGGCTCCCGCGTGGACGATCGGGCCGGGCATCGTCACACCACCGTCAGTCCGCCGGCGTTGACGTCCACCGGGGTGCCGACGATGCTGACCGCCGGGCCGACCAGGTTGATCATCGCGCCCTTGCCGTTCGTGATGGTGATGCCGGCGTCGGTGACGGCGATCATCGGGACGCCGCGGCAGAAGACCGTCACGCCACCCATGCCGGGGGTGTCGTTGATGACGACGCCGTTGAGCGTCGCGGTCTGCAGGGTGATGCCGGGCACGCCCGGCGGCACGGCCTTGGCCAGCGCGGGTGTCTCGGCGGGGTTGCCCCAGTAGCCGCCGACCCAGATCGGGTGGTCGGGGTTGCCCTGCTCGAACTCGATCCAGACGCCCGCGCCGATGAGCGGCAGCGCGAACGTACCGTTGTTGATGCCGGAGATGGGCACGCACGGCATCGCCCAGGAGGTGGGCACGACGTGCGAGACGTCGGGCACGATCACCTGCAGGCGGCCGATCTGCATCGGGTCGACGTTGTTGGCGACCGTCGCCCGGTACTTGCCGTAGTACTTCTTCGCCGTTGTCGTCATGTCACACCGGTACCTTCGGAATGGTCGACAGCAGGCCGTTGCGGGCCAGCGTGAATGCCTGCCTGTACTCGCCGCGTCTGATCGTGTGCTCCACGGAGGAGACGTAGTAGAGCCCGTCGAACGCCTCGCCGGCGCCGCGTACGCCGACCAGACCGCGTGATCTGAGCACCCGGCCGTAGCGGGCGACGTCCAACGAGCCCTGCCCGAACACCGAGTCGGAGTGCTGCGAGGCGTACGCCAGGCCGCGCATCAGAGCGACCCACGGCTTGAGCTTCGCGTTCTCGTTCAGGAACTTGACCTTCGGGGGCAGCGGCGGTACGACGCCGAGCGGCGGGTTCCACGGGGTGACGTCCGGGATCGGGATCGGAATCGGAGCCTTGGAGTGCTGCTCCTGGGTCCACACGACCGGCAGTTCCTTGCGCTCCTTGTCGAAGGTGAACGACAGCGCCTCGACGTTGCGGTGCGGGGTGTCCAGGTCGAGGTTGAGCGCGGGCTGCGGCGCACCGACGCGGATCTCCGGACCCCAGTACGCCTTGCTGGTCCCGGGCACCGGGCCGGGATCCAGGTAGAAGACGTGGCCGACCTCCTCGGCGAGCTGCCTGAGGTACGCCAGGTCGGTGCCCTGGTGCCGCGGGATCGATTCGATCGGGAGGGGGACGTCCTCGATCAGGCTGGGGACGGTCACCGGGACGACCCCGAACGCCGCGTACTTGGCCAGCACGGTCAGCACCCGCAGCACCGGCGGCATCGCCGGGTACGGAACGCCGTCGAAGTCGATCCAGTCCATCAGGGCCGACAGGTCCTTACCCTTGACGACCAGCATCGGCTCACCGGACGAGTCGCGGACCTCGTGGTTGGTCATCACGCCGTCCATCAGGACCTCGGCCTGCCCCCGGATCGTCACCACGATCACCACTCGCATGATCGGGATGGTGGCGCCGCCGGTCAGCAGGAACAGCGTGTGCAGTGGCGAGCGCCGCGACAGCTTGAAGGTGATCTCGAATCCACTCTGGGTCTGCCCCGAGCCGCACTGGATGCCGACCGTGTCGACGGCCTCCAGGACCTCGCGCGACACCGGGACCGGCACCGCCGGTCCGATCAGCAGGGACAGCCGCACACCGCCGTCAAGCATCCGGCACCCCCGGCATGCCCTCCTGGGTGGTGATGCGCAGCCGGGCCCCGATCGTCGCGGTCAGTTCGTCGGGGTGCGCGGCGGGGTTGCCGTCGGCGATCCGCCACCACAGCTCCGGGTCGCCCAGGTAACGCGCGGACAGGCTGTCCAGGCGGTCACCTTCGACGACGGCGTGCTCGCCGAGCGTGCCGAGCCGGTCCGGCTGCGGCAGCAGCCTCCTGCCCAGGTACGCGACGCCCTCGTGCACCTTGACCGGCGTGCCGGCGTACCGGCTGTTGGGCGGGAAGCTGTTGGCGGGCACGGCGCCGGCCGCGATCAGTGCCTGCAACGGGTCGTAGGTCACGGCATACCCTCCAGCCCGAGTGCCGACAGTGCACCGGCGCCGGCCATGGCGGCCAGCGACTCCTTGTTCTGCAGGTAGTTCATGAACAGCACGCCGCCCTTGTGGGCGAAGCCGACGTCGTCGACCGACAGCACCCGCAGGCCGAGGCTCACCCTGGCCCGGATCGGGTTCAGCGCCGGGTCGAACGCCTCCTCGGCGACGGACAGCTCGGTCAGCCGCACCGGCAGGATGCGGCTGACCGACCAGACGAACAACGTCAGCGGCGCCTCGGCGGGCAGCACCTCGAGCGTGCCGGAGGCGGCGAGCCGGTCGTTGGCCAGCATCGCCGAGCTCTGCGGGAACGCCATCGCCTCCAGCACGGCCAGCTGCGGGTGGATGCCGTGCTTGACGGCGTGGGGGTGCTGATCGGGGTGTTCCAGCTGGTCGGTGGCGTCCAGCACGGCGTCGAGTTTGAGCGTCTCGACGGCGGCCCCGGTGAGCCGCAGCGCCTGCGACCGGTCGCCGTCGCCGCCGGCGGCTTTGATCTGGAACGTGCGGGTGAGGCTGTCCGGGTTGTACTGCAGCGAGATGACCTTGAGCAGTTTGGCGCTGCTCGGGTCGAGCAGCACGATGCCGCCTTTGACCAGCCGCGGCGATCCGGGAAAGGCGCTCATCGCACGGCTCCGTCCTGGGCGGGCGACCCGGAACGTTCCGGCACGATGCTGTGGAAGGCCGACCGCGCGACGCTCTCGGCCAGGCCGGCACTGCCGACGGGACCGGTGAGCCGCACCGGGGTGCCGTCGAGCGCGGCGGCGGCGCCCGCAGTGAACTCGCCCTGGTACGCGGCGGCGAGCCGGGCGAGGGCACGCTGGAGCGCCTCGCGGAACGCCTGCGGGTCGCCCGGGTCGACGTCGTGCAGGATGACCTCACCGATGGTGACGTTGATGGTCATACCCAGCCCCCGATCTCGGTGTCGGTGAGCGTCTTGTCGAGCTTGGCGTACTCGCGGCGGGTCGCGGCGAGTACGTGTGCCATGCCGACCGGCTCGTTCGCGGCCGCGGCGAGGAACGCCGCGCCGAGCGCGATGGTGCGGATGTTGCCACCGGCCAGCTGAAGGCGGCCGAGCAGGCGCCAGTCCAGGCCGGTGGTGGGCACCTTGGGCCCGAACATGCGCTGCCAGATGCGAGCCCGGGCAGCCGGGTCGGGGAACGGGAACGTCACCACGAACCGGATCCGGCGCAGGAACGCCCGGTCGAGTGCGCTTTTGAGGTTGGTCGTCAGGATGGCCAGGCCCCGATGGGTCTCCATGCGCTGCAGCAGGTAGGAGATCTCCAGATTGGCGTAGCGGTCATGGCTGTCGCGGACCTCGCTGCGCTTGCCGAAGATCGCGTCGGCCTCGTCGAAGTGCAGGATCGCGCCGCTGGTGTCGGCGCCGTCGAAGACGCGTTTGAGGTTCTTCTCCGTCTCGCCGATGTACTTGCTGACCACGGCGGACAGGTCGATCCGGTACAGGTCCAGGTCCAGTTCGGCGGCGAGCACCTCGGCGGCCAGCGTCTTGCCGGTGCCGGACTCACCGGTGAACAGGGCCGTCACGCCGAGCCCGCGAGGTGAGCCCATCCCCCATTCCTCGTACACGCGGGTGCGGTGGCGTACCTGGCCGGCGATGTCGCGCAGCGCGCCGAGCGCAGGTTCGGGGAGCACGATGTCGTCCCAGGCCGCGTGCGGCTCGATGCGGTCGGCGAACTCGGTCAGGCCGGACCTGGCCCGGACCCGGCAGGCGTGGTGCAGGCCACCGGGGTCCGGGTCGCGGGCGATGGTCTCGATCGCGGTGACCTCGAACCGGAACGAGGCGGCGATCTCGTCGATGTCGTCGCGGGGCCCGGTCAGCTGCCGCCACAGTGCCCGCTGGTCGGCGATGGTCGGGCTCGGCACGGTGCGTTCGATGTCGGCGGCGAGCGTCCCGGTGACCACGACGTGGTGGCCGAGCTGCGCCACGAACGCCGGTGGCGCGTCGGTGATCAGCGGCAGCGCGCCGAGCAGCGCCACCTCGCGTTCGAGGAGGCGGGCCAGCAGCGCCGCGTCTGCTCCGGCCGCGGGAAGCCGGTCCCCGGGCACGACCAGCAGCAACCGACCGAGTTCGGCGGCGACGTGAGCCGCGACCCGCTCGCGGGTCTGCTCGTCGGCTCCGTCCAGGCGCACCGTCACCCGGCCCGGCCGGCCCGCGACGGCGGCGGCGAGCTGCCCGGCGAGGTCGGCCTGCGCCTGCGTCACCAGTCCTGCCCCGTCCGGCCTGGCCGTGACGATGCCGTCGAGGCGGGCGTCCAGGCAGGTCACCCCGGTGAGATGGTGCAGGACGCGCTCGTCGATCCGCAGCGGCCGGTCGGCCAGCCCGGGTCCGGCCCCGAGGTCGATCAGGCACCAGTGCCGCAGCGGCGCGGCGGGCGCCAGGGCGTCCCAGTGCCCGCCGTCCAGCGCCGACAGGGCAGCGCCGAACGTGGGGCGGGTGAACCTGCTGTCGAGTTCGGCCCCGGCGCACCAGAGCAGCACGTCGCGTTCGAAGCCGGTCAGTCGGAACACCTCGCCGAGCTGCGCGAGCCGGGTGCCTGCGTCGACGCCGGCCTCGGCGGCGGGCCCGCCGCCGAGCCGCGCGTGCAGCCGGTCCAGTTCCGCGATGAGCAGACGCTGGTCAGCGGAGGTCCACAGTTGCGGCTCGGTGCAGGTCATGGCACGGTCACCTGCCGGTCGGCGCGGAACACCGGCGCCGGGCCGCTGTGGTCGACGAAGCGGCTGTCGACGCCGTCGACGCGCAGTCGCAGCGTCGCGGAACCGGCCGGGATCGGCGCGAACTCGGCGTCGACCTGCCCGGTGGGCAGCGTACGGAAACCGACCGTGGCCTGCCCGGAGCCGAGTGCGACAGTGACCGTCTGTTCCGGCCGGACCTGCGGGGTGACGTCGACCTGGACGCTCACCCGCTTGGTCGTAGGGTCACGGACGACGAGCGGGGCGGCCGGTCGGGGTGCGAGCAGCAGAGCCGTGGCAGCCGTGCTGCGCGGCCGGGCCTCACCCTGCGGAATCAGCGTCACGCTGACCTGCCAGACCCCGGCGGGCCAGATCTGGCCGGCGGACTCGGCCGCCGGCAGCGTGAACGTCAACTCGGTGGCCGACGTGTTCGCGCCCACGGTGATCTCGTGCGGGGCAGGGAGCAGCCGGTGTCCCAGGGTGACCTTCGCGGCGGTGCCCGCGAGATGGTGGCCGTGCAGCGTGATCGTCTCGCCGAGTTCAGCGATGTCGGTGCCGTCGGGTGCGGTGGCCGAGTCGACCGCGGGTAGGGGCGCGACCAGTGACGGCTCGACCGCGAGCCGGCGGGTCAGCACCGGCAGCGGGTCGACGGCCGGCGCCACGCCCTGGATGAGGACGACACTGACCTGATATGCCGCGCTGGGCCGGTAGTTCTTCTGCACCGCGGACCAGATCTTCGACATGCCGTCGAAGTCCAGCGGCTCCCAGGTGATCTTCAGGGTCTCGAACTGGTCAGCGAGCCCGGCGTTGGCCGGAGCCTGGAACGGGCCGGGTAGCACGGTCGGATCCAGCGGGCTCAGTTCCAGGGCCTTGCGGATCGCGGCACGGTCGAGGAAGGGCCGCTCGTGCAGCAGGTGCATGCCGTAGCCGAGGAGGATCTCGGCGTGCAGGTCCTCCCGGGCGTAAGCGGTGAGCAGGTAGTGCAGGTCGACGGCGAGCGGCGGATTGGTGAGGCGCCGGCCACCGCTGTCGACGGCCGGCAGGTCCATGTTGTGGTACGCGGGATTGCGGCTCACCCGGTACAGGAACAGGTTGAGCTGCGGCGCCTCCTGCGGGTCGTCGAGTTTGATCAGATCCGGGGCCTTGGCCGTGACCTTGACCGGGCTGCCGACGGCGAGCACGGCGTCGATGAGCCCGTTGTCGAGGACGTTGCGCAGCACCGCGCTGACGGCGCCGATGGCCAGTGCGGTGCTCATCGCGGCCTCCCGTCGTCGCCGCGCAGATACTCGGCCAGGGTCGGCCCTTTCGGCTGGCTCGGCAGGCCCGGGGCCCCGACGGCCGGTGGCGACGGGGCGGGGATCGCCCGGACCTCGATGCGCCCGATGCTGATGTTGACGGCGGGCTGGGCGGCGACGGTGACGGCCTCGGCTCGCGTGTCGCGCCGGTCCGCCGGAGGCGCTCCGGCACGCTGCGCGGCCCGGGTCTGCGTCGTGGCCGGCGGCGTGACCTGCGCGTCCACTCGCGGTCGCAGCCGGCCCGTGTCGCCGCCCTGCGCCTGGCGCACGGTCACTTCGAGGTGATGCACCGCACGATCGTGCGGTGCCGGCTCCTGCGTGGGCTCGCCCCTGGGCGGCCGCTGCAAGGGCTGCGGGCGCTCGATGCGCGCCGCGTCCGGTGTCGGTGCGGCAACCGGCCTGGACGGGACCGGGGTGAAAGCCGGCGGGTGTGGCGGGGCGGACGGCCTCGGGCCGGCGGGGGGCCCCCGCCGGCCCCGGCGCGCCCCCAACGGGGTCTCGGGGGGGGGGGGGGGGTACAGCGGGAGGGGCCGCGCGCGGGGGCATTGGACCAACCCCCGCACCCGCGGGGGGGGACCC
>NZ_JBFBAY010000010.1:196194-281474 GCF_040682415.1 Micromonospora sp. NPDC051196
GGCGCAACCCGGCGGGGCGGGCCGGGGGGTTAAGGGGGGGGGGGGGGGGGGGGCGCCCGGCCGCGCCGGGGGGGGGGCCGACGCCGGGCCGAGGCGCGCCACGATCGTCTGCTCGTGGGCGTCGGCGTTCTCCTGCGGATCGGCCGGCGCGGTGTCGCTTGCGAACAGCGCCTGCACGCGCGGGGTGATCGCGCCGGGCACGCTGCCCGCTGCGGTGAGCCTGGTGAACAGATCAGCCACCGCGCACCAGCTCCAGGTAGGAATCACGGCGCTGCTGGGACAGGGCGAAGATCTGCTGCTCAGACCAGCCGTACGCGCGGGCCAGCTCGTCGACCTCACGCAGCAGCCGCTGAGCGTGGGCGCGCAGTTGCGCCCAGACGAACTCGGCGGCGGCCAGCGCGGCCTCCCACGCGCAGGCACACTGGGGGCAGACCAGCTCGAAGGTGATGTCGGCGTACGGGTCCGCCGCAGCGATACGCGCGGCCAACTCGGCGCGCAGCGACGGCGGGCAGGACGGCGCGCACCGCTGCAGCAGCAGCGTCGCCCCGTCCGGGGCACCGACACACGCCGCCAGGTCGTCGTCGTGCGGCAGCCGCCAGTCGACACTCACCTCGCCGGAGACCAACGGCTCGACAGGCGCCGCCGGCGGCATGGCGGAGGTGAGTTCGACGACGGGAACGCTGAGCTCCACGTCGGTCGCGCAGCGGGGACAGCGGGCGAGCCCGTCCAACCGGACGCCGAAGTGCTCGACGTAGACCGCCAGCAGGGCCGCTTCCCGCCGGCCCACCGATGGTTGCGGCGGCTGACCGAAGGCGCGCAGGAGCGCCGCGGGCCTGGCCGCAGCCGGCACGGACCGCACGCTCTCCCACGCGGCGACGACCGCTGCGGGGACCATCACCGTCAACCGACAGGCTCGGTGAAGCTCGGCTCGGCCGGCTCGCCGACCTCGTAATCACGCTCCCAGCCCTCGTGCTCCAGCCGGAGGGTCTGGATGGCCACAGCGTTGGCGTTGGCGTCCAGATCCGGCAGCGCCTGGTACTCCGACACCCACGCCCGGAACACCTTGTACGCCAGCACCAACTGGCCGGCCTCGTTGTAGACCTCGATGATGAGGTCCTTACGGAAGTTCTTCAGCGAGGTCTCCGAGCCCAGGCCGGAGCCGTAGTTCCAGACGCGGTTGGCCCACCGCTCGAACTCCGTGTCATGCGTGACGCCGCGCTCCAGCGTGATCGCCTCGTACTTGGTGCGGCCGGGCGACTTGCGGGAGGTCGACGGGTCGCCGCCCTCGCGGTGCTCGACCACCTCCGTGGTGCGCTTGAGCGCGCCGACCTTGCTGACCCCGGCCACGTAACGGCCGTCCCAGCGGACCCGGAACTTGAAATTCTTGTACGGGTCGAATCGCTGCGGGTTCACCGTAAACCTGGCCATCGTTCCTCCTACGCAGCTACCTGGCCGGCCAATTGCTGAAGCTTGATGACGACGAACTCGGCGGGCTTCAGCGGCGCGAAGCCGACGACGATGTTGACGATCCCGCTGTTGACATCGCTCTGCGTCGTGGTCTCCCGATCGCACTTGACCAGGTACGCCTCCCTGGGCGTCTGCCCCTGGAACGCGCCCCGCCGGAACAGGTCGTGCATGAACGCGCCGACGTTGAGCCGGATCTGCGCCCAGAGCGGCTCGTCGTTGGGCTCGAACACGACCCACTGCGTACCCCGGTAGAGGCTTTCCTCGATGAACAGCGCCGTCCGGCGGACCGGCAGGTACTTCCACTCCGAGGCGAGCCGATCGTTACCCTGCATGGTGCGTGCGCCCCAGACCACCTGACCGGCGGCGGGCAGCGTCCGCAGGCAGTTCACCCCCAGCGGGTTGAGCTGGCCGTTCTCGGCGTCGGTCAACGGCACCTCGAACGCGGGCACACCGACCAGCGCGGCGTCCAGGCCGGCCGGAGCCTTCCACACACCGCGCTGGGCGTCGGTGCGGGCGATCGCGCCGGCCACCGCGCCGCACGGGGCGAACGACTCCAACTGGTTGTCCCGCAGGGGGTTGGGCTGCTTCAGGCGCGGAAAGAAGACTGCGGCGTTCTTCGAGTTCGTGCCGACACTGCCGGTGAGGTCGCCGGCACCGGTGACGGCGTCGTCCTTCTTCGTCCAGACCGGATCCACGATGAGCATCGCCCGGCGCTGCTGACAGTACTCGGCGGCGGCGCTGATCACGCCGGACTCCACCGCACCGGCCACCCCGCCGTCGGGGTCCAGCTCGTACGGCGGCACGCACAGCAGGTTGAACAGGTCCGCGTGGTCCAGCGCCCGGATCCCGCGTTTGCCCGCCATCGTGTACTCGGCGAGCTTGGGGATCGCACCGTCGTGCGGCACCTCGTCGGCGGCGGCGACCTTGGTGTTGGTCGCGATCGCGTTGTCCTGCCAGGTGTCCTCGCCGGGCTTGGGCGCGGGATGACCGTCGGGCCGCTCGGTGGCCGCGTCGACCGAGGCACCCTTGACCAGTGCGGACTCGTTCTTCAGCACCAGGTCCACGCGACGCGGGCTGTCCAACGCGACCGAGACGTTGCGGAACTCCTCCACGAGCCCGGTCAGGCCGTCGCGGACGTACAGGTTGAACAGCTTGGTGTCGGTGGTGTCCCGGGTGTCCCAGTCCACCCGGGCCCGCAACCGGTTGCCCCACCGGCCGGGGTGACGCGCGGTCAACGCGTACTCCGTACCGCCGCCGCCCGCCGGGGCGAGCTTGACCACGGCGTGCGTGGCGTCCGTGCCCTTCTGCTTGAACAGCCGCACGATGATCGCCTGCGAACCTCCGTTGAGGAAGAAGTCACGCACCGCGTAGGTCATCGGACTGAGCACCCACAGCCCGCCGAAGATCCGCTCGAAGTCGGCGAAGCTGTTCACGACCACCGGCCCGTCCTCGTCGGTCGGGCCCCGCAGGGCGCGCCCGACGAACGCGGTGACGGAGGTGGCGACGCCGGTGATCGTGCGTACGCCGCTGGCAACCTCTTCGACGTACACGCCCGGATAGCTCAATGAGACCGGCATGACGACCTCCCTGAGGGGCGGCTGGATGAGTTCGAGTTACGCCTCGTGATGCATTCGGTTCTCACCCGCTCGGTACGGGACACATCCTCGGGCGGCAGGCCGTAGCGTAGACAGCCGGATACAGAGAAATACACCACATCGAAAGTCGGCTACCCGACCGAACGGCCCGGCCGCCGGTGTTCCCCGACCCGCTGCCCGCTACGGCCGGCAGGCCCAGCTCAGCGCGCGTCGCGTCGAGCCCGTCGGGAAGTGGACACTCACCGCCGGCACCGGCCGCCGGTAGTGTCTCGGACACGTCGAGGTGTTTCCGGAGAGGCGGGTTGACGTGCGCGAATCGGCCGCAGCCAACCCCCGGCAGAACGCGGCGGCGACCTCGCCGGTCGTCACCCCGCCCGCCGGTGCGACGGTTCCGTCACACGAGCACGAGCACGAGGACGCCACCGCCTTCGACTTGGCGCGCGTGCTCACTGCCCGCACCCCGCGCCCGCCGTTCGCCTTCGGCCTGAACCACGGCGTCCCCACCGGCCGGACCGTCGCGAGCACCACCGATGCTCTGGAGCACGAGGGGCATGCGGTGGCCGACCGGATCGCGGGCACACGCCCGGCCATGCCGGGCGGTCACGAGCCGGCGCTGCCGGACGCCGACACGAGCGGGCTCGGCACCGGCCGACCGCTGGACGCCCCGACCCGGCGACGGTTCGAGCACGAACTCGGCGCGGACCTCAGCTCGGTACGTATCCACACCGACGCCGCCGCGGCGCGCTCGGCGCACCGGATGGGCGCCGCCGCGTACGCGGTGGACAACCATGTCGTGTTCGGCGACGACGGTTTCGCGCCGTCCACGGAGCGGGGCACCTGGCTACTCGCGCACGAGCTGACCCACGTGGTGCAGCATGCGGTTCACGACCAGCACGACATCGTGCACCGCGCGCCCGAGGACGTGCCGATGCTCGAACAGCAGCTGTTCGACGGGGTCGCGGCCGGCAGCGGCGAGGGCTACCTCAGCGCCGCCCGAGCCCTGAACCGGTTCGCCGACTACGACATCGCCCGGCTGTTGTCGGACAACCCCGGCAAGGGCCGCAAGGCACTCACGCTGAGCCAGATCGCCGCGATCCACCTGGCCGCGCGCGACGCTCCCGGCCTCGGACCGAACTCCAACGCGGCGACCTTCACCAGGCCCGCGTACCTGGACCGGAACATCAGGAACCTGATGGAGAAGGACGACTGGCAGGGCGTCGCCGAGTACCTCAACGGGTTCAACGAGGCCGACATCATGACTCGGTTGCGCAAGATGACGATCGAGAAGATCGACAAGGTTAGGCTCGGCGCGCTGGACAACAAGGCGGTCGGCAAGGACAGCGCGGTCTTCAAAGTCGCCGAGCAGGCACGCCGGGTGGCCAGTCAGGCCCTGGTGGACCAGGCGGCCGGTCCCGGCGCGAAGAGCGTGACCGTCACCCTCGGCGGCGGGAGCACCGGTGTGCCGGTCGCCGACCAGCAGCCGCTGGACCCTGGAACCGACGGCAAGGCCGACCCGCAGTACATAGACAACAGCATCGTCAATGTCAGCTACGACGTCCTCACCGGCCTGTTCCAGGTGCAGTATCAGGACGGCGATTACCTCGACCTGGACTTCGACAGAGTGCTGAAGGGGGCGAAAGCGAAGTCCGGCATGATCGGCGTCTACTTCAAACACAAGAAGAACGGGCGCGTCTACCCCGCCACCTTCAACAGCAAGGACCTGCCGAACATCAGCGCGTGCGCACTGGCGATCGAGGCGAAGATCCCCGAGGCGCAGGCCAGAGCCATCGGCGCGATGATCGAAGTAGCCGTGTCGGCGGCCGGCGTCGCCGGTGCGGTGATCCGGTTCGGCCAGTCGATCACGCGCCCGCTGGCGAAAACGGCCAAGCCTTCGTCCACGACCGACCAGAAGGCCCCGCCCAGCCAGGCCGGCAGACCCGGCACGACCACGGGTTCCGGCGGCTCGGGCGGGAGCGGTTCGGGCGGTGCCCAGAAATCGCCGCAGGGCATGAGCGCATCCGGCTCCGGCAAGGCCGGCACCCCCGCCCCGAAAGCGGGCAGCAGATCCGGCAGCGGCCAGTTGCAGGAGGTGACCCAGGGCGGCGGCAGGGCCGGCGGCCCCGTGCAGGACCTACCCAGCGAGATCGCGTGGCCCAGGATCTCCGGGGAGACACCGCTGACAGGCGCTGGTTTCGTGCTGCGCACGGCGTACGGGGCGGCCAAGGTCTCCGGACGGGCGCTCGGCCAGGGCGCCCTGGTGAAAGCGGCACCGGGCGCACGGGTCCTGGGCGCCACGAAGACCGTCGCCTCGGGTCCCCTGGAGGTGGCCGGCACCTCCATCGCCAAGGCCGTCCTGGTGACCGGCGGCAAATTCGTGCCGCAGGCGGCCGCCAACGCCGGACGCACGGTGCTGTACGCGCTGGTCCTGCGGGACAACACCTACCTGGTGGTGGAACCGGCCGAAGCCCCGGGCGCCGACAGCACTCCCGCGCAGGCTCCCGGCCAGAGCAGTGGGACGGCCAGCGCTCCCGGCCGCGACACGGCTCCGATGACAGACCCGGTCGACAAGACGCCCGCCCAGGCACCTGGGCAGCTCGTCGACGACCCGGCCGAGTGCAAGAAGCTGATCGGGGCCAAGGTCACCCACGACCATCACATCTTCCCGCAGAAGTTCCGGCAGCGGTTCAAGGAGATCGACATCGACATAGACGACTGGACGGTGACGATGGGGTGGCAGGACCACGTGGGCAAGGACGGCCTGCACGCCGGCTTCGGCTGGAACGACGAGTGGGAAGTGTTCTTCGACGACATGCCCGACGTCGGCACGATGACCCCCGAGCAGGCACGCGGCTGGAAGCTACGGGCCCAGAACTTCGGCTACCGCCTGATGATCGAAGCCGGCATCGACCGCCGCAAGCTCCACCCGTACCGCAAGTAGCGGTCGGCGCCGCTGCTGCCGAGCACGTGCAGGGTGCCACGCGTTAACAAGGGGCCCCTCCTCTACTGCAGGCGTTAACAAGGGGGCCCTCCTTACCGCTCACTTGGTGAAGCGGCCGCCGGTGACGCCGAGCACCTCGCCGGTGATGAAGCTCGACTCCTGCGAGGCGAAGAAGACGTACGCGGGCGCCAGTTCGGCGGGCTGACCCGGCCGACCGACCGGAGTGTCCGTACCGAACTGCTCGACCTTCTTCTTCGGCATGGTCGCCGGGATCAGCGGGGTCCAGATCGGGCCCGGTGCGACCGCGTTCACCCGGACGCCCTTGTCGACAAGGTCGGCGGCGAGTGCCTTGGTGAAGTTCGCGATGCCCGCCTTGGTGGTGGCGTAGTCGATCAGTTGCGGCGACGGGTCGAACGCCTGGATCGACGACGTGTTGATGATCGCCGAGCCTTCGTCCAGGTGCGGTAGCGCCGCCTTGCACAGCCAGAACATCGCGTACAGGTTGGTCTTGAGCACCCGGTCGAACTGTTCGGTGCTGATCCCGGCGATGCCCTTGTCCTGCGCCATCTGATAGGCGGCATTGTTCACCAGGATGTCGATGCCGCCCAGGTCGGACAGCGCGCGGTCGATCAACGCCTGGCAGGTGCCCTCGTCGGTGATGTCGCCGCGTACCGCGACGCCCTTGCGCCCGGCGGCCTCGATTAGCCGTACGGTGTCCTGCGCGTCGGCGTCCTCCTCCTCGCCCAGGTAGGAGATCAGCACGTCGGCGCCCTCCCGCGCGAAGGCGATCGCCACCGCCCGACCGATGCCGGAGTCACCGCCGGTGATCACTGCCTTCTTGCCGTCGAGTTTGCCGGTGCCCTGGTACGTCTGCTCGCCGTGGTCGGGCTTCGGGTTCATCTCCCCCGTACGCCCCGGCGGCGTCTGCTGCTGGGCCGGCTGGCCCGACTGCTGGCCGTACTGCTCGGTGGGGTCCTGCTGGGTGTGCTGGTCCTGGCTCACGGGGGTCTCCTCGCGTGGGTCGATCGGATCGGGTCCCGAATGGCCCTACCCCCGTCTGGTGCGTGAAAACAGCGATTTGTTCCGGGTCACCACCGCTAAAGCATCCTAGGATCCTGGGTGACAACTGCGAACGACGATAGCTCAGGGCTGCCGGGCGCGGGGGTTCGGCAGTCGGGCGGCCAGGGCAAGGGCGGTGCGTACGGGCAGCCCTTCGACCAGTTGCCCGAAGTCGGACCGGCCCCGGCAGAACCGGGTGAACGCCCGCCAGCCGGGCGGCGTGGCCACCGCCGCGTGGAAGAACTCCGGCCATCGGGAGAAGACGTCGAGCAGCCGGTATCCGGCCCGTATGGAGGGCACGAGCCGCTGCTCGACCGCCCGTTCGTAGCCGGTCAGATCCGCGTCGGCGACCGCCTCCCCGGCCAGTTCGCCGGAACGCAGCGCGTAGCTGATTCCCTCCCGGGTCCAGGGTTCCAGCAGGCCGGCGGCGTCCCCGGCGACCAGGACCCGGCCCCGGCGCAGCGGTGAATCCTCGGCGCGGCAGCGGGTCAGGTGCCCCGTGTCGTGCACCGGTGCTGTCCCGGCCAGGCCGAGACGGTCGACGAAGCAGCGCAGATACTCCCGGGTCCGATCCCCCTCGCCCCGGCCGGCGATCACCCCGACAGTCAGCCGGTCCCCTTTGGGGAACACCCAGGCGTACGAGCCGGGCAGCGGGCCCCAGTCCAGCAGCATCCGGTGCCGCCACTGGGCCTGCTGGTGCGGCGGCACCGGCAACTCCAGTTCCAGCCCCAGATCCACCTGCCGGTAACGCACCCCGACATAGCGCGCGCTGACACCCGACGAGCCGTCCGCGCCGACGACCGTACGCGCGAGGAACGTGGTGTCGTCGGCCAACCGCAGGCGTACGCCGTCGGGGGTCTGGTCCAGGGCACGGACCGTGGCCCGCTCGCGGACCTCGGCTCCGGCGGCCACTGCGGCGGCGCGCAGCCGGTCGTCGAACTCCTCCCGGCGCACCATGCTCACCAGGCGCCCGGGCCGGTGCCGC
Source organism: Micromonospora sp. NPDC051196 (assembly GCF_040682415.1). Taxonomy (NCBI): domain Bacteria; kingdom Bacillati; phylum Actinomycetota; class Actinomycetes; order Micromonosporales; family Micromonosporaceae; genus Micromonospora; species Micromonospora sp. NPDC051196. The sequence goes on from NZ_JBFBAY010000010.1 coordinate 204,239, forward strand.
CGGGTGAGCGGGCGGCGCCCGTCCAGTGTGAAGGTGACCTGGTCGACCGCGTCGTGCACGGGTACCTCGATCCGGCTGGCGACGGCCGCCAACGAGGTGCCGGTCAACCCGCCACCGCAGGTCTTGTAGCGCGGGTGCGCGGCCCGCTCCACCACCAGCGTGCGAACGCCGCGCCGGGCGGCGGCATAGGCGGCTGACAGTCCGGCGGGGCCACCGCCGATCACTGCGAGTTCCCAGACGGTCACCGGTGCAGCGTAGGTCAATGCGGACCACCGTGCGGGGACGCGAACCACGCGCCGGAGCTGGGGCATCTTCGGCGCCGCAGGGGGTAACCGCGCGGCGCAGACCGCCTGCCGCAGGCGGGTTGGCGTGAGGAGGACATCATGCAGCAGGTGCAGCTGTCGGACGTCGAGGCTCGGGTTTACGACGCGGTGGCGGCCCTGGAGGCGCGCGGACAGGTCCCGTACCCGGACATGATCGCCCAGGAGTGCGGCCTGACTGAGGAGCAGTTGCAGAGCCCTCTGCACCTGCTCACCGAGAAGAATCTGCTGCACCGGGAGGACTCGCCGATGGCCGGATTGGACTTCGGTCCCCGGTTCTGCGCGCAGCAACTCACGTGACGGTCGCCGCCGGACGGCACGTTCCCCGGGTAGACGGGACGACGCTCGTTCGACGGGAAACCCGATGAGGTCGGCGGACCCCGAGTCGTACGACGGGCGTCGGCGTTGGCAGGCCCTCGGCGTCGGGCTCGTCGCGGCGTTCATGACGCTGCTGGACATCAGCATCGTCAACGTGGCCCTGCCATCGCTGGACCGGGCGTTGAACGCCAGCCCGGCCGACCTGCAATGGGTGCTGTCCGGGTACGCGTTGACCTTCGGTCTGGTGCTGGTGCCGGCGGGTCGCTTCGGTGACGCGCACGGGCGGCGCAACACCTTCGTGTTCGGCGTCGCGCTGTTCACAGTGACCAGCACGATGGCCGGCCTGGCCCAGTCCCCCACCTGGCTGGTCGCCGCCCGGCTGCTTCAGGGCGCCGCCGCCGGTCTGGTGAACCCACAGGTGACCGGGATGATCCAGCAGCTCTTCCAGGGTCCCGAACGGGCCCGACCGTTCGGCCTGCTGGGCGCCACCATCGGCATCTCCACCGCGATCGGTCCACTGCTCGGCGGCATCTTGATCGCCGCCGGCGGGCCGGAGCACGGCTGGCGGTGGGTCTTCTTCGTCAACGTGCCCGTCGGGGTCATCGCGGTGATCCTCGGTTGGCGGCTGATCCCGCACCGGCCGGTGGGCCAGACCGTCCGCCGCCGGGCAGACCCGGTCGGCGTACTGCTGCTGGGCGTCGGCGTGACGCTGGTGCTGCTGCCGCTGGTGCAGCGGGAGCAGTGGCACGGCCCGGTCAAGTGGCTGCTGCTGCCCGCCGGCCTGATCACGCTGGTCGGTTTCACGCTCTGGGAGCGGCGGTACGCCCGCCAGGGCCCCCCGCTGTTCGACGTGGGCCTGTTCCGCGTCCAGTCGTACGCCCTCGGCGCGCTGATCGCTCTGACCTACTTCGGCGGTTTCACCGCGATCTTCTTCACCTTCACCCTGTACCTGCAGACCGGGCTCGGCTACAGCGCACTCGTCGCGGGTCTGGCCATCACCCCGTTCGCGCTCGGCTCGGCCGTCGCATCGGCGGTCGGTGGGCGGATCGTCAACCGGTTCGGCCGGCCACTGGTCGCCACCGGGCTGCTCGCCGTGGTGGTCGGTCTCGGTCTGGTGGCGCTGGCCATCGAGGTGGCGCCGCACCCCCCGGTGCCCTGGGTGACCGCCGCTCCCCTGCTGCTCGCCGGGATCGGCAGCGGCCTGGTGATCGCCCCGAACCAGACGTTGACCCTGTCCGAGGTGCCGGTGCCGCAGGCGGGCAGCGGTGCGGGGATGCTACAGACCGGCCAGCGCATCGGATCGGCGGCCGGTATCGCCGCCGTCGGCGCGGTCTTCTTCTCGATCGTGGGCAGCGGTGACGACTGGTCGAAGGCGTTCGAGCGGTCACTGATGGTCTCTGCCGGGATCATCGTGCTGGCTCTGCTGACCGCTCTCGTCGACATCGTCCGTCATCGTCGGCACGCCTGAGGGCCCAGCCCGGGCCGATCCGCGGTGCGGGAGACGCGGATCGGCCGGCCCCGCGAGAGGGCCGGCCGATCCGTCAGGTGGGAACACTCACCAGAGCTGGGAGACGACGTCCGCCGCCTGCTCCTCCCACTGCGCGTAGTGGAACGGGTAGGCCGAAACCTGCACCGTCTGCGCCGCGGCGGTCAACGGCATGTCACGCCAGCCGTTGACGTTCTTCAGCGCCTGGAAGAAGGCGTTCGAGGAGTACTCCGGATCGGTGATCTGCGATTCGGTGCCCCAGCCGCTGGACGGCCGCTGCTGGAACAGCCCCTGCGAGTCGTGGTCGTTGTAGGCGCCCAGGTGACCGAGGTTGTACAGCTTCGACTCCTGCAACGCGGTGGCGATGCCGATCACCGCGCCCCGCTCGCCGACGCCGGTCTCCTTGGCCACCTCGATGATGGTCTTGGCGTTCTGCCGCTGGGCGTCGTCCAGCGGGACACGCGACTGCGCGCCCTGTACGCCGTGCGGGATCAACTCGCCACGGGTCGGCTTACCGGAGGCCGGCTTGTCGGTGTGTCCGCCGGTGGTCAGCGCGGATTCGACCGTGGTGCCGGTGGTTTCCCGGCCGGTGGCCTTGTCGATCGCCGCCACGGCGCCCTCGTGCGGGCCGGTGGTGATCGGTGCGGCGACTGCCGTCGGGCCGAATGCCAGCCCGGCGAGGGCGGTTACGCCCACCACGCTCAGCGTGGTCCGGTGGTTCGGGTTCGTCGCGATGGCCGGGAGCCATCGAGTGAAGTCGAACTTCACGATGGTTGCCCTTTCGATCGTTACGAGCCGCTCGGGGTTGAGCCGCTCTCGGGGGACTGCGATGGCCGGCGCGAGGTTTGGCTGCCGGCGTCTTTGGGGACACAACCCGGCTGACCTATCGGGCATTTCCGGAAATGGGGTGAACGCGGAGGGTGAGACCCTGCTCACGCCTCGGGTCGGGTGGGCGGTCCGAACCCGGCACGAACCGGATACCGGTCAAGAGCGGGCGACGATCCGGACGCTCGGTCAGTCGGCAGGCGCGCCGAAGTGCACCAGCACGTGCCAGAGCTGCTTGAGGTGTTGCAGCGTGTCACTGATCGGGCCCCGGTCGGCCCAGCGGGCCGGGTGGGTGACCACCGAGGCGGCGGCCCGACCGATCAGGGCGGCGGTGAGCGGTTCACCGGGTCGGGCGAACTCGGCGTGCACCCGGGCGGCCAGCGGTGGCATGGCTGGCCCTCGGAAATCGGCGTCGACCTGATCCACGGGCAGGGTGAAGCCGGCGTGCCACCGCAGCCGGAAACCGTGGCGGCGGGCAGCCACGACGAGGGCCGCACCGACAGCGGTGCCCCGGAACGAGGGATCGGCGACCAGCTCCAGCACGTCCCGCCCGAGGTTAACCGCGCCGTGCACCTGCGCCTCGATGTAGTCGTCCAGAGCCCGGCCGGCGGCCCGGGGTGTCGCGGCGACCTCCTCGCGGCTACGGAGCAGCTGCGCGGTGAAGTCGACCAGATCCATGCCGGGGCGGCCCAGGCAGGCGCCGGTGTGCACGGTCGCCGTGAGCAGCGCGACCAACACCGGTTCCAACACGTCGACGGTGCCGAGGTCACGTGGACCCAGATGGCTGTCGCCGAAGCAGAACGTGGTGCGGTGCAGCACCTCGGGCCGCAACCGCAGATGGCAGGAGCCGAAGCGCGGAGCTGCGCCGTCCGGATGGTCGAGCAGGTTCAGGCCGCCGTACTTGGGCCGGTCCCTCGGGGACACCCCCGGCTGTTGGTACGCGCCACCGAACAACTGCTGCTCCCACCGGTCCCGGTCACCGCCCGGGTACGCCGTCAACCCGCCGTTGGAGATCCCCGTCTCGAACTGACTGCGGTAGACGCCCTCGGTGGCGAGCGCCTGCGCTACCGATCGACCGTCGGCGAGCAGCCGGTCGGGATGGAAGTTGAGGGTGACCCGACCCTCGCGGCCGAGCGCCGCGACAAGCTGCTCCGGGTCGTCGCGTACGCCGGTGCCGGCGAGCAGCCGTCCGATGATGGCCAACGCGTCGGGCCGGTCACGCAACGCCCACATCCGCACGTGCCGCAGCGCGTGGCGCTGAGCCGGGGTAAGCGTCGACGGTGGACCGGGCTGGCGTGGGACGCCACCGGCGGCGGGCGGACCCGCCGCCGGTACGCGCTCAGGATCGGATACGGACGACACGGCGACAGGATCGCCCGACTCGACGTACCGACGCATCCGGATTGTCGGCGGCGTCGGTCAGTGTCCCCGGGCCAGCCACTGCGGCAGCTGCGGCGCCTCGGCGCCGATGGTGCTGCTGTCACCGTGGCCGGGGTGCACCACGGTCTGCGGCGGCAGGGTGAGCAGCCGGTCGCGGATCGAGTCGATGATGGTGCCGAAGTCGCTGAAGGAGCGGCCGGTGGCACCCGGACCGCCGGCGAACAGGGTGTCGCCGGTGAAGACGACGTCGAGCGCGGCGTCGTGCAGGCAACACGCGCCGGGGCTGTGCCCGGGAGTGTGCAGCACGGTCAGGGTGGTGCCGCCGACCTCGATCGTCTGGCCGTCGCGCAGCTGGCCGCCCGGCGGCTCGTCGGGGTGCACCATGTCCCACAGCACCCGGTCGGCGGGGTGCAGCAGCACCGGCGCGCCGGTGACCTCAGACAGCTGCGGCGCGACCCGGACGTGGTCGTCGTGGGCGTGGGTGGCGACGATCGCGGTGACCCGACGGCCGGCCACCACCTTCAGGATGGCGTCCACGTCGTGCGGGGCGTCGATGACGACGCACTCGGTGTCGTCGCCGACCACCCAGACGTTGTTGTCGACGTCGAAGGTCTGCCCGTCGAGGGAGAAGGTGCCGGAGGTGACGGCGTGGTCGATGCGGGCGGTCATCAGAAGACCACCACCGAGCGCAGCACGTCGCCGCGGTGCATCCGGGCGAACGCCTCCTCGACGCCGTCCAGGCCGATCTCCTCGGTGACGAAGGCGTCCAGGTCGAGGCGGCCCTGCAGGTAGAGCTCGGTGAGCATGGGGAAGTCGCGGCTGGGCAGGCAGTCGCCGTACCAGCTCGACTTGAGTGCGCCGCCACGGCCGAAGACGTCCAGCAGCGGCAACTCGACCTGCATGTCGGGGGTGGGTACGCCGACCAGCACGACGGTGCCGGCCAGGTCGCGGGCGTAGAAAGCCTGCTTCCAGGTCTCCGGCCGACCGACGGCGTCGATCACCACGTCGGCGCCGAACCCGCCGGTGGCCGCCTGGATCTCGGCCACCGGGTCGGTCTCCGAGGCGTTCACGGTGTGGGTGGCGCCGAACTTGCGGGCCCAGTCGAGCTTGCGGGAGTCGGTGTCCACCGCGACGATCGTCGTCGCGCCGGCCAGCACCGCACCGGCGATCGCCGCGTCCCCGACGCCGCCGCAGCCGATCACCGCCACCGAGTCACCCCGGGTCACCCCGCCGGTGTTCATCGCCGCGCCGAGGCCGGCCATCACGCCGCAGCCGAGCAGCCCCACGGCGGCGGGCCGGGCGGCCGGATCCACCTTGGTGCACTGGCCGGCGTGCACCAGCGTCTTCTCGGCGAACGCGCCGATGCCCAGGGCCGGGGCCAGTTCGGTGCCGTCGGTCAGGGTCATCTTCTGGGCGGCGTTGTGGGTGGCGAAGCAGTACCACGGCCGACCCCGCCGGCAGGCCCGGCACACGCCGCAGACGGCCCGCCAGTTGAGCACCACGAAGTCGCCCGGGGCGATCGCGTCGACTCCCGCACCGACCTGCTCGACGATGCCGGCGGCCTCGTGCCCGAGCAGGAACGGGTAGTCGTCGTTGATGCCGCCCTCGCGGTAGTGCAGGTCGGTGTGGCAGACCCCGCAGGACTGCACCCGCACCACCGCCTCGCCGGGCCCCGGGTCCGGCACCACGATGTCGGTGACCTCGACGGGCGCGCCCTTGCTGCGCGAGATGACTCCCTTGACCTGCTGGCTCACGCTTTCCTCCTCATCCGCGCCGGCGCGGCGCGCCGCCGTACTGCGGCTTCGCCGGAGAACCGACGGCGCCGACGATCATTCCCGGAGGCGAACCTACCGCCGCGACCACCGATCAGCACAGTGTCCGAGCGACCGGCCGGCAGGTCCGGCCCGTCGTGCTGGCGTCGGACGGCGTTACGCCACCGCAGCACCTGCACCACGCCCACCGCCCACAGTACGTACTGCACGGCGAAAGCCCAGCGGTATGCGTCGAGACCGGGCACGGTCTGCCCGGCTGGGGTGGCCACGTCGAGCACGACGCCGATGGCGAGCACCAGGGCGATCGCCGCGACGAAGCCACCGACGTTGACGATCCCGGTGGCGCTGCCGATGCGGTTGACCGGGTTGAAGGTGCGCACGAAGTCGAACCCGATCAGCGAACCGGGGCCGTTGAAGGCCAGCACCAGCACCAGGGCGACGAGCAACCAGCCGGGCGCACGTCCGGGCCAGGCCAGCACCACCGTCCAGGTCACCGCAGTCGCCGCGACGATGCTGAAGACCACCACCGAACGCCGTCGCGGGAACCGGGCGCACAGGTGCGCCACCGTCGGCCCGGTCACCAGCATGCCCATCGTCAGTACGGTGAGCAGCGTGGCCGCCGCGGTGGGCGTGAGCCCCTGCCCCTGCACCAGGAACGGGAAGCCCCACAGCAACGCGAACACGCTGCCGGAGAACCCGTTGACGAAGTGGGTCCACAGCCCGAGACGGGTACCCGGCGCGGCCCAGGCCGCGGCGAGCCGGCCACGCGGCGGCGGCGCGGCGGCCACGCTCACCCGGTGCGGGCTGTCCCGGATCGCGGCGACGACCACCAGCAGGATCGCCGCGGAGATTCCGGCGGCGGTCAGGAAGGCGGTGGTCCAGCCGGTGTGTTCCAGCAGCAGCACGAGCGGGACGGCGCCGAACACCGCGCCGAGTTGCCCGAGCGTTCCGGTCAACTGCACCAGCATCGGGTTGCGGCGGCCCGGGAACCAGTACGCGACGATCCGCAGGACGCTGATGAAGGTCATCGCGTCGCCGAGACCGACCAGGATGCGAGCCGCCACGGCCAGGCGTACGTCGGTGGCGAGGGCGAAGCAGAGTTGACCGGCGACCATCAGGGCGCCGCCGGTGATCAGGAGACGGCGGGAGCCGTACCGGTCGATCAGCATGCCGACGGGCACCTGCATCACTGCGTACACGGCGAGTTGGGCGACGGTGAAGGCGGCCAGCGTCGCGGCGCTGATCTCGAAGCGGTGGGACGCCTCCACCCCGGTGACACCGAGCGAACTGCGGTGGAACACCGACGCGGCGTACGCGCTCAGGGCCACGCCCCAGACCAGCAACGCCTGCCGGCGTGGTACGGATGCGGGGTCGGCCAGGCTCACCGCAGGCCCCGCAGCGCGCGGGCGGCGTTGTCGATGTGGGTGGCCACGGTGGCCAGCCACGGTCCGGAATCGTCGGCGTCGAGGGCGGCCAACTGCGCGGCGTGGTCGGTCAGCGCCATCTCGGCCCAGCGGGGTGAGAGCCGGAAGGTCGTCTCGCCCATTCGCAGTTGCCGGTCACGCAGCCGCTGGTACAACTCGGCGAGGATCTCGTTGCCGGCGGCGTCCACGACGGTGGCGTGGAACGCCCGGTCGGCGGCCATCAGGGCGGTCAGGTCACCGGCGGCGTGCGCGGCGCGCATCTCGGCCAGCCGGGCGGCCAGGTCGGCGCGGATCTCGGCGCGCCGCGGCCAGATCTGCTCGGCGGCGTGCACCTCGACCAGCCGGCGGGCCTCGATGACGTCGGTGATCTCGCGGGCCGAGACCGGCAGGATCAGCGCCCCGCGCTTGGGGTAGAGCCGGACCAGCCCTTCGGTCTCCAGCCGCAGCAACGCCTCCCGCACCGGGGTACGCGACACCCCGGTCGCCTCGGCGATCTCGCCCTCGCTGACCAACGACCCACCGGGGTGGACCTGTTCCAGGATGGCCCGCTTCAGGTGGCGGTAGGCGCGTTCGGCGGCCGAGGGTGCGGCGGTACGACCGGCCGGCGAGGGATGCGTCATGTATCTATCATGCGCCTCAAGGGTGGTGGCGGATCCGGCAGGGTCCCCGCGAGACGCCGCCGCTCACCCCGCTGACGTGGGCGGACCCGTTGGCGGTGCGGCTGCCGTGGCCCAGAAGTCCCGCACCTGCTCGCTGAACTCCTCGGCGCACTCCACCTGCGGCAGGTGACCGCAGCCGACGAACAGGTGGGTGCGTGCGTGCGGCAGCAGCGTGCGCGCAACGTCCAGATGCGAGGGCGGCAGGATCAGGTCGTGGTCACCCCAGACCACCAGGGTGGGCAGGTCGAGTCCGGTCAGCCGGGCCAGCAACTCGTCGCGCCAGGGCTGCCGGATGCCGCGCACCGTGCCGAGACCACGTGCCGTCTCCAGCACCACCCGGGCGGCGTACGGCCGGCGGGCCACCGCCAGAGCGTGCCCGACCCGCTCGGTGGTGACCAGCGCCGGATCGTGGAACAGCGCCCGCTCGGCGCGATCGGCCGTGTAGCGGCTGGGCCACAGCAGCAGCCGACCCAGGCCGGGCAGGGCCAGCAGTCGCAGCGCCAGGGTCACCTCGCGGCCGAAACCCGCACTGGCGACCAGGGTGAGGGAGGCGACCCGGGTCGACTGGGTGACGGCGAGCCCCATGGCGACGGCACCGCCGAGCGAGTTGCCCACCAGGTGCACCGGCTCGTCGACCCCGGCCGCGTCCAGGTAGGCACCGACGAACCGGGCCAGCGCCGGCAGGGTGTACGGCTGGGTCATCGGCAACGACCCGCCGTAGCCGGGCAGGTCGACGCTGTGCACCCGATACCGGTCGGCCAGCAGGTCATGCTGTTCGGTGAAGTCCCGCAGCGTACGCCCGATGCCGTGCAGCAACAGCACCGGCGGCCCGGCACCGTCCACGCGGTGATGGACCCGCCGCCCGTCGACCGTCAGGTGCCGGAACCGCACAGGCGTGCTCACTCGCGCTCACGCGGGGGTGCGGGGACGGGTGGTCGGCGCGGCGCGGCGGGTCTCGGCGCGGCCGATGGCGGCCAGCAGGTGACCGTGACCGGCCGGCGCGATCCGGGCGAGCAGGTCGGGTAGCCGGGCCGACCAGCCGATCAGGACCCGACCCCGGCGCCGGGCGACGCCCCGCAGGATGGCCTCGGCGGCGGTCGCCGGGTCGATGGTGAGCAACCGCTCGAAGCGTCGACGGCCGTCCTCGAACTGCGCCCGGTCCACACCGCTGCCCACCCGTGCGTCGCGGGCGATGCGGGTACGCACCCCGCCCGGGTGTACGCAGGTGACGCCGATGCCGTCGGCGGCGAGTTCGTGCCGCAGCGCCTCGGTGAAGCCGCGCACCGCGAACTTGCTGGCCGAGTAGGCGACCTGACCCGCCGGGGCGATAAGACCGAACAGGCTGCTGACGCTGACCAGGTGCGCGCCGGGCTCGGCCTTGAGCGCCGGCAACAACGCGTGGGTCAGTTGCGCCACCGCCCGGAAATTCACCTCGATCACCCAGCTGAATTCGTCGAAGCTCACCTCGTCGAAGCGGCCACCGAGGGCCACCCCGGCGTTGTTGATCAGCAGCCGGATCACCGGGTGTCGGTCCCGGATCTCAGCAGCGACGGCCGCGGTGGCCTGCGCGTCGGCCAGGTCCACCTGGTACGTCTGCACCGTCCGTCCGACCGCGCGCAACTCGCCCGCCACCGTGTCGAGGCCGTCGGCGTCCCGATCCAGCAGCACCAGGTCACTGCCCCGGCGGGCCAGTCCGTGGGCGAGGGCGGCGCCGATACCGCCGGCCGCCCCGGTGACCACGGCGGTGCCCCCGGTGAAGTCGAACCTACGCATCGACAGACCTCCGTTGTGCCGAGTCGGCCCGGGTGAATCGGACCCCGGGATCGGTGAGCCGCCCGAAGCGCAGCAGCAGCAGATCGCGCAGATAGTTCTGGTGCAGCCGCCACGGCGACCGGTGCCCCTGGCGGGGCAGACGCTCCACACCACGGCGCACGTACCCGGAGGTCAGTCCGATCAGCGGCGCACGCCGATCGTCGGGCGGGGCCAGCGGGGTGGCCACCTGCGTACCGGTGCGGTCGAGGTGACGCAGCAGCCGGCACACGTACTCGGCGACCAGGTCGGCCTTGAGCGTCCAGGAGGCGTTGGTGTAGCCGAGGGTCATGGCGAAGTTCGGCACGCCGGAGAGCATCGTTCCCTTGTACGCCACCGTCTGCGCCAGGTCGACGTCGACCCCGTCCACCCGCAGCGTCATCCCGCCCAACGCGAGCAGGTCGAGCCCGGTGGCGGTGACCACCACGTCGGCCGGCAGTTCCGCACCGGAGGCGAGCCGGATACCCCGCGCGGTGAAGCTGTCGATGGTGTCGGTGACCACCTTGGCCCGGCCGTCGGCCAGCGCGGCGAACAGGTCCCCGTCGGGGTCCACGCACAATCGCTGGTCCCAGGGGTCGTACCGGGGGCTGAAGTGTCGGTCGACGTCGTAGCCGGCCGGCAGGCGCCGGGCCACGCCCCGGCGCAGCAGCCGGCGCAGCAGCCCGGGAGCCCGGCGGCTGAGCTGGTAGTTGACGGTGACGAGCAGGACGTTCTTCCACCGAATCAGCGGGTACGCCAGCTTCGCCGGCATCCGACGGCGCAGCGCGTCGGCGAGCGCGTCGCGGGCGGGCAGCGCCAGCAGGTAGGTGGGTGAGCGTTGCAGCATGGTCACCTCGGCGGCCTGCCGGGCCAACGCCGGCACCAGGGTGACGGCGGTGGCGCCACTGCCGATCACCACCACTCGACGATCGCGGTGGTCGAGGTCGGCGGGCCAGTGCTGCGGATGCACGATCCGTCCGGCGAACCGTTCCTGGCCGGCAAAGTGCGGCGTGTGCCCGGCGTCGTAGCGGTAGTAGCCGGTGCAGGAGTACAGGAAACCGCAGGTGAGGGTGATCGTCTCGGCGGTGTCGTCGCGACGGACCAGCACCGTCCAGCGGGCCTGCCGGCTGTCCCAGTCGGCCCGCACCACCCGGTGCCGCAACCGGATGTGCCGGGTGACGTCGTGCTCGTCGGCGGTACGACGCAGGTAGTCGAGGATCGTCGCACCGTCGGCGATCGCCTTCGGGGCCCGCCACGGGGCGAAGGAGTAGCCGAGGGTGAACATGTCGGAGTCGGAGCGTACGCCCGGATAGCGGAACAGGTCCCAGGTGCCGCCAACCGAGTCGCGGGCCTCCAGCACCGCGTACGTCTTGTCCGGGCAGCGGCGACGCAGGTGGCAGGCGGCTCCGATGCCGGACAGCCCAGCGCCCACGATGAGCACGTCGACGTGGTCCGGCGCCATCTCATCCTCCTGGTACGCGAGGTGCTGCCTCGGGACCCTATCCCGCGTGCCGGACCGACGCGGCCTGGCGGGCGGCGGTGACCAGGGCTTGAGCGCCGGCTCAGATGTTGGCGGAGTCCGCCGGCACCGCGTCGGGCAGGGTCGGCGCGCCGGCCAGCGGCTCGGTGGCGCGGCCGGGCAGGCCCAAGGTGTACGCGGTCATCGACAACGACCCGTAGGCGTACCCGTCCACCAGCACGTCGGCCCCCTGTCCGGCCGCCCCGGCCAGGCCGGCCAGGTAGAGCAACGGAATGAAGTGATCCGGTGTCGGCACGGCGAGCCCGAAGTCGCGGTGCGCGTCGAGGCGGCCGGCCTCCGTCGGCTCGTCCAGCATGGTCGCCTTGGCCGCCTCGTCGAAGCGTTGCGCCCAGTCGAATCCCTCGTCGAGCAGCCGACGGTCGACGCCGCCGAGGTTGTGCACCACGTTGCCGCTGGCCACCACCAGCACGCCCCGCTCGCGTAGCGGTGCTAGCTTCGCGCCCAGCTCAAGGTGGTAGTCGAGGCTCTTGAAGGCGTTGATGCTCAGTTGCACGACGGGGATGTCCGCCTCGGGGAAGGCATGCACCAGCACCGACCAGGTGCCGTGGTCGATGCCCCAGGAGTCCACGTCGGCACCGACCCAGGTCGGGTGCACCACGTCACTGACCTCCTCGGCCAACTCGGGCAGGCCCGGCGCCGGATAGCGGACGTCGAACAGCTCCTGCGGAAAGCCGTAGAAGTCGTGGATCGTCTTCGGGCGGGGCATCGCGGTGACCGCGGTCGCACCGATGTACCAGTGGGCGGACACCACCAGGATCGCCCGGGGTCGGGGTACCGACCGCCCGAAGGCCCGCCACGCGGCGGTGTACCGGTTTACCTCCAACGCGTTCATCGGGCTGCCGTGGCCGAAGAACACGGCCGGCATCGTGGACATCGTCTCGTCGTTCATCGCGCGCCTCCTGACCCGGCGGTCGCCCGAGCGTATCCGGCCCGCCCGGCGGTCGGCAGAACTGCGCCCATCCGGTACGCGACAGTGGTGACGCGGCGCCGACCGTGGTGGCGAAGTCGGACGCAGAAGTCGGTGTACGTGGTTATCCGGACGGCACGCAGGCTACGGCTGGGCGGTGCGGCGGGTGGTCCCGGTGCGCGGCGTGGGCCGGGTCACCGGGCGTCGACGCGGTGCTGGGCGGTCCGTCGCCGCCTCGGCCACCGCGCACAGGTCGGTCATCGGGTCGACCGCCTGGGCCGCGCACGCCGCCCGGCGCAGCAGGGCCCGCAGGGTTGCGGCCTCCTCGCCGGTCAGCGCCGACATCAGGCGGGTCTCGACGTGACGTAACGCCTCCCGCCGCTGCCGGGCCGCCGCCCGCCCCGCCTCGGTGAGCACGACCAGTCGGCTGCGCCGGTCGGCCGGGTCGGGGCGGCGTGCCACCAGCCCGTCGCGTTCCAGGTCGTCGATCAGGTACGTCAGCACGGTGCGGTCGATGCCCAACTCCTCGGCGATCGCGCCCTGGTTACGGGTCGGCTCGCGATCAGCGGCGACGAGCACCTGATAGCCGCGTGGCCCACCGGGCAGGTCACCGACGGTGTGCTCGGCGCCTCGGAGGTGGGCCCGGAAGAGGACGCCGAGCATCCACCCGAGGTCGTCGTTGATCGGGTCGGCGTGGGGGTCGTCGTCGCTGCGGGCACCGCTCATGCCCCAAGATTAGCGCAGATCACAGACTTTATTCGGCGAATATGTTCTGCTCAACATAACATTGGAAGGGCGTGGTGACGGCCGCCGCGCCACCAGGAAGGAAAGCCGCGATGAGCGATTACGGACACGATCTGATCTTCGGATCGTTCCTGACCCCCGGCAGCACCGACCCGGCACGGCCGGTCAGCCTCGCCGTGCTCGCCGAGCAGGTCGGGCTCGACCTGGTCACTTTCCAGGATCATCCCTATCAGCCCGCGTACCTGGACACCTGGACGCTGATCAGCTACGTCGCCGCCCGGACCACCCGGGTACGCCTCGCCGCGAACGTGACCAACCTGCCGCTGCGTCCACCGGCCGTGCTGGCCCGCAGCGTCGCCAGCCTCGATCTGCTCAGCGGCGGCCGGACCGGACTCGGCCTGGGCGCCGGCGGGTTCTGGGACGCCATCGAAGCCATGGGTGGGCGACGCCTCTCCCCCGGCCAGGCGGTGCGGGCGTTGGAGGAGGCAATCGACGTCATCCGCCAGATCTGGGACACCGAGGCCCGCGGCGGCGTACGGTTCGACGGCGACTTCTACCGCGTGGTCGGCGCCAAACGCGGCCCGGCCCCCGCCCACGACGTGCCCGTCTGGCTCGGCGCCTACAAGCCACGGATGCTGGCGCTGACCGGACGCCGGGCCGACGGATGGCTGCCGTCGCTGCCCTATCTGCAACCCGGCGATCTGGCCAGGGGCAACGCCATCATCGACGAGGCCGCCACTGCGGCGGGCCGCTCCCCCGCCGAGGTGCGCCGGCTGCTCAACATCACCGGACGGTTCGCGGCTACCGGTCGTGGCCCGCTGCACGGTCCGGCGGAGCAGTGGGCCGAGGAGTTGGCCGACCTGACTTTGACCGAGGGCGTCAGCACCTTCATCCTGAGCAGCGACGACCCCGAGGACCTGCGGCGGTTCGCCGCCGAGGTGGCGCCGGCCACCCGGGAACTGGTCGCCGCCGAACGCGCCGGGTGATCGGTACGACCCGTCGGTGAGAGCAGTCACCGCGCGGGCCCGCCGGGCGGCATCATTCGCAGCATGAGGCCAGCACGTGGGCATCGGTTGGTGCCGCACACCGCCGACGTACGCATCGAGGCGTGGGCGCCGGACCGGGCGGGGTGCCTGACCGAGGCGGTCCGCGCGATGGTCGAGTCGTTCACCGACCTCACCGGTGCCCGACCCCACGCCGAGCGGGAGTTCCGCCCACCACCGGCCGCCGACGAGGACCTGCTGGTCGCCGTCCTGGATGAGGTGATCTACCGGATGGAGACGGCGGACGAGTTGCCGCTGGTCACCGAGGTCACCGAGGACGGCATCGATGGTCTGCGGGTGCGCTGGGGCGTCACCGGCACCGGTGAGGTGGAGCTGACCGGCGCGGTACCGAAGGCGGTCTCCCTGCACGAACTGCGCTTCGGCGGCGACGAGGAGGGCTGGTCCTGTGCGGTGACCCTGGACGTGTGAGCACCAGCGCCGCGACTCAACCCTTGACCACACCGAGCGGCACCAGCCGGGCCACCTTCCGGCACAGTCCGGCGCCCTCGGCCGCCTCGATGACGGCCGAGATGTCCTTGTACGCCGCCGGCATCTCCTCGGCCAGCCCGCGCCGCGACGCGCCCCGTACCGCGATGTCGCGGGCCGCAAGCTCGGCGCGCGGATCCACGCCCGCACCGGCCGCGACGGCCTGCTTGCGGCTGCGCACCCGTCCCGCGCCGTGGCAGGTGGAGGCGAACGCGGGCGAGTCGGCCACCCCGGTCAGCACGTACGAACCGGTGCCCATCGAGCCGGGGATGAGCACCGGCTGCCCGACGCCCCGCAACTCCTCGGGCAGGTCGGGATGGCCGGGCGGCAGGGCCCGGGTGGCTCCTTTGCGGTGTACGCACAACCGCCGCACACCACCGTCCACCGCATGCTCCTCGATCTTGGCGAGGTTGTGCGAGATGTCGTAGACCAGGTCGAGCCGCCGGCCCGTCTCCCGCTCGAAGATCCGACCGACCGCGTGGGCGAGCAGCTGCCGGTTGGCCCGCGCGTAGTTCGCTGCGGCGGCCATCGCGCCCAGGTACGCCCGACCGGCCGCCGAGTCGACCGGAGCGCAGGCGAGTTGCCGGTCCGGCACCTGGATGCCGTGGCGGCCCATCACCTTCTCCATGGCGCGTACGTGATCGGTGCAGATCTGGTGGCCGAGCCCCCGCGAACCGCAGTGGATCATCACGCAGACCTGGTCGGTACGCAGCCCGAACGCCTCCGCCACCGGCTCGTCGTACACCTGCTCGACGGTCTGGACCTCCAGGAAGTGGTTGCCGGAGCCGAGGCTGCCGACCTGGTGGGCGCCGCGCTCGATCGCCCGGTCGCTGACCTGTGCCGGGTCCGCGTCGTCGACCGCGCCGTAGTCCTCGCACCGGTGCAGGTCCCGTTCGACCCCGAAGCCGCGTTGCACGGCGTACCGGGAGCCACCGCGCAGCACCGCGTCCAGCTCGTCGCGGCTGGTCAGCTGCCACACCGCGCCGCTGCCCATGCCGCGCGGGGTGGCCGCGCTCAGCGCGTCCATCACCGTCTCCAGACGCGGGCGCAGCTCGTCGCGGTCCAGGTCGGCGGCGAGCAGCCGGACCCCGCAGGAGATGTCGAAACCGACCCCGCCGGGCGAGACCACCCCGCCGGTCGCGATGTCGGTGGCGGCCACCCCGCCGATCGGGAAGCCGTAGCCCCAGTGCACGTCGGGCATGGCGTACGAGGCGCCGACGATGCCGGGCAGGGTGGCGACGTTGGCCACCTGCTCCAGCGACCGGTCGGTCGACGGATCGGGCAGCAGCGTCCGGGACACGAACACCACCCCCGGCACCCGCATCGGATCACGCCGGTCGATCCGGAAACGGTACGGCGACTCCTCGACCAGCTCCACCCGCGGCGGCTACCCGCCCTCGCCGGGCCTACACCTACCCGCCGCCCGGGCACGGGTACGTGCGCAATGGACCGCCCTGCTCCGCCGGCCCGTACCGGCCATCGGGAAGCGCCCTGAGGCACGGCGACTTCGGCCGGGTGGGCAGCCCCGCTCGCCGGTGGGGACAATGAGTGCCGGCGGCGGATCAGCGGAAGGGACCGGCAGCGTGGCGGAGATGACCGGACTGCCCACGGCGAACCCGGCCGGGGACGGACCGGGCCGGGCCGCAGCGGCGGCCGGACCGGGACCCGGTCTCGCCGAAGCCTGGCTCGCCGAGTTGGAGGCCCCGGTCCCCGTCGAATCCGGCGGGGCGGCACAGCGCAGGCTGCGCGCCGACTGTGCCCGCTGCTTCGGCCTCTGCTGCGTCGCCCCCGCGTTCGCCGCGTCGGCCGACTTCGCGCTCGACAAACCCGCCGGACAGCCGTGCCGCAACCTGCGCCCCGACTTCGGCTGCGGCATCCACACCGAGCTACGCCAGCGCGGCTTCGCCGGATGCACCGTCTTCGACTGCTTCGGCGCCGGCCAGCGGGTGGCCCAGGAAACCTTCGGTGGACGTCACTGGCGTTCCGCGCCGGAGTACGCCGACCAGATGTTCGACGTCTTCGCGGTGATGCGTTCGCTGCACGAACTGCTCTGGTATCTGACCGAGGCACTCCGGTTGCACCCGCCCGCCGAGCTCGCCGGGCAGTTGTCCGCCGCGCTGGCCGAGACCGACACGTTGGCCTCGGGCACCCCTCAGGAGCTGCTCACCCTCGACGTCGACGGGCACCGCGCGAAGCTCAACGCGCTGTTGTCGCGTACCGCCGAACTGGCCCGCACGCGCGGCGGTGCCGCCGGGGCCGACCATCGGGGTGCCGTGCTCGTCGGCCGCGACCTGCGCCGCACCAACCTGCGACGGGCGAACCTGCGGGGCGCGACGCTCATCGGAGCGGACCTGCGCGGTGCCGATCTGGCCCGAGCCGACCTGACCGGCGCCGATCTACGCGGGGCGGACCTGCGGGGCGCCGATCTGTCCGACGCCCTGTTCCTGCACCAGGCTCAGGTCGACGCGGCCCGCGGTGATCGGCAGACCCGCCTACCGGCCGGGCTCGGCCGACCCGCCCACTGGTCGGCGCTGCCGCTGACCCCCCGCCCCGCCAGCCGCCGCGGCAAGCGGCGCTGACCGTCGTGCGGCGCCGCCGCTGACCCGGCACCCCGGACCGGCACGCCGTGTCGAGCGACGCTGCGGGCTGGCCGGCGCTTCAGCGCGTGCTGCCGAGGCCGTCGGACGGCCCGGCGAGGGCGGCCGATGGTCCGGGCGTCACACCCTGGCGGCCCGCGCCTCGTTCATACCCTGGTTGGCCAGGGCGTCAGCCCGCTCGTTCTCCGGATGCCCGTTGTGGCCCTTGACCCACAACCAGGTGACCCGGTGGCGGGAACAGGCCGCCTCCAACTGCTGCCACAGGTCGGCATTCTTCACCGGCTGCCGGGCCGAGGTCAGCCAGCCGTTGCGTTTCCAGGACGCCAGCCAACCGGTGATGCCGTTACGCACGTACGTGCTGTCGGTGTGCAGCTCGACCGTGACCGGACGGGTCAGGCTCTCCAGGGCCTTGATGGCGGCGGTCAATTCCATCCGGTTGTTGGTGGTCGGGGTGGCCTCACCGCCGCAGATCTCCCGCTCGTGGGTGCCGTAGCGCAACACCGCACCCCAGCCACCCGGGCCGGGATTTCCACTGCACGCCCCGTCGGTCCAGATCCGCACGACCCGGCCGGTCACCTCGTCCGCCATGCCGCCAAACCTACCGAAGCCGCCGCCGTCGACAGACGATCGGCCGTCAACCAGCTGTCGGGCCCGGTGCACGCCGGTCGTCACCGGCAGCGTCTCCTCCCGGCCGGCCACTCGGACGATCAGACCCCACGACTGGCGGCGGCACCGTCCAGGCCGGTCGACGCGACGGTACGACCCGGTCGCGCAGCCGGCCGACGGCATCGCCCACGACGGCGGTGACCATCGGTGGCAGTCGGGTCGAGCGCATCACGGCCACGTCCTCCGGCACCGTGGTGGCGCCGTCGAGGAAACGCAGCACCCGCGGCGCCGGATTACGATCGAACAGTCGACCGAAGAACTCCGGACCGTCGACCAGGTCGCGGTCCAGTGCCCGCAGCGCGACCGCGTCCATCCAGCGGTGCCGCCGAGGGTACGCGGGCGCCGGCACCGGTGGCCCTCCGGCGGCCAGTGCCCGGGCCACCTGGTCGGCCTGGCGGTACATGGCCGCGAAGGTGAATCCGGTGGACGGGCGGGTCGCCCCACCGGCGGTGCCGAGGCGTACCACCCGGGGCGACGGGCGGGCGACGAACGGTCCGTCGGTCATCGGGATGACACCGTTCTCGACCTCACCGACGGTGAACCGGGCCGGATCCAGGCCGAGCAGTTCGCAGTAGCCGGCCAGGGCACGGTCGTAGGCCGCCCCGGTCAGCAGGTGCGGTGAGAACTCGGTGTACTCGACCAACGCGTAGCGGCTGCTGACCGGCAGCACGTACCCGAAGGACACCCCTCGGGTCGGCTGCGGCGTACGGAAGTCCATCAACACGGCGCGGGTCGGGTCGAACATCGGCCGGTCCGCCGCCAGCCACCAGCCACGGAAGTGCTGCAACCAGTTCGTCCGCCCGGGCCGATCCGGTGGCCGGGGTCGGGAGTCCAACACCCAACCGGCCCGCAGGACCGACCGGTCGGCGCCGGTGCTCACCAGCACAGCGTCGCCGTGGTCGGACAGGCTGTCGGCGTCGGCGACGACGCGGGTCACGCCCAGGCGCCGCTCGGCCTCGGCGGCCCGGTCGTAGATCGGGGCCGACCGCAGCATCGCGTACCGCAGCGGAGCGACGTCGAGGGTGCGCGGTGCCTCGGCGGTGACCACCTCGACCCGCGACCAGCTCGCACTGAGCAACTCGTCCAGATCGTTGCCGGGCCGATCCCAGAACGCCCAGGTCCGGTCCTGGCCGCGCCGGTGTACCGGATCGACGACAGCGATGCGCAGGTCGTGCACGCCGTGCCGGGCCAGGGCGGCCAGCACGAGCGAAGCGGCCCCACCCCCGCCGACCAGGGCGAGGTCGACGTCCAATGGCGTACAACCCACCCGGCCACGCTGCCACACCCACCAGATGGCGCTGAAGGAAGGGCCCCTTGTTAACGCCTGCGGTAGAGGAAGGGCCCCTTGTTAACGCCCGTCGCCGTTGCGGTCTGTTCTGCGGGTGCGGACGGCTGTTGGCCGGCACCCGGGTTGCGGGTGCCGGCCAACAGCCTTCTTGCTCCCCCTGTGGAGGAATGTCCGTGCGTCGTGGGGGTCAGCTGTTCCAGTACTTGGTGACCAGATCGGCGGCCTGCTGCTCCCACTGGGCGTAATGATCGGGGTAGGCCGACACCTGCACGGTCTGGGCGGCCTTGGTCAGCGGCATGTCCTGCCAACCATCAACCTGCTTCAAACCCTTCAGGAACGCGGTCGTCGAGTACTCGGGGTCGGTGATCTGCTCCACCGTGCCCCAACCACTGGACGGACGCTGCTGGAACAGACCCTGCGAATCATGATCGTTACGGTCGCCGAGGTGACCCAGGTTCTCCAACTTCGACTCCTGCAACGCCGTCGCGATCGACACCACCGCGGCACGCTCGTCCATACCGGCCTTCTTCGTCGCCGCGATGATCGCCTTCGTGTTCGCCACCTGCTCATCGTTCAGATCGATGCGCGACTGCGCACCCTGCACACCATGCGGGATCAACTTGCTCGTGTCCGGCTTGCCAGCCTGCACGGCCACAGGGCCCGCCTTCACCGCGGCGGCGTCGGCGTGAGCGGCCACCGGACCGGCGAACACACCACCGGCGAAGGCCACACCAGCAATACCCAGAACACTCTTACGCAGCAGCTTCGAGTTCATGACCAAGCTCCATTCGGGGGTAGACACACACCTCGGGGGACGGGTGCGTGCGACGCCGTCAGGCGCTGAAGAACAAGGGGGAAAAGGATCTCCGGCTCACTCGCGGGGCGAGGGCCCTTCGCGGCGCCGGGACCATGTACAACGACCGACCACCCACCATCATTCCCGGATGCCGAAGCCGACGACTGAGGCCGGGGCCTGATCGGCTCGGAACCCTGGCCCTAGGGGCCGGGGCGTCTGGTCGGGCTCGGGACCATGGGGGCCACACCTCAAGGGATAGGCCGCCCTGCTCGGTCCGTCAGTCGATACAACGCCCCGACCCCCTCACGGATTCCGCCGCCGGCTGACCGACCGAACCCCAGAACCGGACACCGTTGCCGACACGCCCCAGAGCGCACTCC
The DNA here is from genome assembly GCF_040682415.1 of Micromonospora sp. NPDC051196. Classification (NCBI taxonomy): domain Bacteria; kingdom Bacillati; phylum Actinomycetota; class Actinomycetes; order Micromonosporales; family Micromonosporaceae; genus Micromonospora; species Micromonospora sp. NPDC051196. The sequence continues at coordinate 224,658 of NZ_JBFBAY010000010.1, forward strand.
GCCGCCGGCTGACCGGCCCGGCCCCAGAACCGATTATCCGTCCATCAGCTCGACCGGCCGGCGAGGACGGAGGCGGACATCTGGGCGATCAGTCGACGGTCGGGGCGGGAGTCGCTGGGTGGCGTGGTTCGGGCGGCCCGGTTCCGCCGTAACGGCGGGATGCGCAGTGGTCGGAAACCGCCATTCCGGCGCAACGGAGTCGATCACCGCGACGACCGCTCGGGCCGGACCATGGATGTCGCCGGCGCCTCCGACGGAGGACACGGGACGGCAACGAGGATTTCTCATTTTCACCGGATCGGGACCAAGCGCCCCTAGTGTTGGGCACACCGGTGCTCGTCGCGGAGTTGGCCACCCGAACAGCGTCCTACGCAGTCAGCGGACGAAAAGTGAGGGAAGACGCGTATGAAGGCAACCAAAGTTCTCGTACCAGTGGCGGGCGGTATCGCTCTCGGGGCGCTGCTGCTGCCGGGCACCTCGTTGGCCGACACCACCGTGTCACCGTCGACCACCCCGGTCGGGGGCACCGTCGTACTCACCGCGACCAACTGCAATCCGAACTCCGGCGATGCGATCTTCCACGTCACCGGGCCCGACCGTGATCAGAATGTCCGGTCCACCACCGCTGCGGCCAGTGGCGGGTTGAGTGCCGAGCTGTTCACCGCCGGATTCACCCTGGGTACGTACACCGTGGCTGCCACCTGCGGCGACGGTACGCCCGACGGCAGCGCGACCTTCACGGTCACCCCGATCGGCGGTGCGCAGGCCGGTGGTCGGGACGTCGGCGGCGGCGGAACGCTGGCCGCTGGTGCGACCCTGCTCGTCACCTCGCTCGGCGGCGCGGTCATCCTGGCCCGCCGCCGGCGCCACGCGGCCGAGGCCGCGACGCTCTGACCGATTCGGCTGCGGGGAAACGCTGGCCGCGGCCCGGCATCGGCGACTACAGGAGGCACAACATGCGGGGGTACCACCTCGGTCGCCTTCTGGTCACGCTGCTGGCGGTGGCCGGGCTGGTACTGGTCGGCGTCGGCGTCGCGCAGTTGCCGTCTCGGCCGCCGCAGCCCGACAGCGCCGGGCTGCCACCACAGGCGGTGACCGCGCCGAGCCTGCCGCCGCTGCCACGCGCCGACCCCGTCGAGGTCCGGATTCCCCGCATCGGTGTACGCGCACCGCTGCTCCCGGTCGCCGCCGACCCTTCGGGGGCGCTGGAGGTGCCACCGCTGGACCGGCCCAGGGTGGCCGGTTGGTACTCGCCCGGGGTCAGCCCGGGTGAGCTGGGCAACGCGGTGGTCGTCGGCCATGTCGACTCCCCGGGCGGGCCAGCCGTCTTCTTCGACCTGGGGCGGTTGCGTACCGGCGACACCGTCCACATCGCCCGGGCCGACGCCACCGTGGTCCGCTTCGCCGTCGACGGTGTCGAGGCGTACCCGAAGAACGGGTTTCCCACCGACCTGGTGTACGGCCCTGGGGCCGTCGCCGGGCTGCGCCTGATCACCTGCGGCGGCCGGTTCGACCAGGACAGCGGCGAGTATGTCGACAACGTGATCGTGTTCGCGACCCGCACGCGGTGAGGCGCTACGTCCGGTGGCGGGCGTTTGGCCGTCCCGGTGTCGGGAAGACCGTGCGTCCACGGCAGATCCCGAGGAGCGACGAATGGCGGACGCAGGACGAGCCAGGAAGCACACCGGAGCACGTAAGGCTCCGCCGCCGGGCAAGGTGGCGGCGAAGAAGGTGGCGACGGCGACGAGGCGGGCCACCGGGGCCACGGCCGCGAAGTCGCCGGGCGGGAAGACCGCGGCGACGTCCCCGCGCACCGCCCGCAAGAAGGCGGTCTCCGCCACGGCCACGCCGACCCGTCGACCCACCGCGAAGGCGACGGCGGCGAAGAAGACCACCACCCCGAAGACGGGCAACGCCGCGAAGACGGCACCGGCGGTCAAGAAGGCAGCAGCGGCGACCCGGAAGGCGTCGGGAGCCACCCGGGCGACGGCGAAGAAGGCGCCGGCCGGCAAGGCCACCGGCGCAACGGCGCCCGCGCAGAAGACGACCACGAAGAAGGCGGCGACGCGTAAGACGACGGCTTCCCAGGCGGCTGCGGCACGGTCCCGCGCGGCCAGTACGACACCGGCGAAGAAGGCGACGACGATGGAGTCGTTCGGTAGTCGGCGTGGCGCGCGTACCGGGTCGCGCTGACCGGCGCCCCACCCGCCCGACAGGTGACAACCTCCGATGGCCTGCGGGCTGGCGCACCCCGGCGTGGCCGGCTCGGGTCAGCGCGGCGAGGATGGTGGGATGGCCAGACGAGACAGCAGGCGGTCGGAACGGGTTGATCCGGTCGGAGTGTGCCCGTGCGGGCAGGGTCTGCCCTACCGAGACTGTTGCGGTCGGCTGCATCGAGGTGAGGCGCAGGCACCGACGGCCGAGGCGCTGATGCGTTCCCGCTACGCCGCCTTCGCCGTCGGCGAGCCGGACTACCTGCTGGGCAGTTGGCACAGCAGCACCCGACCGGCACGGCTGCAGATCGATCCCGGCCAGCGGTGGACCGGCCTCGAGGTGGTCGCCACCGAGCAGGGTGGGCTGTTCGACAGCACGGGCATCGTCGAGTTCCGGGCCCACTACCGCGACGGCGTCGGCCCCGGCGCGATGACCGAACGCAGCCGCTTCGTCCGCGAGGACGGACGCTGGGTCTATCTGGACGTCGACCAGCCCTGACGGCCGCCGCCCACCATCAGCACCGCGATCAACAGGTACGGCAGGGCGGCGAGCGCGAAGGCCACACCGTTGCCGCTCGTGGTGGCGACCAGCCCGAACCCGATGTACACGGCAATGGTGATCACTTCGGTGGCCATCCCGGCCAGCGAGGTGACGGTGGCCCGTTGCGCACCGGTGATCCGGGCCTGCAACCTTGCGTCGGCCAGCACCGAGGCGAGTTGGAATCCGCAGAACGCCCCCGCCAGCAGCACGAAGCCGGTCGGGTGTCGCAGCAACGCCCCGGCGGCCAGGGCCAGTGCCGACCCGGCCAACAGGAGGGCGTACCCACGGGTGCGTAGCCGCTCGCCGGCCGGTGCGAGCAGGCCGCCGGCCACCTGCCCGACCGCGAGGAGCAGAAGCAGCAGCGGCACCGTGGTCAGGGCGACACCGGTGTCCCGGGCCAGCAGCGGGGTGTACTCCTCCAGGGCACCCCAGGTCGCGGTCACCACCGCGACCAGCAGCACCCCGGCGCGTACCCGGCGATCCCGTCGGGCCTCGGCGATCCCGTGGCGCAGGCCCGGCCACCAGCCGGGCTCGTCGGCGGTCCCGGCCTGTGCTGTCGCGTCCGACGAGCCGGCGGTGACAGGATCCCCCGTGGCTGCCCGGTGCTCGGGGAAGCGGGTGGCGACGGCGGCGGCGAGCAGGCAGGCCGTGACGCTGGCCAGGCCGACGGCGGGATAGCCGCCGAACCCCAGCACCGGCCCGGCCAGCACGATCGACGCGAGTACGCCGACGGTGCCGGCGGTACGGGCCCGGCCGATGGTGCGGGCGTAGCGGTGGGCAAGGCCGAGGTGGTCGAGTTCGTCGAAGACCAACGCTTCGAGCGCACCAGAGGCGAGGGCGGCGCCCGCTCCCCAGAGCACGAACCCGAGGGCGAACGTCGGATAGGACGGCATGAACGTCCACAGGGCGAAACCGGCGGCGGTGCACAGTGGCGCGAGGCAGAGCATCAGACGCCGGGAGGTGGCGTCAGCCCACGCGCCGGAGGGTACTTCCAGGGCGATGCTGGCCACCGACCAGATCACGAACAGCGAGGAGATCTGCCCGACCGACAGGCCGCTGTCGGCGAACAGCAGGGCGTACACCGGGTAGAGCAGCACCAGGTCGGTGAGGAACGCGTACGCGTAGAGGGTGGACGCCAGACGGCGGCCACCTGTGGTGGTGAGAGTCATGAAGCCTTCCGGGCGGGGCGGGATGACGGACGCCGGTGCTACGGCGACCGCAGGCGGCCCACGGCCTCGGACAAGGCATCAATGTCGCCACTTCATAGCGGCGATGGTAGCGGGCGGCAAGGCGCGGCGCTGCCCGCAAAGGCGCGGGACGGAACCGCTCGGTCCCGTCCCGCGCGAGCCTCAACGGCGGGGCTCGTCGGGCCTGGGCAGGATGATGGTCGACTCACTGTCGTCGGAGGTGCGCTGTGCCGGCACCTCGGGCGCCGGTGAGGTGACCTGGGTGGCCTCCGGGTCGTCCTGGCGCGGCAGCGGCGTCGTCGGGTCACTGTCGATGCCCGGGGCGCTGACCACCTGGGTGGCCTCCGGGTCGTCGTACGCGGGGACGTCGTCGGTCCGGTCACCGAACGACGCGGCCGGGGTGGGCGCGGACGGTGCGCTGAAGGTCGGCTCGGTGGGAACGCTCGCGGCCGGGGTGACTGGCTCCGGGTGGACGGGGGTGGTCGGCTCGGCCGGGCGCTGCTCGGCGTCGCGGCGACTTGCCGAGTAGGCGCGGGCATGCTCGGTGATGGTCCGCGACTCCTGCTCGGCGCGGGACAGCCAGGACTCCCATCGGCTCTGCATCGGTCGGACCAGTCCGCCACCGACGCCGACGACCAGGATGCCGCCGACGGTGGCGAGCACCGCGATCAGCACCGGAGTGGTCACGGCGGTGGCGACCCCGATCTGGTTGAGGGCGGCGATGATGCCCAGACCGAGAATGAACGCCGAGGCGATGGTGGCCAGCAGCCGGCCGTACGACAGACCGCCGAGCGCCCCCGAGATGATGTCCTTCACCGCGCTGGCGATCGCAGCGGCGACGACCACGATGACGATCGCGACGAAGGCACGCGGCAGCCAGGCAATGACCCCGGCGATCAGGTCGGAGATCGGGTTTGGTCCCCAGATGCCGAAGGCCAGGTAGAGGGTGAGCAGCAGGACGCCGTAGTAGGCCAGTCGGGCCACGATGTCGCTGGCGTCGTACCGGGAACGGGCCAGCGCCCGACGGATCCCGCCACGCTCGACGGCGCGGTCGAAGCCGACGCGTTCGAGCAGCCGGTCCACCAGCTTCAGGACCGCCTTGGCGATCAGCCAACCGGCCACCAGGATCGCCACGAAGGCGACGGCGCGGGGCAGGAAGAGCAGTATCGAGCGGAGGGTCTCCCCCACCGCGTCACCGAAGTTGTCTCGCATCGGATGGTCCTCCACAGGGGCGGGTGATACGTCCGGCCCGACCTACCCGGGTGGCCTGCGCGAGAAACGTCGGTAGTGTCCGGCTCAGCCCGGACAGGCGTACGCGACCTCGGTGACCGCCTGCGCGGATGACGGCGAAACGATGTTCACGGTGGCCGTCTCGGTGGTGCTGCCGACTCCGCTGAACGACCACCGTAGGGTCAACTCGACCGTCCGCTGCCCCGGACCGACCCGCTCGCGCAGCAGTGCACCCGGCGCGCTCCCGGAGCGCAGCCACTGGTACTCGATGGTGCCCGCACGGCCGTTCGTGTGCACCGTCGCGACCACGTCCACCGTGACGTCGCACCGCGCGCCGGCCGGCCGGGGCACGACGACGCTCACCTCACCGATCTCCAGCGGGTCGAGCCGCTGCCAGATCCAGAGCCCGACCGCGGCGATCAGGGCGAGGGTGAGCAGGGTGGACAGCACCGACACCAGCCGGCGCCAGGCGGACCGGGGACGCGGCGCAGGCACCGGGGTCGGCCAGGCGGGTGCCGGCGGCGGACCGACCGGCACACCAGGCCCGAACCGCAGCTCACCGCCGGGACCGGTGGTCGGAGCCACGAACGCGCCGCCCCCAGTCTGCGCACCGGTCGTGCGCACCGTGTCGAATGCGACCTGGGCCGCCGTGGCCTCACCCGGATGGGTCACGGCGTACGCGCCGGTGGCGGTCGGGGCATGCGTTGTCATGCCGGCCGGGCCGAGGGACACGGTGAGGTCCCCGTCGGTGACGCCGAGGTTCGGGGCCACCTGGCGCACAGTCTGGTCCAGTGACACCGTCGGCTCGCCGCCATGCAGCGATACGGTCGGCTCGCCGCCACCCAGCGACACGGTCGGCTCGCCGCCATGCAGCGATACCGTCGGTTCGCCGCCATGCAGCGATACCGTCGGCTCGCCGCCACCCAGCAACACCGTCGGTTCGTCCGTCGATGCCGGCGGGGTGCGGGGGTGCGCGGGCGGGGCCGGCGGCATCTGCTGGGTCGGTAGGGCCTGGGTCACGTCGTCGGGCTGGGTCACGGCTGGGTCTCCCACGTCGTCGTCGGCCTGGTAGGTGGGTACGCCCGGTCAGCCCGGCGTGCAGAAGGGATAGAGGGTGACGTACACCGTCTGGCTGGTGGCGGTGTTGCCGGCGGCGTCCGTCGCGACGACCGTCACCGGGATCCGGGTGGTGGCCCTGGGCTGGGGCAGATCGCCCAGCACGCCCCGGAACTGGCCGTTTTTCAGCAGGCTCAGGCTCCGCTCGTGCGACTGCTGCCCGATCGCGTAGCGGAAGTGGACCCGCAGGTCGACCGAGGCCGAGTGGTCGTCATCGACGATGGCGATGACGGTGCTCGCGGTGGGTCCGTAGGGACAGCCGACCGGATCCAGTTCGGTGGGGCTCACCGAGACCCGGCCGATCCTGGGCGCGGCGTCCGATGGTGGCGCGGGGCTGGTGCTGGCCGGAGTCGAGGCCACGGTGGACGGTGCGGGGCTGTCGCTGGGCGTCGGCGAGGTGCTGGGGCCGGCCGGGGCGGTGGGGCCGCCGGTCGTCGGGGCGGCAGGCACGACAGGTGTGAGGGTGGGGGTGCCAGACACGTCGGGCGTGGACGTGGGTGTCGGAGCAGATGTGAGCACAGCGCCGACTGTCGCGGCCGGGTCGTCGGTCAGGTCTGTCCTCGCCTCGGCCGCCGCACCGGTCGGTACCGGCGGCTCGTCCTGCGCCGCGTAGCCGAGCCCGACGCCGCCGACCAGCAGCGCCGCCACCAACCCGCCACCGACCAGCGTTGCCCGGGCCCGCCCGGTGCGGCGCGGCGCCGGCCGCTCGCCGGCGCCGTCCCCGCCCGGCGGTGCGCCGGACGCGCCGAGCGCGGTGCTGGCCACGCTGACGGTGCCGCCGCTGCCGTCCGGGAACGGGAAGAGGGCGGCCAGCAGCGCGGCCCGCCGGCCCAGTTCCCGCAGGCCGCGTTCCTCCCAGTCCGCTCCGTACGCCCCGACGGCCGCCTGTTCGAGCTCGGCGAGGAAGACCTGCGCGGGCTGCGGCCGGTCAGCGGGACGCTTGGCCATACCGTGCCGCAGCAGCCCGTGCATCGGGCGCGGGGCCGGATCGGTCGGGATCGACCCTCGAACGTGCTGCTGTCGCAGGGTGGCCAGGTCCCGTCCGTCGTACGGGGGGTGGCCGGTGAGGCACTCGAAGAAGGTGGCGGTCGCGGCGTAGATGTCGCACGCCGGGCTGGCGGGGGCGCCGGTCCACTGTTCGGGGGCCATGTAACGGGGTGTGCCGGTTACGCTGCCGCCGGAGTCGGCGCCGACCGGCATGGCGATACCGAAGTCCGCGAGTTTGCTCGCGCCCTCGGCGGAGATCAGCACGTTCTCCGGCTTGTAGTCGCGGTGCACCACCCCACGGGAGTGGGCGGCGGCCAGCCCGGCCAGCGAGCCCTTGAGTACGCAGAGCGCAGACTCCGGTGTGGTCGGCCCCTGGGCACGCAGCATCTGGCGCAGCGACACCCCGTTCACCAGTTCCATCACGATCGCCGCCCCATCGGGCGCCTCGACATACTCGTAGAGGCGACAGACGTACGGGTCGTCGATGTCGGACAGCAGCTGGGCCTCGGCCCGGAAGGCAGCCCGGAACAAGTCGTCGTGGAGCCGACCGGTCAGGTACTTGATCGCCACTGGGGTGCCGGTGGCGTCGTGGACGGCGAGATCGACACTGCCGGACGCACCGGCACCGAGCCGGCGGACCGGGGTGTAACCGGAAACCTGCCATCCGATCATGTCGCCGCTCCCCGTGCTCCGCGCAGCTGGACGGTGTTCCTGAGTACGATGATCATTATCGTCACCACGTTCGTCGGGGCCATCCGTCCCTCAGGTGCCGTCCGTCGCCGGCCGGTTGGTGTTTCGTCCGACGGGGACGGTAGACGGCGGGCGGCGCCGCCGGGCACCGAGCCCGGTGCGTGATGGTCGGTCACGGACACACCGCCACAGGTAGCACCCTCGGTCAATGCGTCGTCGTCGTTGACCGGCCGGCGAGACGTTTGACCTGGTACGGCGACGGAAAGAGTGGCGAGATGAGATGGGCCCGCCACGCCGTACCGGCAGCCGTCGCCGCGCTCGCCGCCGTCGCCACCCGTGACCTGCTGCAACGCGAACACGCGCTGCGACGCAACTTCCCGCTGCTCGGCCGAGCCCGCTACCTGCTCGAAGCGATCGGGCCGGAGCTGCGGCAGTACATCGTGGCCGGCAACAACGAGGAACGCCCCTTCACCCGCGACCAGCGACGCTGGGTGTACGCCTCGGCCAAGCAGCAGAACAACTACTTCGGTTTCGGCACCGACAACGACATCGAGTTCACGCCCGGCTATCCGATCATCAAGCACCGTACGTTCGGTCGGGTGGTGCCGCCGTCCGCGCCGACCGTCGGGCACGAGGTGCGGCTGCCGTGTGCGAAGGTGCTCGGCGCGGCCCGGGGACGCGCCCGCGCGTTCCGGCCGGAGTCGGTGGTGAACCTCTCCGGGATGAGCTTCGGCTCGCTGTCCGGGCCGGCGGTGGAGGCGTTGAACCGGGGCGCGGCGATCGCCGGTTGCCTGCACAACACCGGCGAGGGCGGACTGTCGCCGTACCACCGGCACGGCGGCGAACTGATCTTCCAGCTCGGCACCGCGTACTTCGGCTGCCGTGACGACCGGGGCCGATTCGACCTGGCCCGGCTGAAGGACCTGGTGGCCGGCGCGCCGGTGCGGGCGTTGGAGGTCAAGCTCAGCCAGGGCGCCAAGCCCAGCCTGGGCGGGCTGCTGCCGGCGGCGAAGGTGTCGGCGGAGATCGCCGCGACCCGGGGTATCCCGGTCGGCCGGGACTGCGTGAGTCCGTCCCGGCACGCCGAGTTCTCTGACTGCGACAGCCTGCTCGACTGGGTGGAACTGCTGGCCGCCGAGACCGGTCTGCCGGTCGGCATCAAGTCCGCCGTCGGTGATCTCGACTTCTGGACCGAACTGACCGACCTGATGCGCGACACCGGCCGAGGGGTCGACTTCGTCACCGTCGACGGTGGCGAGGGCGGCACCGGCGCCGCACCACTGATCTTCACCGACTCCGTGTCGCTGCCGTTCCAGCAGGGCTTCACCCGGGTCTACGCCACGTTCGCCGAACGTGACCTGCACGAACAGGTGGTCTTCGTCGGCTCCGGCAAGCTGGGCCTGCCCGACAACGCGACGGTCGCCTTCGCGCTCGGCTGCGACATGGTGGCCGTCGGCCGGGAGGCGATGCTGGCGATCGGCTGCATCCAGGCCCAGAAGTGCCACACCGACACCTGCCCGACCGGGGTGGCCACCCAGAACGCCTGGCTGGCCCGGGGCGTGGACCCGGCCTCCAAGGCGGTCCGCGCCGCGCACTACGTCAAGACCCTGCGGCGGGACCTGATGAAGGTCGCCGAGGCGTGCGGCGTCGAACATCCCGCTCTGATCGACACCGACGCCGTGGAGATCCTCGGCGGCCGGACCACCTCCACCCCACTACGCGAGGTGTACGGGTATCGCCCGGAATGGGGACTGCCCTCGGCGGCCGACCGCGCCGCCATCGCGGACCTGATGTCGCACGAGGCGCCCCAGGGCGGCAGCGCCACCCCGTCACCGGCCGCCCAACACTGACCCACATCCTGTCTGCTGCGTGGTCACCGGTCTGGCCGGTCAACCGCCCGGCGCCGGCGTGGGTGGCCTGCTGGTGGCGGCCGACGAGGAGACCCACGAGGCGCTGTCAGGTCTCGTCGTGAGGCAATTCGCGGCAGGTCACACCCGCTTTTAGAACACCTGTGCGATGATGGCGGGGTGTCGGGCGAGGCCACCATCCTGCATGCCGACCTGGACGCGTTCTACGCCTCGGTCGAGCAGCGCGACGATCCACAGCTACGCGACCGGGCGGTGATCGTGGGCGGCGGTGTGGTGCTGGCCGCCAGCTACCAGGCCAAGGCCCGGGGCGTACGCAGCGGCATGGGCGGCACGCAGGCCCGTCGGCTGTGCCCGGACGCGGTCGTCGTACCACCCAGGATGGCCGCCTACAGCGCGGCCAGCCGGGCGGTGTTCGAGATCTTCCGGCAGACCACGCCGCTGGTCGAAGGGCTCTCCATCGACGAAGCCTTCCTCAACGTCGGCGGCCTGCGTCGCCTGGTCGGGCCGCCGGCCGAGATCGCGGCCGGGCTGCGTCAGGCGGTACGCGACGGCGTCGGCCTGCCGATCACGGTGGGCGTGGCCCGGACGAAATTCCTGGCCAAGGTCGCCAGCGGGGTGGCCAAGCCGGACGGCCTGCTGGTGGTTGCGCCGGCCGGGGAGCTGGCTTTCCTGCATCCGTTGCCGGTCGAGCGGCTGTGGGGAGTCGGGCCGGTGACCGCCGACAAGCTACGCCAGCACCGCATCCGTACCGTCGGTGACGTGGCCCGCCTGGGCGAGGCGACGCTGGTCTCGTTGCTCGGCGGCGGCGCCGGGCGACACCTGCACGCGCTGGCGCACAACCGTGACCCCCGGCCCGTGCAGGTGGGCCGACGCCGCGGCTCGATGGGTGCGCAACACGCACTGGGCCGATCGGGGCGACACCCGACCGAACTGGAGGCGATCCTCGCCGGTCTGGTCGACCGGGTCACCCGGCGGCTACGCTCGGCCGCTCGCACCGGGCGGACCATAACCCTGCGGCTGCGCTTCGCCGACTACACCCGGGCCACCCGCTCCCGCACGCTGGCCAAGGCGACCGCTGACACCGGCACCGTGCTCGGTGCCGCCCGCGCGCTGCTGCGGGCGGCACAGCCCGAGATCGAGCGGCGGGGCGTCACGCTGATCGGGGTCGCGGTCGGCAACCTGGGCGACGGGCACATCCAGCTCACCCTGCCCTGGGATCATGACCCGTCGGCCGAGTTGGACGCGGCGGTCGACGCGGTCCGCGAACGTTTCGGCAGCACGGCCCTGACCCGTGCGGTGCTCCTCGGTCACGACGCCGGGCCGGAGATGCCGCTGCTGCCCGATTGAGCCGTACGCGAACCGTCACCGGTGACAGCACCTCGCTGACGGGCAAGCGTGCCGGTCCGGCTACCACCGGCGTTTGAGAACCGCACCCGCCCTCCTGACCGCCCTGGGCGGCCCGGACAACGGCGAGTCAGCCGTCCTGTCCGGCTGGTCGGGTGCGGCACGCACCGGTTGCCGGACGCCGATCGCCGCACACGCCGCGGAGAGCACCCCGGTCACCGCACAAAGGATCCAGACACCGGCCCCGATCCGGTTCCAGGCGAGCACGCCCATTGCGGGCCGAGGGCGAACCCGAGGCCGTACATCGTCTGCGCGATGCCGATGTAGCGGCCGACCGTGCCTCGTCGACTGGCGGACGTCACGGTGGCGTCGCGGCATGTTCGGGCAACTGCTGGTCGCGGCGGGGCCCGGCGTGCGTCGTGGCGCGGACCCGCATCGCTGGCGCGGGTCGCCAGAGGAGGTCGACGAGGGCCCCGTCCGGCCGCGCCATCTGGTGACGTTCCCGGTAGCCGAGCCGTTGGTACAGACGTCGGTCGACGTTGTGGTACAGGTCGGCGTAGATCGGCAGGCCGAGGGTGTCCATCAGTTGGTGACTGCCGGCGAGCACCGCCGCGGCCTGGCCCGCCCGGTCGGCGTCCGGCGGCGCCGCGAGAATCGCCAGGTGGTTGTGGGGCTCCTGCGGACGACGCGCGGCGAGGACCTGGTCCAGCCGGCGGAAGTGTGCGGCGCGCTCGCCGCAGGCGTCCTCAATGCGCTCGGCGTAGCGCGACGGTGATGGTATCGGACGGTAGCGGTGGAACCAGACGGTGGCCGCCGCGCCGTCCTTGAGCAGGAACGCGTCGCCGAACAGCAACGCGTGTTCGACCCAGATGCGGGCCGCGGCGGCCAGCACGGCGGGACGGCGCCGCTCGTCGGGCACGAGCCACGCGCCGAGCGTGGTGGGGGTGACGGTGGCGGTCACGAGGTCGACGATCCAGTCGATGTCACACCATCGGGCGCGTTTGACCAGCGGGGCAAGGTGCATGGGAACTCCTGGTAAGACGAAAGTCCGAGTGCATGGGGGTTGGTCCAGGCACGCGTCTCAGGCGCGGACGTGGCCGGACCGCTGGGGGCAGGGTCGCGTTTCGCGGCCGTCAGAAGGCGTGTCGACCGATCGGCACGGACGCGGCTGGACGGCGGGTTGCCTCGACTTCGCCGGTCAGGCTGGCCGGCTTCTCGGCCGAGGAGACCGGGACTGCCGCCGCTTGGTCCGTGTCGGACGGGTCAGCTGGCTGCGCACCGGTGGCGGAGCCCACGCAGCCGGTCCCGCGTCGGCGGTGTTGCTGTGCAAGCACGGCGTGGAGTCGACTCCGCTGGAGGCGGGCCCGGGAGACAGCGGCGCCTGGCCTGGGAAGTACCCGGTCGGATCGGCGTGGGCGGCGATCTGCTCGCTCGCCAACCAGTGCGCCACCACCCGGTACACGGACCGATCCCTGCCGAGGTCGTTCGTCAACTGCGCGGCAACCTTGGCGACGTCGGGCTCGTCGTCGGGCACCGAGGGCGGTCCGTCGGAGCGGGGTACGGCCGGTTCACGCGGCAGGTCGACGTGACCAGGCCCGGCCTCAGGCGGCGCAACGGGATGCCCGACGACCGGCGGCGCAACGGGATGCCCGTCGCCGTCGCGCGACGGTGTTGCGTGGTCTGGTTTCTGCGGCGGCACCGGCTGCTCAGGTCTGTCCGCCGGCTGGTGCGGCTCGGGCCTGTCCGGTGGTGTCCGCTTCGGCTGCTCTGATGGCTTCCGCGCCGGCGGCTCCGGGGCCGGCGGGGCGTGCGATGGCCGGCGGGGCGGGGCGATGGTCACCGGAGGACGATGGGTGTCGCCCTTCCGATCTCCGGGTGCGACCGCGCCGACCCGGAGGGCGGGGAGATCCCGAGCCAGCCCGGTCAACTGGTCGATCGGGGTTTCCGACCTGGTCACCGGCGACGATTCGGCGGCGTGGGCGACGCCGACCGTCGCGACCTCGTGGACACCCCAGGCGCAGGCGGCCAGGACGGTCAGGAATCCGAGCCGCAGCAGGGCACGCCTCAGCCACCCTCGCCGTCGATCCGTCACCCGACTTCTCCATGCCGCCAGCCAACAGATGCGAACGAACCCTAACCTGCCGCGACCATGCGATCACATAGCGTCCGGCGTGTCGTGTGCGGAAAGGTCGGGCATGGCGGCGGGTAGACGGGCGCACCAGCCTCGGCCGGGTCGAACGCCGACGCTGTGGTGCGCCGTTGGCAGGCCGCCGCCGCGCCACGAGGCGGCCCGGCGGAGACTCAGGAGCGAGCGAGAAGTCACGGCCGCAGCAGGCTCAGGATCGACGGAACAGTGCGGCGACCTCCTCGGCGAAGTGATCCTGCACCGCCTCCCGCTTGACCTTGAGGGTGGGGGTGAGTTCGCCGTCGACCTCGGTGAGATCGCGGGGCAGGATCCGGAAGGTCTTCACCTGCTCGGCACGCGACACCGTCCGGTTGGCCCGGTCGACCGCATGCTGGATCTCGGCCCGCAGTCGGGGGTCGTCGCGGAGTTTCGCCAGCGAGGCGCCGGGCTGCCCGTGCTCGTCCCGCCACCGCTGCCACGCCTGCGGGTCGACGGTGACCAGCGCGGCGACGTACGGCCGACCGTCGGCCACCAGCATCACCTGACTGACCAGGGGATGTGCCCGGATACGTTCCTCGATCGGCGCCGGTGCCAGGTTCTTGCCCGACGCGGTGACCATGATCTCCTTGGTCCGGCCGGTGATCCACAGGTAACCGTCGTCGTCGAGCCGACCGAGATCGCCGGTGCGCAGCCATCCATCGTCGGTCATCGCCTCCCGGGTGGCATCCGGATTGTTCCAGTAGCCGGGGAACACCACCTCACCGCGAGCGAGGACCTCGCCGTTGTCGGCGATACGGATCCGCACCCCGGGCAGGGGACGACCGACCGTACCGATCCGCATCGCCGACGGTAGGTTCACCGCCAACGCCGGGGAGGTCTCGGTCAAGCCGTACCCCTCCAGGACGGTGATGCCCACGCCCCGGAAGAAGTGCGCGAGCCGCTCCCCCAGCGGCGCCCCACCCACGATGGCCATCCGGCACCGTCCGCCGAGCGCGGCGCGCATCCGGCGGTACGCGACCAGGTCGAACACCTGGTGCGCCAGGCGCACCAGCAGGCGCGGTCCGCCCGGTCGGTCGAGGGCCCGGCTGTAACGCAGGGCCGTCTGCTCGCCGAGGTTGAACAGCAGGCCCCGGTGGGCGTCCTCGGCGGTACGCCGCGCCTGGTCGTGCAGCTTCTCGAACATGCGCGGTACGGCGAGGATGAACGTGGGCCGGAACCGGCGCAGTTGGTCGAGCACCCCGGAGATGTCGGCGCTGTGCACCATCGTGGCCCGGGTGCACACCATGCCGACCTGGATCAGCCGGGCGAAGGCGTGCGCCAGCGGCAGGAACAACACCGTCGACGCCCCCGGATGCAGCAACTGCGGCAGCACGGCAGTGGCGTTGCCGATGTCGGCGGAGATGTTGCGATGGGTCAGCATGCAGCCTTTCGGTAGACCCGTGGTGCCGCTGGTGTAGACGATCGTGGCCAAATGGTCGCCGGTCACCGCGTGGCGACGGGCGTCCACCGCTGCGACGTCGACGGCACGTCCCCGGGCCACCAGCTCGATGAGGTCGCCGTTGTCGACACGCCAGATCTGCCGCAACGCCGACAGCTCCGGCCGCAGCCCGTCGACCGTGGCGGCATGGTCTGCCGTCTCCACCACACAACCGACCGCACCGGAGTCAGCGAGGATCCAGCGGATCTGGTCGGCGCTGGAGGTGTCGTAGATCGGTACGCTCACCGCACCGACCGACCAGAGCGCGTAGTCGACCAGCGTCCACTCGTAGCGGGTACGGCAGAGCAGGCCGACGCGGTCGCCGCCGACCAGCCCGGCGGCGATGAAGCCACGGGCCAACGCCAGCACGTCGTCGCGGAACTGCCGGCAGGTCACCGGCAGTGCGCCGCCGTGTCCGGACCGCCGTACCGGCCAGGACCGTGGGTCCGGGTCCGGGCGGATGAACTGCACCGCGTCCGGATCCTCCGCTGCGTTGCGCCACACCTGTTCGGCCAGGCTGCCGTCCTCACCGCTGACGATCGGCTCAACCGCTGTCTCCCGCACGCCCGCCACCGCCATCACGTCCCCCGTAACGCCGCCCCCATGTTCCCCCACCCCACCCCACCCCACCCCTAAAACCCCAAAACCCACCCCACCCACCGCGCACCCGCGCACCCGCGCACTCGGCGTCGATCTTGCACTTCTGGTCGCTGGTTCACGGCTTTCGCCGGTTTTATCCCGACGGAAAGTGCAAGATCGACGCGCCAAGGGGGGCGGGAGGGGGATGGGGGGTGGGTTAGGGGGTGGGGCGGCGGCGGGTTAGGTGGGTGACGAGGGCGGCCAGGAGGGCGGCTTCGGCGGTGAGGATGACTACGGCCCAGGTGGGGCTGAGCCATTGGGCGAGGGTGGTGTACCAGTAGCGGATCAGGAGGGTGAGCACGGTGCCGGCGAACAGGACGGAGGTCAGCCCGTACAGGGTGAACGCCACGCGGTCGCGGACCCGGTGGCCGCTGACCGCGCGTGGGCCCTGGCGCAGCAGCTTGCCGTAGAAGCGGTACGTGTCGGTTCGCAGGTCGGCGAGGTTCAACGCGTGGCTGAGCATGTGGTAGCCGTCGAGACGCAGGAACGGCACCAGGTTGAGGGCGGCGGTGGCGGTGCCGAAGATCAGCATCGTGCCGGCCAGGTCGTACAGCACCCCGGGTGGGCCCCAGAGGCGCAGCGCCGCGAACGGCACCAGCGCCAGCATGCTGACGAAGACACCAGCGAACGCGGTGGCGACCCGCCGACGCGGGGTGAACAGCACCACGTCGTCGACCTTGCAGTAAGGGGCGAGCAGCGGGAAACGCCACATCACCCCGATCTCGGTGACCCGACCGCCGAAGTGCCGGCAGGCGAGGCCGTGGGCACACTCGTGCAGGAAGACGATCAGCCAGGTGACCACCACCGCGAGCAGGATCGCCGGCAGCGGTCGGCCACCGCCGATCCCGTCGGCCAACTCCGGCAGGTACCGTGCCACGTACCCGACCACGGCCAGCACCAGCGCCAGCGCCGGCACCACGAACCACCAGGTGAAAACCGGCGCCAGCCAGGGCAGCACCCGGTCGAACAGCCGCTGCGGGTCGAACAGGGGCAGTCGGGCCGACAACGGGCCACGTTTGGCCTTCGCCGCGCCTGCGGCGGCCGAGGCGGTGAGCGCGGCGAGAGCGTCCGGGTCTGTCGCGCCGTGCAGCAGTTGCCGCTTGTGCAGCATGCCGAACAGTTGCTGCCAGTTCTCCGGCCCGAGCCGACGCTGGTAGGCGTCGGCGTACTCGCCGGCCAGGTCGTCCAGGCTCCGGGTACCGTCCATCCGGGACATCAGGAAGTGCTCGCGCGACCCCACCCGGTAGAACCAGCCGGTCTGCGGGTCCTTGACGTGGTGCACGATCTTGCCATCGCGCCACACCCCGGGGCCGAGTACGACCTCGGGCCGCAGCCGGGGCCGGGCCCAGGTGGTGCTCTGGCCGGCCTCGACGGTGGTCATCGGGATCCGGCCGGCGCCGGCTCGTCGAGCAGCGCCGTACGCATCAGGTACGACAGGTAGATCTCGTCGAGGATGCTCACGCCCAGCCGGTTGTTGGTCATGTGCACGTACGAGCTGAGCAGGATCGGCACGACCGCGTCGAGGTCCTCGACCACCCGGGGCTCGGCATCGCCGCGCTGAAAGACCAGTTTGCCCTGCCCGGCCAATGCGACCACCCGGTCACGCAGTTCACGGCAGTGCGCCGCCCAGCGGCCCTCGACGCCGGTGGCCTGGGCCGACGCCTGGCTTCGTGCCGCCGCACGGATGGCGGCCAACCGGTCGCGCAGCGCGCCGTCCATCCGCTGGTAGCTGGTGTCGAAGCTGGAGTGGTAGTCGTCGCTCGGTTCGGAGTACGAGACCTCCCAGAAACGGCGGTACTCGTCGAGGAACTCGGCGATGCGCCGGTCGTCGTCGAGGAACACCGCGCACATCATCATGCCCAGTTGCGCCGACAGGCCCAGCAGCACCGGCCGTACGTGCACGTTCGTGGTGGCCAACAGGTCCGACACCACGTCGCTGGAGTGCTCGAAGTGCCACTCGGCCAACTCGATGCCCGCCGGGCCGCCGTAACGGCCGTACTCCCGCTCGTACGGGATGTGGTGGTAGCTGTTGTTCGCCCGCATCGGCATCGTGCCGTCCGGGCCGTACTCGGCGTCCCAGCGCTGCTGGCCGTACTCGGCCAGGAACATCTGCTTGTACAGGTCGCCGAGCCCCTCGCTGTCGACCTCGTACAGCGCCGGCCGGCGACGCAGGAAGGCGGCGAGCGCCTCGTCCACCCGGGTGCGTACCAGCTGCGGGTCGACGCCCGGGGCGGGCAGCACCCGCAACCGTACGTGTGGGCCCTCCATCCAGTACTTGATGAAGAAGTATCGGCTGATCAGCCCTTCGTCACGCAACTCGTCGACAAGCGGGCGCACGCCCTCCACCAGCATCGGGTTGGCGTTGCTGGCGTAGAACGCGTGGACGCTGAGCCAGCCATGGTCCACCGGCGACGGATAGTCAGTCACGGTCGAGTCCCCCTCGGACACCGTTGAGTTCGACGGTCAGTTCGGTCACGTACGTCCCGGACGCCGCGCGCACCATCTGCTCGTCACGGTCCGGCAGCATCTCGACGAGCACCAACCGGCTGCCCGCCGACCGGCCCATCGCGTCCAGCAGTTGCAGGCACAAGTAGCTGTCGAAGTCGACGTAGAGCGGCTTGTGCTCCGGCCGACCACCGCCGGCCGCACCACCAGCGGCCGCGCCACCACCGGCGGGCGCCTCACCATCGGCTGCGGCGGGGGCGAGGCGGGTGCCTTCCGGAGTGGCGAACACCCGACGCGGCAGGCCGTTCTCGCGCCGCCACCGCTGCCAGGCGAGGAACCAGTCGGCGTCGTCGACCTGCAGGGTACGCGCGGGCGGCAGGTGATCGGGATGCAGCTTCCACATCCGCCGTTGCAGCACCAGATCGCCGTGCACGATGCGGGGGTAGCCGATCATGCCCCGGTCGGGCAACGGCACGTTGGTACCGGCCCACAGATCCGGCTGGGCCATCCCGAGGTGCGCGAAGTTGAGCAGCACCTGCTGCACCTCGGGCAGCGCCATCGGCAACAGGAAGCCCAGGTAGACCGGGATGACCTCGGCGTCGAGCCGGCGGGAACGCAGCAGCAGCCGATCGGTCAGCGGATCGTGTTCGACGCTGAGGTCGTCCATGTGGATCTGTTCGGCCTCCGGCCGGAAGCTGATCTCCCCGGGGCAGACCAGTTCGTAGGGGGTGACCGCCGGGTGCAGGTTGAGGTTCGTGGCGTCGTACCCGCCGCGTAGTTCGGCGAGCACCGCACCGGCCGGCTGGAGCCGGGCCAACTCGGCACGCAGCGCCCCGGCCAGATCCTCGGCGGCGAACAGGTGGGCGAAGCGGGAGAAGAGCAGCGTCATGCCGGAGTAGACCCGGTTGACCACCACCCGCTGCCGCTCGCCCTGGTCGGCGAGTTGGAGGAAGAAGGACCGCGGGTCGAGGGTGCCGAGCGTGTCCGGCACCATCGCGGCCACCTCGGTCATGAACGCCTCGTCGAGCACCATCTCCTCGGCGTCGGCCGGCAGGTCGGCGTACGCCTCGTTGACCCGCCGGGCCACCTCGATGCGCGCGTCGTCCAGGGTGGTGATCTCCTCCTGCCGGAACCAGTTCTCCTGCCGGACGTAGGTGTTGTCCGCGTCGAACGCCCGGCGGCGCATCGCCCGCCCGGTGTAGTGCTCGTAGAAGTCCTGCTGGAACTCGTGAGCGAAGCTGAGCAGGTCGTCGCAGCGCCCCCCGACACCGTAGCGGGCCTTGAAGAAGCCCTTGGTGACCACTCGACGGGGCATATTGACGTCGAAGACCGGCATGATCCGCGCGAGCGCCCGCAACCCGGGCAGCACCGTACGCTCCCACTGGTCCCGGTCAGCGGTGACCGGCACGTCGGTGCGCAGCGTGGCGTCCTCGTACACCAGGGTCCGGGGAGCGGGCACGTCGGCGCGGCCGAGGTCGGTGTGGGCGGCGAGCAACTCCTGGCGGATCTGGGCCAGCGCGGCACGCCGGCCGTCGGTGTCGGCGGCCGGGTACTCGGTGGCCAGGCGGTTGACGGTGGCGACCCGGTCGGCGAGCCGGTCGGCCCACGGGCGGTCGATGGCGCGCAGCGCCAGCCGGTAGCCCTCCGCCGGGTCGTCGGCGTGGATGTCCAGTTGCAGGTTCGGCACCACCAGCAGGCCGACCCGCAGCAGGTGGTGCAGGTACTGCCCGACCTCGTCGGCGGGACGACCGTCGGTGACCAGGTCGGCGGCCAGGTCGGAGAGCCGACGCACCCGACCGCCGTCGAGCACGGCCAGGATGTCGTGCAGGACCTGCCCCGTGGGCAGCACGAACAACGACTCGTGGATCGACTCCAGGGTGATCGCCGCGTCGCCGTCCTCCGAACTGGTCCGGCGACGCCGCAGGTAGCGCAGCCGGCCCCGCTCGATGCGCCAGCCGGTGGTGACGGTGACCGGCAGGTCCGCACGCAGCGTCTCGTCGGCCAGCACGATCGCCGACAGCCGACCCAGTACGGCGAGGTTGAGTCGGGCCACCGCTGCCTTGCCCGCGTCCGGGGCGGGGCGTACGTCGAGCAGCCGACCACCGCCGGGGCGGAACGTTCCGACGTTCACCGTGGTCAGCCGGCTGAACGGGCTGGTCTTGCAGGCGGTCCGCAGCGCGTACTCCAGCAGCGACCGCTCCACCCGGCGGGTCCGTTTGCCGGGCCGGGCCGAGTTGGCGAGGTATCCGGGCAGGTACTGGTCCAGCGACGGGGAGGCGAGCAGGATCCCGCCGCGCAGGTCGGGGTCGTCGGCGAGTTCCCGCAGCACGGCGCGGCGCTCGGTCAACTCCTCGGCCAGCACCGACGCGCCGTCGCTGCGGCGGCGTTGGTACGCGGCGAACGTCTCCAGCCAGTCGGTCAGCGCCCGGTGGTCCGCACCGCCGAGCACGTCGGCCCAGGCCGCCGGGTCGGCCGGGCGCGGCCGGCGCAGGTTGTACACGTCGCGGCGCAACCGGATCAGCCGCTGCCGCAGCCCGTCGTCGTCCAGGTGGCGGGCCACCACCGCCTGCAGCGCGTCGGCCAACTCCCGACCGGTCTCCCGCAGCCGCGTCTCCAGGTCGACGACCTGTTGGGCCCAGGCGGCGCTGCGATCGAAGGCGAGCCGGTCGGCGACCTCCAGCGGCAGGCCGCCGGTGCGCAGCATGAACACCTCGGGCATCCGCCAGGACATCTCGGCGGCCGGTGGGGCGGGCAGGGCCACCGTCACGGTTGTCTCCTTCATGGGCAGGTCGGTGCGGGTCGGGGGCGTCACAGCCGGTACTCCAGGTTGGCGACGGCGTCCGAGTTGCGGCCGATCAGCAGGAACAGCACGGTCCGTTCGTCGGTGCCGGACAGACCCAACGCGTCGTCCATGGAGACGTTGTCGAAGCCCAGCACCGCACCGCAGCCGACCTGCTGGGCGGTCGTGGCGCAGTAGACCCGCTGCGCCACCGCGCCGATCTCGGCGTTGAGGATCCGGTAACCCCGGGGACCGTACGCGTCGAGCACGGCGTCGAGCCGGCCGGAGATGGCCAGCACCGCGCCGACCTGCGCCATCGTGTAGTTGGTGAGGAAGTACTGCTGTTGCAGGAACGCCGACATCCCGACGTCGGGTTCGGGCGCGGCGGGCAGCAGCGCGTGTCGCTGGGCGCAGTAGGCGTAGCCCCCGGCGGGCAGACCGTCGAGGTGGTTCGCGAAGACCCAGAGCCGGGTCAGTGCCGGCGCGTCCGCAGGTAGACCGGCGTCGGCCGGCTGGGGCCGCCCGGCGGTCGCGAAGGCGAGCGTGGTGCCGAGGTCGGCGACGGTCAGCTCGGGTGGCCGCCGGAACCGGCCGAAGCTGCTGGACCGGGTGGCCAGCACCGTCGACAGGGGACGGTCGAGCAGGTCGAGTCGGGGTTCGGGCAGCGCGACCGGTTCGCCGGGCAGTGGCCGGGGTGCGGCGTCGACGACGGCGGTGGGATCAACAGTGGCCGGAGTGTCGGCCGCCGCGCGGTGGACCGCGGTCACGGCCGGGAACTGTTGCACCCGCTTCGAGCGCTCGTGGGCGGCGTAGTGGACCTGGACGGGCGGCGTGACCCCGCCGTCCCCGACCCGGGTGGGCACGGCGGGGTCACGGGTTCCGGCCGGGTCGGCGCTCCACTGCAGCGGCACGACCGCGAACACGCTCTGCTGGTCGCTGTCGAAACCGAGCAGCCGATCCATCGGCTCCGGGTCGAAGCAGAGCAGCCGGCGCAGCGGCACACCCAGCGCCGAGGCCAGCAGTTCCCAGGAGCCGAGCAGCGCGCCGAGGTCCTGGGTGACCACGTGGTAGCAGAAGCTGTTGTACTTGAAGGAGTTCTTCCAGAACCGCAGGCTCGCCACCAGGAAGCTGTCGGCGCCCTCAGGGGCGGCCAGGCCGGCCTGGATGCTGTCGCTGACGTCTCCGACCAACAGCCGCTGGAGCACGTGCCGGCCGGTGTCGTAGTGGTAGACGCCGGGCAGCACCGGCGCGGACGCCCCGGCCACCAGGTACACCTCCACCGGGTACATGCCGCCGCCGGAGGCGGTGCCCCGCCCCCACACGGCGTTCTCGAAGTGCGACCGGGCGGTGATGTCCTGGTTCCAGTTGACGGTCATCCGCCGCTCCAGCACCCCGTACGACAGCCGGAGCAGGGTCGACAGTCGGGCCATCGACCAGCCGCCCACCGGTGCCGGCGAGTTGCCGGTCAGCAGGTCACGCAGGCTGGCCAGCTCGGGCAGCCGCGTCGGCAGCGGCAACCGGGAGGCACCCGGGTAGGCGGTGTGACGGGAGGGCTGGTCGGACCAGTTGACCTCGTAGTTGAGGGGTTCCATCGGGACCCGGGCCCGGCGGAAGACCGACTCGGTGTAGTCCCGCACGATGTCGCGGGCCGAAAGCTGCATGCCGGTGCTCCTACGGGAAGGGGTGCGGGTTCAGGTTGCGGCCGGTGGCGCCGAGCCGGTCCGGTCCGTGCTGGCCCCGGGCGAGATGGCGATCCAGCCGTTCGCTGTAGAGCACCCGCTGCCGATGCCAGCCGAAGTCGATGGGTACCAGGGCGGGGGCGACCACCGCCGCGGTGTGCACCCCGACGATCTCCTGCTCCGGGCAGGTCTGGTCGACCGCCACCACGTCCCCGCCCAGGCCGGCGATCAGCCCGCTCAGGTATTCCGTGTCGGCCCGCAGGTCGTCGTGGGTCGGCCGGGTCGCCAACCAGTCGCCGTACAGGTCGCTCATGGACCGCAGCGGCGGGTCGTCGAAGAGGAACCGGGCGTGGTCGGTCATCTCCGGCAGGCCGTACAGCAGGGCGTGGTGACTGAGTTCGGTGACCTTGGTGTAGTCGCGGGTCATCTCCCGCAGCTCTGCTTCGCTGGCGGCCACCCGCTCGTCGAACCCGGGCACGTACGACGCGGTCTCGCAGACCGCGGCGCGGACCGCGTCATCGGGGTCGAGGCTGGCGCCGGCGGCGAAGCAGAGCTGACCGAGCCCGTCGCCGCGCTTGACGGCGACCGCGGTGACCACCGGGACGGGCAGGTCGGCGCGGGTGTCGAACAGGCGCAGGTCGTACCCGAGCAGGTTCACCCGATCGATCATGAAGTGCACCCGCTCGTCGCGGCAGGTGGTCGGGTCGATCTCGGCCAGCCGCGCGGAGCCGTACCAGGCGAGCAGGAAGGCGTCCCGCTCGACCAGTTCGAGCATGCCGTGCAGCAGCGCCTCCTCCAGGCAACTGCCACTGGCGCAGCCGTTGGAGCACTCCTGGACGAACTTGCGCTGGTCGGCGCGTCGGTCGAGGTAGTAGACCAACTGCTCGGGAACCAGCCGGGGTGTCTGGTCGCGCAGTGAGTAGCCCCAGACCCAGTGCATGGGTTCGGTCGGCGAGTAGGGGGCGTAGTAGAGCCCGTGGCCTTCGTAGAACGCCGGGTGGTAGCCGAGGCCGGCCGGGTCGAGGGCGTGCGGGGCGAGGTTGGCGTAACTGTCGAAGACCGTGGTCGTCCTGGCCCGGGGGAACTGGCCGGCGTACCGTTCCAGCCCTTCCAGCAACGCGTACGTCTCGCTGCTGCCGTAGCTGTTGGCGTGCCCGCTCCACCACATCTCGTGCAGGTCGTAGCGGCTGCGTACCCGGAAGTAGCCGGTCACCGGCGCGGTCGCGGTGGCGTTGTAGGCGCGCAGCGCGTTGCCGCCCAACGCACCGACGAGCGGGTTGGCCAGCGCCGTCACCGGCAGGTCAAGCTCTCCGGCCGACCGCAGCCGGTACGACTCCGGATCCGGCTTGGGGCGGCTGGTCAGCGGCATAACCGCAGCTTCGGCGGTGTCCGGTACGGGACGGGCGCAGGCCGGGCACTCGGAGTCGACCAGCACCGCCACGGTCGTCGTCTCCAGGGTGTCCATGCGCAGCTGCCAGAGGCGGCCCACTCCCGGCCGGTCGGGCGGCGAGTCGGCGGCGGTGAGGAGGAGTTGCCACAGGGCGTCGACGGCGAACGGGGTCAGGTGCGGCAGCGCGCCGACCGTGCCGACTCGGGCGCCGTGCTCCAGGGCGTGACGCTCCTCGCGTACCCGGATGGCCTGCCAGCGGCGCTGCACGCAGAGCGGGCAGGGTCCGACGTGCTCCCCCTGGGTCGGCGGCGACCAGCGTGGGCCGACCATCGCGGTGGCGCTGGACAACCAGACCGGCAGGACGTCGCCGCCGGACACCGTTTCGGCGCTGTCGCGGTTGGCGTCGATCAGCCCCAGCGCGGCGATGCGGACGGTTAGGCTGTCCAGCGGCGTCGGACCCGGCGCGGGCGGCCGCTCCTGGCGGCGTTCGTGGAGCACCTCACCGAGCTGCTTGAGGCTGCTGTCCCATCCGGTGGAGGTCGTCCGGACGTCGACGATCATGCGTTCACCTGTCTGCGGTCGTGCGGCGGGGGCGGGGTACCGGGTGCCCCGCCGACGTGGACCGCCGGCGGGGACGGTGGCGGCGGCGGTTATCCGCCGCCGCATCCGGTGCTGGTGCTGCTGCTACAGCAGCTGGACGTGCTGCAACTGCAACAGCTCGAGCAGGAACAGCTGGAGCTGGACCAGTCCATGACCATGGCGTCGATCGCGTCGACGTCCTCGATCTCGAACGTCTCCGTCTCGAGCGCGCGTAGTTCCTCAGTGAGCTCCGGCATCTGGGTACACCTCCCCTCGGGGTGTGCGGGTCACGTCGACCGCCGGGCGTGCGGAACGTCCGGCGGCAGGTGACCTAGCTGGTGCTGCTGCAACTCGACGAGGTGCAGCTGCAACAACTGGACGTACTGCAACTGGAGCAGCTCGACGTGCTGGTGCTGCTGCTGCAGATGTCCATCAGGTCGGCGGACAGATCCGCGATGTCCTCGACCTCGAACGTCTCGGTCTGCAGGTCGCGCAGTTCGCTACGGACCGAGTCGGCGAGCGAACCGGATGTCGGGGGTTGTGTCGGCACGGACGTCTCCTTGAGCCGCGATCGGCGCCAGTGGTCCTGGTAGGGGCCGCACCACCACGATGGTTCCAGCGGAGGCACGCAGGGCTGCTCGCCGGCTCGCACCGGCGGCGGTTGGACGTCGTGTTGCGATCCCACCAGGACGTAGGGTCATCGGCGTCGGGTTGAACCCGTTCACCCGGTCAGCCGCAGCTGGAAGTGCTGGTGCTGGTGCTGCAGCAGCTGGACGTGCTGCAACTGCAACAGCTGGAGCAGGAGCAGCTGGAGCTGCTCGCCGCGAGAATCTCCGAGCCGTCGGCGACCTCCTCGATCTCGAAGGTCTCAGTCTCCAGTTCACGCAGCTCGTCGTTCAGGGTGATCGGCATGTTTCCACCTCCTTTCACGATGTGTGCCTCGTCGGGACCACGTGTCGTGGTGGTTTCAGTCGGCCGTACGGCCGTGGTGGCGCAGCAGGACCACGCCGCTGCGGAACGCCCCGCCGGCATGGATGTCGCGGGTGGTGGTCTCCACCAGCAGCGCGCTGATCGACCGCTGGGCCAGCGCGGCCAGCACGGCGGCCCGGTCGGTCGCGGCTGGGGTGTCGGCAGGGTCGGTGGTGGAGCCGACCGGGGCGAGGTCGGCGAGGAGCGTCGCCGGCTCGAAGTCCCGCAGCACCGGGTCGCCGAGGTCGGCGTCGGTCCGCTCGAAGTGCCGCACCTGGACGTGGCCGACCGCGTCCCGCACGGCGGCCAGCCGGGTGGTGACCGGGTCGAAGCCACCGGCCAGCGCCCAGTACCGGCGGTCGGTGCCGGGCAGTTCGGTGACGGCGAGCACCGCGTGGGCCGGCGCGGCGGCCGGCAGCGCGACGACCGTCAGCCGGCAGCCGAGCCGGTGCGCCGCCTTGACCACAAACGCGGTGTCGTCGTCGCCGATCAACTCCTCGTCACAGACCAGGCGTGGGCCCGAACGACCGCGCATCGCGTTGATCAGCGCGTGGTAGGCCAGCGCGTCGGCCAGCCCACGGTCGATCACCTCATCGAGGGTGGCCCCGACGGCGGCCCCGGCCACCGTCGGCTCGGCCCAGCCCTCGGTGTCGTGGCCGCCGGTCGGCAGTGCCAGCGCGGCCGGAACCCAGACCTCGTCGGCCCCGCCGAGTACCCGGGCGGGCAGCCACCGCCGCCGCGGGTCGTCCGGCGGTGCGCCGGCCGCCGTGTCCAGTTCCGTCCAGGACACCGGATCGGCGCCACGTTCCCGCAGTTCGGCGGCGCTCGTGGTGAGCGTGCCGGACGGGTCGGCGTACCGGCCGGCGTGGTCGCGGATCGCCGTGCGGTAGGCGGCCAGCCGGGCACCCATCACGGTGTGCACGTCGAAGGCGGTCACCTCGCGGGGCCCACTGCGGCCGGGCAGCCGCAGCCGGGCCGTCTTCAGCGGCGCCTGTTCCAGCGGGTCGTCGACGAACCGGGTGAAGACGCCGGCGTTCGGCGCCACCAGCACCTCGGCCCGCTGGTACGTCGTCTCGTCGTCGCTGTCGGCGGGCGCCGGGGGAATGGGCACCTCGACGTGCCGGCAGACCGGGCATGCCGGGTGCGGCAGCACTCGCTCCCGGGTGGACTCCAACGTGGTCGTGTCCAGCAGCAGCACCCCGGTGGCAGTGTCCGCCGGGAGGGCGCCGGTGAGCACCCGGAACAGTTCGAACGCGGCGGCGTTGCCGACCATCCGGCCGGTCACCTCGGGCAGCACCGCCGGTGCGCCGACCGAGACGGCGAGTTGGCGCCAGAACCGCGCCGACGTCGCCGGATCGGCCGCGGCGGTGAGGCGCAGCTGGGCGCAGAGCCAGCACGGGGTCTGGCCGGTGGCCACGGTCGGCCCGATCACGGTGCGTTGCTCGTCCCAGTGCACCGGCACCAGCAGTGGACCGTCGCGGTGGCAGGTGCGGGCGAGGTCGGCGAGGCGGGACAGGCCCTCCGGGCCGGTGCAGTAGACGACCGCGTCGGCGCCGGCAACCGTCAGCGCCGCTGCGTGCACGTTAACCTCGGCCGCGATCTGGTCGGCGCTCAGCTCGTCGAGGTCGGCGCGGAGGGCTTCGACGTACCAGCCCGGTTCGTCCTCGGGGTACAGGTCCAGAGTGACGCATCCGTTGCGCAGCAGACCGCGGGCTGCCGCCAGTAGTGGTGCCCCGCTGCCACCCAGCGCCACCCGGGCCTGGTGGAAGCGCAGGAACCGGCCGGTGGGGTCGTCGGCGAAGTGATCGACGAACTCGACCTGCGCGGCGAATCGACGGGCCAACGGTTGCGGCAGCTCGGTGCGCTCCCCCGCGTCCTTGGCGAAGCCGCGGGCGATCAGCGCCCGGACCAGGGTGAGCACGGTCCTGCGCTGCCCGTCGTCGAGGGTCGCGGTGAGCTGCGCGAGGGTGTGTTCACCGGTGAGGTACGGGCTCAGCGAGGTCAACCAGCGGAAGGCCGTCCTGCCCTTGATCAGGAAGGCGGTGTCCGGGCCGCGCAGGTACGCCCCGGCCGGAGCGTCGAGGAAGACCACGTCGTGCCGCAGCTTCGGCCGCATTGCCAGCGTCTTCCCGGCGTCCGGCGACTCGCTCATCCACCGCTCCCATGCATCGACATCGGCCATCTCGAAAGCGACTACATGCTGCCCATGATCTACTCGCCCCGTCAACAAACTCTTTCAAAAAAAGCAATGTAGTCGGCGAATGCCCCGGTCGTGAGCCGCAGCTGCGACAAAACGTCCGTTCAAGGGGTCAGAGGTTCTTCCGTGCGTCGATCACCTCCGCTACCCTGTGGTGCATCCGAGGCTCCAGCGCAGGTCACAGCGTCGAATGGCGTCCAACCTGGATCACAGCCACGCGGCCATACGACGCCTGCCCACCGGGCACCCCGCCGAACTCACCGAAGGAATTAATTGGCGATGTGCAAGCAACCCTGCGTGGCGGCACAGGAAACGAGGCACCAGACATGAACATTCGTGGAAATCGACGTGACCGGTCCCCATTGCCCGATTTTCCGGTTACGGTGTGCCGTTGATGGGTGCGAGTTTCGCCGCCGAACTGCACGAGGTCAGCAAGCGCTATCCCGGTGGGGTCACCGCGGTCGACGGGCTCAGCCTGCGGGTTCGTGAGGGTGAGGTGCTCGGCTTCCTGGGGCCCAACGGCGCTGGTAAGACGACCACGATGCGAATGCTGGTGGGGCTCGTCCGCCCGAGTGCCGGTCGCATCCAGGTCCTGGGCCAGGCCCCCGGACGACAACTGGCCCGCATCGGGGCCCTGATCGAATCGCCCACCTTCTACCCGCACCTGACCGGCCGGGACAACCTGCGGCTGGCCGCCCGGTACGCGGGCGTGGCGGACGCCGCCACCGACCGCGTGCTCGATCAGGTGGGCCTGACCGCCCGGGCCCGCTCACCGTTTCGCACCTACTCGCTGGGCATGAAGCAGCGACTCGGGGTGGCCGCCGCGCTGCTCAAGGATCCGAGCCTGTTGATCCTCGACGAGCCGACCAACGGCCTCGACCCGGCCGGCGTTGCGGAAATGCGGGAGTTGCTGCGCTCACTCGGCCAAGGCGGGCAGACGGTCCTGCTCTCCAGCCACGTGCTCGCCGAGGTGGAGCAGGTCTGCGACCGGATCGCGGTCATCGACCGGGGCCGGCTAGTCGCCGAGGGTACGCCGGACGAGCTACGGGGCGCGTTGGGCACCGGCGTCCTGCTGATCGACGCCGACCCGATCGACACCGCGATCGCCTGCCTGCGCGCCGACGACCGGGTCCGGGCGGTGGAACACGTCGACGGGATGTTGCGGGTCAGCACCGACCCGGCCCTGGCCGCCGCGCTCAACCGACGACTCGTCACCGCCGGTGTCGACGTACGCGAACTGCGGGCGCTGCGCCACTCGCTGGAGGAGGCGTTCCTGGAACTGACCGCGCCGGCCGCAGCCGCGCCCGAGCAAGCCGATCAGGCAGCAGTGACGACGGGAGCCAGCCGATGATCGCCTCGGTACGCGCCGCCTGGTTCGCCGACCGCCGCCGCCCGGCGGTGTGGACGGTCACCGGGACCTGGACCCTGCTCGCCCTCGCGTTCGGCATCGGCATCCCGTACCTGGTGCACCTGACGCTGGCCGGCGACCCGGAGCAGGCCGACGCCGCCGAGACCCTGCTGGCTGCCGTCCTGCCCGGCCAACTGGTCACCACCGGCATCGGGCTGTTCCCACTCTTCGGCGGGGCCATCGTGGTCATCCTCGGCGCCCTGGCCGTCGGCAACGAGTACCGCTGGGGCACGTTCAACCTGATCTTCACGCAGCGTCCCCGGCGTGAGCAGGTGCTGGCCGGTCACGCCGTCGTCCTCTGTGGCCTGACCCTGCTGGTCGCCGTGGTCACCTTCGCCGCGTTGGCGCTGGTCACCGGAGTGCTGTCGATCGTGGAGGGGCGCAGCGCGGACTGGCCGCCGGTCACGGACCTGGCCGGTGCGGTGGCCGGCGCCTGGCTGATCTGCACCGCGCACGCCAGCGTCGGCTGGTTCCTCGCGATCGTCTTCCGCAGCACCGCCACCGCGATCGCGATCGGTCTGGTGTGGACCCTGGTCCTGGAGAACGCGATCAGCGGCCTGGCCCTCGTGCTGAGCCCGCTGGAGGTGCTGCAGAAGCTGCTGCTGGCACCGAGTTCCGGCGCGCTCGCCGGCGCCCTGGGTGCCCGGTCGCAGTTCGACGGCGGCACCCCCGGCGTGCTGGAATCGTCCAGTGCGGTGCTGCCGGCCGCGGTCCTGCTCGGGTACACCGTGCTGATGTTCGGGCTCGGCAGTTGGCTGGCGGCGCGTCGCGACGTCGGCTGACCCGCCGGAAACGGAGGAACAGATGGAGTTCCTACTCGCGTTCGCGTTGACCGGCCTGGTCGCCACCGGCGGCTGGATCGCCTACGCCGGGGTGCGCGGCTGGTCCCGGTTCCGGGACCGTCGGCACGAGGTACGGCTGGCCCGTGCTCAGGCGGCGGCGGAGATCCGCCAGGCCGAACTGCGTCAGGCCGAACTGGCCAACGAGACCTACCAGGACTTCGTCCGCCGCCACCCGCAGCGGTGAACGGTGGCGACCCCGGCCGGGGTCGCCACCGTCATGTCACGCGCGTCCGGACAGGTCCGGTCGCTCCTCGGCCACAGCCACCACCTCGGTCGCGGCCAGCGCCTCAGCGTCGGCCAGAGGTTCGGTCGCGGTGAGCGCCTCCGGCGACTCGTCGCGCACCGGCAGGCCGAGCCGCCGTACCGCCTCTTCGATCAGCGCCTCGCTGGTCGACCGCAGGTCGATGACGATGCCCGGCTCGTCCGGCCAGAGCGGTTCGAGTGTCGCGGTCTGCGAATCGAGCAAACTGGACGGCATGTACTCGTGGGTACGCACCGACATCCGTTCCCGGATGACCTCGGTCGGGCCGTCCAGATGCACGAAGAACACCCCCGGCGGCCCCTGCCGCAGCAGGTCCCGGTAGGAGCGCTTGAGCGCCGAGCAGGTCAGCACGGTCGAGGTGCCTTCCCGGTGCCGGGCGGTCATCCAGTCGGCCAGGGCCTGCAACCACGGCCAGCGGGCCTCGTCGTCCAGCGGTATCCCGGCCCGCATCCGGGTCACGTTGGCCTCGGAGTGGAACTCGTCGGCCTCGGCGAAGGTCAGTCCGGTCCGCGTGGCGATCCCCCGGGCCACCGTGGTCTTGCCCGCGCCGGACACCCCCATCACCACGATGTGCCGGGTCGACGGCTCACCAGTCATGGACCGTGCCGTCCTTGAGCCGGTTGAACGGCAGGTACGCGGGCTGGTACGGGAATCGCGCGGCGGCCTCCTCGTCCAACTCCACCCCGATACCGGGCTGCTCCCCCGGATGCAGGTAGCCGTCGGTGAAGGTGAACGACTGGCGGAACACCTCGTTGGTCAGCGGGCCGTGGCGCATGTACTCCTGGATGCCGAAGTTGTGGATGGCCAGGTCCAGGTGCAGCGCCGCGGCCATACCGACCGGAGAGATGTCGGTCGGGCCGTGGATGCCGGACTTGATCTGGTACTGGGCGGCGAAGTCGAGCAGCTTGCGCATGGCGGTGATGCCACCGGTGTGGGTGACCGCGGAACGCACGTAGTCGATCAGCTGTTCCCGGATCAGGGTCTGGTAGTCCCACACCGTGTTGAACACCTCGCCGATGGCCAGCGGCGTGGTGGTGTGCTGACGGACCAGCCGCAGCGCCTCCTGGTTCTCCGCCGGGGTGCAGTCCTCCAGCCAGAACAGGTCGTACGGCTCCAGGGCCTTGCCGAGCTTGGCGGCCTGGATCGGGGTCATCCGGTGGTGTCCGTCGTGCAGCAGCGGCAGTTCCGGACCGAACTCGGCCCGCACCGCCTCGAAGACACCGGGCAGGTGCCGCAGGTAGGCGCGGGTGTCCCAGTCCTCCTCGGCGGGCAGCGGGGTGCGCTGGGCCGGCTCGTAGTCGTAGCGCTTGCCGCCGGTGCTGGGCTGCGCGGCGACCCCGTACACGGCGTTGATGCCGGGCACCGAGGTCTGCACCCGGATCGAGCGGTACCCCTGTTCCAGGTGCGCACGGATCGAGTCGAACAGCTCCGGCACGTCGCGGCCGGAGGCGTGGCCGTACGCCATGATGCCGTTGCGCGACGCACCGCCCAGCAGCTGGTAGAGCGGCATGCCGGCGGCCTTGGCCTTGATGTCCCAGAGGGCCACGTCCACCGCGGCGATGGCGGCCATGGTGACCGGGCCGCGCCGCCAGTACGCCGAACGGTAGAGGAACTGCCAGGCGTCCTCGATGCGGTGCGCGTCCCGCCCGATCAGCAGTGGCACCACGTGGTCACGCAGGTACGAGGCGACGGAGAGTTCACGGCCGTTGAGCGTGCCGTCACCCAGACCGGTGATGCCGTCCGCTGTTGTGATCTTCAATGTGA
Source organism: Micromonospora sp. NPDC051196 (assembly GCF_040682415.1). Taxonomy (NCBI): domain Bacteria; kingdom Bacillati; phylum Actinomycetota; class Actinomycetes; order Micromonosporales; family Micromonosporaceae; genus Micromonospora; species Micromonospora sp. NPDC051196. The sequence continues at coordinate 256,389 of NZ_JBFBAY010000010.1, forward strand.
CGAAGTTGCGGTCAGGGCTGGAAACGATGACGTCGGCAGCGACGATCTTCACGAGGGGGTGCCTTTCTCGCAGTGTCAGCGGAGGGTGGTGCCGGCGGCGTTGCCGGTCAGCAGAGAAAGCTCGGCACGGCGGGGCAGACCCTCCCAGTCACCGTGGGCAGTGACCGCGAAGGCGCCGAGCGCCACCGCGCGCCGCAGCCGGTCGATGAGGTCCAGCCCGTCGAGGTGACCGGAGAGGTAGCCGGCGGTGAACGCGTCGCCGGCACCGACGGTGTCCACGGCGGTGACCGGCACCGCCGCGAGCTGCTGCACACCGTCGCGGGTGTGCACGCGGGCGCCGTCGGAGCCGAGCTTGACCAGCACGGTCTGCACGCCCCGGCGCAGCAGTGCGGCGACGACGTCGGCCTCGTCGGCACCGGGTTCGGCGACCAGGTCCAGTTCGTCGGCGGAGGCGATGACGATCGACGCGTACCCGGCCAGTGGGGTCAACACGGCGCGGGCGGCTTCCCGGGACCAGAGCCGGCCCCGGTAGTTGACGTCCAGCGACACGGTCATGCCCGCGGCAGCCGCCTGTCGGGCGGCGAACACCGTCGCCTCCCGTGCGCTGTCGGACAACGCCGGGGTGATGCCGCTCAGATGCAGCACCCGGGCACCGGCGGCGAGCGGCCCGGTGACGTCGTCGCAGGTCAGCGCGGAGCCGGCCGAGCCGGTGCGGTGGTACTGCACCCGGGTGACGTCGGCGGTCCGCCGTTCCAGGAACATCAGCCCGGCGGGCCGGTCGGGGTCGCGGCGTACGCCGTCGGTGTCGACGCCCTCGGCCCGCAGTTGACGCAGCACGAACTCGCCGAGTTCGTCGTCGCTGACCCGACCCACCCAGGCGGTCCGGTGACCGAGTCGGGCCAGTCCGATCGCCACGTTCGTCTCCGCGCCGGCCAGGTGCATGGTCAGTGGGCCGCCGACGGCCAGCGGGCCGGACGAGCGCAGCGACACCAACGCCTCGCCGAGGGTGAGCAGTTCCACGCCGGGTGCGGTCACCGTGGCCCCGCTTCGCGGACCGCCGCCCGGTAGGCGCGGGCCCGTTCCCGCAGCGCGTCGAGGTCGCCGCCGGAGGCGGCGTCGCCCACCAGCGGGCCGCCGACGCCGACCGCGATCGCGCCGACCGCCAGGTAGCCGGGCAGCTCGGCCAGGCCCACCCCGCCGACGGCGACGAACGGGATGTCCGGGAACGGATCGCGGACCGCCTTCAGGTACGACGCACCGCCCACCGACGCCGGGAACAGCTTGACCACGCCGGCACCCGCCCGTACGGCGGTGTACGCCTCGGTCGGGGTGAGCGCGCCCGCGGCGACCGGCAGGCCCCGGCGGGCCGCCTCGGGGATCGAGTCGACCACGGCCGGGGTGACCACGAACTGGGCGCCGGCCGCCGCCACGTCGGCGACGTCCGCCGGGGTGAGCACCGTGCCGGCGCCGACCAGGGTGCCGGCCGGCGCGTCCGCCCGGATCGCGGCGATGGCGTCCAGCGCGCCCGGGGTGGTCAGCGCCACCTCGACGATCGACACCCCCTCGGCCAGCAGTGCGGTGCCGGTGGCGATCGCGGCGGCGGTGTCGGTGCCCCGGATGATCGCCAGCAGCCGGTTCGCGCTGAGTTCGGTGGTGAGCAGGTCGGTCATGGTCACCATTCCGCGTACGAGCCGTCGACGTGCCGGAACATGGGGCTGCGCCAGGCGTGGCCCCGCTTGTCTGCCGCGCGTACCGCCTGCTCGTCGATCTCGATGCCCAGCCCCGGAGCGGTGAGACGTTGCACGTACCCGTCGACGAAGGTCAGCGGCTGCTGGTCGACACAGTAGTCGAGCACCTCGGTACCGAGGTTGTAGTGGATGCCGATGCTCTGCTCCTGGATCAGGTAGTTCGGCGTGGCGAAGCCGACCTGCAGGCAGGCGGCCAGGGCGATCGGCCCGAGGGGGCAGTGCGGGGCCAGTTGCACGTCGAACGTCTCGGCCAGCGCGGCGATCTTGCGTACCTCGGTGATGCCGCCGGCGTGCGACAGGTCCGGCTGGGCCACCGCGATGCCGGCCTGGAGCACCGGCAGGAACTCCTGCCGGTTGTAGAGCCGTTCCCCGGTGGAGACCGGGGTGGTGGTGGAGCGGACGAACTCCCCGATCAGGTGGGAGTTCTCCGGCACCACCGGCTCTTCCAGGAAGAACGGCCGGTACGGCTCCAGCAGCGGCGCGACCCGGCGAGCGTTGGCGAGGGTGAACCGGCCGTGGAAGTCTACGGCCACGTCCCGGTGCTCGCCGAGCACCTCGCGGGCGGCCGCGACCCGCTGGACCACCTCGTCGAGTTCGGCGACGGTGGCCAGCGGGCTCATCCGCCCGGAGGCGTTCATCTTCACGGCGGTCAGTCCCGCCTCCACCCGCGCGGCGATCTGGTCGCGCACCTCGCTGGGCTCGTCACCGCCGACCCAGCCGTAGACCCGGATCCGGTCCCGGACGGGTCCGCCGAGCAGTTGGTGCACGGGGGCGCCGTACCGCTTGCCGGCGATGTCCCACAGCGCCTGGTCCAGTCCGGCGACGGCGCTGGCCAGGATCGGGCCGCCCCGGTAGAAGGAGCCCTTGGTCATCACCTGCCAGTGGTCTTCGATGCGCAGCGCGTCCTGGCCGATCAGCAGCTCGCTGAGCTGCTCCACGGCGGTGCGTACGGTTTCCGAGCGGCCCTCGCAGGTCGCCTCGCCCCAGCCGACGATGCCGTCGGTGGTCTCCACCCGGACGAACAGCCAGCGGGGTGCGACGAGGAACGTCTCGACGCGGGAGATGGTGGTCATGTGTTCAGCCCTTCGTCGCGCCTGCGGTGAGTCCGGAGACGATGTACTTCTGCACGAACAGCGCGATGAGCATGATGGGCAGGGTGACCACAGTGGTCGCCGCCATCAGGCCGCCCCAGTCGATGCTGGCGTAACCGACGAAGTCGAAGATCGCCACGGGCAGGGTCTTGGTGTTCGCGCCGGAGAGCACCAGGGCGAACATGAAATTGTTCCAGGAGAAGATGAAGGACAGGATGCCGGCGGTCGCGATACCCGGCACCGACAGCGGCAGGGTGACCCGACGGAAGGCCCCGATCGGGGTCAGACCGTCGACCTGGGCGGCCTCCTCCAGCTCGTCCGGCAGGCCGTCGAAGTAGCCCATCATGATGTAGACGATCAACGGCAGCGACACGAACATGTGGCTGAGGATCAGCACGGTGAAGCCGCCGACCATGCGCATGTTCGAGAAGACGTAGTACCAGGGCACCAGCAGCGAGACACCGGGGATGACCCGGGCCATCAGCACCACCAGCGCCGACTTGCGCATGTTGAACCGGCTCATCGCGTACGCGGCCGGCACCCCGAGCAGCAACGACAGCACGGTGGCGGCGAAGGCCACCCAGAGGCTGTTGCCGATGAACTGGACGTAGTTGGCCTGTTGCAGGACGGTGCCGTAGTTGTCCAGCGTCGGCGAGAAGATCAGGGCCTTGCTGGAGTCGTAGATGTCGACGTTGGTCTTGAAGGAGGCGGCGACCATCCAGACCAGCGGCGCCACCAGGGAGAGCACGACGACCACCAGGGCCACCGCGCGGAAGGCCCGGAACCCGGCGCTTGCCTTCATCGTCCGGCCTCCTTCTTCTTGCGGGAGGTGAGCACCCACATCACGCCGATGATGATCAGGAAGAACAGGATCAGCACCGTCGAGGACAGGCCGTACTCGTTGTAGTCGAAGCTCAGTCCGTAGGCGTACACGTTGAGCGTCTCCACCTCGTGGAACGAACCGCCACCGCGGCCCTTGGTCGCGTAGAGGATGTCGAAGGTCTTCAGCGCGTCGATGCCGCGCAGCAGCACCGCGACGATCACGGTGGGCATCAGCAGCGGCAGGGTGACGTGCCGGAACCGCTGCCAGGTGCTCGCGCCGTCGATCATCGCCGCTTCCTGCGGCTCGTCGGAGAGCGAGGTCAGACCGGCCAGCAGGATCAGCACCACCATCGGGGTCCACTGCCAGATGTCGATGAAGATCGTGGTGGCCAGCGCGCTGTTCTGCCCGGCCAGCCACGGCTGCGGGCCAATGCCGACCCAGCCGAGGATCTGGTTGGCCATACCGATGTTGGGGTCGAAGATGAGCCGCCACATCATGCCGACGGCCACCGGGGTGGCGACCAGCGGCAGCAGGATCGCGACCCGGACCCACTTCTCGCCCTTGAACGGACGCCACAGCAGCAGGGCGATCGCCATGCCGAGCACTACCTCGAAGAAGAGTGCGGCACCGGTGAAGGCGGCGGTCCGGCCCACGGCCGGCCAGAACCGGTCGGTGTCGCTGAGCACGTCCAGGTAGTTGCGCAGCCCGATGAACTCCGACTCGGCCCGCACGGACCCCGAGGAGTCGGTGAGGCTGAGGTAGAGGGTCCAGGCGAGCGGGAAGATGATCAGCGCGGCGACGAAGGCCATGGCCGGGGCCGCGAAGAGCCACTTGCGATGGTCGTTGGCCCAACGGGCCCAGCCGGGCGTGTCGGGCATGACTCCGGCGCCGCGTGGCGTCCGGCTGGGTGCGGTTACAGCTGGCATCAGATCTCCGTGAGGGGGAGGCCGGACGGGGGTGGCGGGGCGACGCCCCCACCACCCCCGTGCCCGGACTTAGCGGGCCTCGTCGTCCAGGAACTTCTGGAAGGCCTGGTTGGCGGCCTCGGCGGAGGCGGCAGCGTCCTTGCCGGTGATGGCGTCGACGATCGGCTGACCGACGATCTCGCGGGCCTGGGCGACCCGCTCGACCACCGGACGGTCGTGACCGACACCGTTGGCCAGGCTCACGGTGATCGCCTCGGCCATGTCCTGCGGGTAGGTGGCGATGCCCTCAGGGTTCTCCCACACCGAGGTACGGGCACCCGGCACGCCGGCCTTCTGCTGCTCCAGGGTCTGCGCCTTACCGGCCGCCCACTGGATGAACTTCCAGGCGTTGTCCTGGTTCTTCGAGGCGTCGTTGACGGCCAGGCCCCAGGAGGGCACGTTGTACGGCTTCGAGCCGGCCGGGCCGGCCGGGAACGGCGCGAACCCGACGGTCTCGGAGACCTTCGACTTGGCCGGGTCGGTGGCGTTCTTGTAGAGCGAGTTCGCCTCCGGGTAGAAGGCGGCCTGGCCCTGGGTGAAGATGGCCATCGCCTCGGACCAGCTCATGTCGGTGCTGATGTTGGCCGGGCCGTGCTCCCGCAGCAGACCGCCGTAGAAGGCGTACGCCTGCTTGGCGGCGTCGGTGCTGACCGCGGACTTGCCGGACTCGTCGACGAAGTCGCCGCCGAAGCTGAACAGGAAGCTGGAGAACTGGGTGACCGCGGCTGCCTTGCCGGTACGCGCGACGAAGCCGGCCACACCCGGGTTGTCGGCCTGGATCTTCGCAGCCTGGGTCTTCAGCTCGTCCAGGGTCGCCGGCGGGGCGCTGAAGCCGGACTTTTCCAGCAGGTCCTTGCGGTAGTAGAGCACCTGCTGCTCGGTGATGATCGGCACGCCGACCACCTTGTCCTCGTAGGTGGTGGCGCTCAGCGGCGCGGCCTGGAAGTCGGCGAGGTCGAAGTCGCTGCTGCCCTTGGCCTTGTCGGTCAGATCGGCGAGGTACTTGTTCTTGGCGAACAGCCGGCCTTCCTGCAGCGGGCGGTACATCATCACATCGATGTCGCTGGAGCCGGCGTTGAGCTTGACGTTGTACTGGTCGGACAGCTGGTCCTCACCGAGCTGGGTGACCTCGACCTTGAGGCCGGTCTCCCGCTCGAACTCCGGCAACGCCTTCCGGATGTTCTCGGTCCACACATGGTTGACCAGGGTGACCCGCACGGTGTCCGAGGAGCCGCTGTCGTCACCGCTGCTGCAGGCGGACAGCGTCAGGGCGGACACCATCGCCAGAGATATACCGATTTTCGACCGACGTCCCACGTCCGTCTCTCCTTCTGTGTTGGTCGCGACCGTGGGGGAACGGACACGACAACGGGTTTTTACATCCGCTTAACGTCCGGATGCTAGGCCGAAAAAGCAGACTTATACAAGAGGTACTCCTAACTGATATGATCCGAGACGTGATTGTGCCCTCATCTGGGGTTGCACCCGCACAGGCCGCCCCGGCTGAGGCTGGGCTGCACGGACGGGTCCTCGACCACCTCGGCACCGCCATCTGCGGCGGGGAGCTGACCGCCGGCGCGGTGCTCAACATCGATGAGCTCGTCGACCGCTACGCGGTCTCCCGATCGGTGATCCGCGAAGTGTTGCGGGTGCTGGCGTCGATGGGGTTCATCGAGACCCGTCGCCGGGTCGGCGTCATGATCCGGTCAGCCGATCATTGGAACGTCTTCGATCCCCAGGTGATCCGGTGGCGGCTGGCCTCCGCCGGCCGCATCGCCCAGATCCGCTCGATCACCGAGCTGCGTACCGCCGTGGAGCCGCACGCCGCCTGGCTGGCCGCCCAGCGCGTCGACCATGACGACGCGAGCGAGCTGGTCGGGCTCGCCGCGAAGATGTGGGCCGCCGGCAAGGCCGGTGACGAGGAGCGCTTCCTGCGCCTGGACATCGAGTTCCATCAGCGGGTGCTGCGCGCCTCCGGCAACGAGATGTTCGTCAAGCTCCAGAACCTGGTCGCCGAGGTGCTCATCGGTCGGCATCACTACCACCTGATGCCGCACTACCCGCACGAGCAGGCCCTCCAACTGCACGCCGAGGTCGCTCAGGGGATCCAGCGACACGACGGCGACAGCGCCCGCCGGGCGATGGTGCAGATCATGGAGCACGCGTTCGAGGAGATGTCGTCGATCTGGGAGCAGACGCTCCACACCGAGCCCCACTCGGCCTGAAACACCCGCGGTCAACGCGGCCGGATCAGCCACTCCCAGGCCCGCCGCAGACCCAGCCGTACCGGGTCGTCGGACTCCTCGACCTGTTCGGCCGGCATGTCCGTGCCCGGCTCGTGCAACTGCCCGGCCGGCACCGACAGCACCACGCCCCGCTCGTAGAGCTCGGCGATCTGCTCCCGGTGGGCGAATCGGTGCGCGTGGTGGTCCTGGGACGGTTTGATGATCACGCCATGGAAGATGTCCTGCGGTTCGTCGGCGACGACGTGTTCGACCACCCCGACGAACGCCGAGTCGGGGGCGTAGACCGGGATGCCGTCGGCGAGTGCGAGGTACGAGACCTTCGCGCCGAGATCCGTCACGGCCACCTCACCTACGCCACGACGACCGGCGTGTCGACCAGGTGCTCGGCGACGAACCAGGTCTGCAACTCATTGGTACGGATGATGTTCGACACCAGCAGGTCGTTGCTGCCGTCGTCGCCACCCTCGGCGACCCTCGCCGCCGCGTCGTGCGCGTCGATGAGGATCGTCTCGTGCGCCTCCAGCAGGCGGGACAGCATCGCCGGCACCTCCTCGGCACCGTCCGGCGGGCGCGGGATCCGGGTCAGTTCGGCCACGTGCCGGGGATCTCCCACGGCGATCCCGCCCAGCGTCTGGATCCGCTCGGCGACCATGTCCACCAGCGCCACCTGCTCGTCGGCGTGCTTGTCCAGCAACAGATGCAGCTGGTAGAAGGTCGGCCCGCGCATCAGCCAGTGGTGCTTCTTGTAGAGCGAGTACAGGATCCGGGTGTCGGCCAGCACCCGGTTGAGCCGCTCACAGGAGTACATCCGCGCGTCGTACGACAGCGCGACCGGCAACTGCCGTACGGTGCCGTACGCCTGGATCTCGCGACCGTGCTGGTGCAGTCGGGGCTGGCTGTCCGAGCGCGCCTTCTGCTGGGTCATGCTCTCCTCCTCGACAGTGCTCCGGCGGCAGCCCGACACCACCCGCCCGCCTTGTGACAGAGCCGGCGCATACCCACTGACGCCGTGGCTAACCCCGGCCTGCGGGGCCCCCCGCCCGGGGCGACGGGCATACGATGCGGCGCATGGCGTTACTGCACCGGGCGGAGGTCCGCCCCACCAAGCTCGAACTGTTGACCGCCTGGCTGCCCAGCCGCGGCTGGTATCAGGGCGACGCCGCCGCCGAGCTGGTGCGGGTGGCCGCGTACCGGTTCGACGATCCGGCCGGTGAGGTCGGCATCGAGACGCTGCTGGTGCGCGCCGGGGCCGGCCCAGTCCACCAGGTGCCGCTGACCTACCGTGGCGCGCCGCTGCCGGCCGCCGACGCCTGGCTGATCGGCACCATGGAGCACTCCGTGCTGGGTACCCGCTGGATCTACGACGCCTGCGCCGACCCGGTGTACGCGGCCGCGCTGGCCGACGCCGTCCTCGCCGGCACCGGGCAGGCCCAGGAGTACTTCGAGGTCGACGGCCACCGCGAGGTGCGTGCGCCGAACATGGACATCACCAGTGAGCCGGGCGACGCCGACGTGCCGACCGTCGGCGCGGTGCGCCGGGTCGTGGACGGCACACTGACCGTGATCGTCACCGACACCGTGGAGCTGACCCTGGTCCGTCGTTCCGACGCGGCCACCGGCAGTACGGCCGGCACGGCCGGCACGGCCGGCACGCTGACCGGCGTCTGGGACGGCGTCAGCATGCCCCTGGCGTACGCCTCGGCGCGCTGACGCCCGATTGCCACCGGCGCAGCGGGCAGGGCAGCCATCCCGCATCGATGCATACCCGGTATGCTCCCGCCTCATGCGATCTCACCCCGACCGCCGCACCATCGCGCTCACCGCCGTGCTCGGCGGGCTGCTGCTCGGCATCCTCGACTTCATCTGGATCAAGTTCGTGCCCTACCCGTTCGCCGAACTGGGCAACTCCAGCGCGGTCTGGGCGGTCGCCGCCTTCGCCTTCGGCTTCTGGGTCCGCACCGGCTGGGCGCGCGCGGCCCTCGGCGCCGCCGTCGCGCTCGTCGTCGCGGTACCCGGCTACTACATCGCGGCAGCGCTCATCCAGGGCGACGACTGGGCGGTGCTCTGGGCACCGACCTCGCTGCTCTGGATGAGCTTCGGCGTCCTCGCCGGAGTGGTCTTCGGCATCGGCGGCGTCTGGGCACGCGGTCGAGGATGGCAACAGGTGGTGGGCGTCGCCCTGCCCGGCGCGGTGCTCTTCGCCGAGGCGCTGATCGACGCCCGCCGCATCAACCACCCGAACTACGGCATCGATTCGCTCTGGGACGCCCTGATCAGGCTCACGCTCGGCGTCCTCGTCGTGGTCATCGCCGGACGTGGCGCCCGGTCACGGCTGCTCGCGCTGGCCGTGGCACTACCCATGTCCCTGGTCGGCTTCGCGGCCTTCCGACTGGCCGGCTTCGACTCCTGACCGTCAGTCGGTGAAGGGCGCGAGGTCCAGCTTGGCGAGGCGGTCCGGATCGGCGATCACGTCGATCTCGGCGACCAGTCCACCCGAGACGGTGAAGGCCAGCACCGACAACGGCCGACCTGCCGCGGTCACCACCACACCCGCACCGCCGTTGATGACGGCGGGCCGGGCGAACGGGGAGAACCGGCCGAAGGTGACCGCCTGGGCGGCGACGTCCCGGGCACCGGTGAGCACGGTGGTGTGACGGGTGCGCGCCACACCACCGTCGGAGCGCAGCACCACGTCCGGGTGCAGCACGCCGACCAGCGCCTCGATGTCCCCGTCGCGGGCGGCGGCGAGGAACGCGTCGACCACCTGCCGCTGCCGGGCCAGATCACCGTCGGTCGGCGGGGCGTGGCCGCGTACCCGGCGGCGGGCCCGGCTGGCCAGTTGCCGGGCCGCTGCCGGTGACCGGCCGATCATCGGCGCGATCTCGTCGAACGGCACGCCGAACATGTCGTGCAGCACGAAGGCGAGCCGTTCAGCCGGGGTGAGGGTGTCCAGGACCACCAGCAACGCCAGCCCCACCGAGTCGGCCAGCACGGCGGCGTACTCGGGATCGTCCGCGCCGGCCGGTGCGACCACCGGGTCCGGTACCCGGACGTCCAGCGGCTCCTCGCGGCGCCGCTGACGGCCACGCAGCGTGTTCAGGCTGATCCGGGCGACCACCGTGGTCAGCCAGGCGGCGAGATTGTCGAGGTCGTCGACGTCGGTGCGGGAAAGCCGCAGCCAGGTCTCCTGCACGGCGTCGTCGGCCTCGCCGAGGGAGCCGAGCATCCGGTAGGCCACCGCGCGCAGGTGCGGACGGTGCTCCTCGAACCGCTCGGCCAACCAGCTACGCCCGTCCATGTCGATCCCCTCCCCCGGCTACACCGACTCGACCCCGACGGACAGCCCGACGTGACACGCGGGTGACCCGGATCACTCGCCGGTCACACCGACCAGGTGGGCGGGGTCGAGCCGGTGAAGCCCCGAACGGTAACCGACCGCGAGCGCACCGCCCGGTCCCGACGAAGGGAGAACGTCGTGCATCCACCGATCCTCGTCACCGGCGGCACCGGCACCCTCGGCCGCCTGGTCGTCCCGCTGCTGCACGAGGCCGGCCACTGGGTACGGGTCCTCAGCCGCCAGGGCGGCGAGCCCTCCCCCGGCGTCACCCACGTCACCGCCGACCTGGCCACCGGAGAGGGCGTCGACGCGGCGGTCCGCGACGTGCAGATCGTGCTGCACCTGGCCGGCGGGCAGAAGGGCGACGACCGACTGGCCCGTACCCTGGCGCGGGCCGCGCGGCAGGCCGGCGTACGCCATCTGGTTTTCGTCTCGGTCATCGGAGCCGACCGGATTCCGCTGGCCTGGCTGCGGACGAAGCTGGCTGCCGAGCACGCCATCGCCGACTCCGGCGTGCCGTGGACGACGCTGCGCGCCGCCCAGTTCCACGAGCTGACCCTCACCCTGGTACGCAAGATGTCGGCCCTGCCGGTGATCCCGGTCCCCGGCGGGATGCGGCTGGAACCGGTGGACGGCCGTGAGGTCGCCGCCCGGCTCGCCGAGCTGACGCTGGCCGCGCCCGCCGGCCTGGTGCCCGACCTGGCCGGCCCACAGGTGTACGGGCTCGGCGAGCTGATCCGCAGCTACCTGCGGGCCGTCGGCCGACGTCGGCCGTTGATGCCGGTACGGATGCCAGGCAAGGCGGGTCGCGCCTACCGGGAGGGGGCGAACCTGGCCCTGCCCGGCGCGACGAGAGGCACCCTGGCCTGGGGGCAGTTCCTCGCCGACCAGGTCGGACAACCCTGGTAGGCGCGTCGGGCCCGGTCGGGACACCACGGGGGCGTCCCGGCCGGGCCGGGCCGAATGCTACCGACGGTCAGGAGACGCGGGTCGGCTGCACGGGGAACGACGGGAAGCGGGGCAGGTCGGTGTCGTCGAAGTCGAAGTCCAACTCGTTGACCACCTCGACCACACCGCTCACCCGGGCGGCGAGCCGTCCCGCGATGTCGACCGCCGAGCGCCGGTCCAGCCTTCCGGTCATGGTCACCACGCCGTCGCGTACCTCGACCCGGACGGATCCTTCGCGCACCGCCAGGACCCGGCGCAGCACCTCCTGCACGACGTCGTGGCGGATGTCCGCGTCCGGTCGCAGGTGCACCCGCAACAGGTCGGAGCGGGTGACGATGCCGACGACCCGGCCCAGGTCGTCCACCACCGGCAGGCGTTTGACCTGCTCGCGGTCCATCAGCTTGGCGGCGGCCACCAGGGAGGTGTGCGGGGAGACGGTCACCGCCGGGGCGGTCATCAGCTCCCGGGCGTTGCCCGCCTCACCCTTGCGCCGTGTCCTGCGCTGCCGGGCGCCCTCGAAGATGCGCCGCTCGTGCGGCTCCCCCATCCATTCCACCTTGTGCAGCAGGTCCGCCTCGGACACCACACCACGTACGTGCCCGAAATCGTCCACCACCGGCACGGCGCTGACCCGCCGGTCGGCAAGCAGATCGACGATCTGCCGGTACGGCGTCTGCTCCACCACCGTGGCGACGTCCCTGGTCATCACGTCTTCCACCTGCCAGGCCCGCATCACGACCTCCTCTGTAAGGCTTGCGAATCCACGCTATGCCGGACCCGACCGGGCAGGTCAGTGCTGCCCGACCCGCCTCGACGGGACCTCCGGCCCGGCCTGACCAGGCACATCGGCGCGCGCCGGGCAGGCGATGGCGGCACGGCCGCGTGCCCGGCAGGCGTTTGGCGACGCGGCGGGCACGGTGGTGCGTCGGGCAGCGTTGGCGGCGCGTGGAGCAGGCACGGTGACGCACGGGGCAGCACGCAGCGCGACCGGTTGGTAGCGTGACGGCGACCTCACCGGTGGTCGGCGGCGAGGTCGCCGGGGAGGGTCGCATGTGGGCGGACGAGGCTGCGTTGGACGCGACGCAACGCCGGCTCGACGAGTGGGAGGCGTCGTTCGCCGACCGGGCGCAGCGGGCCAGCGCCCTGGCCGCACGGGTCGGCGCGCTGACCGGCACCGCCCACAACGCCGACGGCAGCGTCGAGGTCACCGTCGACTCGGCGGGGCTCCTGGTCGACCTGCGGTTGGACGAACGGGTCCGGCAACAGTCTGCGGCACACACCGCGCGGCAGGTACTGGCCACCACCCGCGCCGCGCAGGCCGACCTGCTGCGCCGGATCACGGCGGCGACCACCGAGACGCTCGGCGAGGACAACCCGGCCGCGACGGCGCTGCTCGACTCCTACCGACGCCGGCTCGCCGCTGAGCAGGGCACCCCGGATATCGGCCGGTGACCGCATGGCGAACAGGTCCCTCGAATGCCGGCCGGTGACCGCATCCAGGTCGACCCGGACGGCCTGACCACCCACGCGACGCACCTCGACCAGCACGCCGACACCCTCGACACCACCCGCCGAGCCGGCCAGCACGTCCGGCTCAGCGCCGACGCGTACGGTCAACTCTGCGCGATCATGCCCGCGCTGCTCGACGGACTGCAACACGTCCTCATCGACGGCATCGGCACCGCCGCCACCTCGGTCCGCGACACCGCCGGCCGGTTACGCACCAGCGCCGAGGCTTACCGGGCCGCCGACCTACGCACCCAACACCGCCTGGACCAGGTACGGAACCAGCGGTGACCGGCAACCCGCTCGTCGCCGCCCCGGTGCACACCGGGCCGAGCGCCTGGGCGGGTGTGTGGATCCTCGAAGACATCGAACTGATCCACCAGGGGGTCACCACCGGCAGTTGGATCGACGGCAGCCTCGGCGTGGTCAGCGCCGGCCTCGACGCCCTCGCCTTCGTCTCCGACCCGGTGGGCGCCCTGCTCCAGTACGGCATCGCCTGGCTCATCGAACACGTAAAACCGCTCAGCGAAGCCCTAGACTGGCTCGCCGGTGACCCGGCGCAGATCACCGCCCACGCCCAGACCTGGCGCAACGTGGCAGCCTCGCTGCGCGACGAGGCCGTAACGCTGGCCCGCGACGTCAACACCGACATCGCGGCCTGGCACGGCGAGGCCGCTCGCGCCTATCGTGCCTGGTCCACCGAACAACGCCAGGCCCTCACCGGGCTCGCCCGAGGCGCCGACGCGATGGCCGCCATCACCGAAGGCACCGCCGGCCTGGTCGCCGCCGTCCGCCTGCTGATCCGCGACGCCATCGCCACCTGCGTCTCCCGCCTCATCGTGTACGCCACCGAACTCATCGCCACCGCCGGCCTGGCCACTCCCCTGGTCATCGAGCAGGTCACCACGCTGGTCGCCGCCTAGGCGGCCCGTATCGCCCGGTTGCTTCGCGGGCTGCTCAACAGCCTCCGTCAACTCATGCCCACCATCCGCCGCCTCGGCACCCTCATCGACCAGCTCAAACAAGCCCTCGCTCGACTCCATAGCGGACCACCCAGCCCGAGCAAGGAACCTGCGCGCCCCGAGGAACCTCGTGGGTCTCCGGCTCTTCGCGAGGTGGAAGAAGAACGCGTTCATGATCTCGGCATGGATCCCGCGACGGGCCGGTTCCGGCCCGGCGAGGCAGAGACGGCCCTTCGGCTGGAAGCCGTACTTGGCGTCAGGCTGACCCGCGCGCCGGCAGAATCTTCGGCCGACTGGGTGGACGAAGCAGGCCGCACCTATGATGCAGTCGGCAACTTCCCCGGTGATTTCTTTGACCGGCAGTGGCCGCAGCTCCAGTATCAGATCGAGCGACACCTGGACAAGGCCGACTTTGTCCCGGTGGACGTATCAAGGTTTTCAGCAGAGCAAATCTCGCAGGTCGAGCGCTTCATCGCCGACCGTGGTCTTGCTCCGCGTGTCTTCATCGTGGGGACGTGATGGCTAGACTCATCGTGCTCCGGCCCGGGGTGGACTGGACCGCCACCGGAGGCCTGTTCGACTGGACACTGGAGTTCTTGATCTCCCGTCTCTCCAACCGAGCCATTGCAGGGCAGCTACAGGAGATCGTGGACAACAACCTGGGATCGTTGTGGCTGCATGAGCTTCCTGGCTCGGCGCAACAGGAGATCATCGGGCATCTGCGCAACGGCCTGATCTCGGCGGGCGAGGAACAGCTTCCCGACACCGAGCAGAAGAGAGTCGTCCTCGGACACCTTCAAGAGCTGGTGGACGCCACGCATGCCGCCGGCTTTCCAGAGCGATCCGGACCGTGACCACTGCCTCCTGTCATCGGCCAGTCGCCAGGTCGACGAGCAGCGCGTCCACCACGACTTCCTCAAGCACTGCGATGCCCTGCGCGCGTACGGCCTCCGCCAGTGCCGGGTCCCACGGAGTGTCGTCGACTCGGCCAACTGGCGGGCCGGACCGCGGTACGGCACGCAGGTAGTCCTCCGCATGAAACAACCACGGTCGCGCGGTGGTCTTGCTCATCACATGCGCGGCGATCCGTAGCCCTTCGCCGTCGAAGTCGCCGTGGTAACGCAGTGACGCGCCGGAGGCAGCGAGCCTGCGCAGCAGCAGGATTGCCGCTGTGCTCGGCCATCCGGAGATACAGACCAGTGGTGGGCACGCGGCACCGAATCGACGTAGGGCGACCGCCACGACGGCCGGGTTCTCCACGACGTAGACCGTTTCCCCGACCTGTCCGACGGGATGGCGGTTGAGCTGGGCCAGGGTAACCACTGAACCTTCAGCGGCATCGGCCCAAGCGGACAGCGCTCGGGCGAGTGGACTGCTGCCATCGGGCCGTATCCCGGCGACGAGGACGGTGGTGGACATCTCGTCGCAGGCGACACCGAAGTGTTCCCACAGTCGTCGACGCCCTTCGGAGTCGGCCGGAGGCTCCTCGTCGCGCAACACCGCGAGGGCCCGTAGCACCATCTTGCCGAGTCGGCTGTCGTCGTCGAGCGCGTGGGAGTCGCCCGTGAGTCGGGCGGCCAGCACCGCGAGCGGCTCGCCGGTCGCGGGCAGTGCCCTGAGGACGTCGAATGCGCGCCCGAGCAGGTTACGGGTGGCCACCGTGTCATCGGCGACGAGGCCACCGGCGCGAACGCGGTCGAGCCAGGTGGTCAGGGCCGGCTCGGCGGTGACGGTGGGATGCTGCCGGGCCCACCGCCACAGCTCGGCACGCTCGGCGGCGCGGTGGTGACGCTCCTGCGCCCGGTTGTTCAGCGGGCCGCCGATCGCTGCGACCACACCTCGGGTGTCCAGCCCGCCGGTGGCCGCGAGCAGGATGGCGTCCAGCGTCCGTAGGGACACGGTCAGCTCCGGGTCGGGGGTGTACGCGAGCCCGAGAAGGTCGGCCAGCGCGACGCGTTCGGCCGGTGCCAGATTACGCAGGCGCAGTCGGCTCACCGGCCCGGTGGTGCTCTCGAACCGCCGTCGGGCCTCGGCCCACAGCGGCGCGAGTTCCGGTCGGTCGAACCGGGCGGCCGTCATGCCTCGTCGTCGGTCACGACGTCGTGACCCGTCCAGACGAAACGGGCCGTGGTGACCGCGTCGTCGCCGTCCGCACCCCCGGCGACGAGCTGGTGGATGGCGATGCCGTCGACCTCCGCGTAGGTGCACCACTCCTGGTCGGACGTGAGCAGCAGGTCGAGGTCCAGCGCACCCAGCACGGCCATCAGCTGCCCCCGGTTGGTCTGGTCGACGCCGACGAAGACCTCATCGAGAAGGATCAGTCGGGGCGCCGTGGGAGCACCGCGGTAATGCGCACCCGCCGCCGCGAACAGCGGCAGATGCAGGACGATGGCCTTCTCTCCGCCCGACTTGGCACCATGCTGCCGCCGGGTGACCGGCGACCAGTCGCCCGCGCCGGAACGGATCTGCACCACGAACCGATGCCACCGCCGATAGTCGAGGGCTTCACTGAGCTGTTGTTCCCAGCCGTCGGTCGAACCCGCGTCACGGATGTCATCGATGCGGGAGCGGAAGAAATCGTGCAGGATGGCCCGCTGCGCGTCGGTGAGTCGCGCCGGATCCTGCAGCAGCAGTTCCCGGGCCTGCCGCAGCCGGGCGTCGAGATCGCTGTTGACCTCCCAGCTCAGCCGAACGCCCAGACCCGACACCGTCCGTACCCGTTCGAGCTGGGCGCTGACCTCGCGGACCAGATCGGCGGCATGCCGGATGCGCTGCGCGACGTGTCGCCGGGTGTCACCGGTGAGCGTACGGTCGAAGAGCTGGCGTTCCTCCTCGGTGAGGTGTACCCGCATCTCGTCGCGCTCAGCGGTGAGCCGGTGCACGAGTGCGGTGGGCGTGGTCCGCAAACCGTCGACTGTGGCGGTGACGACCTGCACGTCACACTGCTCGTCGGGGATCATCGCAAGGTCGGCGTACCCGGCCAGCGAGGCGCTGATGACGTGTAGCACGTTGCCCAGCTCGCCCTCGTCCTGGCGAAGGTGCCGAGGACCGTGTGGCAGGTTGCCGGTCTCCTCGGCGATCAACCGGGCCGCCTGCAAAGTCGCCGTCACCCCGCCCACGCCGGACAGGTCGACGGTGAGGGCGGCGTCGGCACCGAGCAGGTCGGCGAGTCGGGCCAACCCGGCCACCGCCCTGTCGCGTACTGCAGCGGCGTCGTCGCGGTCCTGCTCGGCGCGTTCGGCTCGGGCGTTGAACTCGTGCAGATCCCCGATGAGCGTTTCGTGACGCGGGCGCAGCTGTCGGATGCCCTGTCTGAGCGTCTCCACATGGTTGCGTAGCCGCTGCACCTCGTCGAGCACCGTCCGGTATTCCACGCCGACGGTGCGTTCCACCGCGTCGAGGCGGGCGGCCAGACCCGCAGCGCTTTCCTCGGCGACCTCGGCACGGGCCGCTTCCTCCTCGGCCAGCCGCAGCGCCTGATCGGCGCTCTCGCGGGCGTCACCGAGCCGGGCTGCGGCATGTTCTTCCCGGCCGCGGTCGGTCAACCACCCGTCCGCTGTCTGCCGAAGAGTGCGCAGCGCGTCGACCAGCCGGTTGAGGTCCGCCGCCGTGGTGGGCAGGCCGTGACGGGAGCCGGTGAGGGTCAGCTCCCGCAGCCCGGCACGGACATCCTCGTCGGCGGTGACCGCCTCCCGTGCAGCCTCGTCGAGCAGGTCCTGCGTGGCGGCGAGTTTGAGCTCGGTCCGGGCGAGGCGTTCGGCGGCCCGTACCACGGGTTGGTGGTCCGGCCGGGCGGCCAGCTCCGCTTTGAGCGCCTCGCGCCGCTCGGTAAGCTGCCGGATCGCCTCGGCCACTTCGGCGCGCTCGACGTCGATCTCGGCGATGTGGGCGGTCAGTTCGGCAACATGGCGCTGCCGCGCCCGCTCACGGCCTGCCGCGCCCAGGAACTCGACATCCGGCTTGCCGGAGGTGCCGTGCAGTGGGCCGAGCCGCCAACTTCCATCGGCACCGACCGCCGCCACATGATGCGGGGCACCCGACCCGAACGCCACGCCCGCGAGCACAGTGGCGACCAACGGCGCTGGCACGGGCGTGCGCTCGTCAGGCGCGAGCACCGCGAGCAGGGACTCGTTCGCCGCGGGCAGCGCGGTGGCTGCCGCGAGATACGTGTCGTGACCACGGCGGTCCGTGGTCACCGACCCGTCGGGCCAGACCCACGCGTCGAGCAGCCCGGACGTCTCAAGCGCGGCCTCCACGGCGACCTGCACCGCGGCCGAGACGCCGGGCCGCCAGTCGACCAGGCGCCACAGCGGACCGCCGGGGCGGTCAGCGCGGGGTGCCGTCCGTTGCCGCGGTGCCGCCGGCTCGTGGATCGCCTCGGTCGACAACTTGGTCAGCCTCGCGGCCAGCTGTTCTCGCTGCCGACCCAACTCCGTCTCGCGCCGCCGGGCATCGGCCTGCACCGCGGCGAACTGCTCACGGACGGCGGCGGACAGCTCGGCGAGCAACGTGCTGAGAGACACCTCGTCGCCGGCCAATTCGGCCAGTTCCGCTGCGCGGCTGTCGACTGGCAGCACCACGCAGGCCGAGGCCCAGCGGGCGATGCCGGCACGCAGACCGGTCAGTTCATCGGCGTACGCTTGCCTGGCCTGCACCAACGCGGTGGCGGCAGCCTCGTGCTCGGTGCTTCGTCGCTCCCGCCGGGTCTGCGCCTGATTCCGCGCGGCCACTGCGCGTTCGTGGGCGGTCACCGCAGCCCGCACCGCGGCGATCTCGTCCTCACGGCCCCGGATGATCCCGGTGAGCAGTTGACGAGCCTGTTGGGTGGACTCGGCGGCGAGCGGTTCCACCAGGGTGGCCAACCCGGCGGCCAGCGCCATGGTGGTGGTTTCCCGCCACGATCGGCCGGTCTGGGCGGCCGCCATGTCCCACTCGCCGGCCAGGGTTGCCGCCCGTTCGCCAGCCCCCGCCGCCTCCGCCCGCCGCTTCTGCGCCGCGGTGGCGGCCTCCTTCGCGGTACGCAGTGCGGCTGTCGCCTCCCGTCGTAGCTGGTCCAGTTGCTGACCCTCGCGGTAGGCGTCGCTGTCACGCAGCCCGCCGATTCGCTCCTCGGTGACGATCAGCTCGCGCTCGTTGTCATTGATGGCCGCACTCACCTGCGTCAGTTCGGCGGCGGCTGCCGCGTGCTCCTGACGGCGCTGCCGGGCGTCCCGGGTGACGTTATCCAGTTTGGTGGTCGCCGCGACCACCTCACCGGAAGCGCGCCGCAGCGCCCGGCGCGCGTATCGTTGCTGACGCTCGGCCAGCCGGCGGGCCGCCGCCACCTCCTCGTCGAGCCGGGCCAGGCGTTCCCGCCGCCGGTCCAGCTGCTCGAATCCTTCCGCGATCTCCGCCAGGTCGGCCGCGTCCAGCGGCGGTAGTGCCTTGGACAGCACCTCCGACAGGGCGTCGGGATTCAGATGTTCGGACAACTTCGGGGTACGCAGTTGCAACAGTGTCGCGATCAGGGCTTCGTACTGCGTCTCGCTGAGCCCACGGAACAGGGTCTCCCGCACCACACGCCGGTAGGACTCCGCGCTGGTATGCACGACGCCCCGATCCCCGAGGGCCCGGCTGAGTTCCTGCCGGGTCATCGGCACGTTGCCGTCCTTGACCAGCGACAGGCCGCCGGCCATGCCCACCCGCAGCTCTGTGGTGAAGTAGGTGGCGTCGACCGTGCGGGTGTTCGTCGACGCGGCGAGCCGGGCGCCGCAGACGAACCAATCCGCCCCGTCGTCACCGCCGCACCCGAACTCCAGCCACACGTAGCCCACTCGGGTGGTGTGTGGGTAACCGTCGCCCATGAGGTTCCAGTGCATGGTGCGTTCAGAACCACCGAACGTGGACAGTCTCGTGGGGCGCAGGTTGGCGTCGAGCAGGTACGGCAGCAACAGCTCCAACGCCTTGGACTTGCCGGTGCCGTTGGCGCCGCGCAGCAGCAGCCGGCCGCGGTGGAACGTGAAGACCTCGTCGTAGTAGCGCCATACGTTGAGCACGCCGGCCCGGGTGGGTTGCCAGCGGTCGGCGCGAAGCGTGCCGGCGTCCAGGCCGGCGCCGGGCAGGGTCACAACGGTCACCGGCGGCTCCTGCCTATGCGGGGACTGACGACGGTAGCCTCGCCGATGGCATACCGGGCGGCGGCGGCAAGTGCCCTGACCCCTCCACCGGACCGCTGCACCAGCCCGAATCGCGCGAGCAGCGCCAACGCCTCGTCGGCCAGCCGCTGCGGCCCGCCGTCGGAGCGGTAGGTACGCGCCCACTGCGGCACGACCGCGAACCGATCGGCGAGCTGCCGAACGAGCTGCTCCTTGGCGACGGCGACGGGGCGCGCCGCGACGACGCTGTCCAGCAGCAACAGCGCCGCCTGCCCGGCAACGCTGCCCCCGGCGGGAAACCTCTCGTCCGTGGCCAGGGCATCCGGATCGACCGCGAGTAGGCCTTCGGCGCGCTCCTCCAACAGCATCCCGGCCTCCGTGACGGCCGTTCGCAACATGCGTCGGCCGGTGATACTGGCCGCGTAGGCACGTTGCGCCTCGGTCAGGTCGTCGAGATAGACGACCGGGTCGTCGAGGAGCCGACGCACGATCGAGTGCCGTAGCCAGCGGTTGCGCTGCTCGTCGGAGACCTCGGCGGCGGGGTCCTGGGCATCGCCGTAGCGCGGTTCGTGCGTCAGCGCAACCAGATCACCGTCGGGCAGCCGGGACGGTGCCTGTCGCGTGGCGAGCAGTCGAACCAGCCCGGCACTGTCGACCCGGTAGAGCACCTTGGCGTCGGCATGTTGCAGGTAGGCGTCGGTGTTGCCGTCCACGGCAGTGAGCACGCCCAGCTCCTCCAAGACCAGCAGGGCATCGACGTACGCCCGGCGGTCGTCGTGTCGGGAGCTGTCGAACGCGGCGATGTCCGGTTCGACGGCCGACGCCTGGGTCAGCCGCTCGGCGACGATGCCGATCGTGGTCACCGGCCCGGCGAGCAGCTCGGCGGCCACCAGGCAGAGCAGGGTGTAGCGGCGCCGGTCGAGCGGATTCCGCGCACCGCGTGGGCGGCGGGCCGGGCGGTCGACCGGGGGCCGCTGTGACGTCTTCATCAGCCGGGCGTAGCCGGCGCGGGGTTCGACGACCAACCGCCAGCCGGTGTTCGTGTCGAACCAGGCCACCAGCTCCGTGCGGTGCCGCACGATCAGGGCGAAGTCGGGCGCCGACGTGTCACGGGTGAGCATCGGACGGGCCAGCAGGGCCCGGATCGCCTGGGCGCGTTCGGCTGCCCGTTCCCGGTCAAGTTCGCTGCGCAGGTCACTCATGCCGGCCTACCCTCGATCAGCATGGGCGTGGCGGTGTTTCCCTCGCCTGGCCGGTTGCCGGGTGTCAGCGCATGCGGCGCTGCCGCTGGCACCTCTCTCGGACGGGGGATGGTGCGGGTCTCGCTGATCGAGACGAGGAGATCGGGGGCGCTGAGCACTCCCTGCGGCGTACGTAGCAGGGTACGGCCGGTGCTGTCGGTGTCGGTCAGCGTCACCACCAACCGACCGTCGGCAGTGGTGGCGCGCCGCACGCCGTCGCGTTCGGGCGCCGACAGGGCCCGGGACAGTAGCTCCAGCAGCCGCCCGAAGCTGCCGGAATCGAGCTGCCCGAACGCCGACAGCCGCACCGGCCCGGGTGTGGCGAGCCTGCGCCAGGCCCGCTCCAATTCGAGCCGCTCGTGCACCATCCGTTCCCGGCGCAGCCGGCGGATTTCGGCGGTGTCGCGTACCCGCGCGGTACGGGCAACCTTGTCCACCTGCCCGGAGGTACGCAGCAACGGGGACACGGGCGCTGCCGGGGCCTGCCACCACGATGTGGTGGCCGTCACCGCAGTCGGGTCGTCGAGGGCGAGATGGGTGTGCCGGGCGGGCCACAGCCCGAACGCGGCGGACCACAACTCGTGTGCAGCCTCGTCGGATTCACAGGCGGCGAACCAGCGGGCCAACGCCCGGAAGTCGGCGGCGGTGCTGGTGCCGCGTCGGCGACTGTCCGACAGACGTTCCAACGCCCGCATCAGAGCCACGATGGCCCGCCGGGCCACATCGGCGAGCTGGTCGATGCGCGGCGCAGTGCCGTCGTCGGGCCGAAACCACGAACACAGGCCGTGCCAACGGGCAACCCGCTGCTCAAGCCAACGAGGGGCGGGGTCGGCGCCACCGGGCAGGGTCGGCAGGTCGGCGCCACGCAACGCCCGACGGTGCAGGACGGTGACGCCACGGGCCTGCACCCGGGCAACCGCCTCGGCGATCGCCTGCCGCCGCCCGTCCAGGTTCGTCACGAACTCGGACAGGTAGGCGATGGTGGCCTGCTTCACCTCGCCGAAGGTGACCGGGTCGGCGCCCTCCTCACGCAGCAGCCGCTGCAACTGGCCGTTGAACTGCTTGGTGCTGGCCCGCAGACCGGCGAGGTGCCCCTCAAGCTCTATCAGGGCGGCGTAGACCCGCCGGTCGGGAGCGCCGTCGTCGGCGAGCAGGTCGTGCAGCTCGCCGAGCCGGTCGAGAATGGCGTCGAGCACCGCTGTCTGCAGGGCCCCGGTCGACGACAGGTGCGCCACCGCGTGCAGCACGCCCTCGTAAGCGGCCTCACCCTTGCGACTGAGCGAATAGTGCAGGTTACGTCGCTCGTACTCCGCCGCAGAGGCGTAGTGGGCGGTGTGGTTCTGCGTACGTTCGATGAGGCCGTACTTGTGCAGCGCCCCGAGCGTGTAGTCGAGAGAGCTGTCGGTGACCGGCTCGTACCACCCTACGCCGGGTAACGCCGCGAAAATCTCGTCGAAGGTCAGCGCGGCGACCAGCCGCTCGTGGGCGTCACCGAAAACCTGCATGACGGCGGTGTGCAACTCGGCCCGGTCGGTGGTGGTGAAGGTGAACATGTCTGCCGGGACCTGACGGAACACCGGTCGGGGGCGGGGCTCCTCGCCCATGTCACCTCCCCCGGTCGTCGTGCGCGGACACCTCCGGAGGTTACCGGGCCACCCCGACAGACCGCCGCGAGCGCGCATTGTTGTCGGCAAGCGCGATGATCGACTCCGTTCCGCCGTAGTGGCGGCTTCCCGCTGATGCGTACCCCGCCGTTTCGGCGATACGAGGGGCCAGGGCCGCCTCGTTGTCGGCGTTCCACGGTAGGTCAGAGGCCCAGCAGCCGTTCCACACCTCGACCACGTCGAACCAGTCGTACGGGTACATCAGCGTTCCCGACGGATACGGGGCGTGCGGATGCGCCGCCACACACAGTCCACCGGATCGGCGTACCTGATCCAGGTGCCGGCCGATCACGTCGTCCCGGACGCCGTACCCCATTCGATCGCCTGCTCGGGGGCAAGCCCCAGGGCGAGCCAGTGGCCGGTCCGGGTGGTGACCTCCTGGCCCAGGATCACCAGCAGGTCGTCACCGGCGTACGGTCCCCACTCGCCGTGCCCGGCGGCCGTGTTGTGCTCGGTGGTGGCGATGAAGTCGAGCCCGAGCGTACGGGCGGCGGCGGCAAGGTGGGCAGGGGTCAGGTCGGCGCCTTGCGGCAACAGCGAGTGGACGTGGAGTATCTCCCAGCCGCGAACGTGTTGCGAGGTTGAGCCGCCGTCACGATCCTCCGAGGCTGTCTGCCGGGGGCGGCTGCCTCGGGTCCGTTCGACGCAGTTCGGTCTGCCAACCGATCATCGCGTCGTCCCAGCGGATCCGGCCGCTGGCACGCAGCGAGTAGACGGCGTAAAGCAGGCTCTGCAACGACACTGCGGAACCGAGCTGTTCGTAGGCAGCCTGCAACGCCAGCACCCCGCCAGCTTCATCGACCAGATCGTCGAGCACCTGACGCAGATTGCCGTCGCGTTGACGCTCGCCCCAGGTGCCAGCCCGGGTGGAATCGGCCGATGCCGGTTGCTCTACCGACACGGGCCCGACGACGGGGGCCGACGGGCTCATCGCGCGGGTCGTC
Source organism: Micromonospora sp. NPDC051196 (assembly GCF_040682415.1). NCBI lineage: Bacteria > Bacillati > Actinomycetota > Actinomycetes > Micromonosporales > Micromonosporaceae > Micromonospora > Micromonospora sp. NPDC051196. The sequence continues at coordinate 279,998 of NZ_JBFBAY010000010.1, forward strand.
AACTCCACCAGGTTGATCTCGAAAGCGAGTTGGGCAGCCCGCATCTCCGCGAGGGCACTGTTGATGCCCCCGACGGCGTGCTTAATTTCCTCGAGCGCGACGCTCGTCCTCGCGTTAAGGTCCCGGCTCTGACGGGAGGCTAGTAGGGAGAACGCCGACTGGGTCAGCAGGCCGGCGACAGCCGCGGCGAGAAACGGAGCGTCGAGCCAACCCGGTGCGTGGCCACGCAGCGCGGCCCACCACCGGCCCACCGCCAGCCCGGCGTCGAACGCGACCCAGAGCACGAGGCCCGTTCCGGTCGGGGTCATCATCGCCTACGTCACCTCCCGGATCAGGTCTCTATGACAACCGTCCGGGCGATTCGCCGGGCAGGCCGGAGAGGATCTCGTAGAGCAGGCCACCCATCCAGCGGGTGTCCGGCTCACCGTCGGGAATGCCAATCGTCCGGGAGACCCTCGGCGACACGAATACGCGAATGCTCTTGGCCAGCTTCTGGAAGTCCTCGACCGCCGCTCTCGCCGTGCTCGAGATCCGGTCGATCCGCTCCGGCTCCCCACGGTCCTCGCGCAGCGAGGCCACGAGTCGGCCATCCATGGGCCGGGCCGGAATGTCGATGAGGATCTCCGCCTCGTCGACCTCGCCGAGCCTCGGGTATCGCGATCTGAGCCCCTCCGCGAGAGCCTTGCGTACCCGCACCTCCCCGCCACGACCGCGACCTTCCGCCCGGGACAGCGCGGTCAGTCGATTGAAGACGAAGCCCTCCTGCCGGTCGTCGGCCACAGGGACCTTGTACAGCTCCTCGAAAAGGCCAGCACCGCGCAGCGGAATGAACATGGCCATCGGTGAGCGCCGGCCGGTGTGCTCCTCGTACAGCTCATTCATCCTGCGCACCACGTTCGCTTCGGAGGATACGAGGAACTCACGTCGCAGCTCCGACTCGTCCAGCCTTCCGTAGTCGATGTTGTCGGCGACGTGCAGGAACATCGCCATCAGCGCCCGGTTGCGCTGATGCCAATAGATGGCTCGGAAGTTGGCCAGCCGAGCGTGAATCACAGACTCGACGGCCGGCAGGGCCCGCATGTCGAAGGCCAAGGACTCCATGTTCAACCGGTCCGGCACCATGATCGCCGACCGCATAAGCCGAGCGTGGTCAATGCCCTGCCCGGCCGGCACTCCGGTGTAAAGCGCGTCGAGCGACAGGTAGGACAGCTTGTCGACGTCGATTCCCGAGTCGAGCATCGAGTTGACGAACTGCTCGACGGGGCCGTGCTGTCGAACTTGATGCCGCTCGCCGAAGATCACCCGCCACAGCGCCTCCGGATCAATGCAGGCCTCGTCAAGCAACTGCGCGAGGGGCGTGTGCGGTTGGCCGGTGAAGTGACTGAGCCATTCCGCGCAAGCGGGAGGTAGCAGAAAGTAGCCGGCCGGTATGCCCGGAAGGTGCGGGACGCGCCAGTTCTGGGTGGGGTACGTAGAA
>NZ_JBFBAY010000011.1:0-109033 GCF_040682415.1 Micromonospora sp. NPDC051196
GCCAGATCTTGCATGAGTCACTCGTAGCTCACCGACGTCGAACCCTACCGACACCAACTCCTCCCGGAACCGGCCCACCTATAGAAGCGTCGACGCGGCTAGTGGCCGGTCGTGACCTGTTCGCGCAGGTGGCCGCGTTGGACGGCGCGGCTGATGTCGCTGGGGGAGACGATGCCGACCAGGTTGCCGTCGGCGACTACCAGGGCTCGGCCGTCGGCGCACTCGCTGAGGCGGGGCAGCAGGTCGGTGAGCTGCTCGTCGGGGGAGGCGAGCACCAGGTCGCCGGCCCGGCAGGCGACCGACTCCAGCGTGGTGCTGCTGCGCTGGTCGCTCGGCACGTCGCGGACCCGGTCGAGGGTGACCAGACCGACCGGCCGCCCGTCCTCGGTCAACGGCAGCGCCGTGTGCCGGTACGCGAACAGGTAGTTGTCGACGAAGTCGGCCACGGTCAGCTCACCCGAGGCGGTCTGCGGCTGCGGGGTCATCACCTCGCCTACCCGTACGCCACGCAGCGCACTGCCCATCCGTGCCTGCCGTTCCTCCATGCTGGCCGCGCCGATCAGGAACCAGCCGATCAGCGCCAACCAGAGCCCGCCGAAACCGGCCCCGCTGAGGAACCGCCACAGCCCCAGCCCGATAAGCACCACGCCGAGCACCCAACCCGCCCGGGCCGCCACCACCGACGCCCGGGTCCGGTCCCCGGTGGCCTTCCACACCGCCGCGCGCAGCAGCCGTCCGCCGTCCAGCGGCGCTGCCGGCAGGATGTTGAACAGGGCCAGCAGCAGGTTGATGCCGGCGAGCCAGGCCATCATGCCCAGCAGCAGCCCGTGCACCCCGGCCGCCCCGAGGGCCATCGCGATCACCCCGAAGAACGCCCCGATGATCAGGCTGACCAGCGGCCCGACGCCGGCGATCCGCAGTTCCGCACCGGGCGTACGGGCCTCGCCGCGCAGTTCGGCGACCCCGCCGAACAGCCACAGCGTGATCCCCTGCACGCCCAGCCCGTTGCGCTTGGCCACCACCGCGTGGGACACCTCGTGCGCGAGCAGGCCCAGAAAGAAGACCACCGCCGCAGCCAGACCCGCGAAGACGTACGCGACGACCGAGCGACCCGGGTACGACGCCGGGAACAGGTTCGCCGACAGCCCCCACCAGATCAGCGCGAAGATGACCAGGACACTCCAGTTCACGCCGACTGGTACGCCCGCGATCCGACCGAGCCCGAAACTCGCCCTCATGCCTCGGTGATACCCAGGGGAACTGATCCCATGCCCGGGGCGAGCGTCACCGATCGTGCGGGTTGACCGGTCCGATCAGTTGGCGATGATTATCGATCCGATATGGTGCCAGAGCAGTGCCCCCGCCCCACACGCTGCCAGGGCTGTGGCGACGAAGACGAGCCACGACTCGGCCGCTCGGCGGCACGCGAGGAGGACGGCCAGTCCTGCCGCCGCGAGCGATCACGCCGGCGATGCCCGGCAGTTCGTCGCCGACGGAGGCGCACAGGCCCAGGCCGACACCCGCCAGGAGCACCCACCGCCATGCCGTACCCCGGTGCATGCTGTCTGCGGCGCTTGGCGTCGAAGCCACCGCGACCTTCCGGTACGGATTCACGCTGAGCCATCCTAGGGCTAGCTAGAGATACACTTAGCTAGGTAGATTTCGAGCATGCCACCATCGGAAGTGCGGATGACGCTGGCCACCCAACGGGTGTTGCAGGTCCTTCTGGACAGACCCGCTGACGAGAAATATGGCCTGGAGATCTGCGCCGAGGCCGGACTCGCCAGTGGCACCATCCATCCGATCCTCGCCCGCCTGGAGAAGGTGGGCTGGCTCGAATCGCACTGGGAGAACATCGATCCGCGTTCTGCCGGACGGCCGAGGAGGCGTTACTACCGTCTGAGCCGCGATGGCGCGCAGCAGGCACGCAGCGCGCTGGCCGCCGTCGAGGCGCGCCGGTTCCGCGGCCGCGATCTGGCGTTCCCGGGCGGCGTCGGATGAGTCATACGGTCTACGGAATGGCGCTGGATCTCACCGGCGACCTCGAGGTCCTCTCGTTTCTGGCGGATGACCTGGCTTCGCGCATCCCCGAGGCCCAACCGATGGCGTCGGCGTTGGCCCGGTTGCCGCGGGAGGGTGCCGTGATCGTCGCCGACATGCGAGGCCCCCATCAGCAACGCGTCGGGATCCGGACTCACCGGCGAGTGGGCAGCCTCGTCGAGACGCTGGCCCGGGAACGTGAAGGGATGCTCCTCCTCGTCGAGGGCGCGGTCTGGAGTCAGCAGGACCATCGGGCACGAGCCAACTGCCTGATACGCAACCTCCACCTTGCCCACGGCCGAGCCGACCGGCTGCATGTCAGCCTCACCGGGTGGCAGGAGTCGGACGCCGGTCTCGGCATCAACCTGCACCTCGACCGCGATCTCGCCGGAGACCTGACCGAGGACTCCGAGCCGGGTGGTGCCGAGGAGGTGCAGGCCGGCATCGCACTGCAACCGGGACGCCAGGCCCTCCGGTTGGTGGATCTGATCGTCCGCGTTCTTCCGCCGGACCAGCGTGCCCGCTACGGCGAGGAGTTCCGCGCGGAGTTGTATGGGCTCGTCGAGATGAAGCGGTGGTACGGAGCACAACTGTTCTATGTGCTCAGGCAGTTCAACCGGGTCTTCGAGCTGCGCTCCGAGCTGCGTCGTCCGTCACCTCGGCGGCTGGTTCCATGATCCTGACGCTGTCACGCGAACTCGGCGCCGTCGTCGCCCTGGTACGGGATCCGCTGCTGCTGGCCGCCGGCACCGTGTTGTTGCTGTTGTTCGCCTACTGCTGGACGGTGAAGAACCCGGATCGGACGACGAACGCGGTGAACCTCATCTCCGCCTTCCGGGCGCTGCGTGAGCCCGGAGAACCCCGTCGAGGGCCACGACCACGACTGCCCAAAGCGGAAGCCGTCGGCGCTGGGCGGCGGCGGCCGAGGTCAGGCGGTCGGGGGCGCGGTGGGTAGCGTGTCGACGACCACCACCGGGCTGCCCGGGGGGACCTCGTCCAGCAGCAGCCGCTGGCCGGAGCGGGTCAGCCGGATGCAGCCGTTGGTGGTCTGCTGACCCAGTTCCCCGTCGTGGTACCAGGTGTGGATGCCGATGTGGGCGCCGCGCAGGCTGGCCGGTACGGACTCCGGGTCGTCGGGTATCGAGCCGAGGGCGTAGATGTCGACGCCACCGTAGACCGACTCGGGCGGTGGCGTGCGACCCAGCACGAAGGTGCGACCGAGCGGCGTCTCCTGGCCGCGCCGGCCCAGGCTGACCCGCCAACTGCGCTTGGCGACACCGTCGCGGTACCAGGTGAGCCGGTACGGCACCCGCTCCACGATGATCTGGTCGCGCAGCTCGACCGTGCGGAAGCCGCCGGGTGGCAGCCAGGCCAGCTTGCGGTTGGCCGAGGGCAGCAGTACCGCCGTCCAGCCGGCCTCGCGGCGGGCGACGGGGACGGTCAGGTCCAACCCGCTGATGGTGGGCATGAGGAAGGCGATCGGGCGGCCGCCGGGTGCGTCGTAGGCGGCGAGGCGGCGCTGCGGGCGTACGCCCTCGGTGAGCGGCGTGGTGTCCAGGGTGTCCGGATCGTCGGGGAATCCGGCCGGCGCGGGGTCGTAGTCGATCTCCGGCAGGTGATCCGGAGCTGGCGCGACGGTCTCGGCGGAGGTGTCCGTCGGTGTCGGCACCGACGTCCTCGGGGCCGGCGGCTGGTCGGTCGGCCGGGCCACGGTCGCCGGCCCCGCCGAGGGGGTCAGTGCCCAGCCGACGTACGCCGACCCGCCCAGCAGCACCGCAACGCCCACTGCCGCGACGGCCCTCCGCCACCCTCTCCCAAAACGCCCATAACCCACAACCAACCCTAACCATCCTACTCACCCCAAAACCCCCAAACCTCACCACCACCTCCCTGCAAACGGGGTTGATCAAGAAGTTTGCGTCGAGATCCGAGCGATTCCCGACGCAAACTTCTTGATCAACCGAGCGGTGGGGTGGGTGAGGGGGAGGAGGGGCTAGGGGAGGCGGGCGGAGAGGTGGATGGCCAGGGCGTCGTGGGCGGGGACGTTGGCGCTGAACCAGCCGTTGGCGTCGACGGTGATGACCGGGCCGGAGCAGGTGCCGTTCGAGAAGGTGCCGTGGATGACGTCGCAGTAGCGGCCGGCGGGCAGGCCGGTGTAGTAGGAGCGACCGTTGACGGCGAAGTCCTCGTCGTTGATGGTGATGAAGCCCTTGCCGGTACGGCTGAACGCGATGTGCTGGTAGCCGTTGTCGTACCAGTTGCTGACGCCGGTGCCCTCGGTGGCGTTGCGGAAGCCGACCATGTTCGCGATGACCGGCCAGCGGTGCTCGCACTCCCAGCCGGAGTAGCAGACCGTGTTGAGTGTCTTGTTGTTGCCGTCCGAGGGCGGGCCCGCGTCGCGGCTGCTGTAGGTGTAGCTCGACATCACCGTCGGCGAGCCGTACGGCCAGGCCAGCATGAAGGCGTTCGCCAGGGCGTAGATTCCCCGGTCGCGGTAGGTGAGCACGCCGCCGTCGTCGCGTTGGGTGTCGTGGTTGTCGACGAACACCGACGAGACGCCGCTGGGCAGGTGCCCCCAACCCTCACCGAAGTTGCGCAGGTACGCCAACCGTTCGGAGCGGAAGACCCGGGCCAGGTCCTTGCCGTAGCGGAACTCGTGCACGTCGCCGTTGCCGGTGTACTCCTCGGGCCGGATGGGCTCGCCGGCACCGTAGATGACCTCCTGCACGATGTACGGGCGGCGGTTCAGTCGGCTGAGGATGTTGGCGATGTCGGCGGCCGGCATGTGCTTGCTGGCGTCCAGCCGGAAGCCGTCCACGCCGAGCGACAGCAGGTCGTTGAGGTACGCGGCCAGGCGCGAGCGGACGTAGTCCGAGCCCGTCTTCAGGTCGGCGAGGTTGACCAGCTCGCAGTTCTGCACCTCGTACCGGTCGTTGTAGTTGACGATGTCGTTGTTGCCGTTGCGGCCGCAGTAGTTGAAGTCCTGCGCCTGGTAGATGCCGGGGTAGACGTGGTGCTGGTACGACGATCCGGCCCAGCCGGTGCCGCCGTTCGTCTGTCCGGACATGTGGTTGACGACGGCGTCGACGATCACCTTGACGCCGGCCGCTCGGCAGGTGGCGACCATGGACCGGAACTGATCGCGGGTGCCCTTGCGGGATTCGATCCGGTAGCTGACCGGCTGGTACGCCACCCACCACTGGTTGCCGCGTACGTGTTCCTGCGGGGGCGAGACCTGGACGTAGCCGTAGCCCTTCGGGCCGAGGGTGCTGGTGCACTCGCTGGCCACCGAGGGCCAGTTCCACTCGAACAGGTTGGCGATGACCTTCTTGCCGCCGGCCGGGGCGGCGACGGCCGGCGGTGCCGTCACGACAGTGGGGGCGAGCAGGGTGGCGATCGCGCCGAGGGCCACGATCGCCGTACGGAGTCGACGTCGGTGCATCGGAAGCTCCTGGGGCCGGGGGTGGGGGAGTGGGTGATGCCTGAATCTTGCATCGATGCTGAAAAATTTCAGCAAGGTTACAATCTGATTTCACGGACTGTCAACGTATGGATCTGCGTCAGTGCCCGAGTCGGGTCTACACGCGCGAGATGCGGGGACGGTTCGACAACTCGTGGAGATTTTTTCGGCGTGGGCTGATCCGTCCGGCATCCGACTGCGTACTGGAGTGGGGAACAGGGTCGGCCGGTGGTACGCCGCCGCGAGACGATCGAGGAGCACATGGCCCGGGCTACGCAGAACGAGACGCCGCCTGCCGTCCGTACCAGCAGCAGCAGTAGAGGGATCCGGGTGGCCTCCCGCGGCCAGATCCTGGCGCTGTCCGCGTCCGGGCTCGCCGCGGCGTGGGCGCTGGTGATGCTCACCGGCGCCGGCCAGAAGGCGTACGCGATGGGGTTCTTCTTCACCGAGTTCTTCGCCGGCGTGATCGCCCTGGTCGCGCTGAGCCTCACGGTGATGATGGGCCTGCTCTCCACCGACCGGCTGGTGTTGCTCATCCGGCACCGGGTCCTGTTGCAGTCCGCGCACCGGGCCACCGGCATCCTCGGCGTGGCGGGCCTGGTCTTCCACGTGATCACCAAGATCACCACCGGTCGGGCCGGAGTGACCGACATGGCCGTGCCGTTCGTCGGTGGGCGGGGCCTCTATGTCGGGCTCGGTACCATCGCCGCGCTGCTCATGGTGAGTGTGCTGTGGACCGGGATCATCCGGGCCCGGTTCGCCGACATCGGCCCGAAGTGGGCGTGGCGGGCGCTGCACTCCCTGGCGTACCTCTCCTGGCCGTTCGGCATCTTCCACGGCCTCGGCGCCGGTCGGCCGCCGGCCACCTGGGTCAGTCTGAGCTACGGGCTCTGCGTGGTGCTGGTCGTGATGGCGCTGCTGGTCCGTCTCTCGGTCACCCTTCAGCGCCGCAGCCGCGAGCGTCACCAGGCCGCCGCCCTCAACGAGGCGATGACCGGCAAGGGCAGTGACGAGACCCGGACGAAGACCCTGCTCGGCAACCTGACCAAGCGCGCCGGTGAGGGCGAGCGGAGCCGCCGCGACACCAGTTGGGCGGAGAGCACCTCCGGTACCTGGGCCAGCCCGACCATCCGGCGCAACGACCCGGAGCGGTTCACCGTGCCGGTCGTTCCGGAGCCGGGCACGCTGCGTGAGCCGGTCCGCCCCGGCCGCGAGCGCCGCGACGAGGAGTTGGAGCCGGTCGTCCGGCGTACGTCGTGGCGCGACGAGGAGGAGTTGGAGCGCGCGGTGCGTCGGGAGACCGAGTTGCTCGAACCGGTGACCCGCCGTCGCCGCGACGAGGAGCCGGTCGGGCGGCGCGGCTCGCGCCGCGACGAGGAGCTGGAACCGCGCCGGGCCCGGCTCGACGACGACGTCGAACCCGCACCGCGTCGGGCCCGGGTCGACGACGATCTGGAGCCGGCACCGCGTCGTTCCCGACGGGACGAGGAGCCGAGTCGGCGCCGGACCGCCCGGCGGGAAGAGGACTACGAGCCGGTGGTCCGCCGCTCGACCCGCCGCCGCGACGAGGAGTCGGTCGAGGACTACGACCGTGAGCCGGGCGGCCGGCGTCGCCGCGACGACGAGGCGTACGGCCGGTCGCGGCGGTCGCGGTCCGACCTGGACGCGGGCACCCGCTACTCGGCTCCGCCCGGACGGGTCGTCGACGAGCCGGAGGAGCCCTGGGACAGCCCTCGCCGGTGGGAGTCCACCGCGCCGATCTCCGGTTCACCCATCTCCGGTTCACCCGTCTCGGGCTCGCCGATCTCCGGTTCACCGATCTCGGGCTCGCCGATCTCCGCGGCGCCGCGCAGCGGTGGCGGACGGCACAGCGCCGACGACGACGGACCGGAGGCGGAGACCGACTACTGGCGGCCCCCGGCGCGGTACGCCCCGGAGGACGTCGCCGCCGACGACGACACCCCGACCCTGGTCGACCTGGCTGCCCGGCGGGCCCGTCGGGCGGCCGGAGACAACCGGCGTCGCCGCCGGGCCGACCCGGATTCCGTCGACGGGGCCTACTGGGCCGGCCTGCGAGGTGAAGCCAAATGACGACGCGCACCACCGTTCCACCGGTCGCCTGCATCGGCGAGCCACGGATCACCGCCGGATTCGCCGAATTCGGCCGCCTCGACCTGCGGGCGCACGAGATGGTGCACGGCCCGATCAGCCCGATGGAGCCGTCCCACCTGCTGCGGCTGGCCGAGGGCATCCAGCTCAAGGGCAAGGGCGGCGCCGGCTTCCCGTTCGCCAAGAAGCTGCGTGCGGTGTTGGAGTCCTGTGAACGTCAGGACCTGCCGCCGGTGGTGGTGGTCAACGCCACCGAGGGCGAGCCGGCCAGCTGGAAGGACAAGGTCATCCTGACCCGGGCGCCGCACCTGATCCTCGACGGAGCCGCCCTGGCCGCGTTCGCGCTCGACGCCGAGGAGATCGTGCTCTGCGTGGCCGACGACCTGATCGGCCGGGACTCCCTGATGGAGGCGTTGGAGGAGCGCCGGATGCCGGTACCGACCAGTGTGGTCACGGTGCCGCACCGCTTCATCAGCGGCGAGGGTGGTGCGCTGGTCAACGGGATCAACGGCCTGCCGCACATCCCGCCCGGTACGAAGAAGCGGTCCAGCGACTCGGGCGTCAACAACCTGCCCACCCTGCTGTCCAACGCCGAGACGTACTCCCAGCTGGCGATCGCCGCCCGGCTCGGCCCGTACGAGTACGCGGCGCTCGGCACCGACGACGAGCCCGGCACCGTGCTGCTCAGCATCACCGGCGCGGCCAAACGTCACGCGGTGGTCGAGTGCGCCGCCGGCACCCCGCTCCGGGAGATCCTCGAACTCTGCGAGGTGCCCGAGGGGCCGGGCATCCTGATGGGCGGCTACCACGGCAAGTGGATCACCTGGGAGGCGGCGAACAAGGCCGAGGTCTCCCGCAAGGGGCTCGCCGCGGTCGGCGGCACCCTCGGCGCCGGCATCATCGTCCCGCTCGCCAACGACACCTGCCCGCTCGGCGAGGCCGCCCAGGTCGTGCGTTACCTGGCCGGTGAGTCCGCCGGGCAGTGCGGCCCGTGCAAGCGAGGGTTGCCGGACCTGGCCCGCGCCGTCGACCTGGCGGTCTCCGGCAGCGCGCCGGTGGAGGTCGTCCGGGCCGCGGCCGGCGACGTCAAGGGACGGGGCGCGTGCAGCCATCCCGACGGTACGTCCCGGTTCGCGCTGTCGGCGATGGAGGTCTTCGCCGACGACCTGAAGAAACACACCACCGGTGAGGGCTGCGGTCGACGGGTCAAGGGCGTGATGGGCCTGCCCGGTGCGCCCGACCCGGATCCGCGCAAGCTCGTCCTGGACTGGTCCCGATGCGACGGTCACGGCCTCTGTGCGCACGTGGTGCCGGACTTCATCCGGCTCGACCAGAACGGATACCCCGCCTTCCCGCCCACCCCGGTGCCGACCTGGCTGCGTGAGGGTGCGTCGAAGGCGGTCAAGGTCTGCCCGGAGTTGGCGCTGCGGCTGACCAAGGCCTGACGGACTGCTCCGGCCGCCCTGCCCGGCAGCGGCCCCGACCCTCGGCGGACCGGTCCGGCCCGCCACGTGACCCGACGAAGGAGACGCGGATGGGGACGGCACGAACGACGGGACGACTCACCGCCACCCTGCTGGCTGTCGTACTGGCCGGGGCCGGATGCGGTGCCGAGGCGGTCGCGCCGACCGGCGCCCCGCCCGCCTCGACCCCGGCGGGCGGCGCGGCGACTCCGGCGGGCGGCGCCGCGTCCCCGGGGGCCGCACCCACCGGTCCGGTGTCCGTACCGGACACCCTCCGGTTCACCGGCAGGACCCTCGACGGTACGGCGTTCGACGCCGCCGGCCTGGCCGGTCGCCCAGTCGTGCTCTGGTTCTGGGCGCCGTGGTGCGCCGCCTGCGCCAGCCAGGCGTGGACAGTGGCCGAGATCGCGCCGGGATTCCGGGACACCGTGCCGATCATCGGCGTTGCCGGGCTCGGCGAACACCAGGCGATGGCCGACTTCGTCACCGAATTCGAACTGGCACCGGTGCCGCAACTCGACGACCGTGACGGTGTGCTCTGGCGGCGCTTCAAGGTCGCCGAGCAGAGCACCTTCGTGATCCTCGACCGGGACGGCCGGGTGATCCACCAGGGTTGGCTGGACGGGGAGGACCTCACCCGCCGGGTCACCGCACTGGCCGCCTGATGCCAGCGGCCCAGCGGCCCTCGCCGCCGTGGCGGAGAGGTGCCTGATGGAGGCCACGCTGCTGCTCGCGTTGACCGCGGGGATGCTCGGCGCGGTCAACCCGTGCGGCTTCGCGATGCTGCCGGCGTACCTGTCGCTGTTGGTCGCCGGAGCCACCGACACCCGTGGCGCGGTACGGCGGGCGCTCACCGCCGCCGCCGCGCTCACCCTCGGGTATGTCGTGGTGTTCGGCGCCTTCGGCCTGGCGCTGGCTCCGCTCGCCGGCTGGCTGCGCCCCCGACTGCCCTGGTTCACCGTCGGGCTGGGGCTGCTGCTGGTGGTGCTAGCCGGCTGGCTGCTCGCGGGCCGGCGACTGCCCACCGTGCGCCCGCTGGCCCGAGCGCCCCGACTGACCCGCTCGCTGCCGTCGATGGTGCTGTTCGGCATGGCGTACGCGACAGCCTCACTGGGCTGCGCCATCGCACCGTTCCTGGCGATCGTGGTGACCAGCCTGCGGGCCGGTACGCTGCCGCGCGGGCTGGCGCTGTTCGGCGCGTACGCCCTCGGGATGGGGCTGGTGGTGGCGGTCGCCGCCCTGGGCGTGGCGCTGCTGCGCGGGGAAGTGGTGGCCCGGCTACGCGGCGCCGGCGCCTGGGTGCCCCGGCTCAGCGGCCTGGTGCTGCTGCTCGCCGGCGGCTATGTCGCCTGGTACGGCTGGTACGAGGCCCGCCTGTTCGCCGGCCACCGAGACGCCCTCACCGACCCGGTGATCACGGCGGCGGCCGACATCCAGCGTCGCCTAGCCACCACCGTCGAGGCGGCCGGCCCGGCGCTGCTCGCCGCCCTCCTGGCCACCCTCATACCCCTCACCCTCCTCACCCGCCGCCGCCCCACCCCGGCGATCTTGCACTTTCCGTCCCGACAAAGGTGACGAATGCGGACGTTTCAGCGACCACAAGTGCAAGATCGACGCAGAGGTCGACGGCGACGGCGCGGGGTGGGGTGGGGCGGGGTGGGGGTGGGGGTGGGGGTGGGGGAGAGGGAGGGGGTGGGGGTGGGTCAGTGGGGGGTTAGGCGGTCGGTGCCTAGGCGGGGGCGGAGGACTTCGGGGACCAGGACTGAGCCGTCGGGCTGCTGGAACTGCTCCAGGATGGCCGGGTAGAGCCGGCTGGTCGCCAGCGCCGAGCCGTTGAGGGTGTGCACGAAGCGGGTCTGCTTGCCGCCCGGCTCCCGGTAGCGGATAGCCGCCCGGCGCGCCTGGTAGTCACCGCCCCAGGAGACCGACGAGACCTCCTTGTACTTGCCGGTGCTCGGCATCCACACCTCGATGTCGAGGGTCTTGCGCATCGAGGCGCTGGAGTCACCGGCGGCCAGCAGGCTGCGCTGGTAGTGCAGCCCCAGCCCTTCGACCAGGCTCTCCGCGTGGGTGACCATCTGCTCCAGCGCGGCGTCGGCCTGCTCGGGCAGGGTGAACTGGAAGATCTCCACCTTGTTGAACTGGTGGCCGCGGACCGTCCCCCGCTCGTCCGAGTGCGACCCGGCCGCCTCGCGGCGGTAGCAGGGGGTGTACGCGAACACCCGCAGCGGCAGCTTCGCGGTGTCCAGGATCTCGTCCTGGTACGCCCCGAGGATCGCCGTCTCGGCGGTGGGCAGCAGGAACTGCCCGCGCGGGGCGGACTGCCTGTCCAGGTGGTAGACGTCGTCGTAGAACTTGGGGAACTGCCCGGCGGCGAAACCGGCGGTGTCCAGCAGCAGGTGCGGCGGGAGCAGGAACTCGTAACCGGCCTCGATGTTCCGCTCGATCAACCAGTTGATCAGCGCCCATTCCAGCCGGGCGCCCAGCCCGGTGTACATCCAGAAGCCCGAGCCGCCCAGCTTGACACCACGCTCGTGGTCGACCAGACCCAACGACCGGCTCAGCTCGACGTGGTCGCGGATCTTCTCGATCGTCGGCGGGGCACCGAAGGTCTTCACCACCCGGTTGGCTTCCTTGCCGCCGGGAAGCACGTCGTCGGCGGGCAGGTTGGGCAGCTCGCTCATCACGGTACGCAGCCGCGACTGCACCTCGTCGAGTTCGGCCTCCAACTCGGCGACCTGCTTGCGGCCGGCCTCGTCGGTCACCTCCGGCTCGACACCGGCCCGCTTGGCCTGTGCGTACGCCCGGGCCTCGGCCTTGCGGCGCTGCCGCTCCCCGTCGATGTCGGTGATCAGCCGGCGGCGCTCCCGGTCGAGGTGCTGGATCTCGTCCAGCGCCCGGTCGACCTCGGCGGCATCGAGCCGCTTCGCCAGCGCGGTCGCCACCGCTTCGCGATCCTTTCGGATCAACTCCATGTCGAGCATGCTGCTCCGTACCTTCAGGTCAGGCTGACCCGGTGATGCTACCGCCGGGCACGGACCGTCCTGTCTCCCGCACCCGCCGTCCGTCTTGCGTACCGGCGGGGCGCCAGCTCACAACCGGATCGGCATCAGGATGGAGAAGGCACCCTCGTCGTCCGGGCGCCGGATGGTCAGCGGTGCGAGAGGGCTGTCCAGTTCCAGTGTCAGGTGCCGGCCACCCGCCGCGCCCAGCGCGTCGAGCAGGTACTCACCGTTGACCCCGACCCGAAGTTCGGTGTCGGCCAGGTCGTCGAGGTCGGTCAGGTCGTCCGGGCCGAGCAGGCGAAGCCGGTCCGGCGTACCCAGGCCCAGCACGGTCACCGGCCACGACCGGCCGGCGTACTCCCGGACGACCGTCGGCCCACCCGCCCGCAGCGCGGTCACCAGCCACTCGGCGTCGACCGGCACCCGCCGGGTCGGCCTGGCGGTGCCGGATCGCGGCAGCAGCGCGTGGTAGTTCGGGAAGTCGTCCGGCAGCGCGGTGGCCCGCAGCTCGTGCCCGGCCACGTCGGCGACCAGTGACGAGCCGGACACGGTCAGCTCGACCCCGGTCCGGGTCGGGTCGGTGAGCAGTTGGCGTAGACCGTCCACCGCGTCCAGCGGCAGCAGGGCGCGCACCGCCGGGCCGTGCACCACCGCCTCGGCCGTCGCCACCGCCAGCCGATGCCGGTCGGTCGCCACCAGCTCCAGCCCCGTGTCGGTCACGTCGAACAGCACACCGGTCAACGCCGGCACCGTGGGGTCGGTGCCGACGGCGAACCGTACGGCATCCATGGCGGCGGCCAGCGCAGCGCCGGTCAGGGTGAGTCGGGTGACCGTGGCGGGCTGGTCCGCCGCCAGCAGCGACCGGATCCGGGACACCTCGCGACGGGCGTCGGCCAACCCCTCCTCCAGCCGGCGTACGTGCGTGTCCAGCAGCCGGTGCACCACCGCCGGTTCGGCGCGTACCGCCTTGGCGATCTCGGCCACCGGCATGCCGACCCGACGTAGCCCGGCGACCAGCCGCGCCGGTGCCACCTGATCGTCGGTGTACCTGCGGTAGCCGGTCACCGGGTCGACCCAGGCGGGCACCAGCACCCCGGCGGCGTCGTAGAACCGCAGGGCGCTCACCGTCAGTCCGCTGGCCCGGGCCAGCTCGCCGATGCTGCGCAGGTCACTGTCCACGCCGAGATCCTGCCCCCTCGACCTGCTTGAGGGTCAAGCCGCTGTCGGGGTGTTAAGCGGGGGCCCCTGCTCTACCGCAGGCGTTAACAAGGGGCCCTTCCTTCCTCCAACACCTGGAAGGTGAGGTTGGCGGCGGTCAGGCGGTGCAGCAGGGCGTCGCCCATCGCAGTGACCGGGGTGACCTGCCCGGCGGTGGCCGGCAGGTCGTCCAGGGCCAGGCAGAGCGCCGACTCGGCGAGCATCTTGGCGGTCTCGTCGTAGCCGGGATCACCGCCGGCCACCTCGGTGACCACCCGCCGGTCGCCGCCGCAGCCGACGAACCGGACCCGGAACCACGACTTCGCCCGCTGCTCGGCGTTCGGTCCCTGGCCGGAGGTGAGCCGGCCGAGCAGCCAACGCCGGGTCGGCGGCAACTTCACCAGCGCGGCCAGCGCGCCCAGACCGGCACCGGCGACCAGCACCGTCGGCAACCGTCGGACCGCGGCGAAGTGCCGGTAGCGGAAGTCCGGCCCGTACTCCGGGCGGGCCGCGGCCGTTCGGCGTACCACCTGCGGGTCGATGGTCGGCAGCGGCATCGCCCAGACCGGCAGGTCGCGCGAGCGGGCCAGCTTGCCGGGCACGGCCCGCACCCGGCGGTCGGTCGGGCGTGGCTCGACGGCGCGGCGCTCGCGGGCCGCCCGGGAGGTCTCAGCGGTACGCGAGAAGGCGGTCAACGCGGAGTGGTAGGTGCCGGCGGAGATGCGGCCACCGGCCCGCACGTAGCCGTCCACGGTGATCGGCACGTCGGCCGGCAGGTGCTTGATCGTGAACCAGACGCCGAGGTCGTGCGGGATCGAGTCGAAGCCACAGGTGTGCACCAGCCGCGCGCCGGTGCGCACCGCCTCGGCGTGATGGCGCACGTACATCAGGTCGACGAACTCCGGCTCACCGGTGATGTCGAGGTAGTCGGTGCCGGCGGCGGCGCAGGCGGCCACCAGCGGTTCCCCGTGCTGGACGTACGGCCCGACGGTGCTCGCCACGACCCGCGCGGCATCGGCCACCGCCCGCAGCGACGCCGGATCGGTGACGTCGGCGGTGAGCAGCGGCAGGGTGGCCTGGCCTGCGTCGATCGCGGCCAGCCGGTCGCGGACCGTGGCCAGCTTGTCGGGATTGCGCCCGGCGATCGCCCAGCGCAGCCCGGGTGGCGCGTGCCGGGCGAGATATTCGGCGGTGAGTCCGCCGGTGAAGCCGGTCGCCCCGAACAACACGATGTCGTACGCCCGCTCCGTCGCCATCCCGCGATGATGCCAGCCCGCACGCGCCGCCGCTCGGTACCGCCGGAGCGCCACTCACCCCGCGGCACCGGTCGGCGGCAGTTCGCCGGTCTCGGCGAGCTGCTTGGCCTGCCACAACGCGTGGCGGACGGCGAGCTGCGGGTCGTCACCGATCAGGTGTGCGGCCAGCCCGGTAGGGGCGGGGTCGGAGACCGGCCGGGCGGCCAACTCGGTGTGCCGACCACCGGGCGGGCGTCGCAGCTCGACCTGGATGGCGCCGTCGAGCCGGCGCAGCGGCTCCGGCCAGATCCCCGCCGGCAGCACCTCGTCGGGCGGGCGGGCGATGGCGACCACCTGCCACGGTTGCGTCCACCACCGGTCGGGACCGGGACGCCCGGTCAGCCGGCGGGCGAGGGCGGTGCGTGCGGCCCGGAGCGTGGCTGCGCCGAGGACGCCGGCCACCGCGAACGCCGTTCCCACCCGTCCCACCCGTGCCTCCCGTACTCGGCGCGACCTCCACCGTCGCCGCGATCCGGGTGAACCGGGCTCCTCCAGAAGGGGTGAACCGCCCGGGGTCGGGTAACCGCCGGCCGCAGGACCTCAGGGAGGGGATCGCGTCCGTGGGGGTGGGCCGGATGCCGGATGACCGCAGCGCTCTCCGGGCCGCCGTGTCGGCCCGTACGCCGGGCGGCCCGCCCCTGCTGGCGTCCCGCCTGTCACCCGCCGTGCTGCCCGAGCCGGTGGTGCTGCGGCCCCGGCTGGCCCGGCTGCTGGACGATGCCGTGGCCCGGCCGGTCACCCTGCTCCGGGCGCCGGCGGGCTGGGGAAAGACGACGCTGCTCGCCTCGTGGCGGGCGGTGGTGACGCAGAGCGGCGGCCCGGCACCGGCCTGGGTCTCGGTCGAGGCCGGTGACGACGCGGACCGGCTCTGGACGTACCTCGCGGCGGCACTGCGCTCGATCGTCGACGTGGCGGCGGATCCGGCGGCGACGCCGATACCTGACCGGCCGCCGGGACCCGACGAACTCGAGGTGCTCGCCGCCGCGCTGGCCGCCCGGGAGCGGCCGGTGGTGCTGGTCCTGGACGACCTGCACCGCGTCACCGACCCGGCGGCGGTCACCGGGTTGGAGTTCCTGCTGCGCCACACGGAACAGCGGCTGCGCCTGGTGGTGGCCGGACGCTCCGGTCCGCCGCTGGCGATACAGCGACTACGGCTGGCCGGTGAGCTGACCGAGATCGGCCCGGACGAACTGGCCTTCACCGGCGACGAGATCGCCGACCTGCTGACCGCGCACGGGGTGGCGGTGCCGGTGGCCGCCGTGCGCCGGCTGCGGCAGCGGACCGAGGGGTGGGCGGCGGCGCTGCGGATCGCCGCGCTGGCGCTGCGCAATCAACCGGATCCGGAGCGCTGGATCGAGCAGTTCGGTGCCGACCAGCCGGAGATCGCCGGCTACCTGCGCGAGGAGGTGCTCGCCGGGCTGGCGCCGCCGGACCGCGAGCTGCTGCGCCGGGCCGCCGTCGCGGACACCGTCTGCGCCGGGCTTGCCGGCGCGCTGACCGGCGACCCGACCGTCGAGGGGCGGCTCAGCGGTCTCGCCGAGGACGCCGGATTGCTGCACCACGACGGCGGCCGCCCGGCGTGGTACCGCTGCCATCCGCTCCTCGCCGACCTGCTGCGACGCGAGGTGGGTCGCCTGCCCACCGACGAGCTGCGTGACCTGCACCTGCGCGCGGCGGGCTGGTATTCCGGCAACCGTCGACCGGCTGACGCGCTGCGGCACGCGTTGGCCGCCGAAGACTGGGTGAGCGCTGTCGACCTGTTCGTCACCCGGTGGCCGGAACTCGCGCCGGACGGTCGAATCGACCGGGTCGGCCCGCCGCCTGCGGCACCCCCGCCGGAGACGGTGGCGCAGAATCCGGAACTCGCGTTGGCCTGCGCCGTCGA
Organism: Micromonospora sp. NPDC051196; assembly: GCF_040682415.1. Taxonomy (NCBI): domain Bacteria; kingdom Bacillati; phylum Actinomycetota; class Actinomycetes; order Micromonosporales; family Micromonosporaceae; genus Micromonospora; species Micromonospora sp. NPDC051196. The sequence goes on from NZ_JBFBAY010000011.1 coordinate 16,455, forward strand.
CCGTGCCCTGCACGGCGACCGGGAAGCGGCCGAGGCGCAGCTGCGGCTGGCCGCCGAGCACGGCCGCGCGCTGCCCGAGCCACGCCAGGCCCGATTCGGTCGGCTGCTCATCGCTGTGGAGCTCACCCTGGCCCGGTTGGCCGGCGACCCCGCGACGGTACGCGCTGCCGCCGTCCGGTTGCTCGCCACCGCGACCGCGTCGGACGTCGCCGCAGGTGCGGTGGCCGGTGTCCAGGACCGGGCCGCCGCTGGGGCGCCTCGCGGCGACGCGAGTGACGACGCCGACGTACGGGCGGTGGCCGGCACCGAGCTGGCCCGGCTGGCGCTCGACGCCGGGGAACTGACCGAGGCGGCGGACGGGTTCGCCGCCTCGTTGACCGCCGCCCGGGTGTCCGGTCGACTCCGCCCCGAGTTGGTCTGCGCCAGCCGCTGGGCGGTGCTGGCGGCACTGCGGGGTCAGCTGCGGGTGGCCGAGGGGGCAGCGCGGGCGGCCCTCGCACTGCCCCCCTGTCAGGGCTGGTCGGCGCAGCTGGACTGCGGGTACGCGTACCTGGCGCTGGGGCTGGTGGCGCTGCACCGGCACCAGCCGGCGGAGGCGGCGGCGAACCTGGCGTTGGCCGCGCCGGCCGGCGGTGATCCGCTGGCCGGCGCGCTGGCGGCCTGGTGCCGCTCGAATCTGCGCCAGGACGAGGGGGACCTCGTCGAGGCGCACCGCCTGCTGGTGGAGGCTCGTGAGTGCTGGTCGGAGCGAGCCGGCCCGCTGGCGGCCTGGCTGCTCGCCGCCGACGTGGATCTGCACGGGGCCCGAGGGGACCTGTCCACCGCCCGCGAGCTGGCCGCTGCCGGTATGACGCGGTTCACCTCCCCGGCCGCCGCCGGCCTGACTTTCCCGGCCGCCGTGCTGGCGGTCGCGGCGGCCCGGGTGGAACTGCGGGCCGGCGACCTGCACGCCGCCGCGCGCCTGCTACCGGACTGGGCAGCCGGGCCGGCAACCGACTGGCCGCCGGCGGTACGCCTCGACGCCGCGCTGCTCGACGCGGTGCTCGCCGCGCGTGACGGCGACGAGCGCCGCGCCGGGCGCACCCTGGAACAGGCGCTCGACCTCGCCGCTGACGACGGTTACCGCCGGCCGTTCACCCGAGCCGAGCCGGGCCTGCGGCACCTGCTCACCGCCCACCTCGACACCGGTACGGCGCACTGGCCGATGGTCAGCGAGTTGGTCCGGGCCGTGGACGTGCCCGCGGAACCGGCCCTCTCCGGAACGTCGGCGGCGCCGCTGGACGAGCCGCTGACCGAGCGGGAGTTGACCATCCTGCGCTATCTGCAGAGCATCCTGTCCAACGTGGAGATCGCGGCCGAACTGTCGGTGTCGGTGAACACGGTCAAGACGCACGTACGCAACATCTACCGCAAGCTCGACGCCACCCGCCGCCGGGACGCCGTCCGCCGCGCCCGCGAACTGCACCTCATCTGACCCAGGTGCTGGTGGGTTCGCAGGCGGGCGGAGGCTGTCCGGCCGGCTGGCTCTGCTCCCCGGCTCTGGCGGACGGTCAGTGCTTCCCGGCTCTGGCGGACGGTCAGTCGGTGGCGGCGGCGTCGACGGTGGTCAGCAGCGTGGCCAGGTCGAAGTCGCCGTCGTGGCGGGATCCGTTGACGAACAGGGTCGGGCTGGCGTCCACGCCGCTGCGGATGCCGCTGACGAAGTCGTGGCGGATCCGGTCACCCCCCACGTGGCGTCCGATCTCCGTGTCCACCTCGTCCACGGGCAGTCCGAGCTGCTCGACGCCGAGGGTCAGGTGCACCGGATCCAGCTGCTCCTGGTGTTCGTAGAGCCAGTCGTGCATCTCCCAGAACCGTCCCCGCCGTCCGGCGGCCTCGGCCGCCTCGGCGGCCATCTCGGCGTACGGGTGGAGGTTCGCGATGGGGAAGTGCCGGTAGACCAGGCGGACGGTGTCGGCCCGCTGCCGGAGCACCTCCCGCAGGTTGGCGTGCGCCTGGCCGCAGAAGGGGCACTGGTAGTCCCCGTACTCGACGATGGTCACCGGCGCGTCCATCGGCCCTCGGACGTGATCGCGTTCCGTGACGGGTGTGCGGAGCCGCGCAGTGACCTGCAGTGGCGTGGTCAGCTGATCGGTCATGACTGCCAGGCTCGTACCCGGCCGGGTGAGGGTGGCTCACCCGGCCCAGGTGGTTCGGCGGCACCGGGCGCCCGCCTCAGCGCAGCACCGGGGCCACCGCGATGTGGTTCTGCACCTCGCGGATGCCCGGCGCGGACCATACGACCCGCTCCACCTCGGCGCGTTCGGGCATCGAGTGCACCAGACCGCCCAGCAGCACGGTGTCGCCGTGTACGCGTACCGTCACCTGCTCGGCGGCGGTGGCCCGGTTGCGGGCCAGCGCGTCGACGATCCGGTTGGCCAGCGCGGTCCCGTCGGGGCGGACCGCCGGCCGCACGGTGATGCCGTTGCTGACCCCGCGTACGCCGGTCAGCCGGTTGACCGAATCCTCCGCGGCTCGACGCTGGTACTCCCACTCGACGTCGCCGTGCAGGGTGACCCACCCTTCCGCGACCGTCACATCGAGTTGCTCGACCGGTACGAAGGCGTGCCACTGCAAGGCGTGTTCCACTGCGGTGGCGATCTCCGGATCGGTCCGCTCCGCGCCGGTGACCAGCCGTACGGCGAGGTCGTTGGCGACCGCCCGGACCTGGCCGACCCGGTGCGCGGCGCGTTCCGCCGCCCACTTTTTGGCGTAGCTGTCCACCCGGCCGGTCAGCGTCACCACGCCCTCGGCCACGATCACCCCGATCTCGTGCGGCTGCACCCGGGGTTCCCAGTCGAGTTCGTCGAGCACCGCGGCACGGATGTCCTGATCGGTGCGGTTGATCGTCGAGATGCTGGCCATCGCCTCGCTCCTCTCCTCGCCGACGGGGCACGGCCCGGGGCGCCCGGGTCCGCGGGACCAGCCTGGTGGTGGTCCGGGTGACCGGGCCTCACCCGGATCGGGGGAGATGCTTGGGAGCGCTTCCATTTGCCATCGAGAGGGGCTAATGTAAGCCCATTCCTCGGGTGCGGGAGCCGTCGCGCCGGTGCCGGAGCCAGGGCAGCTCCGACGGGTGTTCCATGTGTGTCCATCCTGCCCCTGGCACGGGGGTGTGGGGTGTCCCCCGAGAGGAACCCAGATGCGGAGAAGTTTCGTCGGCGCGGTGGTGTCCGCGTTGGCTGCCACCACGGTCGTGATCGCGGCCCCGCTGACCGCCTCCTCGGCGCCGACCGCGCAGGTCGCCGCCGAGACGTACGACTGGCGCAACGTCCGGATCGACGGCGGTGGCTTCGTCCCCGGCATCATCTTCAATCCCACCGAGCGCAACCTGATCTATGCCCGTACCGACATCGGCGGGGCGTACCGGTGGGACCAGCCCACCCAGTCCTGGATCCCGTTGCTGGACTGGGTGGGCGAGAACCGCTGGGGCTGGAACGGTGTGGTCAGCCTGGCCACCGACCCGGTGCAGACCAACCGTGTGTACGCGGCCGTCGGCATGTACACCAACGACTGGGACCCGAACAACGGCGCGATCCTGCGCTCCACGGACAAGGGCAACACCTGGCAGGCGTTCGAACTGCCGTTCAAGAACGGTGGCAACATGCCCGGCCGGGGCATGGGGGAGCGGCTGGCCGTCGACCCGAACCGCAACAGTGTCGTCTACTACGCCGCCGAGGGCGGCAACGGCCTGTGGCGCAGCACCGACCACGGCGCCACCTGGGCGAAGGTGACCAACTTCCCCAACGTCGGCAACTACGTCGCCGACCCCGCCGACAGCAGCGGCTACCAGTCCCAGAACCAGGGCCTGACCTGGGTCAGCTTCGACAAGTCCACCGGTACGCCGGGCAGCACTACGCAGACCGTCTACGTCGGGGTGGCCGACAAGCAGAACCCGGTCTACCGCAGCACCAACGGTGGCACCAGCTGGGAGCGGATTCCGGGTCAGCCGACCGGGTACCTCGCGCACAAGGGCGTGGTGGATCACGTCGGCGGTCACCTCTACATCGCCACCAGTGACACCGGCGGGCCGTACGACGGGGGCAAGGGCGACGTCTGGAAGTTCACCCGGTCCACCGGCACCTGGACGCAGATCAGCCCGGTTCCGTCGAGCAGTTCCGATGCGTACTTCGGTTACAGCGGCCTGACCATCGACCGGCAGAACCCGAACACCCTGATGGTGGCCACCCAGATCTCCTGGTGGCCGGACGCGATCTTCTGGCGCAGTACGGACGGCGGCGCCACCTGGAGCCGGATCTGGGACTGGGGCAGCTACCCGCAGCGCGTCAAGAAGTACACGATGAACATCAGTTCGGTGCCGTGGTTGACGTTCGGCGCCAACCCGCAGCCGCCGGAGGAGACGCCGAAGCTGGGCTGGATGAACGAGTCGGTGGAGATCGACCCGCACGACTCCGACCGGTTCATGTACGGCACCGGTGCGACCATCTACGGCAGCACCGACCTGACCCGATGGGACACCGGTGGCACGGTCACCATCCGGCCGATGGTCAAGGGCCTGGAGGAGACCGCGGTGCTCGACCTGATCAGCCCGCCCACGGGCGCACCGCTGGTCAGTGCCCTCGGCGACATCGGCGGCTTCCGGCACACCAACCTCGACGCCGTACCGGCGATGATGTTCACCCAGCCCGTCTTCACCAGCACCACCAGTCTCGACTACGCCGAGACCAACCCCTCGGTGATGGTCCGGGCCGGTGACTTCACCGACGCCGACCGCCCGAACGACAGTCATGTCGCGTTCTCCACCGACGGCGGAGCCAACTGGTTCCAGGGCAGCGAGCCCGGCGGGGTGAACCGGGGTGGCACGGTCGCCGCCTCGGCGGACGGCAGCCGTTTCGTCTGGGCTCCCGGCGACGCGGGACAGCAGGTCGTCCACTCGGTGGGCTTCGGCAACTCGTGGACCGCCTCGACCGGCATCCCGGCCAACGCGATCATCGAGTCCGACCGGGTGAATCCGAGCAAGTTCTACGGCTTCAGCGGCGGCCGGTTCTACGTGAGCACCAACGGTGGGGTCAGCTTCACCGCGTCCGCCGCGACCGGGCTGCCCGCCACCGGCAACGTACGGTTCAAGGCCCTGCCCGGTAAGGAGGGCGAACTGTGGCTGGCTGGACAGGGTGGGCTGTGGCGTTCCACCGATTCCGGAGCCACCTTCGTCAAGTCGACCAACGTCAGCACCGCGGGCAACATCGGCTTCGGTCGGGCGGCCCCCGGGCAGGCGTACCCGGCGCTGTACCTGTTCGGCACGGTCGGCGGCCAGCACGGGGTGTACCGGTCGGACGACGTCGGCGTGAACTGGGTACGCATCAACGACGACCAGCACCAGTACGGCAATGCGGGTGACGCCCTCACCGGCGACCCTCGGGTCTACGGGCGGGTCTACCTCGGCACCAACGGCCGGGGCATCCTGGTCGGGGACCGGGTCGGTGGCGATCCCACCCCGACACCGACGAGCCCTGCCCCGAGCCCGACCAGCCCGACGCCGTCGCCCACTGGTCCGTCCCCGTCCGCGACGCCCACCAGCCCGCCCCCGTCCCCGACCACCCCGCCGCCGCCGGGCGGATGTTCGGCCACCTACCGCATCGTCGGGGATTGGCCCGGCGGTTTCCAGGGTGAGTTGGTGGTACGCAACGCGGGCACCACGCCGATCAGCGGCTGGACGCTGGGCTGGACGTTCCCGAACGGCCAGCAGATCAGCCAGGTCTGGGGCGGCACCCACACCCAGACCGGTGCGACGGTGTCGCTGCGCGACGCCGGTTACAACGGTGCCCTGGCCCCCGGTGCCACGGCCACCGCCGGTTTCCTGGCCAGCACCTCCGGCACGAACAATCCACCCACGACCATCACCTGCACCACCCGCTGACCGCCCACACCCGGTCAGCGCAGCGGGCCCCGTCCGACCGATCCGGTCGGACGGGGCCCGTCACGATGTGTTGCCCGCTTCACTCGGCACCGAATTGGGGGAAGCCTCCGGTCAGCGGTCGGTCTCGGCGGGGGAGTCGGAGCGTTCGACGTCGACGAACTCGATGTCGTCGACGGATCGGTCGTGGCTGCCGGCGGCGCGGGCGGCGGTGCCGGCGGCCCAGCCGATCGCGGCACCGACCAGTGCCGCGCTGATCAGCAAGGTCCACGGCAGGGCGGGGCGTCGACCGGCCAGGGCGTCGAAAGCCCGGGTGGCCCGACGGCGGGCCTCGTCGGCAGCCGATCCCATCAGGTCCCCGGCGTCGTCGGCCAGCCCCACCGAGCTGTGCCGGGCGGAGCGTGCGGTGTCGCGGATGTTGTCGCCCGCGGTGTGCACCGCCGACACGAGGTGGTGCCACGCGTCGTCCGCGATCCGCTCCGGCTTGCTGCGACGTTCCAGCAGGTTGGTTCCGAACATGTGGTTCCCTCCTCGACGGTGCCGAGGTCAGTATCCCGAATGAGACCTCCTCGGCGGCTTGCCCGGCGTGCGGCGGGGTGCGCCAACGAGGCTGTGCCCCGCCGCACGCCGTCGCAAACCATGACGAAGGGTCGCCGGGCGTCCGCCGTGTCGTGCCGGCGTTCGACGGTCAGCGGGACGACACCACGGCGACGGCGGACCGGGCGAAGTCGTCGTCGTCATCGTCGTCGTCATCGCCCCCGCCGCCGAAACCGCAGGCCAGCACGAGGGCGAGCAGAGCGCTGACGCCGGCCAGGGTGGCGAGTCTGCGAAGCATGTCGTCGTCCTCTCGTCGAAACGGTCAGTCGTGATGCTAGGCACATTCATCCACTCGTCGCAGCCCGGCTACCAGCGGGGCGGGTCCGCGCGACGGCGCCTCACCGTCCCGGATATCGAAAGTGTTGGCGTCGGCCCGCTACTCTGGTTCGGCGGCGTGGGCTGGCGCGCGACGCGGACTGGCGGCCAGCGCGTCGAGTGATAGGTCATGAAAAGTCCGGATAAGGGCGACTTGGGGTGGCCCTGTCCGCGAATTGCTCATCCCGAGGGGTGGCGACCGAGGCCGTTGGAGGAATACTCTCGGTCGCGGCCCGCGTACTGATGAGGCGCCCGTCGTACGGGCGAGTGGAGGTGCTCGCGTGAGCCTGTCGATCCTGCAGACGGTTCGGCCTGGTGGTGTCATCGAGATCGCCCCGCGGGGGGAGATCGACGTCGACACCGCGTACGAGGTGAAAGAAGCCATTGCCGAGGTGCTGGCCAAGGGGCGGCCGGCCCGGATCGAGCTCAACATGCGGCTGGTCACCTTCATCGACTCGGTGGGCATCAGCGCGATGGTCGCCGGCTTCCAGACCGCCGAGGTCAGTGGCGTGAAACTGGTCGTCACCGAGCCGAGCCGGTTCGTGCACCGGCAGCTCTGGGTGACCGGCCTACTCGGCCTGTTCGGTGCTCCCGAGCCGTACTACGCCGGTGCGGCCGTAACACCTGAGGTCCTTCCGGGGGCCTGACCCCTCAGCTGGCGTCAAGGCCGGACAGATCAATATCGGTCGCCTCGGTGACGGCCCGAATCGCCGTCACCGAGGCGTAACCCTCGGCGAGCAGGGCCAGGTCGGTACCGGGCTGCACCGCCTGGCCAGGCTCCTCCAGCGAGGTGCGGACGAAGCCGTGGCCGGACTCGGCGACCGTCATCTGCACCTGACCGAAGGTGGCCAGGGTGCCTCGGCGTACCCCGCGGAGCAGCTCGAACGGCAGGTCCGGCGCGTTGACGTTGAGCACGCTCGCCACCGGCCCGGTAGGCAACCTGGGCAGCAGGTCCAGTGCGACCCGGGCGGCGGTCGCCCAGTGCCGGTCGGCGTCGCGTACCCGGGCGGCTGCGGCCACCGCCGCGCCGCCGCTGGCCGCGGTCGCCTCACCGGCCGACAGGACGTCCAGCGACACGGCCATCGCCGGGCAGCCGTTCGCGGCGGCGGTGAACGCCGCGCCCACGGTGCCCGAGTGCAGCACCGCACGGCCGGCGTTGGCACCCCGATTGATTCCGGACAGCAGCACCTGCGGTGGGGGCCCGAACGCGCCGTGCACGGCGATGAGTGCGATGAAGCCGGGAGACCCGCCGACCGCGAACGCGGGCGTCCCGTCCAGTTCCGGCAGCGGGTGCTCGTGGACCACTACCCGACCGTCCTGCTCTATCGCGCTCATCGCGGCGCTGGTGCCGCTGGCCTCCTCCAACGGTGCGGCCACCACCACGTCCATACCCCGTTCGACGGCGGCCCGGGCCAGCGCGTGGATGCCGGGGGCACCGATCCCGTCGTCGTTGGTGATCACTACCCGCAGTGTCATCGGCCGCCCGCCCGGTGGGCCAGTTCGTCGGGGGTCGTGCGGTACTGCGGCCGGTTGCTCGCCGGCTCCAACTGCACCCGGTCGACCAGACCGGTGATCGAGTCGAGCCGTCCGGTGCCCAGCCCGTGACGGGTGACGTTCAGCGCGCCGGCCGCCGCGCCGGTGCGGATCGCCGTGCGCACGTCGCCGCCCTGGGCCACCACGGCGGCCACCCCGGCGGTCATCGAGTCGCCCGCTCCGCGCGGGTCGGCCGCTTCCAGCCGGGGCATCCGTACCTCGAACACCTCGCCGTCGACCAGGGCCAGCGCCGGTTTCTCGGCCCGGCTGACCACCACGTTCTCCGCGCCGGCGGTGTGCAGGTCGTAGATGGCGCGGGTGAGCTGCTCCTCCTCGTCGCCGGCGGCCCGACCGTCCGCGATCAGCTCCTCGTGGCTGACCTTGAGGAAGAACACGCCGCTGTCCAGGACGGCCGTCAGGTGTTCGCCGCTGAGGTCGACCACCACCTGGCTGCCGTTGGCGCGCAGGTCGGCGGCGAAGCGGCGGTACAGGTCGGCGGGCACCAGTGACGGGTCGTTCGGGCCGCTCAGCACGCACACCGCCGCGCGCAGCCCTTCGCTGAGCGAGAGGTTGTACAACTCGTCCAGCTCGTGCCGGCTCAGCGGCTGACCGGGCACGTCGACGACCTCCCGCCGGGTGCCTTCCCGGCGGTCGTGCACGTACCCGCCGCTGCCGCCGGAGTCGCGGGCCACGATCTTGAGGTCCACTCCCTCGCTGACCAGCAGCGGCTCCAGGACCTGCCCGACCTCGCCACCGAGCGCGGTGCAGAGCACCACGTCGACGCCGAGCGACAGCACCATCCGGGCCTGCCAGACGCCCTGCCCGCCCGGGTGCAGGTGCAACTCCGGTGCGTCGCTGGGCTGGTCGACGGTGACGGTCAGCAACGGCGTGGGCGCGAAGACCATGACGTGCCCGCTCACCGGAGCCACCCGCAGGTGCCGGATCGGGTGAGCCGTTCGATGCCCTGGCTCATGCTTGTTCCTCCCCCTCGTGGCGAAATGTCCGCTTCCGTCTATGACGGTAACCAAGGTGGCGGATTCGCGCGCGTCGACGGGTGAGCGAACTGACTTCCTTCGGCGCCGGGGGCACGAGCAACGACGCCGGGCGGGCCACCCGAAGGTGCCCACCCGGCGTCGTCGATGAGCGGTCAGTACACCGACAGATGGACGTGGTTGGTGTGGTCGCTGGACGGATCGCCGCGACCGCCGCTGTAGGACTTCCAGCCGCTGCTGGGCAGCCAGATCTGCTTGTACCAGATCACGTAGAGCACGGCGAGCCGGTCGGCGTTGTTGACGAAGTACGCCGCCAGGTTGTTGCCGTACGTCCGGTCACCGCCCGTGGCGACCCCACCGAAGCCGTTCTTCTGTGCCGCGAAGTCGCAGGCGCGGCCCTTGGGGTGTTCGCCGGAGCCGCCCGAGCGGTAGCAGGAGACGTACCTGGTGAAGCCGGCCGCCTTGGCCTGCTTGAGCGCGTGCAGCGTACGCGGGGTGATGCAGCCGTTGGCCGGGGTCGGGTCGTTGACGCTGCACGACTCGGCCGGCCACGAGCCGTCCGAGTTGCGGGGCGCGGGCTTGGCCGTCGGGCTGGAACCGCCGCTACGGGTCGGGGCGCGGTTGGCGCGTTCGGCAGCCTGGGCCCGCTCGTTGGCCACGGTCACCGCCCGCTCGGCCTGCTCCTTGCGCTTGGCCATCACCGCCACCTGCTTGCGCTGCTCCTGGACCTCCACGTCCAGGGCCTGCTTGGTCCTGCGGACCTCGTCACGGGTGGCCCGCAGCTCACCGAGGGCGCGCTCCTCGTTGGCGGCCACCGCGTCCAGCGCCGCCGCCCGGTCCATGAAGCCGGCCGGTGAGCTGCTGTTGAGCAGCGCCGACGCGGCGCCGAGCCGCCCGGTGCGGTACGCCTGCGCGGCGATCTCGGCGACCTTGGTGCCGCGCTCGGCGAGCTGGCTTTCGGTGGCGGTGAGCTGTCCGGCCAGTTGCTTCTGCCGGGTGACCGAACGGTCCAGCGCGACCTTGGCGTCGAGGTAACCCTTGCTGGCCGCTTCCAACTGGGCGCGCAGCGCCGGGGTACCGCCCTCGTCGCCGACATCGCTGGGAGCTGCCGTACGTAACCCGTGCGCCGCGGCCGGGCCGGGAACGAGCGCGACACCCACTGCGAGGGCGAGCGCCGCGCAGATCAGGGCCGCCGTTCGGGCGGCCGGTCTCACGGTTGCCACTGCTGGCATGCACATGTCCTTCCGTCAGCCGCCGACCGGGTTAGCTGACGGGTTCGGGACGGAAGATCCCTACCGCGCGTGCGCGGATGCACCCCAGGAACATGGTTCCCCGGCTCGCCCTGACGGGCGATTAGGCGGCGGCCGCCGCCGGCACCGGAGAGTGCCGCCTGGCGGAGGCCGGGTCCGAGCCTACCGGGGCTGCTGTGACCTGTGCAGCCGGTGTGACTCCTGGTGTTCGCCTGGTGACCAGTGAATCAGACATAAGCTATCAATTCCGGCCTTTGGTCGAGCTCTGGTCTCATCACCACTCGACCGCACCGCAGACCCCCGGTTCGATCTGCAAGGTGGCGTGCTCGATGTGGAACTCCTCCCGCAGGGCCGCGCGGGCCGCTGCCAGCACCCCGCCCACATCGGCGCCGGGTGTCATGGTCAGGTGGGCCGAGGCGACGTCCATGCCGGAGGTGAGCGTCCACACGTGCAGGTCGTGGACGCCGGCAACGCCGGGCACCGAGGCCAGGCGGTCGTGCACGGCGGTCACCTGAAGGTGTTCCGGGGCCGCCTGCACCAGGATGCGCAGCGCCGCCCGGCCCAGACGCCAGGTCCGAGGCAGGATGAACAGGCCGATCGCGACCGCCACCAGCGGATCCGCCCACCACCAGTCGGTCAGCGCGATCAGCGTCGCCGCCCCGATCACGCCCAGTGAGCCGAGCAGGTCGCCCAGCACCTCCAGGTACGCCCCGCGCAGGTTGATGCTCTCCTGGGCGCCGGGACGCAACAGCGCGAACGCGACGACGTTGGCGAGCAGGCCGAGCACCGCCACGACCAGCACCGGGCCGGCCAGCACCTCGGGTGGATCGCCGAATCGCCGGACCGCCTCGACCAGCACGTACACCGCGACACCGGAGAGCAGGACGGCGTTGGCCAGCGCGGCCAGCACCTCCAGGCGGTAGAGCCCGAAGGTGCGCTGTGGGTCGCTGCGGGCCCGGCGGGTCGCCGCGACGGCCGCGAGGGCCATCCCGATGCCCAGCACGTCGGTGAACATGTGCCCGGCGTCGGAGAGCAGAGCCAACGAGCCGGTGCGGAGCGCTGTCACCGCCTCGACCACCATCAGGACGCTGAGCAGTACGAACGCCGCCTGGAGTCGGCCGAAATGGCGGTGTGCGGCGTGTGACACCGCAGCCTGATGGTCATGACCCGCGCCCACGCAGTCACCATCCGCCGTCCGGCCGGTCGGAGTCAGAACTATGCCAACATCGCTATGTTTTCGTGGGCGGCTCGTCGGCCACGTCGACCGTGGTCAGCCGTTGCGTGGCCCGGGACAACGCGACGTAGAGCGTACGCACGCCGGAGTCGGGCACGGCGCGGATCTCACTCGGCGCGACAAGCACCACCCCGTCGTACTCCATGCCCTTGGCCTCCAGGCTGGTCACCACCTGAAGACGTTCGCCACCGAGGCCGCCGAGCCAGCCCGACACCTCGTCCCGTCGGGGCACCGGAGTGATCACCCCGACGGTGCCCTCGACCTCGCCGAGCAGGGTGTTCGCGGCCGACACCACGCTCGCTGCCAGTTCGGCGGCCGGCACCACCAGCCGAATCGGGTCGACTCCGGTGGAGCGGACGGCTGTGGGCAGCGGAAGGTCCGGGTACACCCGGCGGATCTCGTCGGCCGCCACCGCGAAGATCTCCGCCGAGTTGCGGTAGTTGGTGGTGAGGGCGAACCGGTGCCGCGTGCGCCGACCCAGGGCCTGGTCCCGGGCACGGGTCAGCTCCTGCGGATCTCCCGTCCAGGCGGTCTGCGCCGGGTCACCCACCACCGTCCAGGAGGCCAGCCGGCCCCGCCGGCCGATCATCCGCCATTGCATCGGCGAGACGTCCTGCGACTCGTCGACCACCACATGGGCGTAGTCCCGGTAGTCCTCCGGGCGTTCGCGGGCGGCCTGCCGGGCGGCCCGCTGCCGATCGGCGAAGGTGCTCAACTCCCGCACCCCGCCGGCCAGCTGGAACGGGTCCCGCTTGGGCCGGGCCGGGCGCATCGGCTTGCCGAGCAGGGTGTCCAGTTCGTCGAGCAGTGCGGCGTCGGCGACGGACGGGCCGTCGGTGGCCAGCCCCCGGTACGACTGGCTCAGCAGTCGGATCTCCGCGCCGGACAGAATGCCGGCGGCGTACCGGCGCAGTCGCTCGTGATCGGCCAGCCAGCCGAGTACGTGCCGGGGATGCAGCCGGGGCCACCAGGCCTTGAGGAAGTCCCGGAAGTCGGTACGGTCGATCAGTTCGTCCTCGAAGGCGCGCTGCTCGGGCAGCCCCGAGATGCCCAGTCGGCGGGCCTGCGCCCAGAGCGCGGCGAGTACGCCGTCGAAGCCGGCCCGGCGTACCTCGTTGCGTCGGGCGCCCCGGGGCAGCGCGCGGTTCCAGACGGCGTCCAACTCGGCCCGGTCCAAGCGGAGCAGCTGTCCCCGGTACAGCAGACGCAACTCGCTCGGGGCGCCCGGCGCGGTGTCCCGGGCGGCGCGTTCCAGGACCCGACGCATCCGCAGCGATCCCTTGATCGTGGCCACCCGGGGCGGGTCGGTCCGGGTGGCGGACAGGCCGGGGAAGAGGCTGCCCAGCGAGCGCAGGGTGGCGGTGTCCTCGCCCAGCGACGGCAGCACCGAGGCGATGTAGGAGACGAAGACCGAGGAGGGGCCGACGACCAGGATGCCGCCCCCGGCGTACCGGCTGCGTTCGGCGTAGAGCAGATACGCGGCACGGTGCAACGCCACCGCCGTCTTGCCGGTGCCCGGACCACCGGAGACGAGCGTGACCCCGGAACTGGGGGAGCGGATCGCCTCGTCCTGTTCACGCTGGATGGTGGCGACGATGTCGCGCATGCCCCGGCCGGTGGTACGGGACAGGGTGGCCAGCAGTGCGCCGTCGCCCACCACCGGCATCTCCGGCGGCGCGGCGTCCGGGTCGAGCAGGTCGTCCTCGATCCGGGTGACCCGCTCGCCGCTGGACTGGATCGTCCGGCGCCGCACCACCCCGAGCGGCTCGGCGGGAGTCGCCTGGTAGAACGCGGCGGCAGCGGGGGCGCGCCAGTCGACCACCAGCGTGCTGGCGTCCTCGTCGCGGATGCCGAGCCGCCCGACGTGGAGCACCTGCCCGTCACGCAGGTCGAGCCGGCCGAAGACCAGCCCTTCGTATTCGGCGTCGAGTAGGTGACGTCGTTGCGCGGCGTGGAAGACCATCGCGTCGCGTTCGACCAGTGCGCCGAAGTTGCCGACCCGGGCCAGCCGGTAGCCGTCCCGTTCCGCGCGGACCGCCGCGCGCCGCAACTCGGCCAGTCGTGCGTACACCCGGTCGAGATGCCGTTGCTCGACGGCGATCTCCTGATCCAGGGTGCTCTGATCCACCGCTCGTGCTCCTCGTCCCGCCGCCCGGCCAACCGCACGAGATTACGCCCCGCCGCCCACGTGCAAGGAAGGGCACCTTGTTAACGCCTCAGGTAGAGCAGGGGCCCCTTGTTAACAACCGTGGACGGGACTGGCGTCGAGGACCCGGCGCAGCACGCCGGACAGGGCGGTGTTCACCTCCTCGGGGCGTTCCATCATCAGCATGTGACCGGCACCGGGACAGACGACCAACTCGGTGGCGGGCAGCACCTCGGCGATCGACTCCGCGCACGGCGGTGGGGTGAGCCGGTCCCGGTCGCCGACCAGGGCCGCGGCCGGCAGGTGGGCCAGCGCGGCGAGCGTCTCCAGCCGGTGCTGGGCGCCGATCGACGCCCGGAACCCGCCGATCGAGCGCAGCGAGGCGCGCGCCACCGCCGAGGTGACCAGGCGAATGTCCGCCGGATCACAACGCTCACCGAAGAGCATCCAACGGATGCTGGGCCGCAGGGCACGCAGCAGGGCCCGGGGCGGACGCCACGAACCGCACCGGGCCAACACCCCGGCGCCGGTGGTTTCGGCCAGCCGGATGATCCGGGCGATTCGGGGCGACAGGCCGTAGACGGTGTGCGTGTGCCCCTCGGCGGTGGTGGAGACGAAGACCAGGCCGGCGGTACGTCGCGCGAAGTGCTCGGGATGACGGTGGGCGTACTCCATGATCGTCATGCCGCCCATCGAGTGACCGACCAGCACCACCTGGCCGGTGGGAGCGGTGCTGTCCAGCACCGCTGCCAGGTCGTCGCCGAGCTGGGCCAGCGTGGCCGTGGGCAGGGCCATGCAACTGGACCGGCCGTGCCCGCGCGCGTCGTAGGTGACCACCCGCACCGACGGGTACGTCTCCCGCAGGGCCGCCACCTGCCGATGCCAGCTGCGCCCGTCCAACGTCCAGCCGTGCAGCAGCACCGCGGTGACCTCGGCGTCCGCCGGTCCGCTGGTTTCCACGTGCAGGCGTACGTCGTCAGGAATCCGTACCTCGACCCGATCTGGCATCGCCACCTCCCCACGGGCGCGAACGCGTAGCACCGGGGATACCCGGTGGTAACACCGGCTACCCGTCATGACACCACGCGAACCGCGATGTTGAGAAGATTCCTAACCGGCCCCCTGCCCAGGTGGCGGGGGGTCAAGCTGGGTGACATGGCAGTGTCGCGGGCATCGCCCACCAGGTCCGCGCCGGCCGACCGGGCACCCGGCGGCAGCCCTCGCACCGCGCTGGCCGAATTGCTCGCGGGAAACCGGCGCTTCGTCAGCGGACAGCCGGTGCACGGGCACGACGTGAGCGCGGCGGCCGCGAGTGCCTCGGGTGACCAGCAACCGTACGCCGTACTGCTGGGCTGCATCGACTCGCGCGTCCCGCTGGAGGCGATCTTCGACCAGACCTTCGGTTCGATCTGTGTGATCCGCACCGGTGGGCACGTGCTGGACCGGGCTGTGCTCGGCTCGATCGAGTACGTGGTCGAGGTGCTGGGCGTACCGCTGGTGATGGTGCTGGGGCACGAGCGCTGCGGCGCGGTCGACGCCACGGTGGAGGCGTTGCGGACCGGTCGGCGACCTCCGGGCGCCCTGGCCCATCTGGTCGACCGGATCGCCCCTGCGGTGACGGAGGTGGGGCGCGACGATCCGCAGATCCGGCCGTTGGCGATCCGCCGGCACGTCCGGCGTACGGTGGCCGCGCTGCGCGCCGACCCGCTGCTGGCCGAGCCCGTCGCCGCGGGGCGGGTGGCGGTGGCCGGCGCGATATACGACCTCGCCACCGGCGAGGTGACCCTGCTCGAGCCGCCCTGACCCGCTGTCGACGAAACGCCCGCCGGGAAGAACCCGACGGGCGTTCGTGATGCTGCGTACGGCTGGCTCAGCCCTCGAAGACGCCGGCCTCGACCAGGCGCTTCTCGGTGGCGTCCCAGCCGTCACCCGGGTGGGTGGCGTTGAGGCTGTTGATCTCCGCCCGGATCTTGGTGGCGTGGCCGGCGGCGGCCAGCACCCGGATCTCCTCGATGAAGGCCTCGGAGTCGGTGCGCAGGTGCGCGGTCTTGCCGTTGGTCAGGTTCCGCACGTAGGCGTGCTTGCCGCCGTTGAGCGGGATGAGGTACTTGAACTCGCCCAGCACGCTGAGTGCGCCACCCTGGCCAGCCTGGCCGGCCCGGACTGACGCGCGCGCGGTCTTAGAGGTGTTGCTCGCCACGGAGGTACTCCTTGCAAGACGTACGGAGGACGGAAAGTCCGGGGGCTGTTTGCGGGTGGCACCCGATTGGGTGATCCCGCGAAAGGCTTACGCGGCACAGGCCGCCGATGGAACTGTACACGACCCACGATCCCGACTGGTCATCGCGGCGTCATGAGGGGGAACGGCGGTCACCTGTCCGGGTATTCCGACCGGCGGATTTGTCGATTCCCTGGCGTACCATCCGTCACAGCAGTCATCATGTGTGGCAACAACGCACCCGGGTTCGGCGAGGTCGTAGGGGAAGACGCACCTCGCTCTCCGGGAGGTCATCGTGCCAACGCGTGGCGTCGTATACGTCCATTCGACCCCGCTCGCCGTGTGCTCACACGTCGAGTGGGCGATCGCGCGCGTCCTTGCCGCGCCGGTCAACCTGCAATGGACTGCCCAGCCCGTCGATCCCGGCGCCCGCCGGGCCGAATGCGGCTGGTCCGGTCGCCCGGGGACGGGCGCCGAACTGGCTGCTGCCCTCCGGCAGTGGCCCATGATCCGTTTCGAGGTCACCGAGGAACCCAGTCCGGGCGCCGACGGTGAACGTTTCATGTACGTCCCCGGCCGAGGGCTGTTCCGGGCCACCGTGGGTGCTGCCGGTGACATCCAACTCGGCGAGGATCGGCTGCGTAGCCTCATGGCCGCCGCACGGGCACCCGAAGCTCTCGCGCACGCCCTCGACAAGGCGCTCGGCAGTGCCTGGGACGCCGAACTGGAGCCGTACCGCTATGCCGGTGACGGCGCCCCGGTGACGCTGCTCACCCGGGTCGGCTGAACATCGCCTGATCGCCCTGGGTGTGCCGCCCCCGATCGCCCCGTGTGCTCACCGCCCGGGGCGGTCGGCCGTCACGCGATCGCCATCCAGCCGAGTTGCCCGATACCGGGTGAGCTGGTGGGATGGGCCGCGTGTCGACTACCCCTCGGCGTGTCGTCGCCGTGCTCGTCGCCGTGACCATGCTGCTGGCCTCCGGTTGCTCGGCCGCCGGGCAGCGTCCCGGATCGGTTCCGTCGTCCGGCCCGGCCGAGCCGGCGCCACCGACCGCTCCGGCCGAGCCTCCGTCGAGCGCCGCGCCGGACGACCCCGCCACCCTGGCCGCCGCGCTGGTCGCCGAACTCGCCGACGAGGACCTGGTCGGCCAGGTGCTCATGCCGTACGCGTACGGCGACCGGGCGACGAAGGTGTCGGCCGGCTCGGCGGCCGGCAACCGGGCCCTCGCCGGGGTGGACACTCCGGCGGAGATGGTCGAGAAGTATCGGCTCGGTGGGCTGATCCTGGTCGGTTTCAGCGCGGACGATCCCACCCAGGGCAACCAGCCGACCACCAACGTCGACAACCCGAAGCAGGTTCGGGCGTTGACCACCGGGCTGCGCGAGGCCGCCGGGAAGTTGGCCGCCGGTCCGGCTCCCCTGCTCATCGGCATCGACCAGGAGTTCGGCGTGGTGACCCGGGTCACCGAGGGGGTGACCATGCTGCCCAGCGCACTGGCCGCCGGGGCTGCCGGCGACGCCGCCCTGACCGAGGCGGCCTGGCGGGCCGCCGGCACCGAACTGGCGGCGATGGGAATCAACGTCGACTTCGCACCGGTCGCCGACGTGTTGGTCACCCGCAGCGCGGTGATCGGGTCCCGGTCCTTCGGCGCGGACCCGCAGCGCGCCGGGCAGCAGGTCGGTGGGGCGGTACGCGGACTGCAAGCCGCCGGGGTGGCGGCCACGGTGAAACACTTCCCCGGGCACGGACACAGCGCCGACGACTCCCACCAGGATCTGCCCGTGCTCGGCCAGTCCCGCAAGAAGTTGGCGGCGCAGGCCTGGCCGCCGTTCACCGCCGGCATCGAGGCCGGTGCGCTGGCCGTCATGTCCGCCCACCTCGACGTCCGCTCGGTCGACCCCGGCGTGCCGGCCACCTTCTCGTACAAGCTGCTCACCGAGGTGCTGCGTGGCGAACTCGGCTTCCAGGGTGTGGTGATCACCGACGGCATGAACATGCCACCCGCGCGCCGCTGGGGGCCGGGGGAGGCCGCCGTACGCGCCCTGAAGGCCGGCAACGACCTGATCCTCATGCCGCCGAACGTGAGCCAGGCGTACGACGGGCTGCTGGCGGCGCTGCGGGACGGCTCGTTGCCCCGGGCGCGACTGGTGGAGGCGGTCACCCGGGTGCTGACCATGAAGTTCAGCCTGTCCGGCGCGCCGACGCCGGAGTTGTCGACGCTGGCCACCCCGGCGCACCGCGCGGCGGCACGGGCGTTGGCCGCCGCCGCGGTGACCGTGCTGCGCGGTCGGTGCGACTCGGTCGCGCTGCGCGGACCGGTCACCGTCACCTCCTCCGACGGCCGGGCGCACACCCGGGCCGCGCTGACCGAGGCGCTGACCGAGGCCGGGGTGCAGGTGGTGCCCAGCGGCGGCAAGATCGTCCACCTGGTCGGGTACGGCGACCGCGCCGGGGACCTGCGGGCCGACGCGGCGGTCACCGTCGCCATGGACACCCCGTACGTGCTGGCTCAGGCGAAGTCACCGACTCTGCTGGCCACGTACTCGTCGAGTCTGGCCTCGATGACCGCGCTTGCCGACGTGCTGGCTGGTAAGGCCGTTCCGGCGGGGCGTTCCCCGGTCAAGGTGTCCGGACTGCCCGCCACCACCTGCGCCGGCTGACGCCACGGTCAGGACGGGCGCCACGGTCTGGACGGGCTCGGCGGTCCGGGCGGGTGCTGCGGTCAGGGCGCTGCGGTCAGCGTGGCGCGGGCCAGCCGGTACGCGGGCAGCACGTCGAGTGGGTCACCGAAGCTCGTGCTGCTGGCTTCCAACAGCACCGTCGCCGCGCCGGTCCGGACCGCCAGCGCCCACTCCCGGACGTCCTCGTCGAGCAACTCCCGATGGCTCAACCAACTCGCCTCGACCACGTCGAGGCCGCCGACGCGGGTCTGGCGGTACTGCGGATCGGTCACCTTCCCGTCGGCAGCGACGAACGCCTCCAACGTCTGCCGGGGCGGGACGTCCGCGTCGTCGGCCGTCCACACCCGCAGAAAGCCCGACGCGACCGCGCGGCCGTCCACCTCGCAGCGCACGGTCGAGCCGCCGCGTCGGGTCAACGCCTCGGCCACGGCGGCGGCCACCTCGTCGTCGGGGTCGGCGGTCTTGATCTCTTCTGCCTGCCACCCGTCGGCCAGTTCGAACGTCACCGGCAGCGGACAGGGCGCACCGGCGCCGACCTTCCCGCTCGCCGTGGCCGAGGTCACCTCGTCATGCCACGGCGCACCCGTCGCGCCAGCGCCGGGCTGCTCGCCGGTGTCGGTCTGCTCACCGCCGCCGCAGCCGGCGACCAGCCCGATGGCCAGCGCCGCCAACGCGAGCCGGGATCGTCCCACGATGTCCACTCCCCGTTGTTGATCTATCAAAGCGCTCAGCAAAGCGAAAACGGGGGTCGCCGTCAAATCCGTCAGCGCTGCGGCATACCGGGGCGGGGAGCACGCCGGGGCGGGCAGACACGAAACCCCTGCCGTCGCCACGACAGCGACGGCAGGGGTGACGGTCGGACGGTCAGACGCGGGTGAAGACCAGCGCCACGTTGTGGCCGCCGAAGCCGAACGAATTGTTCAAAGCCGCGTCGATCGTCATCTCGCGTGCCTTGTTGGCGACCACGTCCAGGTCGAGGCCGTCGTCCGGGTCGTCCAGGTTGATCGTCGGCGGCACCATGCTGTCGCGGATCGCCAGGATCGTCGCGATCGACTCCAGCGCGCCGGCGGCACCGAGCAGATGTCCGGACATGGACTTGGTGGCGGTCAGCACCGGGTGGTCGCCCAGCGCCTGGTGCAGCGCCTTGATCTCGGCCAGGTCGCCCACCGGCGTCGACGTGGCGTGCGCATTGACGTGCACGATGTCCGACTTCGCGACGTCCGCGTCGGCGATCGCCTTCTCGATGGCCCGGATCGCCCCGGCACCCTCCGGGTGCGGCTGGACGATGTCGTAGCCGTCGGAGGTGATGCCGGAGCCGGCCAGCCGTGCGTACACCCGGGCGCCCCGGGCGGCGGCGTGCTCGGCGCGTTCCAGCACCACGATGCCGGCACCCTCGCCGAGGACGAATCCGTCCCGGCCCTTGTCCCACGGCCGGGAGGCCTGCTGCGGCTCGTCGTTGCGGGTCGACATGGCCCGCATCGAGGCGAAACCGGCGATCGGCAGCGGATGGATGACCGCCTCGGTGCCGCCGGCCACCACCACGTCGGCGCGGCCGGCCCGGATCATGTCCAGGCCCAGCGCGATCGCCTCCGCGCCGGTGGCGCAGGCACTGGCCACCGAGTGCACGCCCGCCTGGGCGCCGAGTTCCAACCCCACCCAGGCGGCCGGGCCGTTGGGCATCAGCATGGGCACGGTGTGCGGGGAGACCCGGCGAGGGCCGGAGGCTTCCAGGATGTCGTCCTGGGCGAGCAGGGTGACGGCGCCACCGATGCCGGAGCCGATGCTGACCCCCAGCCGCTCGGGGTCGAGCGGGGCGTCGGCCAGGCCGGCGTCCGCCCAGGCCTGATGGGCGGCGATCAGGGCGATCGCCTCGGAACGGTCCAGCCGACGCAGCTTCACCCGGTCCAGCACGGTGGCCGGATCGACCGCGAGCTGGGCGGCGATCCGGACCGGCAACTGCTCGGCCCACTCCTGGGTGAGGGCACTCACCCCGGAGCGGCCGTTGAGCATGGCGTCCCAGGTCGACGCGACGTCCCCGCCCAGCGGGGTGGTCGCGCCGAGCCCGGTGACGACGACGTCGGAGCGACTCATGATCAGGACTGCGCCTCGATGTAGCTGACGGCGTCCCCGACGGTCTTGAGGTTCTGCACCTCGTTGTCCGGGATCTTGACGCCGAACTTCTCCTCGGCCGCCACCACGACCTCCACCATGGAGAGCGAGTCGACGTCCAGGTCGTCAGTGAAGGACTTCCCCTCGGCCACGTCGTCCGGGCTCACCCCGGCAACCTCTTCGAGGATCTCGGCGAGGCCGGCGGTGATCTCGTCACGGGTCATTGCGGTGGGTTCCTCTCATCGGGTTCTCTCGGCGGCGGCGACGCCACCGCCTCGCTCCTCGGCGACGACGCGCCGAGGGGGTATCAGGGGCAGCGGACGACCTGACCGGCGTAGGTCAGACCGCCGCCGAAGCCGAACAGCAACACCGGTGCGCCAGAAGGCACCTCGCGGCGCTCGACCAGCTTCGACAGGGCCAGCGGGATGCTGGCCGCAGAGGTGTTTCCGGACTCGACGAGATCCTTGGCGATGATCGCCTGCGGGATGTTCAACCGCTTGGCGATGCCGTCGATGATCCGGGTGTTGGCCTGGTGCGGCACGAAGGCGGCCAGCTCGGAGGGGTCGACCCCGGCCCGCTCGCACGCCTGCAACGCCAGCGGCGCCAGCGCCGTGGTGGCCCACCGGAACACCGTCTGGCCCTCCTGGGCGACGTACGGGCGCCAGCCCTCGATGCGTACCGCGTCACCGCGCTCGGGCACCGAACCCCAGATCACCGGGCCCACACCGGGCGCTTCGCCCTCGGCCGTGGCGGTGACCACCGCGGCGCCCGCGCCGTCACCGAAGATGATGCAGGTGGAGCGGTCGGTCCAGTCGGTGAACTCGGAGAGTTTCTCGGCGCCGATCACGATGGCGTTGCGGCTGGCACCGGCGCGGATGGCGTGGTCGACGGTGCCGAGTGCGTACGCGAAGCCGGAGCAGGCGGTGTTGACGTCGAACGCGCCCGGGGCGCTGATGCCCAGCTTGGCGGCGACCCGGCAGGCCACGTTCGGGCTGCGGTCGACCGAGGTGCAGGTGGCGACCACGATCAGATCGATGTCGGCGGCAGTCAGGCCGGAGTTCGCCAGGGCCTTGTCGGCCGCGGCGGCGGCCATGTCGGCGACCGTCTCGTCACCGGCGATGCGCCGGCTGACGATGCCGACCCGGTCGCGGATCCACTCGTCGTTGGTCTCCACCAGCTGGGCGATGTCGTCGTTGGTCACCACCCGGGACGGCTGGTAGTGGCCCAGCGAGATGATTCTGCTGCCGGTCATGCCGAGCCCTCCCTGCGGTCGGTCTCGACGCGAGACCCGTTCGAATCGAGCCGGGTGCTCGGCTCCTGGCTGGCGGTCGTGCCGTGCCGGGCGATCAGGTCGCGGGCGGCGGGCAGGTCGTCCGGGGTGTTCAGGGTGACGATCTCCGGAACGCCGGTGCTCTTGAGTTCCCGTTTCACCAGGCCGGCGAGGGTGCCGGCCGGCGGCAGTTCGATCACTGCGGTCACGCCGAGTTCGGCGAGCGTGGCCATGCAGAGGTCCCAGCGAACCGGGGTGGTGACCTGGCGGACCAGCCGTTGCAGGACCTCCCGGCCGTCGTCGACCGGCGCGCCGTCGAGGTTGGACAACAGGATCCGGGTCGGGTCGCTCGGGGTGATGCCGTCGGCGGCCGTGGCCAGCGCGGCCTCCGCCGGTGCCATGTACGGGGTGTGGAAGGCGCCGGCCACCTGAAGGCGGATGATCCGGACCCGGCCCGGCGGCTCGGCGGCGAGCTTCTCCAACCCGGAGACCGCGCCGGCGGCCACGATCTGGCCACCGCCGTTGCGGTTCGCGGCGTGCAGGCCGTGTCCGTTGACCGCGGCGACCACCTCGTCCGGGTCGCCACCGAGTACGGCGGCCATGCCGGTCGGCTCCAGCGCGCAGGCGGCGGCCATTTCCCGGCCGCGTACGCCGGCCAGGGTGATCGCCGCCTCGGTCGGCAGCGCGCCGGCCAGTGCCGCCGCACCGAGTTCACCGACGCTGTGTCCGGCGGTGAGGGCCACCTCGGACAGCGGCAGCTGCTCGGCGGCGAGCAGGGCGGCGGCCACCAGCAGCGGCTGGGTGCGGGCGGTGTCCCGGATCTCGTCGGCGTCGGCCTCGGTGCCCAGCCGCACCAGATCGACGCCGGCCAGCGCCGACCACCCGCGCAGCCGGGCTTCGGCGCCGGTCAGGTCGAGCCAGGGGGTGAGGAAGCCGGGTTTCTGAGAACCCTGGCCGGGGCAGAGTACGGCGAGCACGTGTATGACTCTCCCGGATACCTACGCGTTGCGCTGTGCCGACTGGCACCAAACCGCACTAGGACCTTTGGAGGAATCCTACAAAGATTGGCGATGATCGTCACTCGCCTGTGATCTTTTACCGGACGGCGGGGGTAATGTCTGGGTCGGTACCACCGGGTCCAGCCGGCCCACCGTGAGCGCGACCCGCAGGGCGAAGGCGTCCCGGGGCATCAGCGGACTGAAGCCGGTGACGTCGGAGATCCGCCGTAGCCGGTAACGCACCGTGTTCGGGTGTACGTACAGCGCCCGGGCGGCGCTCTCCAACGTACCGCCCGCCGCGAAGAAGGCGTCCAGCGTCTCCAACAGCTCACCACCGGCCCGCGCCAGCGTGGCGTACACGTCGTGTCGCAGCCGCCGACGTGCCTCCGCGTCACCGGCCAGGGCCCGCTCCGGCAACAGGTCGCCGGCGTGGACCGGCCGGGGTGCGGCCGGCCAGGCCGGGGCCGCGCGGTAACCGGCCAGGGCCGCCCGCGCCGACTCGGTGGCCTCGTCCAGGCTCGGCACCGCCGGGCCGACCACCACCGGTCCCGGACCGAACGCGGTCAGCAGCTTGCCGGTGGCCGCGACCGGTTCGGCTGCCCCGCCGAGCACGATCACCAGCCGGTCGCCGTGCACGCCGCCGATCACCTCCACGCCGATGCGCCGGGCCTGCCGGTAGACGTTGTGCAGTACGGCGGCGACCTCACCGCCGGGCGAGGTGCCCACCGCCACCGCCACCGGCGGCGCGTCCGTCCAGCCGAGGGCGGCGGCCCGACTGGCCAGTACGTCCGGGGAGTCACCGCGTAACAGCGCGTCCACCAGCAGTGCCTGCAACCGCGCGTCCCACGAGCCACGGGACTCGGCGGCCCGCGCGTAGACCCGGGCGGCGGCGAAGGCGATCTCCCGGGAGAAGCGCAGCACCGCCTCGCGCAGCTGCGGCTCCTCGCCCGGGGCGGCGAGCTCGCTGACCTGCTCCTCGACCACGTCGATGGTGACCTTGATCAGTGCGACGGTCTGCTGGAGGGTGATGGAGCGGGCCAGCGCCTGGGGGGCGGTGGCGAACACCTCGTCGGAGACCTCCTGGGTGCCCTCGCCGGCACCGCCGCCGGAACAGAGCCACTGCACCAGGGAACGGACGCCGGCCTGGGCCACCAGCATGACCCAGGAGCGCTGGTCGGCCGGCAGCCCCCGGAACCAGGGCAGCGTCTCGTCCATCCGAGCCACGCTGGCGGTGGCCAGGGCACCGGCCGCGCGTTCGATCCGGCGCAGCGTGGCCGACAACTCCGTCCCGCCCGATTCGCTCACCCGCCTAGCCTGACACGCCCTGAACTGGACCTCCACGGCAGCCGCCGGTGGGTCAGCGCCCGCCTCGACCCGGTACGCGGTGCGTGGCGCGTCAGGACCGGCCAGTACGGTGTCAGAGCACGTCGGGTGGGCACCGACGGGTGAGGGCGAGAGCGTGAGGAGAGGCCGATGGCGCAGGGGGACGCCGAACACGGCTGCGCCCAGGAGGAGCCGAGCCGACCGGGCGCTCACGAACAGCCGGCCACCGCCAAGCACCACCACCGCCGGCCGACCGGCCTCACTCAGCCGGCCGAGGCGCACACCGGCCGGACACCCGAGCGTTGCGACGAGGAGCCGACGGCGGCACGACCCGGCCCGGCCGAGCCGGTGGTGCCCCGCCAGCGGGCCGCCGAGCCGCCGGTCGAACCGCTCGAACCGGATGCCCCGGGTTGCCTCAGCGAGCGACCCGGCTGGGCCGGCGCCCACCGGCACGGCCCGGTCCGCCCGGCACGCCGCAACGCCCGGCGGGAGCGTCCGCCGAGGCGTTGGTGCTGAGCGCGCCCCGACGAAGGTCCGGCGCAGCCCTGCGGCTCGACCTCGCCGTTCTCGGCTGAGCTGACGGTCAGCGGGTTCGGCGGCGGATCAGCAAGGCGATCCCGGCGAGCCCGAGGGTGATCACGAGGACCACCGCGACGTTCAGCAGCAGGAGCCGGCGCAGGTCGCCGAACGCCTCGTTGATGTCCTGCGCCGGGTTGAGCGCGTCCTCCGGGATGATCCGTTCGCCTCCGCCGATGCCGCCGCTGACCGCCTCGTACGTGCGCTCCAGCGGCACGCCGGCGGTGCGCAGCGTCTCGGACATGCTGACCCGGCCGAGGAACCAGGCCGCGCTGGTCTTGCGCGAGTCCGGCTGCTTGGCCGGTCGGAAGACCCGGGGCCCGCCCACGGCCTTCGGGTAGAGGTCGTACGTCTGCTTGGGAACATCGCCGGCCAGCACCACGACCGTGTACTTCGGACCGAGGCCGGCCTTCTTCGGGCTGCTCGGCTGGCGGACCAGCGCGTTGGCGCTGACCTGGTCGACGATGGCCTTGACGTGCTCGGGATGCTGCTCGGCGCGTAGTCGCAACGGCTCGGCGAGACCGTGCCCGGTGATGTCCACCCCGGCCGGCGGCGACTTCGGCGCCGCCTTCGCCGGCTCGACGACGACGAAGGACAGCAGAATCGCCGCCAACCCGCCCACCGTCAGTACGGCCAGTCGCCTCATCCGTCGGACCATGCCGCCTCCTCGCCCCGTTCGATGGGTGGCTCTGCTGCAGGAGTCACGTGCCGGAAACTGACGGCGGTGACCGTGCCCACAGGACGGGTACCCACCTCAAAGACTCCGCCGAACGTCGATCGGTTGCAGCTGATGGAACACTAATTGGAACTATCTGCGATCTCGACTCGGCAAGGTAGCGGCCGTGGACCAGTGGCGGACTTACCTGTGCCGGGGCCGATGTTGGAGGCAGAATAACGTGCCGCCGCAATCTCGGCAGTGCCGGTGGCGCTAGACGAGGCGCAGGCGGGCGGCGCGCAGTCGAGTCAGGGTGCGCTCGGGGCCGAGCACCTCCAGCGACTCGAACAACGGCAGACCGACGGTGCGGCCGGTCACCGCGACGCGTACCGGTGCCTGGGCCTTACCGAGCTTGAGGCCACGCTCGGCGCCGACCGCCTCCAGGGTGGTCTTGAGGGTTTCCGCATCCCAGGAGGTGACCGCCGCGAAGGCGGCGATGGTCGCCTCCAGCAGCTCCGCCGAGCCCTCCTTCATGGCCTTCGTCCAGGCCGCCTCCTCGATCAGCGGCGTCGCCACGAACAGGAAGTCGACATTCGGCACGATCTCGCTGAGCACCGCGATCCGGGTCTGGGCCAGTGGCGCCACCGCGGCGAACGCCGTGGGATCGAACTCCTCCGGCTGCCACGGGGGCGGCGCGATGGTGCCGGTGCCGGTCAGCCACGGCTGGCAGGCCTCGACGAACTCCTCGATCGGCAGCGCCCGGATGTACTCGCCGTTGAACGCGCGCAGCTTCTTCTCGTCGAAGAACGCCGGTGACGGGTTCACCTCCGCCAGGCGGAACTCGTCCTCGATCACCGACCAGGGCACGATCTCCCGGTCGCCGGAGGGCGCCCAGCCGAGCAGCATCAGGTAGTTGCGCATCGCGGCGGCGAGGTACCCCTCGTCGCGGTACGCCTCCAGGGCGACCTTGTCGCGGCGCTTGGACAGCTTCTGCCGCTTCTCGTTGACCACCACCGGCACATGTGCCCAGACCGGCGGCTTGACGCCGAGGGCATCCCAGAGCAGCTGCTGCTTCGGGGTGTTGGGCAGGTGCTCCTCGGCCCGGATCACGTGGGTGATCCCCATCGTCATGTCGTCCACCACGTTGGCCAGCAGGAAGACCGGCGAGCCGTCACCACGGGCGATGACGAAGTCCTCGATGAGCTTGTTCTCGAAGGTCGGCTCGCCCCGGATCAGGTCGGTGACCACCGTGGTGCCCTCGTCCGGGGTACGGAAGCGCAGCGCCCGACCCTCGCCCGCCGGCAGACCCCGGTCGCGGCAGTACCCGTCGTAGCCGGTGTACTGGTTGCCGGTGCGGGCCTGCACCGCCTCCCGGGTGCAGTCGCAGTAGTACGCCCGGCCGGACTCGTACAGCCGGCGGGCGGCGGCGCGGTGCTCCTCGGCGTACGAGGACTGGAAGTAGGGACCCTCGTAGCTGTCCCGGGAGATGCCGATCCAGTCCAGCGCCGACAGGATGCCTTCGGTCCACTCGGGTTTGTTGCGTGCCGCGTCGGTGTCCTCGATGCGCAGCACGAACACCCCGCCCTGCTGCTTGGCGTAGATCCAGTTCTGGAGTGCCGAGCGGGCACCGCCGACGTGGAACATACCGGTCGGGGATGGGGCGAAGCGCACACGTACCGTCACGACCGACAGCCTACAGATGCAAGGAAGGGCCCCTTGTTATCGCCTGGGGTTGTACAGGGGCCCCCTCCTAACACCACGGACGGTCAGGGCACGGAGCGGATCTTCAGCACCAGCACACTGCCGAGGACGGTCACCGCGGCCGTGGTCGCGTACAACGCCGGATAGCCGCCCAGGTAGACCACGATCGGGGCGGAGACGGCCGGGCCGAGCACCTGCGGTGCGGAGTTGGCGATGTTGATCACGCCGAGGTCCTTGGCCCGATCGGTGGCCTTCGGCAGCACCTGCGTGATCAGGGCGGCGTCCACCGACAGGTACACGCCGTAACCGGCACCGAGCAGCAGCGCGGCGACGATCGCCATCGGCCAGGTGGGCGTGGCGGCCAGCAGCAGTGCCGCCACCGCCATCACCATCCCGGCGACGATCACGAAGATCTTGCGTTTGCCCGAGCGGTCGGACAGCCGGCCGGCGATCACCGTGGTGGCCATCAGCCCGGCGGTGTAGAGCAGGATCAGCACCAGCAGGCCGCCCTCGGGGTCGGCCACCCGCACCTCGTCGGTGAGGAAGTAGAGCAGGTAGAGGGTGCCGAAGGCGTTACCGAGCTGGACCAGGAACCGGGTGATCCAGGCCCAGGCGAAGTCGGGGTGGTGGCGTGGCGACACCCACATGCCGGCGAGCAGGCCACGCAGCGCCGGTCGGTGCGTACGCGGCAGCGGGTCGTCGGTGGTGCGCAGCGCGAACGGCACCGCGAGCAGCACCACGGCCGCGGCGATCGCGAGATAGCCCGCGGAGTTGTCGGTGAACACGGCGGTGACCAGCACGACGCCGAGCACCAGCCCGAGTGCCTGCGGGATGCCGACCCAGCCGGAGACGCCGCCACGCTGCGCCACCGGCACCCGATCCGGTACGGCGGCGGTCAGGCTGGCCAGCATCGCGTTGAAGCAGACCTGCGCGGCGACCCAGCCGACCGCCACCGCGGCGACGGTACGCGCCTGGGCGAGCAGCACCAGCGCCAGCGCCCCGACCAGCGCGCCACCGAGGGTCCAGACGTGCCGGCGACCGAACGCCCACCGCCCCACCCGCAGGCAGGTCCGATCCGACAGCGCCCCGGCCAGCGGGTTGGCCAGCACCGCAGCCAGCGCGCCCAGCCCGGTGACCACCGCCAGCATGGTCTCCTTGTCGGCGGGCGCGATCTGCCCGATCTGCTGCGGCAGCAGCACCTGGATCGGGGTGAAGAACGCCATCCAGACACCGAGATTCGCGGCGAACAGCAGCGCGATCCAGTTCCGCCGTACCGGCACCGTCGGCTCGGCGAGCGCCGCCGGCAGCGAGGCCGGCGTCGGGTCGACGGTGGTCACCGCGCGGTGTCCCGCCGGGCCGTCGCGATGACCTCCCGCAGCCAGGCGTACGACGACTTCGGGGTGCGCCGCTGCGTGGGGTAGTCGACGTGCACCAGACCGAAGCGTTTGGTGAAGCCCTCGGCCCACTCCCAGTTGTCCAGCAGCGACCAGACGAAGTAGCCGGTCACGTCGACTCCGTCGTCGATGGCCGCGCGTACCGCCCGCAGGTGGCCGTCCAGGTAGGTGATCCGGTCCGGGTCGTGCACCCGGCCGTCGGCGTCGGGTACGTCGTCGTAGGCGCAGCCGCTCTCGGTGATCTGGATGGGCGGCAGGTCGGCGCCGTAGCGAGCGTGCAGCCAGCCGAGCAGTTCGCGCAGCCCGTCCGGGGCCACCGGCCAGTCGAAGGCGGTACGCGGGTAGCCGTCCAGCGGCACCAGGTCGAACGGCAGCGGCGAACCCTCCTCGGGTGCCCGTACCCCGGTCGGGTTGTAGTAGTTGACCCCCAGCACGTCGATCGGCGCGGCGATCACGTCGAGGTCGCCGTCGTGCACGGCGCTCTGGTCGAAGCCCAGTTCGGTCGGGTAGCCGCGACCGAACAGCGGGTCGGTGAACAGCCGGTTGTGCAGCGCCTCGTACGCCGCGACGGCGGCCAGGTCTGCCGGGGTGTCACCGGCGGCGCGTACCGGGGAGTAGTTGTTGGCGATGGCGACCGGGCCGGCGGTCCGGGCGCGTAGTGCGGCGACTGCCAGGCCGTGGCCGAGCAGTTGGTGGTGGGCGACCGGGAAGGCGTCGAAGAGCAGTGCCCGGCCGGGCGCGTGTTCACCCGTACCGTGACCGAGGCTCATGTGGATGAACGGTTCGTTCAGGGTGATCCAGAGTTTGACCCGGTCGCCGAGGCGCTCGGCCACCAGGTCGGCGTACTCGGCGAAGCGGTGTGCGGTGTCCCGGTTCAGCCATCCGCCGGCGTCCTCCAACGGCTGGGGCAGGTCCCAGTGGAACAGCGTGGCGACCGGGTCGATGCCGTGGTCGAGCAGCCCGTCGACCAGCCGTTCGTAGAAGTCCAGCCCAGCGGGGTTGACCGCGCCGGTGCCGGTCGGCCGCACCCGGGGCCAGGCCACCGAGAACCGGTACGCGGTCACCCCCAACCCGGCCATCAGGGCGATGTCCTCGGCGTAGCGGTGGTAGTGGTCGCTGGCCACGTCGCCGCTGCTGCCGTCGACGATCCGCCCCGGCGAGTGCGCGAAGGTGTCCCAGATGGACGGTCCGCGTCCGTCGGCGCCGGCTGCACCCTCGATCTGGTACGCCGATGTGGAGACGCCCCAGCGGAATCCGGCGGGGAAGCTGGGCATAGGTGCGGTCGACATGCGCCCTCCCTGAGAAACGCGAAACGTGTTCGGGACTCTAGGGCGCACCGGGGCTCGGGTCTATAGGCCGATGTGCATGGGAAAGCAATACCTTTCGGCGTGTCTTTAGCGAACACGTCCACATACGTCCGATTTGACGCATAGAGTGCCGATATCGTGGGATGTCCTCACTGGAGGAAGACGGAATAATGATCCTCGTGGAACGCAGCGCGCACGTGGCGGCGCCGGTCGAAGCGGTCTGGGATGTGGTGCAGCGGGCCGAACAGTTGCCCGCCTGGCTGGCCGGGGTCCGTGCGGCCGAGGTGCTCTCGGGAGAGGGCTTCGGCAGACGGCAACTGGTCCAGGCCGGACGCGGTGCCGCGCATGAGGCCGAGGTGATCGCCTACCAGGAACCGACGCTGATCGGCTGGCGGGAACGTGCCAAGGGCGCCGGTGCCCGAGCGGAGGCGCGCACCGAGATATACGTCCAGCTCACTCCCGACGAGGAGGAGGGCGGCACGATCGTGCGGCTGATCGTCGTACGCTGGCCGGCCGGTCCGGTCAAGGCCGCCCTGCTGCGCCTCGGCCTGCGTCGGGTCGGCGCCGATCTGGAGGACTCGCTGGCCCGGCTGACCGACCTGGCCGCCGTCGGCTGACCGGCCACGTCCTGGCGTCACCCGCGACGGTGGCGGCCCCGGTGTCCCTGCCAGGTGCACCCGGGCCGCCACCGCTTTCGCGACGCTCACACGACCACGGTGAACGCGGCGACGCGTACCTCGTCGAGGTGCCGGAACTCGAAGAACAGCCGGTATGTGCCCGCCGACGGCACGGTGACCCCGAAGGCCACCACCGAGCTGGGTTGGCTGGCCGCCGCCGGGTGCACGTGCAGGTACGCCAGGTCGCCCTGGCGCAGCGCCACCAGATGCCCGTACGCACCGAGGTGAAGTTGCAGGTCGTTGACCGGTTGCCCGTCGCGACCGAGCCAGACCAGCACCTGGTTGGACTCGCCGGCACGTAGTCCGCCGTCCAGGGTGACCGTGTAGCCGTCGACCAGCACCGTCTCCTCGGGCGGGGCGAGTTCCTCGGCCGCGTACCGCCCGGGAACCGGCAGGTCGATGCCGAGCGTGGTGCCCGCTGCCGCCCCCGCCGGCCAGAAGTCGGCGATCGCCCGTAGCGGGCCGGGCGCGGCCGGAGTGATCATGACCCGCCAGGTGCCGTCCGGTGACATCTCCGGATGCACATGCTGATACCCGCTCAGGTCACGACCGACCAGGATCAGGTGCAGCTGCCGTTCGTGGACCACCTGGAAGTCGGTGAGCGCGACGCCGTCCGGGCCGGTGATCCGGAAGACCAGTTCACCCGGCTTGCCCGCGCGCAGCTTCGCGTCGTCCACGGTCAGCGTCCAGCCGTCCCGGGAGACCTCCAGCCCACCGGGGCCGTGGTTGGCATGGGCGAGCGCGCCGGCCGCTGCCGGCCGTGCCGGCCCGGCAGGGCCGCCGGCCCGGCCCGCGAAGAAGCCGACCGCCAGGGTCAGGCCGAGCACCAGGACGGCGGCGGCGTAGCGGCTTTTCCGGCCGGCTGCCGGTGCTCCGGGCAGTTCGTCGGGGCCGGGGCGCCCCGACTGGGGCGCCCCGTCCACGATGTCGGCGAGGGTCGCCGGCCGCTGGTCGGTCGTGGTCACGACAACCGGGGCTGCAACACGAACAGCCCCTGCTCGATGCCGCTGACCACCACGATGCCGCTGGGGTAGTAGGGGTAGACGCTCCACGCGCCGTTCATCGAGGCACTGTTGCTCGACGGGTAGATGTCGAAGAAGCCCGCCTCGGTGGCCCGACCGCTGGACACGTTCGCCAGGTCCAGGATGCGCAACCCGGCCCGGTAGTTGGCCTGGTAGCTGTACCTGCCCTTGACGTACTGGTTGTGGTCGGTGGCGGCGACCCCGCTCGGCGCGCTGTAGGTGCCGATGTGCCGGGGGGCGTCCAGGTCGGCCAGGTCCCAGATGTACGTTTGGGTGTTCACCCCGCGCCGGGACTCGTCCAGCTCGTCGTCGAGCAGGAAGTACCGCTGGTCCTCGGTGAACCAGCCCTGGTGGGTGTACGCCCGGCCGGTGTAGCCGATGCGGGCCAGCTGCCGGGGTGCCGACTTGCTGGTCACGTCGACGACGGTCACCGTGTCCTCGTTGGAGCTGACGCAGATCTCCCGGCCGGTGTAGGCGGTGTCCGGTCCCCGGTAGACCACGCACTGGGTGTCGTGGGTGTAGCCGTCGTTGCTGACACAGCCCGCCTGGACCGGCGACTTCGGGGTACGAATGTCGATCATGTGCAGGCCGCCGCTGCACGTGTTGGTGCCCACCGCGTACGCGTACCCGGTCTGCTCGTTGATCGCGATGTTGTGCGAGTTGCCGAACCGGCTGTAGTGCGCGTCGGCCGTCCAGGTCTGCGGGGCGGTGACGCCGCGCAGCCGGGTCAGGTCGAAGACCTGCATGCCGTGGCCGGAGACGTCCGCCACCACGTACGCGTGGTCACGGTAGACCTTGATGTCCCGCCAGACCGCCGTGCGGTTCTGGTACGCGGGCAGGTTGCCCAGGTAGACCGGGGCGCTCGGGTTGGACACGTCCACGAAGGAGGTGCCGTTGCGGCGGCCGACCAGCGCGTACTCCTTGCTGGTCTGCGGGTCGGTCCAGCCCCAGATGTCGTTCGCCTGGCTGCCGCCGATGGTGGACAGCGGCATGAACGACAGCAGGTCCACGTTGCGGCAGGGGTAGCCGGCCGCCTGGCCGTTGGTGCAGGCGGTCGCGGCGGCGGCGGCCATCTGCTGGGTGGGCTCGCGCTGAGCCATGAACTCCTGGGCCGAGGCCCGCCCGGCGGGGGTCGCGGGATCATGGGCCACCGAGGGGGACCCTGGCCCCAGCGTCGACACCACCAGGGCGCCGACGGCCAGAGCGAGGCCGATCCGGATAGTTCGCATGTGCATTCCCTCCCGTCGTGCCGGGGCGACGGTGACGTCCGGGCCGGTGGTGGACGGGCACGACGGGTAGCGCCACACCGGGCCGGCCTGGCGTCCACGGGAAGGCGAACGCCTATCGATGATTGTGGATTCAGTGTGTTACAGCTTGAAGACCTCTGCCGATACCGTCTGTGTCATACCGGCGGCACGCGAAAAGGGCCCGGCGCTCTCGCGCCGGGCCCTTTTCGAGGTGGAACTTTCTAGCTGTCGCCGCCGGTCTCGCCCACCGGGGCGGAGTTCACGTCGTCGATCGCGTACTTCTTGGCCGCCTCGGCCGGTACGTGAGCCGGTACCACCCCGCGCAGCGCGAGTTGCCGCAGGGTGGCGACGGTGACCGACTCGGCGTCGACGTGGAAGTGCCGGCGCAGCGCGTGGCGGGTGTCGGACAGGCCGAAGCCGTCGGTGCCCAGGGAGGTCCAGTCACCCGGCACCCAGCGGGAGATCAGGTCCGGCACCGCGCGCATCCAGTCGCTGACCGCGACCTTCGGCCCGTCGGCGTCGGCCAGCTTCCGCTGGATGTACGGCACCCGCTGCTCCGCACCCGGGTGCAGGAGGTTGTACTCCTCGCACTCGACGGCGTCGCGGCGCAGCTCGGTCCAGGAGGTCACCGACCAGACGTCGGCGGCCACCCCCCAGTCCTGGGCGAGCAGTTGCTGCGCCTTGAGCGCCCACTGCATGCCGGTGCCGGAGGCCAGCAGGTTGGCCCGGGGTGCGTCCCCGTCGATCGACGGGGCCGGTGAGTAGCGGTGGATGCCCTTGACGATGCCCTCGACGTCCACACCAGCAGGCTCCGCCGGCTGGTGGATCGGCTCGTTGTAGACGGTGAGGTAGTAGAAGATGTTCTCCTGCTGCTCGCCGTACATCCGGTGCAGGCCGTTCTCCATGATGTGCGCGATCTCGAACGCGAACGCCGGGTCGTACGCGACGACCGCCGGGTTCGTGGCCGCGAGCAGGTGGGAGTGGCCGTCCTCGTGTTGCAGACCCTCACCGTTGAGCGTGGTGCGTCCGGCGGTGGCACCGAGCACGAAGCCGCGAGCCATCTGGTCGGCAGCGGCCCAGAAGCCGTCTCCGGTGCGCTGGAACCCGAACATCGAGTAGAAGATGTACATCGGGATCATCGGCTCGTCGTGGGTGGCGTACGACGTGCCGGCGGCGGTGAACGAGGCGACCGAACCGGCCTCGTTGATCCCCTCGTGCAGGATCTGCCCGATGGTCGATTCCTTGTACGACAGGAACAGCTCCCGGTCCACGGCGGTGTACCGCTGACCGTGCGGCGAGTAGATCTTCGCGGTCGGGAAGATCGAGTCCAGACCGAAGGTACGCGCCTCGTCCGGGATGATCGGCACCCAGCGCTTGCCGAACTGCTTGTCCTTCATCAGGTCCTTGAGCAGGCGGACGAAGGCCATCGTGGTGGCCACCTTCTGCTTGCCCGAACCGCGCTTGATGTCGGCGAAACGCTCACTGCCCGGGATGGCCAGCGACTTGGCCTCGGTCCGCCGCGAGGGCAGGTAACCGCCGAGCTGCTGGCGCCGCTCGTGCAGGTACTGCATCTCGGTGGACTTCTCGTCGGGGCGGTAGTACGGCGGGAGGTACGGGTTCTCCTCCAGCGCCGAGTCCGGGATGTCCAGGTAGAGCCGGTCGCGGAAGGTCTTCAGGTCCTCCAGCGTCAGCTTCTTCATCTGGTGCGTGGCGTTGCGGCCCTCGAAGTGCGAGCCGAGCGTCCAGCCCTTGATCGTCTTGGCCAGGATCACCGTCGGCTGACCGGTGTGCTCCGTCGCCGCCTTGTAGGCCGCGTAGAGCTTGCGGTAGTCGTGCCCGCCCCGCTTGAGGTTCCAGATCTCGTCGTCGCTGAGACCCTCGACCATCTTGCGGGTACGCGGGTCACGGCCGAAGAAGTGCTCCCGCACGTACGCCCCGGACTCCGCCTTGTAGGTCTGGTAGTCGCCGTCGGGCGTGGTGTTCATGAGGTTGACCAGCGCGCCGTCGGTGTCGGCGGCGAGCAGTGTGTCCCACTCCCGGCCCCAGACCACCTTGATCACGTTCCAGCCGGCGCCCCGGAAGAACGCCTCCAGCTCCTGCATCACCTTGCCGTTGCCCCGCACCGGCCCGTCCAGCCGCTGGAGGTTGCAGTTGATCACGAAGGTGAGGTTGTCCAGCTCCTCGCGGGCGGCCACCCCGATCGCGCCGAGGGTCTCCGGCTCGTCCATCTCGCCGTCGCCGAGGAAGGCCCAGACGTGCTGGTCCGAGGTGTCCTTGATGCCCCGGTGGTGCAGGTACCGGTTGAACCGGGCCTGGTAGATGGCGTTCAGCCCACCCAGACCCATGGAGACCGTGGGGAACTCCCAGAAGTCCGGCATCAGCCGAGGGTGCGGGTACGACGGCAGACCGCCACCGGGGTGCGACAGCTCCTGCCGGAAGCCGTCGAGCTGGTTCTCGCTGAGGCGGCCCTCCAGGAACGCCCGAGCGTACATGCCGGGGGAGGCGTGACCCTGGTAGAAGATGTGGTCACCGCCGCCCGGGTGGCTCTTGCCCCGGAAGAAGTGGTTGAAGCCCACCTCGTACAGCGACGCGGAGCTGGCGAAGGTGGAGATGTGACCGCCGACACCGATCTCCGGCCGCTGGGCGCGGTGCACCAGCATCGCCGCGTTCCACCGCACGTACGCCCGGATCCGCCGCTCGACGTGCTCGTCGCCGGGGAACCACGGTTCCCGCTCCGGCGCAATGGTGTTGATGTAGTCGGTGGTGGTCAGCGACGGCACCCCGACCTGGCGCTCGCGAGCGCGCTCCAGCAGACGAAGCATCACGTAGCGGGCCCGCTTGGCGCCGCGCTCGTCGATGACACCGTCCAGCGACTCGACCCACTCGCTGGTCTCTTCGGGGTCGATGTCTGGAAGCTGGCTAGGCAGGCCGGCCGTGATCACCGGGCGCTTGCGTTCCGTAGCCACAGGCGTTCCCTCGGTTGTGTGTGGGATAGGTCTCTAGCGCCATCCTGCCCCGTCGCGGCACTCGGCGTCACGTCCACCCGTGTCAAGGGCGACGCGCGACACAGGTACTCACCAGTAACGTTGTCTTTTCCATACCTACCGGCTCCGAGCTGTGCTGAGAGGATCGCGGAGCCACCTGGCCGGTGGCAGCCACCCGTCCAGTCGGAGCCGTCCGGCCGGTCCCGGACCGGGCGACGATCGCGGCCGGGCCGGTGCGGACCGGCCGACTGCGGCAGAATGCGACAGGTGCGCAGTGAGGTGATCACCGTCCGGACCGGCTCCCGGTCCACCGTGCAGGACATCACCGCCGAGGCTGAGCGGTTCGTCTCCGGCCAGGGCGACGGGCTGCTGCACGTGTTCGTGCCGCACGCCACCGCCGGGCTGGCCATCATCGAGACCGGCGCCGGCTCGGACGACGACCTGATCACCGCGCTGGACAGCGTGCTGCCCACCGACAACCGCTGGCGGCACCGACACGGCTCGCCCGGCCACGGGCGTGATCACGTGCTGCCGGCCTTCGTCGCCCCGTACGCGACGCTGCCGGTGCTCGACGGTCGGCTGGCCCTGGGGACCTGGCAGTCGATCTGCCTGGTCGACACCAACGGCGACAACACCACCCGCCAGGTCCGGTTCTCCTTCCTACCCGGCTGACCGCAGGCCGAGCGAGGTCGGCCGGTGAACGCGAGCCGGGTTCGACTGGGCGAGGTGTGCTCCGGTCGGTAATGCTGTCGGACGTGACCACCCCGCAGGATCTTGACGACCGACTCCGGGAGTCCCTGGCCGCGCTGGCCATGCCGCGGCACCGTACCGACCCGGCGCAGCCGGTGGCCGAGGGCGCGGCGCTGACCGGCGCCCAACTCTTGGAACTCTTCGACGCCCAGGTCACCAGCCGGCAGCTCGATCTCGCCGGGCACTGGCTGCGTAGCTTCGGCGAGGGCTACCACACGATCGGCTCGGCGGGCCACGAGGGCAACGCGGCCGTCGCGGCCGCGCTGCGCCCCACCGACCCGGCGTTGCTGCACTACCGCTCGGGCGCGTTCTACTGCGTCCGCGCCGCCCAGGCCGCCGAGACAACGGCGGGCGCGGCGACCAGACCGTTGCTGCCGGTGGACGACGACCCGGACACTACGCCCGCGGTGACCGGCGTTTCCGTCGACCCGGAAGCGGACGGCCAGCCGGTCGACCCGGCGGTGGATGGCGATCCGGTCGACCCGGCGGACGGCGGTCCGGCCGACCGGGCGATCGACGCCGAGCCGGTTGATCCGGCGGACGGCGGTCCGGTTGATTCGACGGCGGACGCCGAGCCGGTTGATCCGGCGGCCGAGGACGCCACTGCGGGCTCGACCCCGCCCGGGCGGACGGCCTCGATCGGGATCGGCTCGGCCTTGCCGTCGGATGACGAGGTCGGCGCCGGGATGCCGGTGGCCGCGGTGCGGCGGCCGGTGGCAGGGGCGTACACCGAGGCGGCGCGGGACGTGCTGCGTGGGATGGTGGCCTCCAGCCAGGACCCGATCACCGGTGGCCGGCACAAGGTCTTCGGTCGAGCCGACCTCGCCGTGGTGCCGACCACCTCCACCGCAGCCTCGCACCTGCCCCGGGCCGTCGGCATGGGGCTGGCGGTGGAGCGGCTGCGCCGGCTGGATGCCCGGCGCGGCTCGACGCAGGCCGACGGGGCGTCCCGGGCGCCCTGGGCACCGGACGCGATCGTGGTCTGCTCGTTCGGCGACGCCGCCGTCAACCACGCCAGCGCCACCGCGGCGTTCAACACCGCCGGCTGGTACGACCACACCGGCCTGCGCATTCCGGTGCTGTTCGTCTGCGAGGACAACGGCCTGGGTGCCAGCCTGCGGTCGCCGCAGGGCTGGGTGGCCACGGCGCTGCGCGCCAAGCCGGGTATCCGCTACTTCGCCGCCGACGGCGCCGACCTGGTGGGGGCGTACGGGGCGGCGCGCGAGGCGGCGGCCTGGGTACGTCGCCACCGCCGTCCGGCCGTGCTGCACCTGAGCACGGTCCGGTTGCTGGGCCACACCGGCGCGGACGCCGAGAGTGCGTACCGCAGCGCCGAGGAGATCGCCGTCGATCTCGCCGCCGACCCGGTGGTCGCCACCGCGCGACGGCTGGTCGGCGCGGGCCTGGCCAGTGGTGCGGAACTGCTGGACCGCTACGACGAGATCGGCTGGCAGATCCGGCGGGTTGCCGAGCAGGTGCTGGACGAGCCGAAGCTGAGCAGCCCGGCCGAGGTGATCGCCCCGCTGGCTCCACGCCGCCCGGTCCGGGTGGCCCAGGCGGTGGCCGACGCGGGTGCCCGAGCCGCCGGGCCGGGCGCGGGGGCGCGGCTGGAGGCGTTCGGCGGTAAGCCGCCGGAACTGACCGGCCCGCTGACACTCGCGCAGAGCATCAACGCCGCGCTCACCGACGCACTGTTGGAGCACCCGCAGATGGCCGTCTTCGGCGAGGACGTCGCCGCCAAGGGCGGGATGTACGGGGTGACCAAGGGGCTGCGCGACCGGTTCGGCCCGGCCCGGGTGTTCGACACGTTGCTCGACGAGACCTCGGTGCTCGGTCTGGGCCTCGGCGCAGGGCTGGCCGGCATGCTGCCGGTGCCGGAGATCCAGTACCTGGCGCACCTGCACAGCGCCGAGGACCAGTTGCGCGGCGAGGCGGCCACCATGGGGTTCTTCTCCCAGGGTGCGCTGCGCAACCCGATGGTGCTGCGGGTAGCGGGCCTGGCGTACCAGGAGGGCTTCGGCGGGCACTTCCACAATGACAACTCGGTGGCCGTACTGCGGGATGTGCCCGGACTGGTGATCGCCGTGCCGGCCCGCCCGGACGACGCGGCGGCGATGCTGCGCACCTGCCTGGCGAGCGCGGCGGTGGACGGCAGCGTCTGCGTGTTCCTGGAGCCGATCGCGCTCTACCACGCCCGCGACCTCTACTCCGACGGTGACGGTGAGTGGTTGGCCGGCTATGCCGAGCCGGGTGCCTGGGCGGGCGGACACGTCCCCGTCGGCCGAGCCCGGGTGTACGGTGTCGGCTCGGCCGAGGACATCACCATCGTGACCTTCGGTAACGGCGTACGGATGGCACTGCGGGCCGCCTCGGCGCTGGCGGACGAAGGCATCGGCAGCCGGGTGGTGGATCTGCGCTGGCTCGCGCCGCTGCCGGTGGCCGACCTCATCCGGGAGGCCGCCGCGACCGGGAGGGTGCTGGTGGTGGACGAGACGCGGCGCTCCGGCGGGGTCGGTGAGGGAGTGATCGCCGCGCTGGTCGACGCCGGATATGTCGGGGCCGCACGCCGAGTGGCGGCAGTTGACTGTTTTGTACCTTTGGGCCCGGCTGCCCGTCAGGTCCTGGTATCCGAGGAGGCCATCACCCAGGGTGCCCGTACGCTGCTGGCACGGTAAATTTCGTTCCACCCGGTGCGCCACTTGCGCGCGGCGGCACAACTGTGTGGACTTTGCCTGACGGCGCCGACCGGGTGCCGCGAGCTTGGACGAGATGAGGAGGCACGCGACAGTGAGCGCGACCGCTGGTCAGGCTGCTGACGGGGTACGCAGCCTGGCGGACCGGTTCGGTATCGAACCGGGGATGGTCGTCATGGAGATGGGCTACGACGACGACGTCGACTCCGATCTCCGGGACGCCCTGACCGACCGTTGTGGAGAGCTGGTCGACGAAGACACCGATGAGGTGGTCGACGCGGTGCTGGTGTGGTATCGCGACGGCGATGGTGATCTTTTCGAGCTTCTCGTCGACGCCCTCGGCCCGCTGGCCGACAACGGGGTCGTGTGGCTGCTGACGCCCAAGGCTGGCCGCGACGGCCACGTCGAGCCGAGCGAGATCGCCGAGTCCGCTCCCACCGCCGGCCTTCAGCAGACCTCGACGATCAACGCCGGCAAGGACTGGAGCGGTGCCCGCCTCGTGCTGCGTCGCGGCGCAAAGGGCAAGAAGTAGTTTCGTCGTCCGACGTGACAAGCTGATGCATCTCGACTCGACCCAAGGAGTTCGCATGCCCATCGAGGTTGGCGCCGAGGCGCCCGACTTCGTACTCAAGGACCAGAACAACCAGGAGGTGCGGCTCTCCGACTACCGGGGTTCGCGTGCCGTCCTGCTGGTCTTCTACCCGCTGGCCTTCACCGGTGTGTGCCAGGGCGAGCTGTGCGAGGTGCGGGACAACCTCAACGAGTACGTCAACGACGACGTCCAGGTGCTGACCGTGAGCGTGGACTCGGTCTACGCCCACAAGGTCTGGGCGGACCGGGAGGGCTACCAGTTCCCGCTGCTGGCCGACTTCTGGCCGCACGGTGCCGTCGCCCAGGCGTACGGGGTCTTCAACGACGTCGCCGGCATCGCCAACCGGGGCACCTTCGTCATCGACAAGGCGGGTGTCGTTCGCTTTGCCGAGATGAACATGCCGGGCGAGCCGCGCGACCAGCAGGGCTGGCGCAAGGCGCTGGCGGAGGTCAGCGCCTGACCCCGGTCCCAACGGGTGCGACCGTCCGGCAGGGCCGGTGCGTGGCAGGGTAAGCTGCCAACCGCCGGTCCGCCGTACGGCGTTTCCGGGCGCGTAGCTCAGTGGGAGAGCACTCGCCTTACAAGCGAGGGGTCGCAGGTTCGAAACCTGCCGCGCCCACCAGCACAAACCACGGCCCGGAGATCATTTCTCCGGGCCGTGACAGCAATGCGGCCACGAGAGCTGGCCGCCGCCCTTAGCGGCCCACCGGTGCAGCCGCCCGAGTGAACAGCGTCAACGGCCGGCTGTCCACCTGGTACGAAAACCGCCGTACCCAGCCCGTGCGTTCGTAGAGCTGGGCCGCCGCCGCATCCGGGTGGGTGGCCAGCCACGCGGCCCGGTCACCGACCTGACGCGCCAGCAGTTCCCGGCCCACCCCGTGCCCTCGGTATGCCGGCGCGACCATCAGCTCTGCCACCACCACTGCCGGCGCCACCAGCAACGCCGCCACATCCGGCGGCGCCGCCTCCCGTACCGCGATGTCGAACGCGTTCGCCGCCGGCAGCACGGCCGGCGCGGGCCATCCGTACACCGCGCCCACGATCTCACCGTCTCGTTCGGCGACTGAGCCGTACGCCCCCGGCTCGCTCGTATGCCGGGCCAGCCGGGCCGGAAACTCCGCGATCTTCTCGGCCGGCTCGTTCCAGGGCGGGGCCGCGAAGCAGTCCCGGTAGATCGGGTGGAGGTGCGCGACCAACTGCCGCAGCCCGGCTCCGTCCAGCCCGGTCATCACGAACGACAACACCATCACCCAGCCCTATTGCCAATAATCTGCAACTGCTAACTCCTGGCGATCAAGGTACGTGTCCACGCCTCGTCCTTCAACCGAGGTCCGCAACCGGTGCCCGTGAGGCCCGGTGCCGTGCCACCGTTGTCCGGTCGACGGTGAAGGGGGCCCGGTGACTTACGCGGAGATCAACGGCGTCCGGTTCCGGTACGAGACACACGGTTCCGGTCGACCGCTGGTGCTGCTGCACGGCGGCTTCGGTGCGGTGGAGACGTTCGCTGCGATCCGGCCGGCGCTGACCCGGCGACGCCGGGTGATCAGCGTCGACCTGCCGGGTCACGGGCGTACCGCCGACGTCGACCGGCCGCTGCGCTACGAGTCGATGGCTGACGACATCGCCGCGCTGATCGTCCACCTCAGGCTCGCCCCGGCCGATGTGCTGGGCTTCTCGCTCGGCGGTGGGGTGGCGCTGCGGGTGGCGATCCAGCACCGGGAGCTGGTACGTCGACTGGTCGTGGTCTCCGCGCCCTGCCGGCGACAGGGCTGGTTTCCGGAGGTGCTCGCCGGCATGCCCGAGCCCGACGAGGCGGCCGGCGAGCGGATGCGCGGCACCCCGCCGTACCAGCTCTACCAGGCCGTAGCGCCCCGTCCGCAGGACTGGTCGCGGCTGTGGGCCAAGACCGGGGAGCTGCTGCGGCGGGAGTACGACTGGTCGCCGGAGGTCGCCGCGCTGACCACGCCGACGCTGCTGGTCTTCGCCGACGCCGACTCGGTCCGGCCGGGCCACATGGTGGAGTTCTTCGGCCTGCTCGGTGGTGGTCACCGCGACGCCGGTTGGGACGGCACCGGACGCCCGGACGCCCGGCTGGCCATCCTCCCCGGCCTCACCCACTACGACATCGTCGACTCGCCCGCCCTGCCCGCTGTGGTCCTCCCCTTCCTCACCCACACGCTCAACACCCCCGCCTGACCGCCGTGGCTCTGCGGTTCTTGCAAGTTCCCTGATGTTGCTGCCTGACCTGCGCACCGAGGCAGCAACATCAGGGAACTTGCCGACCGACGAGGGCGTCGGCGCTCATCGTGTGGAGTGCAGGATGACGACTCCGGCGCCAGCGGGGGTGGTGTCTGCCAGGTCAGGTGCTGTGGGGTGCAGGGGTGGTCGACAAGCGGGATGCCGCTGCCGGCGAGGACCGGGTTGATCTTGACCACCATCCATGAGGGTGGTGCCGGCCGGTGGGAGTGGCCGACTCGCTGGTGCGGGCCGCGCAGCGACGGCTGGGTCACCAACCGCTACATCGACCAGTTCCGCGTGCACTGGACGCGGACCCCGATCCGAAGCTGCGATGCGTAAGAGCGTCTGATTCGCGTGTTTCTTTCCACGCAGGCCTGACCCGTTGTGCCACATCTTCCGGGATGTTGCCGCCTCACCTTATCGCCGAGGCGGCAACATCCCGGAAACTGTTGACGGTGCGGGGTGGCCGTTCATCGCGTGTAGCGCAGCACGACCACTCCGCCGCCGACGGGTGCGGCGTCGAGCAGGGTCAGGTGCTGCGGGGCGAAGGTGTGATCGACCAGCGGGATGCCGCTGCCGACGACGACCGGGTTGAGTTTGACCACCAATTCGTCCACTTCGGGCAGGAGTTGGCCGGCGAGTTGACCGCCGCCGCAGAGCCAGATGTCGGCGCCGGGACGGCCCTTCAGATCGCGTACGAAGGCCACCGGGGCGCCGGAGATGATCTCCACGTTCGGGTCGTCGGACGCGGGTAGTGAGCGGGCGAATACGTACTGCTTCAGATGGGCGTACGGGCTGGTGACGCCGATGCGCAGGGCGGGCTCGTAGGTGGCCCGGCCCATCAGGACCGTGTCGAATCGGCCCTGTGGGCGGTCGATGCCGAGTTGCTGGTGCGCGAAGGTCGGGAAGGTCTGCGACCACTGCACGACGAGGTGATCCGCCGTGTCGGGGTGCAGGTCGAAGAAGTCGTACGACCCGTCGGGGGCGGCGATGAAGCCGTCGATGGTGCTGGCCACGTAGTAGACGAGCTTGCGCAAGCGGATCTCCAAGCACTACGGATGTTGTGGTTGTGTCAACGTACAACAGTTGTCGTGGTTGCTGCTAGGGTTCTGTCGTGGCGCGCAACCCGCAGCGGCGGGCGGCCCTGGCGGACGCCGGGCTGCGGGTGCTGGCCGCCCAGGGTGCCCGAGGGCTCACCCACCGGGCTGTCGACGCCGAGGCGGGGGTGCCCGTCGGCACCGCCTCCAACTACTTCCGCTCCCGCGACGCCCTGCTCGGCGCGCTCGGCGAGCGGATCTTCGAGCGGTTTGCCCCGGACGACGCGGTGGTGGCCGAACTGGCCGCCCGGCCGCCCTCCTCGGCCCTGCTCACCGACTACGTCCGCTACATCGTCGAGCGGACCACCCGGCACCCGGAACTCACCCGCGCCCTGATCGAGCTGCGCCTGGAGTCGGCCCGTCGCCCCGACCTGGCCCGGATTCTCGGCGACACACTGCGCCGGGGCTACCGCGCCGACGTCGCGTACCATCTCGCCGCCGGACTGCCCGGCGGTGC
Source organism: Micromonospora sp. NPDC051196 (assembly GCF_040682415.1). Taxonomy (NCBI): domain Bacteria; kingdom Bacillati; phylum Actinomycetota; class Actinomycetes; order Micromonosporales; family Micromonosporaceae; genus Micromonospora; species Micromonospora sp. NPDC051196. The sequence goes on from NZ_JBFBAY010000011.1 coordinate 60,426, forward strand.
GTTCGAGGTGGCCCTGCTGCGCTACGCCGTGGACGGTCTCCTGCTCGACCTGCTCACCACCTCGATCGACGCCGGATTCGACCCCGACGAGGTGGTTGTCGCCCTGGTGTCCCGGCTGGCCGGCGGAGTCCCACCCGGCGGCTGAGGCAGCCTGCCTCGGAGGGTGGCCGACGCCGCCCCGGGTGACCCGGAGATGACTGTTCAGCGGGGCAGCGGGAAAACGTTGATTCAGACGCACCTGGGGAGGAGCGACGGATGACGCGTGGCGGACTGACCATCGGCGTGCTCGGCTCGTACGGTGGGCGCAACCTCGGTGACGAGGCCATCCTCACCGGTCTGCTGACCGACCTGCGTCAGCAGGAGCCGAACGCCCGGATCATCGTCTTCTCGCGAAACCCGGAGCACACCGCGCAGGCCCACCCGGACGTGGAGGCGGTGCCCTGGGAAGGGGTCAGCCGCACCGACTCCGCCCTCGTACTGTCCCAACTCGACCTGCTCATCCTCGGCGGCGGCGGGATCCTCTACGACAAGGAGGCCCGCCGGTACCTGCGGGTCGTCCGGGTCGCGCAGGAACGGGGCCTGCCGGTGCTGACGTACGCGGTGGGCGTCGGGCCGCTCAGCGAGATGGTGGACACCGGCATGGTGCGCGAGACGTTGGCCGGGGCCACCCAGGTGACCGTACGCGACCAGGAATCGCGGATGGTGCTGGAGGAGGCCGGGCTGCTCAACCCGATCACCGTCACCGCCGACCCGGCGTTCCTGCTGGAACCCGAGGAGTTCCCGGCGGAACTGCTGCGCGAGGAGGGTGTGCCAGCCGGTAAACGGCTGGTCGGGATGAGCGTACGGGAGCCGGGCCGGGCCGCCGAACGGCTGGACGTGGACGGATACCACCGGCTGCTCGCCCAGATCGGTGACTTCCTGGTACACCGCATCGACGCGCACGTGCTGTTCGTGCCGATGGAACGCGATGACATCCGGCACTCGCACGGGGTGCTGTCGCACATGATCGCCGCCGAGCGGGGTCGGATCCTGCACGGCACCTACTCGCCGCAGCAGGTGCTCGGCCTGATGCGCCACTTCGACCTGGCCGTCGGCATGCGGCTGCACTTCCTGATCTTCGCCGCGATGATGGGTACGCCGTTCCTGCCCCTGCCGTACGCCGGCAAGGTCTTCGACCTGGCGCAGCGACTCGGTGTCCCGGCGCTGCGTGGTGTGGAGCGGGAGGTGGAGGGCCCGTTGCTGGCTGAGGTGGACCAGTTGTGGGACGAACGCGACCAGCGGGCCGAGACCACCGCCCAGCGGGTGGCGCAGGTCTGCGACGAGGCCCGGGGCACCTCCCACGTGACCCGGGCGGTACTGGAGAGCCTGCGCAGCCGTTCTCTGGTCGAGGTCGGTGCCTGACCCGGGACTGCCCCGCTCAGACCGCCGGGCCGCGCCAGCGGTAGCACCACTGCCGGGCTTCGGCGTCGATCGACTCCAACTCGTAGATGTCCGCTTCGGCCAGCCCTCCTGAACCCACGTGATGGTGGGTCAGCGGGGGACGGTCGTTCGGGTCCAACTCGACGGTGACGTGCTGGCCGTCCGCCGAACCGCCCACCAGCGGGATCTCAACCGTTGCTGCCATGCGCCCATCCTGCCCCGCGCGCCGCGCTCTCGCAGCGGATCGGCAGGCCCACGGCACCGAGCCCGCTGGTTGGTGCTTGCCCACCATCGCAGTGGCGTCGTCCAGCTTGCGATCGAGCGCGTTTTGGGCCTGGCAGCCAGGGATAACGTGTCGACATGGCGAAGATCGCGATTGATCCCACACTCGGGCCGGTGGTGAACCGGACGGCCGGCGAGCGGGAAGTTCTCGAATCCTTCCTGGATTTTCACCGGACAGTCCTGCTGCGCAAGCTGCACGGCCTCGCCGACGCCGACGCGGCTCGCCGTCTGGTTCCCTCGGCGACCACCATCGCCGGGCTGGTCAAACATCTCACCGAGATCGAGCATAACTGGTTCCACATCCTGTTGGAGCCGTCGCCCGGCGAGACGTTTCCCACGACCGGCGAGGCGGCGCTGGCCAGTTTCACCCTCGTCGAGGGCGACACCGTGGAGCGCCTGGCCGCTGACTCCCAACGGGTCTGCGCCCGGTCCCGCGAGATCGTGGCGCGCTTCGACCTCGACCACGTCGTGCCGCATCCGCAGCTCGGTGAGGTGTCGTTGCGCTGGATCCTGGTGCACATGATCGAGGAGACGGCCCGGCACGTCGGGCATGCCGACATTCTCCGTGAACTCACCGACGGCGCCACCGGCGCCCTCTGACGGCAGATCATCGGACGTGTTCGCTGGCGCGACCCATAGGCAGACCATGATCGTGCTCGATGCGGGATCTAATGGCCTCGTAAACCGAGAATAGGCACTCGATCCCAGATCGAGCGTGATCATGCAAACGGTCGCGGCAAGGGCAGGGCGGGGCAAGGGCGGGGCGGGTCAGAGGGCGCAGGGTCAGAGGGCGTGGGGTCTGAGGGCGTGGGGGTCAGAGGGCGTGGGGTCTGAGGGCGTGGGGTCTGAGGGCACAGGGCGCGGGGCCGCGGGCGTGGGGTCAGGGACGGGGGAGGAGACCGGGCGGGTACTCCATGCCGTCGTGGGTGCAGGCTGCGGCGGCGACCTGGGCGGCGTACCCGGCGGCCTCCGCCCACGACGCGCCCCGGGACCGGGCGGCGATGACGCCGGCCGCGAAGGCGTCCCCGGCACCGTTGGTGTCGACCACCGAGCCGGGCGGTGTGGCCGCCGGTATCCGGGTGACGGTGCCGCCGAGGTGCAGGTCCGCGCCGTCGGCGCCCCAGGTCACCAGCACCGGCCGTGGGGCCAGCGCGGCAGCCACCGCCGCCGCCCGGTCACCCGCCGCGGTGGGCACCGCCGCCGCCCGGTCGCCCGCCGCAGCGGGCATCGCCGCCGCCCGGTCGCCCGCCGCGGTGGGCACCGCCGCCGCCCGGTTGCCCAACGCGACCCCGCTGACCAGCACCAACTCGGCGACCTCGGCGAACGGGCGATGGTATGGGTTGTGCCCGTCCCAGTCGTGCAGGTCGGTGGAGCTACCCACCCCCTCGGTCAGCAGACCGCCGAGGGCAGGTAGCAGGTCCCGTACCCAATTCATGATCGACAGGTGGACGTGCGTGGTCTCCTGGACCAACGCCGTCAGCCGCGCCACCGAAAAGGGTGCGGTCCCGCCGGAAGGGCGGGGGTCGTACAGCGACATCCGCCGCCCGGCGGGATCGACCAGGTTCACCGACCGGCGGGTGCCGCCGGGCTCCTCGGCGAGCACGGTGTGTACGTCGGTGCGGGCCAGCGCGGCCCGCACCACGTCACCGGCCGGGTCCGCGCCGAGCGTGTCGACCACCGCCACTCGCAGCCCGAGTGCGTGCGCGGCGAGCAGCACGCCCGCGCCGGTGTTGCCGATCCGCAGGTCGATGGGGTCGACGGTGACGGAGTCGACCACCGGCAGGGGCAACGCGGGCACCCGGACCCGTATGTCCACCCCGAGGCCGCCGAGCACCAACAGGTCGTACATGGCGCCGACGGTAGCCGCCCGGGTCCGCCTATCCTGACCCGGGTGTTAAGCGGGGGCCCCTGCTCTACCGGAGGCGTTAAGAAGGGGCCCTTCCTTTCAAGAGGGGAGTGCGGGTGCTGGTCGTGCACGGGGTGTGGCTGCCGGGCCGGGGGCTCGCCGTCTGGGGCGAGGACAGCACCCTGCCGCCGCGTGGCCCACGGCGTCCCGGCCGCGCACCCCGGGAACGCCCGCACCCGTTCGCCGCCGCGCACGCCACGCTGGCCGCCGTGCTGGCCGAGGCCGCCGAACCGACCGACCTCGGCACCGCGCTGCTGAGCCTGCCCAGCCGCGCCGGATCTCCGGTCGACTCGCCGGAACTGGTCCGGACCACCGTCGTGGAAGCGGTCCGTGGCCCGGTCACCCTGGCCGGCTGGCGGGTGCCCATCCTGGCGTACGCCCCGGACGCCGCGCTGCCGTTGCTGCGTGGCCTCGACGGGCTGGCCGCCGTACCCGGTGCGACGCTTCGACACCTCGCCGAACTGGCCACCTTCGCCGCCGACCTGGCCACCCGTGGCCGAGTCCTGCCCGGCCTGGCCGCGCCACCACACTCCCCACCCGCACCCGCACCCGGCCGGGCATCCCGCACGGTCGCCTCCGGCGCGGCTGCCCGCGCTGCTGCCTCCGGTTCGGCTGCTCGCGCGGCCGTACGCGGCACGGCCTCTCGCGCGGCCGTACGTGGCGCGGCCGCTGGTCGGAGGTCCGGGGGTGAGGTCGGCGCCCGGGCGGTGTGGCGACCGTTGCTCACCGGCACCGACGCCGCCTGGGCCCGGGCGTTGGCGCTGGCCCTGCCACCGGCCGCCCGCGCGGTGGTCGAGGCTGACCTGCCCGCGCTGCGGGCTGAGGCGGGCGTGCCCGCGATGCCGGTCGGGGCGCGCGTGCCCGCGATGCCGACCGTTGACGCGGAGTCTGGGCCGGGGCTGCTGGTCGGTGATGCACTCGACACGCTCACCGACGCGGCGGTGCGGGCGGTGCTGCCACAGACCACCCTGGCGCGCGGGGTACGTCGCGACGGCGCGGTGACGCCCTGGCTCGGCGCGCTCACCGGACCGCAACGCGGGTTCACCGCCGAACCGGCGGCGCTGGACATCCTGCGCGACGAACTGGACGCCTGGCAGCGGGATGCGGCCGGCGGGGCGGTACGGGCCAGCTTCCGGTTGATCGAACCACCGGACGAGGAAGTCGAGGACCCACTGACCGGGGTGCCGGCCGACCCGGACGCCATCGTGGCGGCCGAGGGCACGTGGCAGGTGGAGTTCGGACTCCGCGCCGCCGACGAGTCGGGCCTGCACGTCGACGCCGGCCAGGTGTGGCGCGGTACGGCCGTGCCCACGCTGGACAGCCCGCAGGAGACACTGCTGGCCGAGCTGGGCCGGGCCAGCCGGCTGTGGCCGGAGTTGGACACGGCGCTGCGTACCGCGACGCCGGAGGCGTTGGAACTGGACGCCGACGGCGCCCACCGGTTCCTGCGCGAGGGCGCTCCGATGCTGCACGCGGCGGGTTTCACCGTGCTGCTGCCGTCGTGGTGGCGGCGACCCTCGGCGCGGCTCGGCGCTCGGCTGCGCGCCAGTTCCCGCACCGCGCCCGGCACGGTCACCGGCTCCGGTGACCGGGTGGGGCTGGAAGCGTTGGTCGACTACCGCTGGGAGATCGCCCTTGGCGACCAGCCGCTGACCGCCGAGGAGTTGGCCCACCTCGCCGAGCTGAAGACTCCGCTGGTACGACTGCGGGGCCGCTGGGTCGAGCTGGACCCCAAGCGGCTCGCCGCCGGTCTGCGGCTGTTGCGTTCCACCGGCGAGCTGACCGTCGCCGACCTGCTACGGCTGGGGCTCGCCGATGCCGAGCAGCCGGACGCGCTGCCGGTGCTGGAGGTGAGCGCCGACGGCGCGCTGGGCGACCTGCTCGCCGGGTCCGTGGAGCGGCAGCTCGCCCCGTTGACCGAGCCGCCGTCGTTCGTCGGCACCCTGCGGCCGTACCAGCGGCGGGGTCTGGCCTGGTTGACGTTTCTCCAGTCGCTCGGGTTGGGCGGGGTGCTCGCCGACGACATGGGGCTCGGCAAGACGGTGCAGTTGCTGGCGTTGCTCGCGGCCGACCCACCGCAGGCCGGGCCGACCCTGCTGGTGTGTCCGATGTCGCTGGTCGGCAACTGGCAACGGGAGGCGGCCCGCTTCACCCCGGAGCTGCGGGTGCACGTGCACCACGGCGCGCAGCGGGCGCGGGGTGCCGAGTTCGGCAGTGCCGTACAGACGGCGGATCTGGTCCTCACCACGTACCCGACGGCGGCCCGGGACGCGGTGGATCTGGCCGGTGTCGACTGGCATCGGGTGGTGTTGGACGAGGCGCAGGCGGTGAAGAACGCCGCCACCCGGCAGGCCGAGGCGGTCCGTGCGCTGCCCGCCCGGCACCGGATCGCGGTGACCGGTACGCCGGTGGAGAACCGGCTGGCCGACCTGTGGTCCATCATGCAGTTCGCCAATCCGGGGCTGCTCGGCCCGGCGGCGACGTTCCGTAAACGCTTCGCCGAGCCGATCGAGCGGCACGGTGACACCGATATTGCCGAGCGGCTGCGCCGGATCACCGGCCCGTTCGTGCTGCGCCGGCTCAAGACCGACTCGTCGATCATCTCCGACCTGCCGGAGAAGCTGGAAATGGAGGTCGTCTGCAACCTGACCGCCGAGCAGGCGGCGCTCTACCAGGTGGTGGTCGACGACATGATGGCCCGGATCGAGAGCAGCGACGGCATCGAACGGCGCGGTCTGGTGCTGGCCACGATGACCCGGCTCAAGCAGGTCTGCAACCACCCCGCCCAGTTGCTGCGCGACGGTTCGGCGTTGGACGGGCGCTCCGGCAAACTGGCCCGGCTGGAGGAGATCCTCGACGAGGTCCTCGCGGCGGGGGAGAAGGCCCTGCTGTTCACCCAGTACGCGGAGTTCGGCGGGATGCTGCGCGGGCACCTGTCGGCCCGGTTCGGCCGGGAGGTGCTGTTCCTGCACGGCGGCCTCGGCAAGGCCGACCGGGACGAGATGGTGACCCGGTTCCAGTCCGACGACGGCCCGGCCCTGTTCGTGCTCTCCCTCAAGGCAGGCGGTACCGGGCTGACCCTGACCGCCGCCAACCACGTGGTGCACGTCGACCGGTGGTGGAACCCGGCGGTGGAGGACCAGGCCACCGACCGGGCGTTCCGGATCGGCCAGCGCCGACGCGTGCAGGTCCGCAAGTTCGTCTGCGCCGGCACGGTGGAGGAGAAGGTGGCCGCGCTGATCGCCGACAAACGCGGTCTGGCCGCGTCGGTCGTCGGCACCGGCGAACAGTGGATCACGGAACTGTCCACCACCCAGCTGCGCGAGCTGTTCAGCCTGGAGGCCGGGGCGGTGGCGCAGTGACCGGCCCGACCGGCACCGGTGGGCGGGGCCGCTTCGCCGACTACGCGCCGCCCCGCCGGGTGGACGGTGGGCTGCGAGCCCGCAGCAGCCGGGGCGCCATCGGGGTTTCCTGGTGGTCGCGCCGGTTCGTGGAGGTGCTGGAGTCGTTCGCGCTCGGCACCCGGCTGACCCGCGGCCGGTCGTACGCCCGCGCCGGCCAGGTGGTACGCCTCGACATCGCCCCGGGCATGGTGAGCGCGGCGGTGCAGGGCTCCCGACCCCGGCCGTACCAGGTCCACATCGCACTGCCGCCGTTCCCGAGGCAGTTGTGGGACCGGATCGAGGCGGAGTTGGCCGCGCAGGCGTTCTTCAGCGCCCGGCTGCTCGCCGGTGATCTCCCGGCCGAGCTGGAGGAACTGTTCACCGACGTCGGTGCACCGTTGTTCCCGGCCACCGTGACGGAGCTGGAGCAGCGCTGCTCGTGCCCCGACGCCGCAGTGCCCTGCAAGCATCTCGCGGCCACCTTCTACCTGCTCGCCGAGGCGTTCGACGCGGATCCGTTCGCCCTGCTGCACTGGCGTGGCCGAAGCCGCGACGACCTGCTCGACCGGCTACGCGAACTGCGCAGCGCCGGCACCGAGCCGGGCACGGCTGTCGGGACCCGGTCGACGGTCGGCCAGCCGGCTGGTCAGCCTGGAGCGGCCGGTCCGGCGGCCGGTGCGGCGCGAGCCCTCGCCGACCTGCCCGTCGCGCCGTTGGCGGAGACGGTCGACCGGTTCTGGCTGCCGCCCGTACCGCTGCCGGATCGCCCGCCGAGCCTGGCGAGCCGTCCGGATCTGCTGTTGCGGCAGCTCGGCGCACCTGCGCCGGCGATCGGTGGGCCGGGTCTACTGGAGCGTCTGCGTCAGGCGTACCGGCAGCTCGGTGAGTGAACGGTCGGCCTTCGGCGCGGACGTCGACCCGGCGACCCGGTCGGGCGGCCCCGGCGGCGGTGTTCAGAGCCAGCGTTGACGGAACCGCCACATGAGCACCGCGTTGGTCAGCAGCACCACGGCGAAGATCGCCCCGGTCAGCCGTCCGAACGCCACGGTCGCCGCCGGCAGTGCCGCCCACAGCAGGATGGTCAACAGCAGCAGCCAACGTCCACGTCGACCCCGGGCCCGGCTGTCGAGCCGGGCGAAGAACGCCGGGTCGCTTTCCCGTAGATTGCGGGTGATCTGCTCAAATCTGCGCTGATCCTCTTTGCTGAGCATGTGCCTTCCCCTCACGCGTTCAGCAACGGCGCCGCGGAATACCCACTGCGGTCGCGGCTCACGCGCTTCTCCTGCTGCTACTTTCGCCGGCCGGTGTGCGCAGCGCAGTGGGCCCGGGATGTGCGCCTGCCGGGGCCCTGTCGTGCCGCAGGGCGGCGAAAGTCACCGAAGGCGACGGCCGTCTCCGAAGTGCCGGCTCGTGCGGTGCGTACCCGACTCGACCGGTAGCGCCGCGAGTCCCATTCGGGGCTCGGTCGTCCGCAGGCCGGGGCGGGCGTGAGCGCAGGCAGCCGGTCCCGGCCCAGCGGGGCGGGTCACAGCCAGCGAGTCGGCCGGTGGGTGGTCGCCGGACGCGAGCCGAGCGGCCGGGGCCGGCCGGGGCGGGCGCCCGGCGGCCGGGTGGCGGCCCATCGGCGGCCAAGCCGGTGCCGCCGTGGCGGCTCGGCACCGTTCGGGTGGTGTGTGGTGTCGTCCGTGGACATCGCCGATCCCCGCTCCCGGCGCGGATGCGCCGTCCTGGTGCTCAACGACTACGCGCGGTCGGGCGTCGCTGCCCGGACGGCCACCGCCCACCTCGACGGGTACCTGCCACGCTCACCGGCCCCGCCGAGGCAGCGGCAGGTGACCGGGTACCAGCGCCGGCACCAACGTGACCCCGGTGGCCCGTAACGCGCCGATCAGGGTGTTCTGGACCAGGTAGGAGTCCGGAAGTTGCCAGCGGGCCTGCTCCGGTGCCATCACCCAGCGAACCTGACCTTCGGGTAGCCGGGTGGGGGGCGCCGCGATCCACGAGCCGGGGCCGTGCCGTACCACCTGGAGACAGTGCTCCAACTCGGGGCGCAGCGGGTCGCCCGGACGGACCAGGAACATCCACCGCCCGGTCGGCGTGACCAGCACCGGACCACGTACGCCGGGACCGACGGGATGGGCCCGGACCGCGTCCAGCACCCGGCGACCCAGGTCGGCGGAAACCTCCAGCACGTCGAAGGAACGCCCGGTGGGCAGCAGTACGCCGTGCGGCCGGGACCGCCACCAGTTCGCCACCCGGGCCGGGTCGGCGCTCGCGGCGTGCTCCCAGTCCTCCAGGGCGGGATGGCAGCCGACGGTGGGGCAGCCGGCTCGGCCGCAGACGAATCGGCTGCGCGCCAGGCAGGCACCGGGGGTCACCTCCCAGCCGTGCATCGCGTACCGCACGGCGACTCGGCGTAGCCGTACCCGTTCCAACGGCGACAGATGTGCCACCCGCGGTCCGACGTTCCCCCACATTGGTGCCATCTCCCCTCGCCGGACCGGCCGGCAACTCTCATGTAGAGCACCGTCACTGTCGTCGCTCACGATCGTTTGCCTGACAAAGTGGCTGATGCAACTTGCACGAAAGCTACGAGGACTGGCCGTACGGATGACGTACAACCAGTGCGACCAGCGGAAACCTGAAGACGGACGGTTCACCGCGCCCGCGGAACGGCCCACGGCCCCTGGCCCGGGCTCCAGCTAGGGAGGACTGGGGAGATGGACGAACTACCCATCGGGCGGCGAGTGGCCTACTGGCGAGGGCGACGAAAGATGTCGCAGCAGGTCTTCGCCGATCGGTTGGGCAAGTCGAAGAGCTGGGTCGACAAGATCGAACGCGGCGTGCGCCGGCTGGACAAGTTCTCCGTCCTCCACGAGATCGCCGACATCCTTCAGATGGACGTGCAACTGCTGCTCGGCAAGGATCCGGAGCGGCGTACCGACACGCTCAACTGCATCGACCAGTTTGAGGTCGAGGAGATCCGGGCGGCGCTGGAACGGTACGACTCGGTCAGCGCGTACTTCGACGCCGTACCGTGCCCGCCCCCGCTGGCGGACATGAGCAAGGCCGTCACCCACGCCTGGCTGACCTACCAGTACGGCCGCTACGGGATGCTGACCCGGGCACTGCCCAAGCTGCTGCGCGACGCCCAGGCGGCCGACGCCGCCTACGACGGCGACCAGGCGAAGCCCGCCGCCCACCTGCTCGCGCAGGTCTACCAGATCACCTCCTCGGTGCTGCGCAAGCTGGGTGAGTGTGAACTCGCCTGGCTCGCCGCCGACCGGTCCATCGCGGTCGCCCAGCGCGCCGACGACCTGCTGCTCGCCGGAGTCGCCACCACCCGGGTGTGCAACGCCATGGCCTCGATGGGACGAGCCCGGCCCGCGCTGGAGCTGAACGTCACGGTCGCCAACCTGCTCGCCCCCGGTGGTCGCAACGACACCAGCCCGGAGCGCATCTCGGTCTACGGGATACTGCTGTTGCAGGGCGCCATGGCCGCTGCCCGCATCGGCGACACCGCCACCGTCGATGATCTGCTCGGCGGCGCCCAGGCGGCGGCGCGGGAACTCGGCAGCGACCACAACCACTACTGGACCTCGTTCGGGCCCACGAACGTCGAACTGCACCGGGCGGCGGCCGCCGTCGAGCTGGGTGACGGGGGCCGGGCGGTCGAGGTGCACCAGCTCAAACTCCAGACCCCGGCGTTCGACGCGCTGCTGCCGGAACGCCGGGCCCACCACCTGCTCGACCTGGCCCGGGGCTACGCCCTGATCGGTGACGTGGCCAACGCCGGCGAGATGCTGCTGCGCGGAGACCGACTCGCCCCGTCCGAGATCCGTTGCCGGCCGATCGCCCACGAGGTGATGTCGGACGTGCTGCGTCGCACACGTGGTGCGCCGCCTTCGCTGATCGCAGAGTTGGCTGAGCACATGGGAGTAGGAGTATGACTTCGGGGCCGGTCTGATGACCGGTTCGCACCGCCATGACGGGCACCGAGAGGTGCTGTACATCATCGCCTGCGGTTCGCCGCTGGCCCGAGACGTGGGTCGGCTCGTCGAGCTGGCCCAGCAGGACGGCTGGGACGTCTGCGTGGTCACCACGCCCGACGGCGCCAAGTTCGTCGACCGCGCCGCGTTGGCCCGCCAGACGGGCCACCCGGTGCGTACGCACTACAAGAATCCGGGTGACCCGGACGTGCTGCCATCGGCCGACGCCATCGTCGTCTGCCCGGCCACGGTCAACACGGTCAACAAATGGGCGGCCGGCATCGCCGACACCCTCGCCCTCGGGTTACTGGTCGAGGCGCAGGGCCGTGGCGTACCACTGGTCGCCGTGCCCTACACCAACGCCGCGATGGCCGCCCACCCCGCCTTCCGGGTGGCCATCGCCCGACTGACCGAGTGGGGGGTACGCGTGCTCTTCGGCGACGACGTCTTCCCACTGCACCCACCCGGGACGGGGGAGCGGTACCAACACGCCTTCCCCTGGCCGCTCGCCCTCACCGCCCTGCGCGACCACCTCATCCACACACCGTGAAGGAAGGGCCCCTTGTTAACGCCTCCGGTAGCACAAGGGGCCCCTGTTAACACCTCGCCACTGGTCGGTCCGACGTCGGCCGGGTGACGTCCCGCCCTGACGCCGACGCCGGTAAGCTGGCCCGTCGTGAGCACAACCGCAGCCGTGCCGACCGTCGCCGACGTGGTGGCCGAGCTGGAGCGGCGCTACCCGCCGAGCTGGGCCGAGGAGTGGGACCGGGTCGGCTTGGTGCTCGGCGAGCCCGACAACCCCGTACGCCGGATCCTCTGCGTCGTCGACGTGGTCCCCGAGACGGTCGCCGAAGCCCTGGCCACCGGCGTCGACATGATCATCGCTCATCATCCGTTGCTGCTGCGGGGCGTCTCCTCGGTAGCGCCGACGACGTACAAGGGCCGGATCATCCACCAACTGATCAAGGCCGACGTCGCGTTGTACGTCGCGCACACCAACGCCGACGTGGCCGCCCCCGGCGTCTCCGACGCACTCGCCGACCGGCTCGGGCTGACCGACCTGCGCCCCCTGCAACCGGCCCGGCCGGGCACCCCGGCCGCCGGCGAGGGCCGGGGAGTGGGCCGCATCGGCGAGCTGCCGCAGCCGATGAGCCTGGCCGAGCTGACCCGGCACGCCGCCACCGTGCTACCGACCACCGCCGTCGGGGTACGCGCCGCCGGCGACCCGGACCGCATCGTGCGTACCCTCGCCGTGTGTGGTGGATCCGGGGACAGCTTCCTGGCCGACGCGACCGCTGCCGGCGTGGACGCGTACCTCACCTCCGACCTGCGCCACCACCCGGCCGGCGAGCACCTCGCCACCGAAGGGCCGGCGCTGCTCGACGCCACCCACTGGGCGACCGAGCGACCCTGGCTGGACGACCTGGCCGCGCTGCTGCGGCGCACATCGGGCGTGCAGACCCTGGTGTCCGACCTGGACACCAGCCCGTGGACCGTACACGCAGCCCCACCCTCAACGGGCGGGCCCGCAGTGGCCGAACCCGTAGCGGACGACAAGGAGCCCGACCGTGAAGGCTGACCCCCAGGTCCAGCGCCGCCTGCTCGACCTCCAGGCGATCGACACCGCCCTCGCCCAGCTCGCCCACCGGCGGCGGTCGCTGCCCGAGCGTGCCGAGTTGGAGGCCCTGGCCCGGGAGCTGTCCGCCCTGGAGGACGAGCGGGTCCGCGCCCAGGTCGCGGTCGACGACCTGGACCGGGACATCGCCCGGATGGAGAAGGACGTCGACCAGGTGCGGGCGCGTAAGGCCAAGAACGAGGCCCGGCTGGCCGCCGGCACCGGCCCCGCCCGCGAACTGGAGGCACTGCAACACGAACTGGTCTCCCTGAACCGCCGGCAGAGCGACCTGGAAGACGCCGAACTGGAGTTGATGGAGCAGCGCGAAACCGCCCAGGCGGTGCTGGACGGCGTGGAACAGCGGCTCGCCGAGGTCCGCGAGCGGCGGGCCGCCACCGAGCAGCGGCGCGACGAGAGCCTCGGCGAGATCGGTCGCGAGGAGGAGTTCAAGCGCTCGGCCCGCCAGCCGCTCGCCAACGACCTTCCCGCCGACCTGGTGCAGCTCTACGAACGGATCCGCACCGACACCGGGCTCGGTGCGGCGCTGCTCTACGCCGGCCGCTGCGGTGGCTGTCGGCTGGACCTCTCCGGTGCCGACCTGGCCCGCATCCGCAAGGCCGACCCGGACGAGGTGGTCCGCTGCGAGGACTGCCGTCGGATCATGGTCCGCACCAACGAGTCCGGGCTGTAGCCGGTGGCACCGCGTACCGTCCTGGTCGAGGCCGACGGCGGCGCCCGGGGCAATCCGGGCCCGGCCGGGTACGGCGCGGTGCTCCGCGACCCCGCCACCGGCGCGGTGCTGGCCGAGCGCAGCGCCGCGATCGGCACCGCCACCAACAACGTCGCCGAATACCAGGGCATGATCGCCGGCCTGACCGCCGCGGTCGAGTTGGGCGCCACCGACGTCGAGGTCCGGATGGACTCCAAGCTGGTGGTCGAGCAGATGTCCGGCCGCTGGCAGATCAAGCACCCCGGACTGCGCCCGCTCGCCGCCCAGGCCGCCCAACTGGTCGGCCGGATCGGCACGGTCCGGTTCACCTGGATTCCCCGGGACCGCAACACCCACGCCGACGCCCTCGCCAACGCCGCCATGGACGCCGCCGCGACCAGCGGCGTCGCCGTACCCGCCGTCGCGCCACCGCGCATGGTCGAGCCGCCCCGCGAACTCGGCGGTGCCCAGCCCGCCGGTGGCGGCGCGGCCGAGGTCGCCGCCCGCGCCGAGGCGCCCGGTGCCGACCTGACCAGCGCACCGGTCTCCTGGGAGCCTCGACCCAGCTTCACCGCCACCCGGCTGATCCTGGTCCGCCACGGCGAGACCGAGTACACCGAGCAGGGCCGCTACTCCGGACGTGGCGATGTCGCGCTGTCGACGAAGGGCCAGGCCCAGGTGCGGGCCACCGCCGCCCGGGTGGCCGCGCTCGCCCCGGACGCCGCCGCCGTGGTCAGCTCACCGTTGTCCCGGTGTACGGCGACCGCCGAGGCGATCGCCACCGCCCTCGGCGACCTGCCGGTACGCCGCGACGACGAGTTGATCGAGTGCGACTTCGGCGCCTGGGAGGGTCGCACCTTCGCCGAGGTACGCGAACAATGGGCGGGCGAACTGGACGCCTGGCTCACCTCCACCCGGATCGCCCCACCCGACGGTGAATCCTTCGCCGAGGTCGCCGAACGCTGCGCACGGGTTACCGGGCGCCTCGTCGCGGCGTACCCCGGCCAGACCGTGGTGGTGGTCTCGCACGTCTCGCCGATCAAGCTGATGCTGCGCGACGCCCTTGCCGCCAACGACGCCTTCCTGCACCGGCTCTACCTCGACGCCGCCGGCATCTCGGTGCTGGACCGCTGGCCCGACGGCGGCATCGCCGTCCGCACCGTCAACGACACCGCCCACCTCGCCGACCTGTAGAGCTGCGCGGTAAGGGCTGCGCTGTAAGGAAGGGCACCTTATTAACGCCTGGCGTTGTACAGGGGCCCCCTCCTAACACTCAGCCGTTCGGGGGCGAGCGGCATGCAGCGTGTGCAGGTGTCGGCATGAACGGCGAGGCAGGCTGCCGGTCAGCGCAGTGAGCGCCAGAGCAGGTACAGCCCGATCGTGGTGCCGAAGACCACGATGATGGCCTTCAGCAGTGCCGACGGCAGCCGGCGGACCAGCCGGGCACCCGCGTACCCGCCGACCAGCGTGGCCGGCGCCAGCAGCGCCACCCCGGCCCAGTTCACCGGCCCGGCGAGCGCGAACACGGCCACCGTGGTCAGGCCGATGATCGCGGAAAGCAGGTTCTTGATCGCGCTGACCCGGGCCAGCGTGGCGTCCAACACCAGGGCCAACGCGGCGACCAGCATCACCCCGACGGCCGCGCCGAAATAGCCGCCGTACACGGCAGCCAGCGCCACCACGACCTGGATCGTGAGACCCCGTCGCCGTGGCGGCAGATCACGCGGATGACCCACCAGCCGCCGCAGCGGATCCTGAAACGCCAGCACCGCGGTCGCCCCGAGCACCAGAAACGGTACGACCACCTCGAACGCCCGCGCCGGGGTGACCAGTAGCAGCCCCGCACCGACCAGCGCACCGACGATCGTGGTCGGCACCAGCGTGACCAGCAGCCGCCCCCGGGGCAGATCCATCCAACTGCCCGCCACGGCAGCGCCGTACCCCGGGAACACCGACACCGAGTTGGTCACATTCGCCGGCACCGGCGGCAGACCGACCGCCAGCAACGCCGGAAACGTGATCAGCGAACCACCCCCGGCCACCGCGTTGACCGTACCGGCGGCCAGGCCGGCGCCGAGCAGCAACGCGGCGTTCGCAAGATCCATACTCGCCGAGGCTAGTCGGCTCGGCCTGCGACGGCGAGCCCACCGGCATTATCTGACCTGGTGGTGGTCGTCGCCGTCGGGTGCGCCCGGCCGTGGCAATAAGTCGCCCGGCCGCTGTCGTTAGGATGAGTGCGCGACGGACGAGTCGACCGGGCGGTCGCGTCGGTGGGCAGCAGCCCGCCGCCGAGGAACGTCCGGACTCCACAGGGCAGGGTGGTTGCTAACGGCAACCCGGGGCGACCCGCGGGACAGTGCCACAGAAAACAGACCGCCGACCCCCATCGGGGACGGTAAGGGTGAAACGGTGGGGTAAGAGCCCACCAGCACCCCGGGTGACCGGGGTGGCTCGGTAAACCCCACCCGGAGCAAGGCCAAGAAGGGTCGTCACCGCATGATGACGACCCGCGCAGACGCTTGAGGGCGGCCCGCCCGATGTCTGCGGGTAGGCCGCATGAGCCTGCCGGCGACGGCAGGCCGAGATGGATGGCCGCCGCCGGCGCGAAACCCCTCGGGGGTACGCGCCGCGCACAGAATCCGGCGTACAGGTCGACTCGTCCGTCGCCCACCAGCTCAGAGCCGTAGTCAAGGCCGGTACTCGCCTGATGCGGCAGCGGGGACCCAGCCAGCGCGTGCAGGTCTGTATGGTGTGCCGATGGCGTCGGTCAATCAGTTCCAGGTCACCTTCGACTGTGCGGAGCCGGAGCGCGTCGCCCGGTTCTGGTGCGAGGTGTTGGGCTACGTCGTGCCGCCGCCGCCCGACGGGTTTGCCACCTGGGAGGAGTACGACCGGACGCTGCCGCCGGAGGTTCAGGGAGCATGGTTTGCGTGCGTCGACCCCTCGGGTGCGGGCCCGCGACTGTTCTTTCAGCGTGTTCCCGAAGGCAAGGTCGTCAAGAATCGGCTGCACCTTGACGTGCGGGTCGGGACCGGGCTGGTGGGCGAACAGCGTCTGGCGGTGCTTGAGGCCGAGTGTGCACGACTGGTCGCGCTTGGCGCAGTACGGGTGCGCTTGCTGCGTGCCGATGGCGTCAACGAGTCGTGTCTGGTGATGCAGGACATCGAGGGCAACGAGTTCTGCCTCGACTGAGTGGCCGCCAGACATCGATCCGACGCTGCGGCTTGAGGCCGGGATCGACCTGCCGCTCACTCCGGTGGGGTGGCCTCGTGCCCGGCCAGGCCGTGGGTACGGCGCCGCTGCTTCATCTCCGCCTCGTAGATGTGCCGCCGGCCGCCGGCCAGCGTGTCTCGGGCGTACCGTTCGATCTCCTGGAATGTGGCGTAGTAGCCGTCGTCGAACTCTTCCACGATCTGGAAGGTCCAACGGCCGGGTAGCACGTTGCGGCCCAGCAGTTCGTGCTCGACCCGGTCGGCGACGGCGTCGTGTCCCGCTTCGCGTAGCCGCGTCACCACCCGGTCCAGGGTCAGGTCCGCGCCGCCGATCAGTTGGTGTGCCGAGTAGAGGTGTCCGCGTACCCGGTGGATGGTTTCCAGGGCCTTGCTCAGCTCGCCCAGCGCCTCGATGGTGGTGTCGTCGACACCGGCTGGGCGGGAGTGCTCGTCGTCCACCGATCTGTCGTCCCGTGCCATGGCCGCTCAGTACCCACGATCGGGTTTACCACGCACGGTGACAGCAGGAAGCCGCCCCGGGGAAGCGGGTGGTTTCCCCGGAGCGGGCTCTACCGAGCTGTCAGCAGTTGCCGCCGACGTGCAGGTGGAACGGGAAGTCCGACAGACCGCCGGCCATGTTCTTGGTTTCCACGTAGACCAGGGCCGTGTCGATGCGGCGGGCGGTGAAGGCCAGCGCCGGAGTGGTGACCGCACCGGCGAAGGGGTCGCCGATGGTGGCTACGAAGTTGCAGTGGGCCATCTTTCGCTGGAAGCGAACCTCGTACCGGCCGGATCCGAGGCGGGTAACGCCGGACAGGTTCGATCCTCGGGTGTAGGTGTAGCCGGCGTCGGAGTCGACCACCGCCCAGGTGCCGGACGTACTGGCCGGGCAGCGCACCTGGAGGTGGAACGGGAAGTCGGTGAGTACGCCGGAGACGTTCCTGGTCTCCACGTACGCAGCGTAGGAGGTCAAGCGTCCCCGGTTGGCCGAGATCTGCCCGGGGTGGTAGACGTAGGAAAAGCCGGGGTCGCCGATGGTCGCTACCCAGGAGCAGCCGAGCAGGTTGTGGTTGAAGTTGACGTCGTACCGGCCGGGAGAGATCCGGAAGACCGTACCCGCGTTTCGTCCCCGCACCACGATGCCGCTGGCGTTCACGACGGCGAAGCTGGCGTTGACGTTGGCGTAGCCGGGCTCGTTGGGACAGACCACTTGGAGATGGAACGGGTAGTTGGCGAGGCCGCCGGCGAGATTCTTGGTCTCGACGTAGACGTTACGGTTTCTGAGGTGCCCGCTGGCGGTGAAGGCCAGCCCGGGGGTGTAGACGATGGTGGTGCCGGGGTCGCCGATCGTGGCGGTGTACGAGCAGAGGTCCATGTTCACCTCGAAGTGAACGTCGTAGCGTCCGGTGCCGAACTTGGTGATACCCACGGCCCCGGAGCTGCGTACCAGGTTGCCTGCGGAGTCGACCACCGCCCAGTACATCGCGTCGGTGTTCGCGGCTGCCGGTGTGGCGGTGGCGACTGTGATGCCAAGGGTGAGCATGGCGGTGGTTAGCAGCCCGGTGAGGACTGAACGCGTCCGTCTGATCAGAGCGGTTCGTGGGGGCACGGTGTCTCCTGTACTGCGTAGGGTATGCCTTCGCGGATGTGAGGCATGGATCCGCAGGCCGCGCTCTGACTTCGAGGTCCGGAGGCTCATTCTCAAGATCGGCGACCTTGCGCGGATCATGGCATGGCGCAGCAACCTCCTGACCGGATGGTCAGTGGAGCCGTCCTCCGAGAACGCAGAACTTCGCGCTGTCGCAGATGTGGCGCTGCCTATACCGGTTCACGCCTCAGGTTCTCGCTCGTGCCGATGCTCAGCCAGGACTTCGCGCCGATGCAGTTGCCTTCGATCCAGTCGCTGCCGGAAGCCGCCGCCCGGCGGGACGAGTACCTGCTGCTCATCGAAAGGCGAGCGCACCGCCGTCGTGCAGCGAGGAACACGCGGGCGGGGGCCGCGTGGCGTACGCGATGGCGGTGCGCTCGGGTCAGTGGGTCGTGTCGGTACCGCCGCTCACCTGGGCGAGCAGCTTGGTCAGGCGTTCCGCGACCGGTGGCGTGTGCAGGTGCAGCCGGGCCACGTTGATCGCGTCGGTGCCGACCACGGAGAGCAGAGCCTGCGGGCCCACCGCGTACACGGCGAGGTAGCCGCCGTGGTTACGGACGGTGGACTGGCGGAAGTCGCCCTGGCCGAGGCGGAGGCTGACCTGGCGGCCGAGACCGAAGGTCGCCGCCGCCATCGCGGCCAGGTCGTCCGGGTTGAACTGGGCCGGTAGGTCGTGGGCGATGCGCAGCCCGTCCACGCCGCCGAGAACACTGCCCTGCACCCCGGGAATCTGTAGGCGCAGCTCGGTCAACTCGGTCCCGATCGCCGGGTACGGCAGTGACGGGTTTCCGGCCAGGGACGGCGGGAGCTTGGGCGGTGGTGGGCCGGAGGGTTGCTGGGCGGTGCGGCGAGGCAGGAACGTGTCGCGGTTGTTCACAGTTCCAGCTGCTCCTCGATGGTGCGCAGCTGGTGCCGGGCGAGCGCCAGGTTGGATCGGGACTTGCTGAGCATCAGGTAGAGAAACAGGCCCTTGCCGGTGGGGCCGCTGAGCGGCCGGATGATGTGGTACTGCGCGCCGAGGGTGATGAGCATGTCCTCGATGTCATCGTTGAGCTTGAGCATCTCGATGGTGCGCATCTTGGCGCGTACCACGTCGGTGTTGCCGGCTGCCGCGATGGTCAGGTCGATCTCCGGGGTTCCGCCGGCCACGCCGAGCGTCATTCCGCTGGTGTAGTCGACGAGCGCGACGCCGATCACACCGTCGATGCTCATGGCGTCCTTGAGTGCGGTGTCCAGGTTGGCCACGGTTCCTCCAGGTCCGACTGGCGCGGCTCCCACGCCAGCGCATGGTCTTTTCAAGAGTTTTCGATCTCGACGAAGAAATCTCGCACGAGAGTGGCACACGTACCCTCGCATCCGCACCCCGAGCAGCGTGAATGGACTGAGCGGGCGATCCCCGGTGGCCGCCGGGCTGGACGAGATCGTCGCAGCGGCGGATGTCTCTGGCTCAGGTCGGCTGCTACCTACTCCATCCCTGAGCTGGGATGTCCGCCAGCGACGATCTGCTTTCGGGCACTGGCAAGGTAATCGTGGGCGGTCGCCGGCAGCCGACCCGACCGCACCGGGCACAGCATGTCGGGCCGACCGGCCCGGCGCGGCCATAGCTTGGATCGCACAAGGGAGGGAGAACCCGGGTGCTGGAGCGGCTCAACCAGGCGATGGACCACCTCGAACGGCATCTCGATCGGCCGGTCGAGGTCACCGAACTGGCGCGGATCGCGGTCACGTCGGAATACCACTTCCGACGGCTGTTCTCCGCACTGGCCAGCATGCCGCTGTCCGAGTACGTGCGCCGTCGGCGGCTCACCATGGCAGCGGCGGAGGTGGTCGCGGAGGAGCGCACGCTGCTCGACATCGCGGTCCGCTGGGGGTACGGCTCGGCCGAGGCGTTCGCCCGCGCCTTCAAGGCCGTGCACGGCGTCGGACCGGGCGAGGCCCGGCGTACGAAGTGCGCACTGCACGCCCAGCCTCGGGTCTCCTTCCGACTCATCGTCGAAGGGAGTAGCAGCATGCGATACCGCATCGTGCGGAAGGACTCGTTCCAGCTCGCCGGCCGTAAGGCCCGGGTGCCGCTGGTGCACGAGGGGATGAATCCGGCGATCGTCGCCTTCATCAAGAGCATCGAGCCGGCGACCCGGGAGCGGATCGAGGCGCTGTCCGACCAGGAACCGACGGGGATCGTCAACGTCAGCGACGGCCTAGCCGGTAACCGCGAGGAGGGCACCGAACTGGACTACTGGTACGGCGTGGTCACCGGCGCCGACGTACCGGCGGATCTTGAGGTGTTGCCGGTGCCGGCGGGCGACTGGGCGGTGTTCGAGGTGTCCGGGGAGTTCCCCGCAGCCGTGCAGTACCTGTGGCGGGACGTGTTCACCCAGTGGTTCCCGTCCAACCCGTACCGTTCCCGCCCGGGGCCGGAGATCTCGCGCACCAAGCTCTCCGCCGACGGCAGCCACGCCGAGGCCGAGCTGTGGATCCCGGTGGAGCCGGTCCCGGCCTGAGCCTGACCCGGGGCCTGCGGCGCGGCAGGCGAGTGGCGACACTTCCCGGATCAGGCCGGACGCTGTGACGTCGGGTTCTCGCCACCGAGGGCGGCGAGAACCCGACGTTCAAACTCGCGGACCTGCGGTCCGGGCCGTACCAGAACAGACTGTCGGCGGTCGGCCGGTCCAGCCGGTCGACGCAGCGGTTCAGCCATGCTCAAGCTCGCCGGGCTCACCCCACAACGTGCCGGGAGGCAGGAAGAAGGCCGCGACCTCCGGGCCGAGGGCGTGTCGGATGACCAGCCGGGAATGCTCGTCCAACTCGGGCAACCGGCCCGGCGGGAACCAGCCCACGGCCAGCAACTCGTCGTCGTTGACCCGTGCCTCGCCGCCCAACAGCCGGCAGTGGAAACCGAGGTTGAGGTACTCGCACCGGTCCCCGTTCGGGTACCTGTGCGGGTGCGAGACCGCGCTGCTGAGCCGCAGCGGCTCGACTGCCAGGCCGGTCTCCTCCAGCACCTCCCGCACCACGGCGGTGGCCGGCTGCTCGCCCGGCGCGGCGAAGCCGCTCACGATCG
The DNA here is from genome assembly GCF_040682415.1 of Micromonospora sp. NPDC051196. Lineage (NCBI taxonomy): Bacteria > Bacillati > Actinomycetota > Actinomycetes > Micromonosporales > Micromonosporaceae > Micromonospora > Micromonospora sp. NPDC051196. The sequence goes on from NZ_JBFBAY010000011.1 coordinate 81,650, forward strand.
CCCAGCGTCCGTCGTCGGCCCGCTGGCCCAGTAGCAGTTCGCCCGCGTCGTTGCGGACGACCGCGCTCACGCTCGGTAGCCAGAGCAGGTCATGTCCGACGTGCTTACGCATCCGCAGGATGTAGTCCGGTACGCCCACCCGGCGACCTTAGCCCTGCATCGAGCATCGCCTCACACCCGGCCCGGGGCCCGCACCGCCGTGGCCGATTGCGGCCCGTACGGCGGATCCGTCGGTTTCGGTCCGCCGGCCGTCCCACCACGTCTACTGTGGAAATGGCCGGTGACTTGCGCTGTTCCGGTGGCGGGCGGTCGCTTATCGGTGCACAGTGATCCCATGAGCGACAGCGGACGTGGGCGCTACTACTGGTGTACGCGACACCATCGAGTCGAGACCGAGGCCGACGTGTGTCCGGCCAGGCACGTTCTCGGACCGTACGCCTCTGCCGCCGACGCGGAGAACGCCCTGCAACAGGTGCGGGAGCGTAACGACGCGTGGGAGGCCGAGGACGCCCGCTGGGCCGGGGAGGAGAAGTAGACGACGTGGGACGCCTCCCACGTCGAGAGCACCACGTGCGCCGCGAGGGCGGTGACACGTCCCCAAGGAGGGAACCGAGATGGCCGAAGCACAGCAGGCCACCCGCCCGGCCGCGAAGCGTACACCCGCGAGGAGAACTGCCGCGACGGAACGTACTGCGGGCCTGACCCGCACCCCGTCCAGTCGCCGGGCCGACGGCACGGCGCCGGCGATCCGGCAGAAGCCCGGCAGCGCCGCGGGCGCCTCGGCGGCCAAGAGCACCGCCACCAAGGCGCCCGCGAAGAAGGCGTCCGCGAAGAAGACCGCAGCGAGCAAGGCGCCCGCGAACAAGGCGGCGAGCAAGGCGCCCGCGAAGCGGGCCACCACGGCGAAGAAGACGACAGCGGCGAAGAAGACCACCACGGCGAAGACGGCGGCGAAGAAGACGACGGCGGCGAAGGCGTCCGGGCGTACCGCGGCGACGGCGAGCAGGGCCACCCCGGCCAGGAAGACCACGGCGGCGACGAAGCAGACGCCGGCCCGCACGTCCACAGCGACGGCCCGAAAGGCGACCGCGACCAAGGCGACCGCGACGAAGGCGACCGCGACCAAGGCGACCGCGACGAAGGCGACCGCGACGAAGGCGACCGCGACGAAGGCGACCGCGACCAAGGCGACCGCGAAGAAGGCCCCGGCGAAGCAGGCCGCCGCGAAGAGAGCGACCTCGACCCGACCCGCAGCGGGCGCGCGGAAGACCGCGACGAAGGCGCCCGCGAAGAAGACCGCCGCGAAGAAGACCACGACCCGGAAGACAACCCCCGCCAAGACGGTGTCCGCGACCAAGGCTCCGGCCCGCAAGACGGTCTCGACGTCGACCGCGAAGAAGGCGCCCGCGAAGAAGGCGCCCGCGAGGAAGGTGTCCGCGACCAGAGCGCCTGCGAAGCGGGCATCCGCGAAGCGGAGCTGACCCGGCGTACGCCCGGCGGCCGTCGGTCGGGGGAGGGCGCGACGGGCGCGGCGCTGTCAGGATTGGCCCATGGTCATCCGACGTGTCCTCGCACCGCGCATCGACTTCGGGGCCCTGCGCCGCGAGTTGGGACTGCCCGACCGCTACCCGGAGGCGGCGCAGCGGGAGGCCGATGAGGCCGCCGCCGCGTCACCCCGGCCCGCCGTCGACCGCACGGACATCCCGCTGGTCACCGTCGACCCACCCGGATCACGGGACCTGGACCAGGCGATGCATCTGACCCGCCGGCCCGGTGGCGGCTTCCAGGTGCGGTACGCGATAGCCGACGTCGCCGCCCACGTACGCCCGGGTGGTGCCCTGGAGGAGGAGACCTGGCGGCGGGGGCAGACCGTCTACCTGCCTGACGGCAACGTGCCGCTGCACCCGCACAGTCTCGGCGAGGGCGCGGCCAGCCTGCTGCCCGACGTCGACCGGGCGGCCGTGCTGTGGACCATCGACCTGGACGCCGACGGTGCCACCACCGCCGTGCGGTTGGAACGTGCGCTGGTACGCAGCCGGGCCCAGCTGGACTACCCCGGAGTGCAGGCCGACGCCGACGCGGGGCGGCTGCCGGAGCCGATCGCCCTGTTGCCCGAGATCGGGGCGCTGCTCACCGCCCGGGGGCTGCGTCGTGGCGCGATCAACCTGCCGATCCCCGAGCAGGACGTGGAGGCCGACGGCGACGGCTGGCGCCTGGTGCTGCGGGCCCCGGTGCCGATGGAGGAACACAACGCACAGATATCCCTGCTCACCGGGATGGCCGCCGCCGATCTGATGCTGGCCGGCGGGATCGGCCTGCTGCGTACGATGCCCGCTCCGAAGCCCGAGGCGGTGCAGCGGTTGCGGGCCGCCGCCGCCCCGCTGGGCGTGCACTGGCCGGACGAGGTCAGCGTCGGTGAGCTGCTGCTCGGGTTGGATCCGGGGCAGCCCCGAGCCGCCGCCTTCGTCGACCAGGCGGCCGAGCTGATGCGGTCGGCCGCGTACACCGCCTTCGACGGCGAGTTGCCGGAGCAGCCGGCGCACGGCGGGGTCGCGGCCGCGTACGCCCATGTCACGGCGCCGTTGCGGCGACTGGCCGACCGGTACGCCACGGAGGTCTGTCTGGCCCTGCACGACGGCCGCGCGGTACCCGACTGGGCCCGCGCGGCGCTGCCCCGGCTGCCTGCGGCGATGGCCGCCACCGACCGCACCGCGTCGGCGGCCAGCCGAGGCGCGATCGACCTGGCCGAGGCGGTCCTGCTGCGGCATCGGGTGGGCGAGACGTTCGATGCCGCGGTGCTGGACGTGAACGCGCCGTCGAACGGTCGGCCGCCCGGCGGCACGGTCGCCCTGGACGACCCGCCGGTACGCGCCCGCTGCCTCGGCGAGCTGACGCCGGGTACCCGGGTGCGGGTCCGGTTGGTGACCGCCGACCCGGCCACCCGCTCCGTCGCCTTCGAGGTCGCCTGACGCCGGCCGGGCCGCCGTCGCGGTCAGCGGGCATTGTCACAGCGGCAGTCGCTGCTGTCCGGCTGGTGGGACTGCAAGGATGACGGCATGGCATACGACCCGAGTGACCTGCCCGACGTGTCCGGGCTCACGGTCGGCATCATCGGTGGCACCGGCGACCAGGGCCGGGGGCTCGCCTACCGGTTCGCCCGCGCCGGTCAGACCGTGCTGATCGGCTCCCGCTCCGCCCAGCGGGCCGCGCAGTCGGCCGAGGAGATCGCCGCGCTGCCCGGGGTGCCGGCCGACGGCAGCATCACCGGGGCGGACAACGACGAGGTGGCCCGGCGTAGCGACGTGGTGATCATCGCGGTGCCCTGGGACGGGCACGCGGCCACCCTCGCCGCGCTCGCCGAGCCCCTGGCCGGCAAGATCGTGGTGGATTGCGTCAACCCGCTGGGCTTCGACAAGCAGGGCCCGTACGCGCTGCCGGTGCCCGAGGGCAGCGCCGCCCAGCAGGCCGCCGCGCTGCTGCCCGACTCCCGCGTCTGCGCGGCGTTCAACCACGTCAGCGCGCCGCTGCTGGCCGACCCGGAGATCGACCGGATCGACCTGGACGTGTTGATCTGCACCGAGGACCGGGACCTGGTCGACGTGGTCGGCGCGCTGGCCGCCCGCATTCCCGGCATGCGGGGCGTCTACGCCGGGCGGCTGCGCAACGCCCATCAGATCGAGGCGTTCACCGCGAACCTGATCGCGATCAACCGGCGTTACAAGACCCACGCCGGAGTGCGCGTCACCGATCTCTGACCAGACAGGGGTGTGGCCCGGCCGTGGGGCCGGGCCACACCGTGCAACGGTCAGAAGTTGATGTCGACGCCGGTTTCCTTGCAGGCCGCGGTGAGGTTCGCGGCGGTCTTCTGGAAGGGGGCCTTCTCGCCGGCGGCAACCGGGTCGGACGACTCGGCGGCCTCCGCCACCGCGTTCTGGAACTCCTTCACCGCGTTGGCCACCTTGCTGTCCGTGCTTGCGGCGTCGGCGGCCTTGCCGAGTGCCACGGCCATGTCGGTGTAGGTCTCCGACAGCATCTTGACCGTCGGCTCCTTACCGGCCTGGAGCGCGTCGAACAGCACTTCCTTCGACTCGTCTCCGGCCTCCTTCACGGCCTCACAGACCTTCTTGTCGCCCGCACCGTCCGCTGCGGCCGGTGCCGAGGCATCCGGGGTGGGTGCCGCACTGGTGGCTGCGGGCGCGGTGGTGGCAGAGGCGGACGTGGCCGGCGCATCGGTGTCGTCCCCGCCGCAGGCGGTGAGGGCGAATACCGTGGCCCCGGCCAGGGCGAGTGCGAAGAGACGATTACGTTTCACGGCCGCGAAGCGTAGTGGCCTGTGTCCAGCGACCTGTTCCCCGGGCCATCCGCTACCGGATCCTGGCGCGATCGCATCCCGGCACCAGGGTCCGGCGGCGGTGGGCCGTCAGAAGGTGTGTTCGGCGGCCGGGAACTCGCCGCCGCGTACCTCGTCGGCGAAGCGGCGGGTCGCCTCGCCCAGCGCGCCGGCCAGGTCGGCGTAACGCTTCACGAAACGCGGCGCGCGGCCGGTGCGCAGGCCGGCCATGTCCTGCCAGACCAGCACCTGGGCGTCGGTTTCCGGGCCGGCACCGATGCCCACCGTGGGGATCGCCAGCTCGCCGGTGATCCGCTTGGCGACCTCACCGGGCACCATCTCCAACACCACCGCGAAGGCGCCCGCCTCGGCCACCGCCCGGGCGTCGGCGAGTACCTCCTCGGCGGCGTCGCCGCGGCCCTGCACCCGGTAGCCGCCGAGGGTGTGCTCGCTCTGCGGGGTGAAGCCGATGTGTGCCATCACCGGGATGCCGGCGCCGACGATGGCGGCGATCTGGTCGGCGCAGCGTCGGCCACCCTCCAGCTTCACCGCGTGGCAGCCGCCCTCCTTCATGAACCGTACGGCGGTCCGCAGCGCCTGCGTCGGCCCCTCCTCGTACGAGCCGAACGGCAGGTCGCCGACGACGAGCGTCTGCCGGGTGGCGCGGACCACCGCCCGGACCAGGGGCAGCAGCTCCTCGGCGGTCACCGGCAGAGTGGTCTCGTAGCCGTACACGTTGTTCGCCGCCGAGTCACCGACCAGCAGCACCGGAATGCCGGCGGCGTCGAAGATCGAGGCGGTGTACTGGTCGTAGGAGGTGAGCATCGCCCACTTCTCGCCACGTTCCTTGGCGGCGATCAGATCGCGGGTGCGGACCCTTCTGGTGGCCGGGCCGCCGTAGAGGGCGGTCACCTCGGTCGGGGTGGATTCCACCATGACTGTCTCCTTTCCTCGAGGCCGCGTACGCGGTCCCCGGGCTCTGCCGCGATCGTCGCACCGTCGGCCCCGGTCGCGGCAGGTCGCAGTGGAGGATGTCACTCCGGCCGAGGCCGGTGGTGGATCAGCCGTCCTCGCGCCACCGGTTGGTGATCGGCAGCCGTCGGTCCCGACCGAACGCCTTCATGGAGATCTTCGTGCCGGGCGCGGACTGGCGTCGCTTGTACTCGGCGGTATCCACCATCCGCAGCACCTTGTCCACGATCGCCGCGTCGTGGCCGGAAGCCACCAGGCCCTCGCGGCCCAGGTCGCCGTCGACGTAGCCGATCAGGATCGGGTCGAGCACGTCGTAGTCGGGCAGCGTGTCGCTGTCGAGCTGGCCCGGGCTCAGCTCGGCGCTCGGCGGCTTGCCGATCGAGTTCTCCGGGATCGGCGGCGTGAGGCCCAGCCGGGTCGCCTCGGCGTTGCGCCACTTGGCCAGCCGCCACACCAGCGTCTTCCACACGTCCTTGATCGGGTTGAAGCCGCCGACCGAGTCGCCGTAGAGGGTGGAGTAGCCGACCGCCAGTTCGCTCTTGTTGCCGGTGGTGAGCACCAGATGGCCCTCCTGGTTCGACAGGGCCATCAGGATCACCCCGCGTACCCGGGCCTGGAGATTCTCGACCGCCACCCCGGACAGCGACAGGTTCGCCAGGAAGGTGTCCACCATCGGCTGGATCGGCTCGATCCGGTAGTCCAACCCGGTGCGCTTGGCCAGGTCGGCCGCGTCTTCCCGGCTGTGCTCGGAGGAGTGCTGGCTGGGCAGGGAGACGCCGACCACCCGGTCGGGTCCGATCGCGTCCACCGCGATGGCCGCCACCACCGCCGAGTCGATGCCGCCGGAGAGACCGAGCACCACCGACGGGAAGCGGTTCTTGTTCACGTAGTCGCGCAGCCCGAGCACCAGCGCCTGCCACACCTCCGCCTCGTCGGCGACCGGCTCGATGACCCCGCCGACCGCCGCCGGGCCGGACGGCGCGGGCGGGATGCCCTCGACCGTACGGCGGATCAGCCGCAGTCCTCCGGCGACCGGTACGCCGTCGGCCACCTCGTCGGCGTCGGCGGCCGGCGGCACCTCCACGTCGTGGACGAGCAGGTGCTCGACGAACTGCGGCGCCCGGGTCAGCAGCGTGCCGTCCGACGCGACGATCATCGAGTCGCCCTCGAAGACCAACTCGTCCTGTCCGCCGACCATGTTGACGTAGGCGATGGTGGCCTCGGCCTCGGCAGCCCGGCGGCGGACCACCGGCAGCCGCAGGTCGTCCTTGTTCAGTTCGTACGGCGAGCCGTTGATGCTGACGACGAGGCCGACGCCGGCCTGTCGGGCGGCGGCGAACGGCCCGCCGGCCTGCCACAGGTCCTCGCAGATGGTCAGCGCCACGTCGACCCCGCCGAGCCGGACCACGGTGAGCGTGTCCCCGGGCACGAAGTAGCGGTCCTCGTCGAAGACGCCGTAGTTGGGCAGGTGGTGCTTGAAGTAGCTGACCTGCACCTCGCCCCGGTGCAGCAGCGCGGCGGCGTTGCGGGCCCCGCGACCCGGTTCGGCGTCGCCGCTGACCTGCGGCGGGCCGTCGGCGTCCAGGTAGCCCACCACGATCGGCACCTCACCCAGCCCGTCGGCGGCGAGATCGGTGGCGAGCCGGTCCAACGCCGCCTTCGACGCGGCGACGAAGGACCGCCGGAAGACCAGATCCTCCACCGGGTAGCCGGTCAGCATCATCTCGGGGAACAGCACCAACTGGGCGCCGGCGTCGGCGGCCCGGCGGGACCAGGCGCGGACGAGGTCGGCGTTGCCGGTGAGATCGCCGACGCTGGGGTTGACCTGGCACAGAGCGAGACGCAGGGTGGGCATGTCCTCATCTTGCCCCAGCAGGGTGAGGTCGACACGTTGGCGTGGACAGCCGATCCCCCTGACCGGGCGGTGCGACCGCCGGTCGGGACTGCGCGGGACGTGGCGACGGCGGTTCGCGTAACGTCTGCGTAACCGGGCCGGTGAAGACTGGTCGGACAGGTCGGGCAAAGCCCGGTCGAAGGCGGACATAGAGTCGCGGAAGGTTGGGGCAGTGGACCGTCAGCAGGAGTTCGTCCTCCGTACGCTGGAAGAGCGGGACATCCGCTTCGTCCGGCTCTGGTTCACCGACGTGCTCGGCACGCTCAAGAGCGTCTCGGTCGCCCCGGCCGAGTTGGAGGCCGCCTTCGACGAGGGAATCGGGTTCGACGGCTCGGCGATCGAGGGCTTCGCCCGGGTCTTCGAGTCGGACATGGTGGCCATGCCCGACCCGACGACCTTCCAGGTGTTCCCCTTCGAGGGCGGGGTCAGCGGCGAGAGCGCCCGGATGTTCTGCGACATCCTGCTGCCCGACGGCAGTCCGTCCTGGGCCGACCCCCGGCACGTGCTGCGCCGGGCGCTGTCCCGGGCGGCCGAGAAGGGCTTCACCTTCTACACCCACCCCGAGATCGAGTTCTTCCTGCTGGAGAACGGGCCGGCGGACGGCTCGGTGCCGGTGCCGGTGGACACCGGTGGCTACTTCGAGCACACCACCCACGCGGTGGCCCGCGACTTCCGCCGCCAGGCGGTGCTCGCGCTGGAACGGATCGGCATCTCGGTGGAGTACAGCCACCACGAGGTCGCCCCCGGCCAGCAGGAGATCGACCTGCGCTACGCCGACGCGCTGACCACCGCCGACAACATCATGACCTTCCGGCACGTGGTCAAGGAGGTGGCGCTCTCCACCGGGGTGCAGGCCACCTTCATGCCCAAGCCCTTCACCGACCAGCCGGGCAGCGGCATGCACACCCACCTGTCGCTGTTCGAGGGGGAGCGCAACGCGTTCCACGACCCCAGCGACCCGATGAAGCTGTCCAAGGTGGCCCGGGCGTTCATCGCCGGGTTGCTGGCGCACGCGCGGGAGTACACCGCGGTCACCAACCAGTGGGTGAACTCGTACAAGCGGCTGTTCCCGCAGGCGTTGCCGGACCGGGTCACCGAGAGCCCGGCGTACGTCTGCTGGGGGCACCTGAACCGCTCCGCGCTGGTCCGCGTCCCGGCGTACGGCAAGCCCAACTCGGCCCGGGTGGAGATCCGCTCGCCCGACTCGGCGGCCAACCCGTACCTCGCCTTCGCGGTGCTGCTCGGCGCCGGGATGAAGGGCATCGAGGAGGGGTACGAGCTGCCGCCGGGCGCCGAGGACGACGTCTGGGCGCTGACCAGTGCCGAACGGCGGGCCATGGGTTACGAGCCGTTGCCGGAGAACCTGGCCGAGGCGATCGACGTGATGGCCGGCTCGGAACTGGTCGCCGAGGTGCTCGGCGAACACGTCTTCGACTTCTTCCTGCGCAACAAGCGCGCTGAGTGGGAGCAGTACCGTCGCGAGGTCACCCCGTACGAGCGCCAGCACTACCTGTCGCTGTAACCCGACCGCCGGGCTGCCGGCCGTTGCGGCCTGCCGCTATCGTCTCGATCACCGTGCCGGCGCCTGCCGGCCGGAGTGACGGTCGGGGAGGCAGTCGGTGTTGGAGGATCTGCTCAGCGGAGCCTGGCAGAGTGTGGTGTTCGGTGTCGTCGGCGTCGGTCTGATGGCTGCGGGTTTCGGGCTGGTCGACCTGCTCACCCCCGGCAAGCTGCGGGACCTGATCTGGGTACGCCGTAACGCCAACGCCGGGTTGCTGCTCGCCGCCAACCAGCTCGGCGTCGCCGGGATCGTGTTCACCGCGATCCTGACCAGCTACCACGACTTCGCCAAGGGCCTGGCATCCACGGTGCTGTTCGGACTGATCGGCCTCGGCATCATGGCGCTGGCCTTCGTCGTGCTGGACCTGCTCACCCCCGGCAAGCTCGGCGAGGTCATCTGCTCCGACGAGCCGCACCCGGTGGCCCGGGTCAGCGCCGCCAGCCACTTCGGTGCCGCGCTGATCGTCTGCGCCTGCATCGCCTGAGCTGATCAGGCCTTCCACCCCGGTCCGGGCACCGCGCCCGGCCGGGGTGTTCTGCGTCCGGGTGACGGACGGAAGCGGGCGACTGTGGATGATCCTGAAAAGCTTGCGAACTCTTCCAGAGCGTTGGCCAGCGTAAATCCATCGACAGCGAGAACTGTCTCTGGTGCGCGAGGGATACAGGCTGGTAACTTCCTCGCAACCTTTGCTGCAAGGGCTTGCAACACCTTTCGCGTTGATGCGCCGGGCCGAGCCCGACGCGGGGTGTCAGGAGAGCCATGGAACACCGTTCGACAAGCCGTACGGGCGGCCGCGGTCGATGGCGGGGACGGGGGGGCGTTCTCGCCCTCACCGCCGGCCTCGCCGTCAGCCTGCTGCCCGTGACGGCGGCTGCGGCCGCCAACACCGTCACGGTCTACTACCAGCCGCCGGCCGCCTGGGGGGCCTCGGTCAACGTCCACTACGGCGTCGACGGTGCTGCCTGGACCCCTGTCCCCGGCGTGGCCATGGAGTCCGCCTGCACCGGCTGGCGGCGCAAGAGCATCGACCTGGGTGCCGCCACCGGCCTACAGGTGGTCTTCACCAACGGCACGGGAACCTGGGACAACAACAACGGGGCCAACTACCGGCTCGGCACCGGCACGGTGACCGTCTCCGGCGGGCGGATCGGCAGTGGCGACCCGTGCGCCGGGAGCAGCCCCTCGCCGACCCCGACGCCGAGCGGCACACCCGGACCCGGTGCCACCGCCGAGGTCTACTACCGGCTCACCACCCGTGGCTGGAGCGCCGCGAACATCCACTACCGCCCGACCGGCGGCACCTGGACCGCGGTGCCGGGGGTGGCCATGGAGGTGGCCTGCGCCGGCTGGGCCCGCAAGGTGCTCGACCTGGGATCGGCCGGCGGTCTCACCGCGGCCTTCAACAACGGTGCCGGCCAGTGGGACAACAACAACGGCGCGGACTACACCATCGGCACCGGCCGCAGCACCGTCTCCGGCGGCGTGGTCACCCCCGCCGCAGCCGACCCGTGCGGGCCGCCCGCACCGCCGGACACCACCGCACCGTCCGTCCCGACCGGGCTCAATGCCACGGTGGACGGGGTCCGGGTCACCCTGAGCTGGACGGCGTCGACCGACGACCGGGCGGTGACCGGGTACGAGGTGACCCGCACCGGCGGCACGACGGGATCGGTCACCGTCACCACCACCGGCACCCGCCACGTGGAGAGCGCGTTGTCGCCACGTACCGCGTACCGCTGGACGGTGCGGGCGCGCGACGAGGCCGGCAACCGGTCGGCGGCGAGCGACCCGGCGACCGCGACCACCGGCGACGCGCCGCCCGCGCCGGCCGGCGGCTCCCCGCTCGGCGGAGACCCCCGCGAGGACACCATCTACTTCGTCATGACCGCCCGGTTCGCCGACGGCGACCCGGGCAACAACCGGGGCGGCAGTCAGCACGTGCGCTCCGGCAACGCGGCCAACGACGACCCGATGTTCCGGGGCGACTTCCAGGGACTGGTCGACAAGCTCGACTACATCAAGGCCCTCGGTTTCTCCGCCATCTGGATCACCCCGGTGGTGCTCAACCGTTCCGACTACGACTTCCACGGCTACCACGGTTGGGACTTCCACCGGGTCGACCCCCGCCTGGAGAGCCCCGGCGCGAGCTACCAGGATCTGATCAACGCCGCACACCGCAAGGGCATCAAGATCTTCCAGGACGTGGTCTACAACCACAGCTCACGGTGGGGCGCCAAGGGCCTGTTCACCCCCACGGTGTACGGCGTCCGCGACGAGCAGTGGAAGTGGTACTACGACCAGCCGCAGGCCGGCCGGGAGTACGACCCGATGGTCGAACACGACGGCGCCGACCCGACGCTGACCGCCGCGCAGAACGCCCAGGCCAAGGGTCGCCCGTACAACGGTGACCTGTGGTCGTCGTCGGCCCCGGCGGGCAACCGCTGCCTGCGGTGGGGCACCCCGAACGGCTCCTACAGCCGGGAGGGCTACACCGTCTACCACTGCCAGTGGCCCGTGCCGACCAGCGGCCTGTTCCCGGCGGATCTCTACCACCAGTGCTGGATCGGCAACTGGGAGGGCGAGGACTCGCGCAGTTGCTGGCTGCACGAGGACCTGGCCGACTTCAACACCGAGAACGCCCAGGTGCAGCAGTACCTGATCGACGTCTACAACAAGTACATCGACATGGGCGTGGACGGCTTCCGGATCGACACCGCCGTACACATCCCGCGGGTCACCTGGAACCGCCGCTTCCTGCCGGCGATCCAGCAGCACGCGGTGGCCCGGCACGGCGAGAAGGGCAAGGACTTCTACGTCTTCGGCGAGGTGGCCGCGTTCGTCAACGACAAGTGGAACCGCGGTTCGGTCAACCACTCGGCGCAGTTCTTCACCTGGAAGGAACGCCGCGACTACAGCCCGGACGACGTCCGGGCCGCGATCGAGCAGTACGACTACGAGCAGTTGCTCGGCACCGGCAACCAGCCGACCAGTGACAACGCCTTCCTGCGCGGCAACAGCTACCACTCGCCCGACCATTCGCGGTTCTCCGGCATGAACGTCATCGACATGCGGATGCACATGAACTTCGGCGACGCGAACAACGCCTTCGGCAACGGGCGGGACTCCGACGACAGCTACAACGACGCGACCTACAACGTCGTCTACGTCGACAGTCACGACTACGGGCCGAACAAGTCCTCCGTGCGGTACACCGGCGGCACGGACGCCTGGGCGGAGAACATGAGCCTGATGTGGACGTTCCGGGGCATCCCCACGCTCTACTACGGCTCGGAGATCGAGTTCCAGAAGGGCGCCCCGATCGACTGCGGTCCGAGTTGCCCGTTGGCCACCACCGGACGGGCCTACTACGGCGCTCACCTGGCCGGCAGCGTCACCGCCGCCGACTTCGGCGTGGTCGCCAGCGCCACCGGCACGGTCGCCCAGACCCTGGACAAGCCGCTGGTCAAGCACGTGCAGCGGCTCAACCAGATCCGCCGGGCCATTCCCGCGCTACAGAAGGGGCAGTACTCGACCGAGGGGATCAGCGGCAACCAGATGGCGTACAAGCGCCGGTTCACCGGCGGCGGGGTGGACAGCTTCGCGCTGGTCACCGTCTCCGGCAGCGCCACCTTCAGCGGCGTACCCAATGGCACCTACACCGACGCGGTGACCGGGGACGTCAAGGTCGTCACGAACGGCACGCTGACCGCCTCGGTCAGCGGTAAGGGAAACCTGCGGGTGTACGTGCTCAGCCTGCCCGGCAACCCGGCCCCCGGGAAGATCGGCGAGACCGGCCCGTACCTGAGGTGACCCGGGCCGGGCCCGGATCGGCGACCGGGCCCGGTCGAAAGCGCCGACGGGGGCGGCATCCAGCTGTCGGATGCCGCCCCCGTCCTGCCGCCGTACCGCCGGCTGTCACCAGGCGGTACGGCCCTGCGTCAGGTACCCGCGACGGGCGTCACTTGCCGGCGGTGTCGTCCTGATCGCCCTTGTCGCCCTTGTCGCCGGGACCGCCGAAGACGCCGGCCTCGACAGCCGCGGTGATCGCGTCGGCCTGCTCCTGGGTGAGCTTGCCCTCCTCGACCGCCTTGGCGAGTCGCTCGGCCATGGCCTCCTTGCGGTCCTCGGGGGAACCCTGCGGCCCACGGTCGCCGCCACGCTCATGGTCGCCACCGCGCTGGTGGTCGCCGCCACGCTCACGGTCGCCGCCGCGACCCTCGGGGCGCTCGCCGTCCGGCTTGCCCTGCGGCTTGTGCTGCTCGCGGAGCTTCTCCAGGGCCTCGGTCACCTTCTCGGCGGGCACACCCAACTCCTCGGCCAGTGCCTCGGCGAACGCCTGCTGGCGCTCCCCGCGCTCCGGCCGCTGGTCGTCCTTGCGGTCCTCCGCGCTCGCACTGGCGCTCGGGCTCGGGCTGGCCTTGTCGTCGGCGAGCGCCACGGTGGGAGCGGCAATCCCCACGGCGAGCACACCCGCAGCGGCCAGTCCGCCCAGCAGGTGCTTCTTCGAGATCGTGCGGGACATCGGTCCTCCAACTCGTAGGTGATGCGATGACGTCACCGACAGTGACCGGCCAGTCTGGGCGGGGCCCGTGGCGAACCTGTCAGCGAGCTGGCAATTCGGCCCGGAAAACCGGACATGTCCGCACTCGGGTTCCGGTACGGGTCAGACGGTCAGCAAACGGCGGGAGCCACGGTGAGGGTGCCGGCGTCCGCGTCGAGGGTGGCCAGCGTGCCCACCGGGACGGTGAGCTGGCCGGGGCCGTGGCCGATCGGCAGCCCACCCAGCACCGGTACGCCCAGGTCGCCGAGGCGCTCGGTGAGCACGTCGGCCACGCTGACCGCCCAGCCGTCCGCGCAGTCGGTGAACTGGCCCACCGCCACCCCGGCCAGCCGGTCCAGCGCACCGGCGCGGCGCAGCTGGGTCAGCATCCGGTCGACCTTGTACGGCGGCTCCTGCACGTCCTCCAGCAGCAGCACCGCCCCGGTCAGGTCGGGCATGTCCGGGGTACCCAGCGAGGCCACGATCAGGCAGAGGTTGCCGCCCAGCAGCCGACCCACCGCCCGCCCCGGTACGCGTACGGCGAAGGTCTCCTCGCCCTCGACGGCGGGCACGGTGACCGGCTCGGCGGTGGTCAGCGCGGCGTGCAGCGACTCGGCGGAGGCCAGCGGGGTGCGATCGTCGCGCCAGGCCGCTCCCGGCCCGTGCACCCCGGCCAGCCGGGCACCGCGCCACAGCGCCAGTTGCAGGGCGGTGATGTCGGAGAAGCCGGCCACCACTTTCGGATCCCGGCGAACCGCCGCCATGTCGATCGCGTCCACCACCCGTTGGGCGCCGTAACCGCCCCGGGTGCAGATGATCCCGCGTACCTGCGGGTCGGTGAAGGCGGCGTTCAGGTCGGCGGCGCGCAGCGCGTCGACACCGGCCAGATAGCCGTTCCGGGCGTACACGTTCCGGGCGAGCACCGGCCGCAGACCCCAGCCGGTGAGCAGTTCGATGCCCCGGGCCACCCGTTCCGGGCGGGTCGGCCCGGAGGGCGAGACCAGCATCACGGTGTCGCCCTCGCGCAGTGCCGGCGGGCGTACGACGTGGTCAGGCGCGGTGTGGTCGGACACAGCCGGAGAGCCTAGTCCCGCGCGCGGACCTGTTCGGCCGGACCGGATAGCCTCGACGGCGTGGCAACTGCGTTGGTGATCGAGAACGACCCGACCGACGATGCGCGACGGCTGGGGGAGTGGCTGACCGAGGCAGGTCTCGACCTGTCCGTGCTTCGCCCGCACGCCGGCGACGAACTCCCCGCCGACCTTGCGGGATACGCCGCTCTGGTGGTGCTCGGCGGCGACCAGCAGGCCTACCCGGCCGACGGGGTGCCCGCGGCCCCCTGGTTCCCCGAGGTGGAGGCACTGCTGCGCAAGGCGGTCCGACACCGACTGCCGACCCTGGGCATCTGCCTCGGCGCGCAACTGCTCGCCACGGCCCACGCCGGCACCGTCGAACGCAGCCCGTCCGGACCGGAGGTCGGCCCCGCCGTGGTCGGCCGGCGCGACGCCGCCGAAACCGATCCACTGTTCCGGTACGTGCCGCTGATCCCCGACGTGTTGCAGTGGCACGCCGACGAGATCACCGAACTGCCCGCCGGTGCCACCCTGCTGGCCGCCTCCACCCGCTACCCGAACCAGGCGTTCCGCCTCGGCGACCGGGCCTGGGGCCTTCAGTTCCACATCGAGTGCGACACGGCGATGATCGCCGACTGGGCCACCGACTCGGCGTTGCTGGCCGAGTTGGGCTACGACCCGGATCTGGTGGTCTCCGCCTGTAACGCGGTGATGGTCGATGTCGAGGAGGTCTGGCAGCCGTTCGCCGCCCGCTTCGCCGCGCTGGCCCTCGGTGAACTCGACGACGACGGGCCGCGCCGCAACCTGCCGCTGCTCGGGCACTGATGGGCCGGCCGACCAGCGCCACCGGCCGGCTCGCCCGGTACGGCTTCGACGTCGCCGACTCCGACGGCGGCATCCGCGCCGCTGACCTGCTCGGCCCGACCGGACTGGACCTGTGGCGACCGCAGACCCAGGAACCGACCGGCGAGCCGGCCCAGGAGTTGCTCACCGCGCTGTCCCGGGCCGCCGACCCGGACCTGGCGCTGCGCCAGCTGCACCGACTGGTCGAGGCGGAGCGTCGCGCCCAGCACGGCCCCAACGGCACGGCGGCCGGCGGCCCGGACATCGCGGGTGGCATCGGTACCGGCGGTATCGGGGCGGGCTCGGCGTTGCTCGCGGCCCTGCACGACGATCCGGGACTGCGCCGTCGGCTGATCGCCGTGCTGGGGGCCTCCTCGGCGCTGGGTGACCATCTCGTCGCCAATCCCGACCAGTGGACGGTGCTGCGTACCGAGCCGGACGGGCTCGCGCCGACCGCCGACGGGCGGCTCGACGTGAGCGGTACCGGTAACCCGGTGGCGATGCTGCGTCGGGCGTACCGGCTGGCGTTGTTGCGGATCGCAGCGGCCGACCTGACCGGGGGGCGCGGCCTGGAACAGACCATGGCCGCCCTTTCCGCGCTGGCCGACGCGACCCTGGCGGCCGCCTACGGGATCGCCGTGGCCGAACTGCCCGAGAACACCGCAGTACCCCGGCTGGCCGTGGTGGCGATGGGCAAGTGCGGCGGCGGTGAACTCAACTACGTCTCCGACGTGGACGTGATCTTCGTGGCGGCCGAGGACGACGACCTGGCCGCCGCCACCACGGTGGCCACCCGGCTGATCCACATCTGCGGGCTGGTGGCCTGGCCGGTGGACGCCGCGTTGCGTCCCGAGGGCAACCGGGGCCCGCTGGTGCGCACCCTGGCCAGCCACCTGGCTTACTACCGGCGCTGGGCGCGCACCTGGGAGTTCCAGGCACTGCTCAAGGCCCGCCCGGCCGCCGGTGACCTGGCGCTTGGCCAGGAGTGGATCGACACGCTCGCGCCGCTGGTCTGGCAGGCGGCCGAGCGCCCGGAGGCGGTCGAGGACGTCCGGGCCATGCGTCGCAAGATCATCGACCACATTCCGCCGAAGGAGTTGGAGCGCGAGATCAAGCGCGGTCCGGGCGGGCTGCGTGACATCGAGTTCGCGGTGCAGCTGCTTCAGCTGGTACACGGGCGCGGTGACGACTCGCTGCGTGCACCCGGCACCATTCCCGCTTTGCGGGCGCTGGTCACCGGCGGCTACGTCGGCAGGGCCGACGGCGAGGCGCTGCTGCGCGGCTACCGCTTCCTGCGTACCGTCGAGCACCGCCTGCAACTTCAGGGCCTGCGGCGGACCCACACCGTGCCCACCGACCCGAACGCGTTGCGCTGGCTGGCCACCGCCCTCGGCTACACCGCCACCCCGGGGCGCAGCGCCGTCGAGGAGTTCCGCGCCGAGTGGGTCACCCACGCCACCGAGGTACGCCGGCTGCACGCCAAACTGCTCTACCGCCCCCTGCTGGAGTCGGTGGCCCGGGTACCGGCCGACGGCCTGCGGCTGACCCCCGAGGCGGCCCGCAACCGGCTGGAGATCCTCGGCTTCGCCGACCCGGCCGGGGCGCTGCGTCACCTCCAGGCCCTCACCGGCGGGGTGAGCCGCACTGCCGCCATCCAACGCACCCTGCTGCCGGTGCTGCTCAGCGAGTTCGCCGACGCACCCGAACCGGACCGAGGGCTGCTCAACTACCGCCAGGTCTCCGACTCCCTCGGCAGCACCCCCTGGTATCTGCGGCTGCTGCGCGACTCCGGGCCGGTGGCCCGCCGGCTGGCCCGGGTGCTCTCCTCCTCCCGGTACGTCGCCGACCTGCTCGCCCGCGAACCGGAGGCGCTGCGCCTGTTGGCCGAGGAGACGGAGCTGCGACCCCGACCCCGCGAGGTGCTCTGCGACGGGTTCGCCGCCGCGGCGGACCGGCACACCGACCCGGTCGAGGCCACCCGGGCGGTCCGCGCGCTGCGCCGCCGGGAACTGCTCCGCCTCGCCTGCGCCGACGTGCTCAGCCGGGCCGGTTCGCTGGCACCGTCGCGCCCGGACGGTGAAAGTGCCACCCCCGGACTGGCCGACATCACGACGGTCGGCACCGCCCTCTCCGACGTCACCGACGCCACCCTCGCCGCCGCGCTGCGTACCGCCCGCGCCGCCCAGCCGCCCATGCCGGGCCTGAAGTTCGCGGTGATCGGCATGGGCCGGCTGGGCGGGTACGAGTCCAACTACCTCTCCGACGCCGACGTGCTGTTCGTCTACGAGCCGCCCGAAGGTGTCAGCGAGAGCGCCGCCAGCGCCGCCGCCCAGGCCATCGCCGAGGAGCTGCGTCGGCTGCTCGGCATGCCCGCGCCCGATCCGCCGCTCGGCGTCGACGCCGACCTGCGCCCGGAGGGCCGGCAGGGGCCGCTGGTGCGCAGCCTCGCCGCCTACCAGCAGTACTACGCCCGCTGGTCGAAGGTGTGGGAGGCACAGGCGCTGCTGCGGGCCCGCTGCGTCTGCGGCGACGCCGACCTGGGCACCCGGTTCGAGCAGCTGGTCGACCCGGTCCGCTACCCGGCGCACGGGCTGACCCGGGAGCAGATCATCGAGATCCGCCGGATCAAGGCACGGGTGGAGACCGAGCGGCTGCCCCGGGGCGCCGACCCGGCCACCCACACCAAGCTGGGCCGGGGCGGCCTGGCCGACGTCGAGTGGGCGGTGCAGCTGCTCCAACTGCGGCACGCCGGGGCGTACCCGGCGCTGCGCGGCACGCGTACCCTCGACGCCCTCACCGCCGCCCGCGACGCCGGTCTGGTCGACCCGGCGGACGCCGAGGCGATGGCGGCCGGGTGGACCCTCGCGGCGCAGGTCCGTAACGCGCTGATGCTGGTCCGGGGCAGGGCCGGCGACCAACTGCCCCGGCACGGCGTGGAACTGGCCGGCGTGGTCCGTCTGCTCGGCGCCGACGACCCAGGTGAGTTCCTCGACGAGTACCTGCGCACCGGCCGCCGCTCCCGCACCGCCACCCAACGCGTCCTGGACAGCTGATGTCGGCCCGGCCGGGCGGCCCGTATCCGGCGTGGTACGACTGCTCGGTGCCGACGACCAGCCGTGAACCAGCCGTGCGTCCCGTCCTTGCGGCGTTGGTGGTGTCGGTGCTCCTCGCCGCCGCGTTCATGCTCGCCCCGCCCATGGGTACCGACCTGTCGGCGCAGGTCGCCCGCGCCGCCTTCGCCGACCGCTTCGGCCTGGCCCCGGTCGACCTCTCCTGGTACGGCGGGATCAACCAGTTCGGCTACAGCCTGTTCACTCAATTACTCGGTGCACTGATCGGCGTGCGCTTACTGGGCGCTGTGGCGGCGGTCGTGTCGGCGGCGGCGCTGGCGTGGCTGTTCGTGCGGTCTGGCGCCCGGCGGCCGCTGCTCGCCAGCATCCTGGGCGCCGTGGTGCTGGTCGGCAACCTGGCCAGCGGCCGGATCACCTTCGCCGTAGGGCTCGCGTTCGGGTTGCTCGCACTCTGCGCGATCACCGCGCAGCGGCTGGCCCGACCGCTGCGGCTCGCCATGGGCGCCTTGCTCGCTGTGGTCGCTACCTGGGCCAGCCCGGTCGCCGGGCTTTTCGTCGGGTTGGCCGGCGCCGCACTGCTGCTGGCCGCTCTGCGCCGCGATGACGGTGCCGGACGGCCGCTGCCCGGGGGTTGGCGGGTCGACCGGTCGCCGATCGAGGGCCTTGTCCTCTGCCTCGCCCCGGCGCTCGCGATCACGCCGATGACGGTGCTGTTCGGCAACGGCGGCATCCAGCCGTACTCAGCTGAGTCGATGCGCACCAACGTGGCGCTGGCCGTGTTGGTGTACGCCCTCGTCGGGCCTCGGCAACGGGTGTTGCGGATCGGCGCGCTGCTCACTGTGGTGTTGGTGGTGACTGCCTACTACCTGCCCAGTCCGATCGGTTCCAACAGCCTGCGGCTGCCGATGCTGCTCGGTCTGCCGCTGATGGCCGGGTACGCCCCGGTGCCCGGGCCATGGCTGGCCGGTCTGCTCGCCGCCACCGTCTGGTGGCAGAACCCGGTGATGGTCGGCGATGTGCTGCGCGCCGGCTCGGCGGAAAGTTCCGTGGCGTTCTACCGGCCGCTCACCGATGAATTGGCCCGCCGGCAACCGGTGGGCCGGGTCGAGGTGGTGCCGCTGAGGGACCATTGGGAGTCGGCGTACGTCCCGCCGACGGTGCCGGTGGCCCGGGGTTGGGAGCGGCAGGTCGATGCCGACCGCAACGCTCTCTACTATGCAGATCGGCTGACCGCCGACGCGTACGCGCGCTGGTTGCGCGACAACGCGGTCGAGTACGTCGCTGTCGCGCCCGATGCTGTACCCGACCGGTGGGCGCGGGACGAGGCCGAACTCGTCCTCGCCGGCTTGCCTTACCTGCGCGAGGTGTGGCGCAGCGCGGACTGGCGACTCTATGCCGTCGTCGATCACGCGCCGCTGGTCGGCGTGCCGGGCCGGTTGGTCGCCGCCGATCAGGCCCGGGTGCGGTTCACCAGCGATCGGGCTGGGGAGGTGCTGGTCCGGGTCCGGTGGTCACGCTGGCTTTCCCTGACAAGTGGAGACGGCTGCCTGCGGCCGGGGCGTGACGGATGGACCGAGGTCAGCGTCGGCACCCCGGGTGATTTCTCGATATCAAGCGACCTGATACCGAGGAATCACTGTTGACCTGCCCGGTTTGCTGATAAGACGAGTCTGGCAGCATGGCGGGCGTGCCCCATCACCTCGTGCGCTGGACCGGACTAGCCGGATCGATCATGTTGGCGGTGGCTGCCTTCCTCGGCGGTGCCCTGCCCGACGGGGACCTGCGACCCGACCCGGTGAAGATCTGGCTCGGCCCGAACGGGCCGCTGATCATCGGGCTGTGGCTGTTCGGCACCATCGCCATGGCGGTGGCCTGGTGGGTGTTGCGCGACCGGGTGCCGTCGGCCCGCTGGGCGCTGACCACCGCGGGCCTGTGGATCCTGCCGTTCCTGGTCACCCCGCCGCTGGGCAGCCGCGACGCGTACGCGTACGCCTGCCAGGGGGCCAGTTACGCCAACGGCATCAGCCCGTACGAGTTCGGCGTCTCCACCCTGCCCTGCCCCTGGCTGGACACCATGTCGTACATCTGGCGGGACACCCCGGCGCCGTACGGTCCGCTGTTCGTGGTGATATCCGGCGCGGTGGTCGCCGCGACCGGTTCGTTGCTCGGCAGCATCGCGCTGTTCCGGCTGCTCGCCGTGGCCGGCGTGGTGCTCACCGCGGCCTGCCTGCCGGTGCTGGCCCGCCGCTGCGGTGTGCCGGTCGGCCGGGCGCTCTGGTTGGCCCTGGCCAGCCCGCTGGTGGGGGTGCACCTGATCTCCGGGGTGCACAACGACGCGATGATGGTCGGGTTGATGGTGGCCGGGCTGGCCATCGTGGTCACCTGGCCGGGCCGTACCTGGCAACTGCTGGCCGGCGGGGTGGTGCTCGGCCTGGCCGCCGGGATCAAGGTCACCGCACTGGTGGTGGTCCCCTTCGCGGCGCTCGCCGCGATCCCGAACGGCTTCTCCCTGCGTGGTCTGCTGCGCGACGGTACGCCGGTGGTCGGCGGCGCGGTGGCCACCCTGTTCGGGGTGACCCTGGCCGCCGGGCTGGACCTCGGCTGGATCACCGGGCTCTCGCACGGCAACGAGGTGATCGCCTGGACCTCACCGCCGACCGCCGTCGGGCAGACCATCGGCTACCTGGCGTTGCCGTTCGGCCTGCACGTCGACGCGCTGCCGGTGACCCGCGGCATCGCCATGGTGGTGTTGGCGGCGCTGCTGGTCTGGCTGTGGTTCCGGGCCCGGTACCGGGACCCGCTGTGGCACGCCGCCCTGGCGCTGACCGCGGCGGTGGCACTGGCTCCGCTGTTCCACCCGTGGTACTGGGTCTGGCCGCTGGTCCTGCTCGCCGCCACCGCGCACCGCACCTGGTGGTTCAGCGCGGTGACCGTGTACTCCGCGTTCCATGTGCTGGCCGACGGTACCGGGCTGCCCCGGCACACGAAGACGATCGGTGCGCCGCTGATGACACTGTTCGTGATCGTGGTGGCGGTTCGCTTGGTACGGTCGGCGAGAGCGACCCGCCGCCCCGTTCCTGTCGACTGAGGAGAGGTACGCCGGTGACCGACCCCGGCGCCGCCCGACCTGCTTGCCTCCGCGACCGCGCCGCCCGTCACATCGGGCTGGCCGGGGCGTTGCTGCTGGTGGTCGCCGGATACCTCGGTGGTGCACTGCCCGGCGCCACCACGATCCGGGTCTGGAACTCCGGCACCGGCCCGCTGACCGTGGTCCTGTGGCTGGTCGGTACCGCCGCGATGGTCGGGGCCTGGTGGGTGTTGCGCGAGGGCGCACCGTCCGCCCGTTGGGCGTACCGTACTGCCGGGCTGTGGACGTTCCCGCTGCTGTTCAGCGCGCCGTTGGGCAGCCGAGACGTGTACTCGTACGCCTGCCAGGGCTGGGTGTACGCCGACGGTGGTGACCCGTACGCCATCGGGGTGGCGGCGGCCGGCTGCCCCTGGCTGGACGCGGTTGCGCCGGTCTGGCGGGACACCCCTGCCCCGTACGGCCCGTTTTTCGTGCTGCTCGCCGCCCTGGCCGTGGTGCTCGGTGGTGGCCTGGTCGGCACGATGGTGCTGCTGCGGGTGCTGGCGGTGGCGGGGCTGCTGGTGGCCGCGCTCTGCCTGCCCGGTCTGGCCCGGGCGGCCGGCGTGCCGGCCCGACGGGCGACCTGGCTGGTGTTGGCCTGCCCACTGGTCGGCGTACACCTGGTGGCCGGCGCGCACAACGACGCGGTGATGCTCGGCCTGCTCCTGCCCGGTCTACTGCTCCTGGTCCGCCGTCCGGGCCGCCCGGCGGCGGGACCGGGCCGGCTGCGGTCGGGCCGGGCCGTGGCGCTGTCGGCTGCCCGGCTGCTGGTAGCCGGGGCGCTGCTCGGGCTGGCGGTGTCGGTGAAGGCCACCGCCGCAGTGGTGCTGCCGTTCGCGGCGTTGGCCGCCGTGCCTGGTCGGCCGACCCTGCCGGCGCTGCTGCGCGACGGTGGTCTGCTGGCCGTCGGGGTGCTCGGTGCCATGGTGGTGACCTCGCTGCTGTCCGGTCTCGGGCTGGGCTGGATCGGTGGGCTGGGGAGCAGCGGCGAAACCGTGCAATGGACCTCACCGCCGACGGCGGTGGGCATGGTCGTCGACTACGCCGGTGAGCTGGTCGGCCGGCAACTCGGCGCGGTGCCGGTGGCGCGGGCCGTCGGGCTGGTCCTGCTGGCCGGCTTCCTGGTGTATCTCTGGTGGCGGACCTGGTCCGCGCTACGCGCCGTGGACCAGGCTGACCAGACGGTGGGCGTTGACTCCAGCATCGATGCGCCGGTGGCTGAGCGGCGGCTGGTGCTCGGAGGTGCGGGGTTGGCGTTGGTCGCCACTGTGGTCCTGGCGCCGGTGTTCCACCCCTGGTACGCGACCTGGCCGCTGGCGGTGCTCGCGGTCACGGCGAGCCGGACCGCGTGGTTCGTGCTGCCCTGCGCGGCGGCGTCCTTCCTCGCCCTGCCGGACGGCACCAACGTGGCTCGGCTGGTGAAGGCGCCCGGCGCGGTGGCGATGACCGTGCTGGTGCTGGCCGCCGTGCTCTGGGTGTTGCTCCGGCGTCAGCCGCTGCCCGGCCGGCCCACCCGGCCCTGACAGCCGTCGAGGGTCCGTCACGGCGGCTGCTGCACGATGACGGTGCGGCCCGGCGGGCCGCACCGTCATCGATCGAGGCACCCGGTCAGCGGTGTGCGCCGCAGGTGGGGCAGGAGGCGGCCGGTCGTACGCGCAGCCGGCGACGTAGCGCGACGGCGGCTGGCAGCAGGGCCGGGCCGAGCAGGGCGACGGCGATGGCAGCGGCCACCATCGTCGGGTAGGTCGGGCGTGGGGCGCCGCTGGCGAGGCCGTCGACCGCACCGGCCAGGATGTGCAGATTGAGCAGGCCGATCGGGGTGAGCAGCACCACCGTGGCCCAACCGCCGCGCTCGTCGCGCCGCATGCCAAGCCCGATCGCGAGCAGGAAGGCAACCACCAGCAGCACCGTGCCGGTGGCCGGCAGGAGTTGCTCGGCCGTCCAGCCGTACCAGCCCCAGTAGCTGCCCGGCCCGACCAGGGCCAACGCGGTGCCGACGCCGGTGAGCGCAGCCACGCCCGGCAGCGCCCGCGCGAGCAGCGGCAGGCGGTCACCCACCGCGAGCGCCAACACCCCGAGGGCAAGCTGTGGGGCCAGGACGTAGAGCGGCGGCCGGGGTGCCCCGGCGAGCCCACCCACCACCGGAACAACCGCGGTCGCCAGTACCGCCACGGTGACCGCCACCCGGGTCGCTCTGCCCGGCGCGACGAGCATCAGCAGCGCCGGCGCCAGCCAGGCGAACCAGGCGATCACGCCGACCGAGACGAACGGGCCGAAACTCGGGACACCCCACTCAGGGTTCGGGCCGTTGCGCTCGACCGTGGCCCAGAAGCCGGCCAGGAAGGCGGCAGTGGTCAGGGCGAGCAGCCCGGCGATGCGTACCCCGGGGAGCAGGTCGGTCGCGCCGGAAGCCCGCAACCGCTGCCGCAGACCCCCGCGCAGGAGGTCGTTGGCGTCCGCGAGGGAGGGCCAGCGTCGCTCAGGGACCGCCAGGTCGAGGTACGTCCCGACGATCTCGTCGCCGCGCTCGCGCCGGTAGTCCACCGGGTACGCCCGCAGCAGCCGCCGGTAGCGGCGCTCCAACTCGTTCATGCCAACCCCCCGGCCGTACGCGGGGTCAGCGACTGGACCTGGCGGGTGCGTAGCCGGGCGGTGGCCGCTTCGACGTTGCGCCGCAGCCGTTCGGTCTCGGCGGCGAGCGTGGCGTCTCCGCTCGGCGACAGGCGGTAGTAGCGGCGCAGCCGACCGTCGACGGTCTCCTCGCGGTCGACCTCCACCAGCCCGGCGTCGGTGAGCCGGTCCAGCGCACCGTAGAGGGTGCCGGGGCGCAGCGAGAGCCGTCCGTCGGAGAGGGCGGCAACCTCACCGATGATCGCGTAGCCGTGCATCGGCTCGCGAGCGAGCGCGGTGAGGATGAGGAAGGTCGGTTCGCGTAGCGGCGTGTCCATGGCCTCAATATATCGGACGCGAAGGTATTGGGTGAGGGGTCATCAGATGCCGGCGCCGTGCAGTTGTCGGGTGGCGGCACGGTCGATGCTGGTCCGCGCCAGCGAACCGGCCACCCCCAGTCCTGTCGCCGCGCTCAGCACCACGATGCCGAACAGGATCGGCATGAACACCGTCCGGACCACCATGGCCCAGCAGCCCTTCAGGCCGATTCGACCGCCGTCCCTGGCCCGGACGAGCTGCGTACCGGTGAGGACCGCACCGAGCGCTCGGCCGTTGCCGTAGCACAGGCCGTACAGCATCGGCACCACGAAGCACGACGAGATCGCCAGCGCGGTGACGGCATCGATGGAGAGGCCCTGCCCGCCGTCATGCAGCAGGGCCAGGACGACGACACAGACCCCGACACCGAACAGGCACACCGTCGCGTCGACGAACCAGGTCAGGAACTGCGCCACCCCACCGGCCCGCACGTACGGGGTGCCGTTGTCGAATGTGGCGACCCGTTTGGCGGTTCCCCGTCCCCACGCGTGCTCCGCGTACGCCTTCGCGGCCTCCAGCCGGGTCGACGGCCGGTCAATTCCGCGGACGGTCATGGCACTTCTCCTGTCGGTTTCCTGTCACGTTGTCCGCACAGTGTGCGGCAGCTTCGACAGGGTGACCGGACAGGGGCGGGGCAGTAGCTGTCGGGTGGTCCCCGATGCGTTCGGGCCGGCCCCGCGAAAGCGGAACCGGCCCGAACGGAGCTGATCTGAATCAGCAGTCGTAGTACATGGCGAACTCGTGCGGGGTCGGGCGCAGGCGCACCGGGTCGACCTCGTTGGCCCGCTTCCAGTCGACCCAGGTGGAGATCAGGTCCGGCGTGAACACGCCGCCGTCGAGCAGGTAGTCGTGGTCGGCCTCCAGCGAGTCCAGCACCGCCGGCAGCGAGCCCGGCACCTGCTTGACGTCGCCCCACTCCTCCGGCGGGAGGTCGTAGAGGTCCTTGTCGATCGGCGCCGGCGGCTCGATCTTGTTCTTGATGCCGTCCAGGCCGGCCATCAACATCGCCGAGAAGGCGAGGTAGACGTTGGCCGACGGGTCCGGCACGCGGAACTCGACGCGCTTGGCCTTCGGGTTGCTGCCGGTGACCGGGATACGGGTGCAGGCGGAGCGGTTGCGCTGCGAGTAGACCAGGTTGACCGGCGCCTCGAAGCCCGGCACCAGACGACGGTACGAGTTGACCGTCGGGTTGGTGAAGGCCAGCAGCGACGGAGCGTGGTGCAGCAGGCCACCGATGTACCAGCGGGCCGTCTCGGACAGGCCGGCGTAGCCGGTCTCGTCGTAGAACAGCGGCTCACCGTTGAGCCAGAGGCTCTGGTGGGTGTGCATGCCCGAGCCGTTGTCGCCGAAGAGCGGCTTCGGCATGAAGGTCGCGGTCTTGCCGGCGGCCCAGGCCTGGTTCTTGACGATGTACTTGAACAGCTGGAGCTGGTCACCGGCGTGCAGCAGGGTGGAGAACTTGTAGTTGATCTCCGCCTGGCCGGCGGTGCCCACCTCGTGGTGCGAGCGCTCGACGGTGAAGCCGGTGTCGATCAGGCGCCGCACGATCGAGTCGCGCAGGTCGGCGTAGTGGTCCACCGGCGGCACCGGGAAGTAACCACCCTTGTACGCGGTCTTGTAACCGCGGTTGCCGCCCTCTTCCTCACGGCCGGTGTTCCAGGCGCCCTCGATCGAGTCGATGTAGTAGAACGACTGGTGCGCCGAGGTCTCGTGGCGGATCGAGTCGAAGATGTAGAACTCCGCCTCGGCGCCGAAGTACGCGGTGTCCGCGATGCCGCTGGCGGCGAGGTACGCCTCGGCCTTCTTCGCCACGTTCCGCGGGTCGCGGGAGTACGCCTCACGGGTGAACGGGTCGTGGATGAAGAAGTTCAGCGCGAGCGTCTTCTGCGCGCGGAAGGGGTCGATGAAGGCGGTGGCGACGTCCGGGAGCAGGAGCATGTCCGACTCGTGGATCGCCTGGAAACCGCGGATCGACGACCCGTCGAAGGCGAGACCGTCGGTGAAGAAGCTCTCGTCGACAGACTCCACCGGCAGGTTGAAGTGCTGCATGACGCCGGGTAGGTCACAGAAACGAACGTCGACGAACTTTACGTCCTCGTTCTTGAGGTAACGCAGGAGTTCCTCGGGATTGGCGAACACTCGTCCTCCTGGCACGTCCACGGGTAGCTAGGCTCTTGGCGACGCTATGGCCGTGGGGTTGCCCGGCCATGTCTCCAGTGTTTCTGCCGTGTTACGTCCCTCGCGGTGTGTCACGGCTGACATGATGCGAGCGCCGGAGACCGGAGGGACTGGTCCGGCTGGGTCAGTCTAGTGAAACTTCCTGCGATTGGTCCGATTCTGCGCCACTCGCACGGGCCTGTGCCGGGCCTGTGCCGCAGCGCTGAGTAATCTTGGCCGCTGTGACCACCCAGCCGCACGCCTCGACGCCGCCCGCAGCCGACCCTGACTTCGTACCGGCCGAACTGGGTCGTCGATTCGGGGCGTTGATCATCGACTGGGTGCTCTGCTTGCTCGCGGCCGGCCTGTTCGCCAGCCCGACCCGCGACGGCTGGGCGCCGGTGCTGGTGCTGATCGTGGAGTACACCATCTTCCTCGGCCTGTTCGCCCAGACCCCCGGCATGTACCTGACCCGGATCCGCTGCGTGAACTGGAACGACGGCGGCCGGATCGGCCTGCTGCGGGCCCTGCTGCGCGGCGTGCTTCTGGCCCTGGTCGTACCCGCCCTCCTGATGGACCAGCACCGTCGCGGCCTGCACGACCGCCTCACCACCTCCGTAATAACCCCCGTCCCCCGCTGACCCCCCCGGTCTCCCTCCCGCGATCATGCACTTCTTGACCCCGCAAAACGCCCGCTACCCGGCAAACCGGCGACCAAAAGTGCATGATCGCCGGTGCGGTGCGGTGCGGTGCGGTGCGGTGCGGTGCGGTGCGGTGCGGTGCGGTGCGGTGCGGTGCGGTGCGGTGCGGTGCGGTGCGGTGCGGTGC